>CAYWPC010000022.1:0-38463 GCA_964460075.1 uncultured Acidimicrobiaceae bacterium
GGTGTTGCGGGTGAGTTGTCTTGGTGGGTGGCGGGTCAGGGTGGAGGGTTTGTCCTTGTTTCGTGGGGTTCGGTTGTGGAGGGTGGAGGGTCTGTCCCCCTTTCAAGGGGGACGGCAGAGGAGCGTCAGCGACGATGCAGGGGGATCACGAAGTCACTCGCAGGCTCGAAGGCCCCCCTCGCTCACTGCGCTCGCTTGTCCCCCCTGAAGGCCCCCCTCGCTCACTGCGCTCGCTTGTCCCCCCTGAAGGGGGGACCGTGAACTGTTCGTCGTCGGTTCTGCTCACCAGTATCGGGCAGTTGGTCACCAACGATCCGTCGAGACACGACCTCCTGGGCGTGGTCAACGATGCCGCCGTTGCCGTCGAGGACGGGCGCGTCGCGTGGGTCGGTTCGACCGATCATGTACCGCAGGCATACAGCGAATTCCCGCAGATCGATGTCGGTGGTGCCGCAGTGGTGCCCGGTTTCGTCGATGCGCACACACATGCCGTGTTTGCTGGTGAGCGTTCCGATGAATTCGCACTTCGCATGGGTGGGGCCTCATATGAGCAGATTCTCGAGAGTGGTGGGGGCATCTACTCGACGGTCAGTGCAACACGTGCAGCGAGCCTCGATGGGCTCGTAGCCACGTCGATTGGCCGAGTTCACCGCATGCTCGCGGCAGGGACAACAACCGCGGAAGTCAAGTCAGGGTACGGCCTTGAGATTGACACTGAAGTCAAGATGCTCGAAGCGATCCGAAGAATCGATGCTGAGTTACCGATCGACCTCGTCCCGACTTTTTTGGGGGCTCATGTCGTGGCACCTGAGTTCCGAGGCGACCGTGCAGCATATGTAGATCTCGTGCAAGGCCCGATGCTCGATCGGGTCGCGTCTCTTGCACGCTTTATCGACGTGTTCTGCGACGATGCAGCGTTCACGACGGGTGAGACCGAACAGATCGTCACCGCGGGCCGGGCGGCAGGACTCGAGGTGCGGCTCCACGTAGATCAGCTATCCCGCTCTGGTGGCACCGCACTCGCTGCGTCGCTAGGTGCCGTATCGGCAGACCATGTCGACTACGCGACAGATGAAGATCTCGCCGCGCTCGCCCGCGCAGGGACGGTAGCGGTTCTGCTTCCTGGCGTGTCGTACGCCATGGGCTCGGCAGCGCCAAACGGGCGAGCAGTCTGGGATGCGGGTGTGACCGTTGCGCTCGCGACCGACTGCAATCCGGGGACGGCGTATGTGGAGACGATGCCGTTCATCATCTCCCTTGGTGTCGTGACAGCAGGGCTCACGCCGGACGAGGCCCTGTGGGGGGCGACCAGGGGCGGAGCATTAGCGCTCAACCTCACCGACCGCGGCGTCATCGCCGAAGGGATGAAGGCTGATATGGTCGTTCTCGACGCACCAACGCACGTCCATCTTGCGTATCGACCCGATGGGCACCTCATCGCCCAGGTCATCAAGGCCGGCGTGCCTGTGTGAGTTCGTCTCGGATGTCGCCGGTATCCTTTCATGGATGTCCGACCGACCGTATCTTGCGCACGAGCACCCCCTTCGGTTCGCACATCGCGGCTCGCGTCTGCTGTGGCCGGAGAACACGTGGCACGCTTTCGATGCCGCCATGGGGGAACTGGGCTATGCGTACATCGAAACCGACATACGTGTCACCCGCGACGGGGTAGTCGTCGTATTCCACGATGAGAGCCTCGAACGCACTACGAACGGAGTGGGTAAGGTCGCGGACTGGAACTGGGAGGAGCTCAGCCAATTGGATGCTGCGTATCACTTTTCGCCGGATGGTGAGAGCTACCCCCTGCGGGGGACCGGCATCGGTATCCAGCGTCTCGATGCAACCTTCGATCGGTATCGCGATGTCTATTTCAACATCGATCTCAAGGAGCCTGGAAGCGAGTGGCCAGTTGCCGAGGTGACAGCGAAGGCGAATCGGGAAGATTCGGTGATGATCGGCAGCTTCTCGGATCGTCGGATCGCCAAATTTCGACGGATAACGAAGGGTGCGGTCGCTACCTCTGCGGGGCCTTTGGAAGCCACGGCGATGTTCGTTGCCTCTCGGCTCGGGCGAACAACCCATCGGAACGCTGATGCCTACCAGTTGCCACACAGGATTCAGGGAGTGTCGATCGACCAGAAACTCGTGGATGCGGTCCACTCGGCCGGTGCACAACTGCATGTGTGGACGGTTGATGATCCTGACCAGATGCATGCACTGCTCGACTTGAAGGTCGACGGAGTGATCACGGATCGACCTGATCTACTCAACGGAGTAATAGAAGACAGGGCCAACGCTCAGGGGTGAGCCGTTTCGATCGGTGGTGTGTGCCCAGGCGACGCCGAGACCGACGAGACACCAGGGCGTTGATACCGCGACGCCGACCGGGTGCTACGTAACTCGGTATGGGATCCCGTTCATCCTGACGAGACAGTCAATAGCCGCGATGCGTGCCTCGTCGAACGAGAGTTTCTCGAGTACTTCGTACGGTTCACCGCTGTGCTGCTGATAGACGGTCAGCCCGTCGGCGCGGGCAAGTATGTACAACCCGTTCTTGGGGCCTGCAATATTTCGTCCAAGATGCATGAGCGCTTCACGATCGGGAATCTCAGCTATGAGATCGATTTGCTCCACTGTGAAGGCTGCTGCGAAGTCAGCTCCTGTGGTCGCCTGTCTCCCGAGCATCTGGGAGGCGATACGGCGCGCTCGTCGCTCGATGATCGCCCTCGCTTGTTCCTGACGCGTGAACATCGATCACCCTCAAAGGTGGACAGTAGGTTTGTAGCGGGGCCGCGACGCCTCAAAGGATTCGATGTTGGACGCCTGCAGAAGAGAGAGGCCAATGTGGTCGAGGCCGTGCAACAGGCAGTGCTTCGTGAACGGATCGATGCCGAACGTGGCGGCGAAGCCGTGCGCTGTCACGGTTTGGCTTTCAAGATCCACCGTGATCGTATTGTCGGGGTCTTCCGCGATTCTAGAAAGAACCTCTACTTCTTCACTCGATAGGACGACGGGGAGCAATCCGATCTTGGTGCAGTTGTTGGCGAAGATATCGGCAAACGACGGTGCGATGATCGCCCTGAATCCCCAGTCCTCAAGCGCCCACGGTGCATGTTCACGCGAGCTGCCCGACCCGAAGTTGGGACCTGTGACGAGTACGACAGCGCTTGCGTATTCTGGCTTGTTCAGAGCGAAGTCAGGGTCGCGTTCACCTTCTGCGTCTGCCGCCCAGTCGAAGAAGAGGAACTCGCCGAATCCGGAGCGTTCGACGCGTTTGAGGAACTGTTTCGGGATGATCTGGTCTGTGTCGATGTTGGCACGGCAGAGTGGGACAGCGGTGCCGGTGATCGTGGTGACTGGTTGCATCACAGCATCTCTCTCACGTCGGTGAGGGTCCCATGTACTGCCGCAGCAGCAGCCATCGCGGGAGACATCAGATGGGTTCTCGAGTCCCTGCCCTGTCTACCTTCAAAGTTGCGGTTCGACGTGGATGCACATCGCTCTTTGGGATCGAGCACGTCAGGGTTCATCGCGAGGCACATTGAACAACCCGGCTCGCGCCATTCGAGGCCGGCATCCCTAAATATCTCATCGAGGCCCTCCGCTTCGGCTTGGCGCTTAACCAGGCCGGAGCCTGGGACGACGAGACCGGTGACCGTTTCGGCGATGGTGCGGCCTTCGAGTACCTTGGCGGCCTCTCGCAGGTCTTCGATTCGGCCGTTCGTGCACGAACCAAGGAAGACCTTGTCAATCGTGATGTCGGTCATTGCTGTTCCCGGCTGGAGTCCCATGTAGGCCAGGGCCCTGATCGTTGAGTCCACGTCGA
The DNA here is from genome assembly GCA_964460075.1 of uncultured Acidimicrobiaceae bacterium. Taxonomy (GTDB): domain Bacteria; phylum Actinomycetota; class Acidimicrobiia; order Spongiisociales; family UBA5794; genus JAMBLL01. The sequence goes on from CAYWPC010000022.1 coordinate 3,827, forward strand.
TCGGATCGGTGAAGTCGTCCGGCGAAGGGATGATGCCGGAGATCGGGAGCGTCTGGCCAGGGTTCGTCCCCCACGACACATGCGGCTCGAGGCGCGCTGCATCGATGAAGACTTCGGAATCGAATACGGCATCGGCATCGGTGTGCAACGTTCGCCACGCCTTGACCGCCCGGTCCCAGTCGATGCCTGATGGCGCCATTGGGCGACCCTTGAGATACGAGAAGGTGGTCTCGTCTGGTGCGATCATGCCAGCTCTCGCGCCAGCTTCGATCGACATGTTGCAGATTGTCATGCGGCTCTCCATCGAAAGCCCCTCGATCGTCGAGCCCCTGTATTCGATCACGTGGCCGCTCGCACCGGCCGTACCAATGTTCGCGATGATGGCGAGGATGACATCCTTGGCCGTCACTCCGAACGGAAGTTCACCGTTGACCGTGATCGCCATCGAGAGGGGTTTTGTCTGCTGGAGTGTCTGGGTAGCGAGCACATGCTCAACCTCTGAAGTTCCGATACCGAACGCTAGGGCGCCGAACGCGCCATGGGTAGCTGTGTGTGAGTCGCCGCACACGATTGTTGCGCCCGGCTGGGTTACTCCCTGCTCGGGGCCGATGACATGGACTATGCCCTGTCGTTCGTCCCTGATCGACAACAATGGTATGTGGTGCATTGCGGTGTTTCGCTCGAGCGTTGCGATCTGGATTGCCGAGAGCGGATCGTCGATACCGAGATCGCGCGACGTCGTTGGAACAGCATGGTCGATGGTGGCAAGTGTCAGTTCAGGGCGTCTCACCACCCGACCCGACATGGTGAGCGACTCGAATGCCTGTGGCGATGTGACCTCGTGGATGAGGTGCAGGTCGATGTACAGCAGATCGGGTTCACCCTCGTCACGGTGTACCACGTGGTCTTCCCACACCTTGTCGAGGAGCGTTCTCTGGCCTGTCATTGCGTTCCTTCTGCTGGGAGACAGCAAGCGTATCTATGTGCCTTGGCTCCGAGAATACGGATGTGGGCTTCCAAACCCGAATGTGCCGATGGCCGTATACGCTGAAGGGATGCTAGTTCTCCTTGCATTCATCGTCGCTGCGACGCTGTCTCCCCCCTTTGGAGATGTGAGCGGTGGGGCAGTGTCTCTCGAAGATGGAATGACCGTAGAGATCACCGTTGAGGTCGACCGGTCATTTGACATCGTTCTCGCACGGCCCTTCTCGTCGTTCGAGGAGCTTCCGCCTACGGCCCTCAGTGATCTTGGGAACGGATCCTGGGGAGGGTTCGTCGAGTTCCCGACTGCTGAGAACTGGAGTCTTGTGTTCGATGGGTTTACCCCGAACGGCAACTCGTACCGGTCCGATGCGACGGATCTCTTGGCAATCGGTGTGGACAGGGTGCTTCTCGGTGCTGAGCCGGTCGCTGAGACGCGACGTAGTGGTATTCCCCGTTCGTCGCTGTGGCTATCTGTTGCTGTGGCTCTTCTCTTGGGATCGCTTGTGGCGCTTGCATGGTGGACGTTCTCAGCGGACGAGGATGCAGGTAGCACCGATTGACAAATGGTCGGGAATAACCGAACATATGTTGAAACCCGACCAAGTAGGTACCGATGATGCCACTGTACGACGAAGAGCGGAAAACGCAGCGTCACGTCCTCGACTACGAGATTGACGATGTAGTCGTAGCGTCGACCACCGCCCAGATGAAGGCCGTCGCGGACGAAACTCGTATGGACATCCTCAACCTCGTCCTTGAACGCGCTGCCACGGTAAGCCAACTTGCCGACGCGCTCGGAAAACCCAAGGGAACCATTGGATATCACGCCAAGGTGCTCGAAGATGCGGGACTCATTCGAGTGGTGCGAACCAACAAGGTCAGGGCCATGACGGAGAAGTACTACGGGCGAGTCGGGCGCACCATCAAATTCACAGGACCCATTGAGAGTGATGACCCGATGTGGTTTGTCAACGAAGCACTTCGTTTCGTGAAAGTGACGGAGGGTGACCCACTTCCGATGTTCACGACACGGGTCGCCCGGATACCTGTCGAGCGTGCCGTGGAGTTCTCAGAGCGGATCATCGACCTTGCGGAGGAGTTCCTCGAACTCCCGCGCGAGGGAGACACCGTGTACGGTTTCCTCGCTGGCGTTTACCCAACCGATCATCCGGCCTTCAACAATGGTGGTGAGGCCGATGGCTGAGGGTGCCGAGTCTGTCGAACCGTCCATCAAAGAGCGGGTCCCGATGGGGCGGAACTACTGGAAGCTCTGGACGGCAAGTGTTGTGTCGAACCTCGGGGATGGCGTCGCCTCGATCGCATACCCATGGCTGGCATCTGGTGTTACCAGGAATCCACTGCTGATCGCAGTAATCGCGATTGCACAGAAGATTCCATGGCTCGTGTTCACCCTCCCAGCAGGGGTCATCACGGATCGCGTCGACCGCAGAAAGATCATGGCCTCGACTGCTGTGTTCCGTACCCTGCTCACCCTCGTCGTTGCAGCGGTGGTATTCGTAAATCAGGATGTTCTCCCTTCTCCGGAGGACATCGCTGCTGGGGGTGCGGTAGATCCGAACACTGTCGTGTACCTGACGCTCCTGATCTCTGCTCTGTTGTTCGGGTTCGCTGAGGTGCTGTACGACAATTCAGCACAGACCATTCTCCCTTCGATTGTGGAACCCGAAGCGCTCGAGAAGGCGAATGGGCGCATGTGGGGCGCAGAGATGGTGATGAACCAATTCGCTGGTCCTCCGCTGGGGAGTGTGCTCATCGGCATCGCGTTCGCCCTCCCGTTCCTTTTCGACGCCGGGACGTTCGTCGTTTCGGCCGCTCTGATCTTCGCCCTGAGCGGACTGTTCCGTGTTGCTGATACACAGCAGGCAACGACGCAGGACCGTCCAGGGTTCTGGCATGAGATCAAAGAGGGCGTCGGATGGCTCTGGGCACATCCTCTGCTTCGGCCCATGGCCATCATCCTCGGCCTACTCAACGGACTATTCGCTGTCATGGCGGCAACCTTCGTGCTCTTCGCCCAGGAAGTGCTTCTCGTCTCGACGGCAACCTTTGCGGTTCTGTTGATGGCCGGCGCTGCAGGTGGCGTTCTTGGATCGGTGCTCGCACCGATGATCTCGCGCAAGCTGGGGAGCGGAACAGCGCTGTACGCGACGCTTGTCACGCAGGCTGTCACGGCGCTCGTCATCGGATTGGCAACAGACTGGCCGGTTGCGTTCGCGATGTTCGCCGTGGCGTCGTTTACGGGCGTGCTATGGAACGTCATCACGGTGTCGTTGCGTCAGACCATCATCCCTGACCACTTGCTCGGCCGAGTCAACAGCGTCTACCGGTTCTTCGCGTGGGGGATGATGCCAATCGGTCTTGCGGTCGGCGGGGTGATCGTCAACATCTCGGAAGCTGCAGGCATCGACCGAGTGCTGTCGCTGAGAATTCCGTACTTCGTGTCTGCTGCGGCGCTGTTCATCGTGTTCATCTGGGCGGCACCGCAACTTACGACGGAGAAGATAGAGATTGCCCGCGCCGAAGGCGTCACGGCAAGCGAAGAGAGTGGGCGGACGTAGCGGTCTGTTGCTGAGACACCGTGAAGATCTCTGCAATAGGCACCCTACGTGTCGTGGCGTCGACATGTGGGGTGCTCGGCGGGGCCTTCGTTAGATGGGTGTTGGAAGCCGCTAGACCTTCCACAGCGTGAGATGTTGGCACGGGAAGGGAGACGGGGGGAGACCTGCACATGCCGAGACCCGGACGCAGCAGGCATGTCGCGTGTTCTCCGACGTCAACGCCTCAGGCACCTCTGGCCGCTACTTCGCGGTTCGTTTCCGGGTAAGGGCGAAGAACACCGCGGCTGCCGCCACTCCTGCGGCCACGGCGATCCACGTCTGGGGTGGAGGCGTCGCCACCCTCGGCTCAAGGCTGACAGGGCGCTGGAACTCAAGGATGGGCCACTCGTTCGCCTCTGCGGCCTCCTTCAACTCTTTCTCAGGGTTTACAGCAATCGGGTTGCCGACCGCTTCGAGCATCGGCATGTCGGTGAACGAGTCGGTGTAGGCGAACGATCCTGAAAGGTCGATGTCGTCCTGCTGTGCGACGTCACGCATTGCATCGGCTTTGCCTTGGCCCATCACGTATCGCTCGAGCTCGGGAACGTAACGGCCGAGACCGTCTGTGCGGATCTTGGTTGCGATGATCCGATCGATGCCGACCATGCGGGCGATCGGCCGGACGAACTCCTCAGGGCTGGCCGACACGACATAGACTTCCCTGCCTGAGCGTTTGTGCTCGTCGATGAGGAACAACGCCTCAGCGAATACGAGGGGCTCGATCACATCGTCGAGTGTCTGCGCAACGATCGCGTCGATTTCGGCCTGATGCCACCCAGATACCAGATCCAGCATCTGGTCTCTAGCCCGCTTGAGCGTGTCCTCATCAGCCCCGAAGAGCATGTACGACAGGTGTGCGATTCCGAGGCGCACGAGGGTCCCGCGGCGCAAGAAGCCAGCGCTGTACAGCGGGCGCCCGAATGCCAGGGTCGATGACCCTGCGATGATCGTCTTGTCGAGGTCGAAGAAGGCTGCTTCTTTCATAACACCGATTGTATCGGCTCGGTGTCGATCCACCATGAGCGCGCATCTGCTCGATCGGGCCCCTTGATTGCGACGTACGACATTCGATACGGTGGTAGCGCTTCCCCTCCGCGCCAATCGGAGGTTTCGTCGTGTCTGTGGTTGCAGTCTGGTCGCCTTTCGACCTTGTCCTGAGCCTTGCAGCTCCGCTCGGTCTTGCCGTGAACAAGGGCACGGCAATCGTCGTCGATCTTGACCCTTCGGGTCCTCCACTACCTGGAGATGGCGATCTCGCCTCGCTCGTTCGGCGAGGACCCACAGAAGCTGAGCTCGTCCCAACGGTGGCTGGCGTCGCCGTGCTCGCCAACGGTGGCATTGCAGTCCGAGACGCAGCCGAAGTGATCGGCGCCCTCACCGCGCGTTGGCCGCATGTCGTGATGCGCTGCGCACCAGGAACCACACCGCCTGGTGGTGCGGTCGCTGTCGTGCCTGTTCTCCCCGAGCCATTCGCCATTGCTCTAGATCGTCCAGTCGTCTACCAGCGGACCGTGTTCGGCGGTGTCGCCGAACCTGGGACAGCGACACTTCCGATCCCACGGGTCGCAACGATCCGATCTCTGCTGTCTGGTCGTATTCCACCCCTGCGAGATCGCTGGATCCGATCGCTCGACGAGGTCTGGTCGTTGGCGTGAGCGAGGTCGATCGTCTCATTGAATCGATTGTCGACACCTCGTCGTCGCTGCAACGATCAGAGCTCGAGAAGGTTGGTCTCGATGCATTGGACGTGGTTGCACCTCTCGCCGGGTCGATCGCAGTGGAGCGAGCAGTGGATTCGATCGTCGGTCTCGGGCCGCTCGAGAGGCTCGTCAGCGACGGTGAAGTGACAGACATACTCGTCAACGGGCCCTATGAGGTTTGGGTTGAGCGCGCTGGTGCTCTCACGCGAACAGACGTTCAATTTCGCAGTGCAGAGGATGTTGTCGCGATGGTTCGTCGCGTAGTATCGAGTCTCGGTCTTCGCATCGACAGGGCATCGCCTGCGGTGGACGCTCGGCTACCTGACGGCTCCCGTCTCCACGCCTTGATTCCGCCAGCATCCGTCGACGGCCCTGTGGTCGCCATTCGCAGGTTCGTGAACGCAGTCGGGAACCTAGAGGCGTTCCAAGCAGCCGGATCTGTGAGCGTTGACGGGCGTCGACTGCTCTCGACTCTGGTCTCGGATCGTCGCAACATACTCATCGCTGGTCCAACGGGTGCAGGCAAGACGACGCTGCTCAATGTCCTGGCGGCAAACATCGGTTCCGGTGATCGAATAGTGACGATCGAGGATGCAGCAGAACTGTCGATCCCCGGTCACGTCGTTCGCCTCGAAGCCCACCCACCAAACGTCGAGGGCATGGGCGAGATCACCATCCGGACACTTCTGCGACACGCCTTGAGGCTTCGGCCAGATCGACTGATCGTGGGTGAGGTTCGCGGGCCTGAGGCTCTCGATATGATCCAGGCCCTCAACACGGGACACGCTGGATCGATGTCGACGATCCATGCGAACGGCGCTGACGAGGCGATCGACCGACTTGTCGCGATGGCTGCAATGGCTCCAGAACGTGTTCCCTCCGACACCCTGCACGGGCAAGTCCGTTCGGCGATCGAGGTCGTTGTGCTCATGGCGCGTTCGGAGGAGGGCCGCGTGGTGCGATCGATCCACGAGAGGGAGGGCGTCAGCCTCGCCGAGGTGTATCGATGTTGATCTGGCTCGTCGTCGCATTCGGAGCTGTGCTAGGAGTCCCTCCGCTGCTCCTGGGCGCCGTGGCGCTCGTCAGCATGCAACCCGTTCTCGGTGTCGCGATGCTCGCTGTTGTGGCGCTCACCATGCGATTTCGAATGCGTCAACCTGATGAGCATGCCGAGATGAAGTTCCTGCGCGATATTGCATCCAGTGTCTCGTCGGGTTCAACTCTGCGAGATGCCATCAGACGAGGTGACGATGCCGTGGTGGATGGCAGGACTCGAAGGCTCTGCGACGCCGGGCAGTCGCTCGGGCTGATCGGCACGTCGCTCCGCTCGACGTTGCCGATCAATGGACGGGCCTTCGCTGCGGTGTGTGCCCTCTCTGAGCGCACCGGTTCGTCGCTTGCGACAACTTTGCACGTCCTGGCTGATCGCGCGGCTGCTTCGGCAGATATACGACGCAGGCGGCGTGTGGCAACAGCACAGGCAAGGTTCTCCGCAGGGATCGTCGGCATAGCCCCCCTGGTGGTCACTGCTGGCCTCTTCGTGCTCCGGGGATTGCCACGAGACGATGGCCCGATCGTGATCATCCCCATAGCTCTCGGCGTTGGACTGCAACTCATCGGCGTTCTCATCGTCTTCGTCCTCGCCACGAGGTATGCCTGATGGTCGCTATGGGTATCGTGATCGGAATCATCGGATGGTGGATGCGCCCTCGAAAGTGGGCGAAGGGACTCGTAGCCATCGCACCGATCCTTATCCAGCCCATACTCGGTGTGATCCTCCTCGCCGTCGCTTTCGGTACGCACCATGTGCGATCGATCGCACGGCAGCGGCGCCTGGCACGCACGCGATCCGCTGACACGCTGCTCGCCTTCGACCTCATTGCACTGGCGACGACAGCCGGTCTCGGGTTCCTCAGCTCCGCTCGATCGGCTGCCGATGCGATTGGCGGCTCCACAGGGTCAACCATCGAACGATCGTCCCGCAGAGTTCAAGCCGGACTCGACCACGGACTGGGTGAGCATCTACTTGCCCGTGCCTTCGATGCCGCCGCTCGATCGGCTGCCACCGGCTCGCCATTGGCAGACGGTCTTGTCGGTCTGGCGATCGAGGTGCGCCTAGATGAAGCTTCCAGAGAGAGCGAGCGATTGGAGCGACTACCCGTAAAGCTCCTGTTCCCTCTGGCGTTCCTCATCCTCCCTGGCTTCATTCTCGTGGCCGTCGTGCCGTCCATCCTGTCCGGCCTGAGCCAGTTGACCTTGTGACCTTCCACCATGCGGCTGCTTGCCGCCATCGATAAAGGAGCACCCGCTTGCATGACATGTACCAACAACAGGAGGGCCAGGCCACGGCCGAATACGCGCTCGTACTCGTCGCGGCAGCTGTCGTGGCCCTGGCACTCATCGCGTGGGCTTCGAGCACAGACATGCTGCCGACGTTCTTCAACACCGTGATGGAGAAGGTGATTTCTGTGGCGAATCGTGCATGATGGGTACTGAACGGGGAGCTGCGGTCGTGGAGTTCGCGCTCGTTCTGCCGCTTGTTCTGTCACTTCTCTTCGGGCTAGTCGAGGTCGCTGTCGTTGCTCGATCCGAGATCCAGCTCATGCAGGCAGCACGGGAGGGTGCGAGAGCGGCGGCGGCTTCTCCGGATACGGCGGACGCGGTTCTCGCCGTGAGAACGGCGCTCGGGCCTCGAGGCGATCGTGCTCGCATTTCAGTCGATCGACCTTCCGTCGTCGGAGCGATGGCGACGGTGACGATCGCGTTGCAGCACCGAGTCGCTGCACCGGTGTTCGGTGGATTCTCCATCGAGCTTGGAGCGAAGGCAGCGATGCGTGTCGAACGGTGAGCGGGGGTCGGTGGGCATCGGCGTAGCGCTCCTGGGCGTCGTCGTCATACTCATTGTTGCTGTCGGTGCCGTTGGCGCCGGTGTCGCCACATACACCAAGGCTGCTGCGGCCGCAGATGCCGCAGCTCTCGCTGCCGCGCCTGTGACGTTCAGGCCATTCGGCGCAATCGGTAGTCCTACCGCTGAGGCTGCACGGTTCGCTCAAGCGAACGGCGCCAGGCTCATCACCTGTCGCTGCCAGGTCGATCGATCCTGGGAGACACGGACCGTCGTCGTTACTGTCGCTCGGACAGTGTTCGTCATCGGCATAGGCGATGTGACCGTGCGCGCCACCTCGCGTGCTACGTTCGAGCCCGCAGCCTTGCTTGGCCCATGAGCATGGCTTGCGACGTGTCCCGTCGCTCCCAACGGGTCCGGCTCAGAGCGTCGGCACCTCGGGAGCACTCCGGTGACATCTACCTCATGCGTCGTGACGCGAACCTGTCACGGGCTGGGCGTCGCGCTATCAACGTGTGGCGGCGAGCGTCGGATTAGCCTTGCGGGATGCTTGTTGTCATAGCTGGTTGCGGCAGGATCGGGTCAGACCTCGCGATCACCTTGTCCGAGGAAGGTCACGACGTGTCAGTGATCGATGAGGAGCCCGAAAACCTTGCGAAGCTCGGTGCCACATTCAACGGTAAGACCGAGGTCGGACTCGCATACGATGTTCGCACACTGCGCTCTGCTGACATCGAGTTTGCCGATGCATTCGTCGCCGTCACCAGCAACGACAACGCGAACGTCATGGCGGCACAGGTCGCCAAGGAAGTCTTCGGTGTCCCGAGAACCATCGCTCGGCTCGACGACCCTGCGCGGGCTGAGGTGTATCGAGCGCTGAATGTTCGCTACGTCGCTGGAGCGCACCTGGTCTCTCGTGTCATTCACGAGCAGCTCGTTGAGTCCGAGTTCGACTACCACGTGACGTTCTCCTCTGGAGACATCGAGATAGTCGAGATGCACATGAGCAGTGGCGCCGAAGGTGTCAAGATCTGTGACTTTGAGATACGTGACAGCCTCCGTGTCGCAGCGATCATGCGCGATGGCCGGACATTCATCCCAGAGTCCGATACGTTGCTTCGTGAGGGAGACCTTGTCGTGGGTGCGGCCAAGCACGGAACCACGAGCAAAGTCGGGAAGTTCATCGTCGACGCGGATGATGAGTCGTCATGAGAGCAGTGATAGTTGGCGGTGGCAAGGTCGGCTCATATCTCGCACGTAAGCTCGCGAGGGGCGGCCACATTGTGTCTGTTATCGAGCCGAGGCATGACGTCGCCATCAAGGTAGTCGGCGAGACGGGGGTCATCGTGTTCGAAGGGGATGGTACCGACGTCGAGTTGCTCAAACGTGCAGATGTGCACCGATCCGACTGGCTGCTTGCAGTCTCGGGGAAGGACGACGTGAATCTCGTCGCTGCACAGGTGGCTCGAACGCTCGGGGCCAAGAAAGTGTTGGCACGGATGAACGACCCCGCTAATTCGCCGACGTTCGCTGCGCTCGGCATAAAGACCGTTGCTGTGACCGACTTGATGGTCGGTGTCCTGGAGCGAGACCTGAAGGTCGACGCGCTCGAAGCGTCTGCCCTCCTTGCACACGGGAAGCTCACCGTCACCGAGTTCGAAGTCGGCCCAACGTTCGAAGCGAGCCTGTTGCAGGACGTCGACATACCGCCGTCATCTGTGATTGTCGGCGTCGAGCGTGGCGATGAGTTGGTAGTGCCGAGAGGCCCGACGATGATCCAGCCAGGGGACCGGATCGTGGCGACCAGCCTCATTGACAAGGAGGGTGACCTCCACGATGCCTTCTGCGCCGTGAGGAACGCGTCGTGAGTAGGAACCGTCGTCGCTCGACACCTGTGTGGGTTCCCAACCCGGTTGACGGCACCGTGTTGTTCCTTCTCGAAGCACTGATCGTCCTCGTCCTCGTTCTCGTCGGTCTCGGTACTGCGTACGTGGCTCTGTGGATCTTCTGACATGCTGATTCGGCCAGCGGCAGACGACCTGAGAACCGTTGGATCGGCGCTTGGGCGTGTGTTCATCGTTGTCACGGCAGCATCGGGAATTCCGATCATTTGGGCGTTACTTGGACGAGAGTGGCACCCCCTCGGGTCGTTCATCCTGATGGCGGGACTGTTCGCGGTCCTCGGGTCGACGCTGCTGGCGTTGTCTGTTCCGCCGAACGCGCGGATCAAGGCGGATCAGCGGCACCTCGATTGGAGCCATGGCATGGTCGTCGTGGCAATCACTTGGCTGGTCGTACCTCTCATCGGTTCGATCCCTTTCGTGTTCTCCGGTCACTACGGATCGGCTCTCGACGCGTACTTCGATGCCATGTCTGGCCTCACGACGACGGGGCTTGCGCTGGTCCAGGATCTCGATCACCTTGCCTCATCGCTGAACTTCTGGCGGCACCTTCTTCACTTCCTTGGGGGTCAGGGCATCATCATCGCGGCGCTGCTGCTGTTCGCCGGACGGGGTATGACGACGCTGTTTCAGGGCGAGGGACGCGACGACAGGGTTCTGCCATCGGTGCAATCGACGGCGCGCGTGATATGGGCTGTGTCGCTGCTGCATCTGGTTGTTGGAGTTGTGGCGCTGGGTTTGGTAGCGAGCTTCGTTCTCGGATTCAGCTGGCATCGCTCTCTCTTCCACGCCCTCCTGATTTTCTTTGCCGCCTTCGACACAGGAGGGTTTGCGCCGCAAAGTACGAGCATTGGGTATTACCACTCCGCAATCTTTGAAGGTGTGACCGCTGTCCTGATGGTTGCCGGTGCTCTCTCGTTCGGGTTTCACTTTCGGCTGTGGAGCCGATCGGACAAGCGACTGCGCAGGCGGACGTTCGCGTACAACCTCGATGAGCGCGATCGGCCAAGTCGGTGGTCGCTGCTCAAGAACCTCGAAACGCGCAGCATTCTGACGACGTTCGGGTCGACGATGGTTCTCACGATCGTCGGCCTTGCAGCGATCGGTCTGTACTCGTCGGCAGCGGGTCTGACGAGGCAGGGCTTCTTCCAGATTCTTTCGGCGCACACCGGAACGGGGTTTGCGACGATCCCCTCCTCGGAACTGGTGCTTTGGTCGGGTCTCGCGTTCGGTGGCATAGCGCTCGCCATGGCCTTGGGCGGCATGGCGTCGTCGACGGCAGGCGGGGTCAAGGCGATGCGTGTGGGCTTGATCATGCGGGCGTTCTCTGACGATGTGAAAGGCGATCTTCTCCCTGAGGGTGCGCTCGTCGACAACAGCTACTACCAATTCGGCAGGAGGCGATTGACGGCGGCGGTCGCGAGATCGGCGATGGTCGTGACGTTGCTGTTCGTTGCACTGTTCGTCACGGGAGCAGGCATTGGCATTGCTTACGGTGTTCCCCTTCAGCAAGCATTGTTCGAGTCGGTGAGTGCAGGAGCGAACGTCGGCCTCTCGGTTGGTGTCACGAACCCGGCGATGCCTGCGCTGTTGAAGCTGACGTACATATTCCAGATGTATCTGGGGCGACTCGAATTCGTTGCAGTCTTTGTGCTCATCGGCTTCATCTACTCCTTGGTGAGGGGTCGATGATGCGGTTTAGGTTCGTTGTCATCGTCGGTGTCTTCCTTTCGGCTTTTAGTGCGCTGCCTGCGCCCGCTCAGGCCGTCACCGTTTCGGTCGTGGAACTTCTCGAGGATGGTGCTGCGTATGCGGGCCAGGAGATAACGGTGGTTGGCGAGCTTGTGGGTGATTACGGGTTCCGCCGTGATGGCTGGATGTGGACCCAGCTGAACACCGATTCGTACGCGATCCGACCGATCGTCGAGGATGGGCCCCTTCGTGGACCCAATCTGGGCATCGGTGTTCGAATGCGCGCAGAGCTCGGCCGTGATCTCGATCCGCCTGGCCGGTATCGAACGCTTGGGCCGGTTGTTGTCGCAACCGGGATTTGGCGATATCACGATGAAGGTCGCCAGGGAGAGACCTACCTCGAGATCACGTCTTTGGAGCTTCAGATACCCGGAAGGGCACTTTCTGAGCAACCAGATTGGACGCTCTACGGATTCGGATTCCTGCTGCTCGGTGCAGCGGCGATCATCGGGCGCTCCTATGTGAAAAGTCGCGACTCTGTTGCGTAGGCCGGTCGTGTTCACGGTCACAGGCACGCTCGAATCTGCTCGCGTAAGGTGACGAAGTTCGGATCATTCCAGAGGAATAGCACCTTCTGGTCGCTCACCGTGGTGTCGACAGGCCTGTCGGTGAGAACGAACACGGCAATCGTCTCGGCAAGGTCCTCTCCGGGATTCGAGGCAGCGTACTCGGTGACGAATTCGCCCTGATGGTCCACGAGGAAGTCGTCGAGGGCCTCGAAGTACTCGTCCTCGTCGTCGAGCGCGTATACCAGGTTGGCTTCGTCCACCAAGGCCTGAGGCCAGAATACGTCTACGAACCTCGCGAACGTGCTGTCAGGATTCGCGCAGCCCTCGCCAGTGAAGTACGTCCTGCAGCCAGACGCGTATACGTTTGGTGGCACTTCGCTGGCCTTGAGCGTCACGAGGTGACCCCACTCGTGAATGAGTGTCATGTCCAGATCGCCGCCGAGACCCTCGGCGACTCCTAGGACCCACCTGGTGGGGTCGTCATCAGTTGGGTACACGTGCGCTCCGTCGTACTTCCGATCCATGAGTTCGAATCCAGCCAGCATGCGACGCTGCTCGGGAGGGATGAGCTCGACGAAGCGCCCCCAGACTGCTGTGGCTCGGCCGACGACCTCCGCATCGTCGGTACCGCCGACGAGTTCGTCGCCGCGTACGTCGAAAACAGCCAACGGACGAGGCTCATCGAACGCATCGAAGGTGTCGGCGTGTTCATACTCGTCGAAGCCTCCGAAGTCGTCGGCTGAGTCCTGGGTCGCCAGCGAGCCGTTTGCGTCGTTTTCCTCTCCACCGCCCTGCGCTGTGCCCGAAGCCGGCTCGACTTGGCCTGGAAGCTCGTTTTCGGAAGTGACGTTCGTCGTGGTGCGTTCGATGTTCGTTGCCGTTGCTTGTGCAACAGCGTATACATCGTGCCCAGAATCGACCCTGTGCACCACGATCGCTGTAGCTGTACAGGCGCCGTTGCTCGCACGTGTTCTTCTTGCCCGGTCGGCATGGGTTGCGCTCGTTGCACTGGCCGTGGGCGGCGTGGCGTCTCTGGGCGCCGTCTGGCTTGTATCACGGGCTCTACGGCCTGTGGAGGCGATGCGTCGCGAGTTGGCAGCGACCACAGCGATTGACCTGAGTCGACGTGTGCCGGTATCCCCGAGTGGGGATGAGATCGAGGCGCTCGGTGTGACGCTCAATGGCACGCTCGACCGTCTTGAGTCTGCGGTCGCTGCAAATCAGTGGTTTGTGGCCAATGCTGCCCATGAGCTGCGCAGCCCGCTTGCCGGCGTACGTGCGGCTGTTGAAGTCCGTGTCTCGCCGGATCATGATGACATCCTACGAGACGCTCTTCGGGAACTGGATCGTGCCAACACGCTCGTCGATGACCTGTTGTTTCTGGCGAAGGGTCGCCAGCCTGGCATCGTGGTTGAGGAGGTCGCGCTCGACGAACTGGTCTTGGACGAGATCGAGGTTCTCCGTTCCCGGTCCCTGCGCGTGGATGTGAGGTCACATTTGGCGGCGGTCTCGCTTCGAACGAATCGTGCGCGGATGATGCGGTTGGTCCAAAACCTCCTCGAGAACGCTGCTCGGTACGGTGCAGGCATCGTCGAGGTCACACTCAAGACGTCCGGCGGAGAAATCGAGTTATGGATCGATGATGACGGCGCGGGAGTTCCCGAATTCGATCGGGAGCGGGTCTTTGACCGATTCGTTCGTCTCGATGAGTCTCGAAGTCGATCAACTGGTGGCTCGGGCTTGGGCCTGGCAATCGTCAAAGAGATCGTCGACGACGCTCAAGGCGCGGTCACGGTTGTGGACGCGCCGCTGGGAGGTGCGAGATCCAAGGTCCGATTGCCGGCAGCACAGGTTCCGTGATGTTTCGTAGCTGAGTGGGCTTACACGTCGAGTGCGAAGTAGTCGGCGATCTTGGAGCGCAACTGGCTCTCCGACATCTGCCCTGTCACGACCTCGCGAACGATGCCTGAGGCGTCGACGAATACGGTGGTTGGCATGCCGATTCCGCCGAATGCGGCGTAGACGACACCCTGAGGGTCGCGAGCGAGGAGGTATGTGACGCCGGTCTCCTCAGCAAGTTCCTTGGCCAAGGCCTGGTCGTCTTGGAGGTTGACCCCGATGAACGCGACACGGCCCGTCGTGGCCTGACTGACACGCTCGAAGTCTGGCATTTCCGCAAGACAGAACGGGCACCATGAGGCCCAGAAATTCAACACGATTGGTGTTCCTGCATCGGCGTACGAGGACAGGATCACCTGCTTGCCATCGAAATCGGTCATCTCTACGGCGGGAGCCGGCTCCCCGGAGGAAGCCTGACCAGAGGCGATGGCTGCTCCCTCGGGCGTGGGACGTACCAGAGCGAGCAGTACGATGAGGCCTACTACGACTGTGGTCACCACTGCCCACATCACGCGCCTGCCGGTGACAGGTCGCTCCGTGTCGTGCACTCCAACGTCTGTGTGCTTACTGTCTTGTGGCTCGTTGTTGGTCCGTGGCACGATGGTCTCCTTGTCAACTGTCAGACGTGTCTCGGGAGCCAGGGTTGGCTCCTCCGACAGACACGGTGTCTTCGCCTGAGTCACCGGGCGTGCCGGTTTGAGTAGCCGTGCTGCGCCGATTCCAGAGTGTTGCCGCTGCAATGGCGGCCACGGCGACGCCGGCGCTGAGAATGATCGGGCGGCCGTAGGTGCCGGCGAAACGCTCGATACCGGCCGTGAACGTCCCGACGAAGCCGACGATCGGATCGTCCCCGAGTGTTGCGGCCGAACCGAACTTCACGCGACCCCAGTAGTAGGTGAGGTACACGCCTGCGACCGTCAACATGACGCCCGTGATTCGGTTCATATATGGCATGAGTTTGCGCACCGTTCGTACCAAGCCGTCCCTCACCAAGGCTGCCCCGGTAGAGAACAAGATGAGCATGATTGCCATGCCGATTCCGTATGCGGCTAGCACTGCAAGCGCCGAACCGGCGCCTTGTGTCGCGAGCGACGCCCCGATGACGGCGAGGAACACAGGGAGTGTGCAGCCAAGCGACGCGATTCCGTATCCGACGCCGAAGACGAACATCGTCTTTGGCTGTCGTGTCTGTCCAGGACGGATCGGATTCGAGATCGTCATGGAGATCTTGTGACCGACGAGCGTGGCAAGGCCGACGAGGAGCAGGGTCACGCCGAGCGCGATGCCTGCCCATGGAATCAGTCGCACAATCTGCGTTGCCCCATAGGTGATGGGAAGTCCTACGACACCGAATACCAGGAGGAAGCCCGCAGTGACCATTAGCCCTGTGACAAGTCCTTGCGCGGTTCGGGTGCGAGCCGTCGGCAGTTGGTCCTCGTTCGCGCCGACGTAGAACGACAGATATGCAGGGAGCATCGCGAAACCACATGGATTGATCGTGGAGAGTCCACCTGCAGCGAGGGCGAGAGTGATGGGGCCGAAGTCCATTATGGAACCGTATTCCACGTTGTCTGCTGCATGAGACGGGTGCGATCGAGAAGGGTGAGTGGGGTCATGTGCACTGAGCGGTTCATGGTGCTTCCACCAGGTCGGTGTCCGGGCGGAACGCTGCCCATGAGAACCAGAAGGTCCGCACGAACGTGATGGGTTCGAGGGTGGCGCCTGCCGACGGTCCACTCACTGCCTCACCGAACACGTTCCATGTGGACGACGTCTGATCGTCGATGAATACGTCGCCGGATGCCTGAAACGTAAGCGTTTGACCGTCGATCGTTGGAGCAAACACGCCCACGGTGCCGACGTCTCGCCCGGCTGCGATGTCGCTCGAGTCGAGCGCGGACGCTTCGCCGGCTTGCCAAAGAATGATGATTGGCTCACCGTCGAACACACCGTCCGTTACGGTGACCCCGGAATCGTCGGTGAGCGCGTCCAAGGCCCATGCAACGGCGTCGTCGGGAGACTCCAACGCAACGATGCGCTGCATCGCCTTGGCCCGAACGTCGATTTCGCCGTTGAACAGGAACGGTTGACCGTTCGGATCGTCGAGGCCTGTATAAGGGTTTGTCCCATAGCGTCGGGTCGCGCCGGTGCGGGCACGATCGAGAACCTTGGCGTTGGGTCGTGACTCCTTGAATACGCCCCATGACACTGTCGACGATGGGATCTGAGTGAGGACTTCGCCCGTGAGGAGCCCAATGACCGCACGGCCGTCGAGTTGATTCCAAAGAGATTCGGTGGCCCGGTCGTACATCACCAGGTTGGCGAAGTACAAGTTCCCTGAGGTGCCGAATGTCGTCTCTACGCCTCGCACCGTCCGCTCGAAGGTGATCGCAGAATTGCACAGAGGGCAGTAGGTCACAGCAAGAGGAACGCCACCGACCGTGTCGTTGACGATCTCGTGCCACATCATGATCTGGATCGGGTATGCGCGCACGTCGCCATCGACATCGACAACAAGGACTGGCTCAGCGTCGTTCAACCATTCGTCTGCCGCGGCGACCGAGATGAAGAATGGTTCGTCGATTGGTGGGATTCCGTCTGGTGGTGGTCCGCCGGAAAGGACGTTGCCAGGGTCGATGAGCGGCTCAGGGAAGGAATCGTTGAACCGGTTGTCGAGAGCCGATGGACCTTCAGGGAGCACCCCGATGGTTACTGGGCCCGGTGTCGTTGACGACACAGACGTTGTGGTCGTCGACGGGGATGCGCTTCCCTGCGCCTGTGTCGCCGGCGCTGACGCACACGCGGCTGCTACGAGCGTGAGAGCGCCGATGAGGCCGATCAGCTTCGTTCTGTTCATCGTCATCCACCCTGACTGTTGCTGCGTTGTCGATCCGCGTATGTGTTACCCCGACCAACGGACCAGAGGTGTCGGCTGTTCCAATATGTCGGATGTACGACTTTGTGAAGGGGGGCTCCAGACACTCGTTTTTCGGTACGATCATGCCTCATGGTGGTTTGCCTGCTGGATGTAGATGGCACGCTGGTCGATTCACGTGAGCCGATACTGCGGTCACTGAATGTTGCGCTGGTCGGTGCAGGGCTCGACCCTGTGGACCCCTTCGACCTCTGGCAGCATGTGGGTCCTCCCCTGAAGCTGACGCTGGAGCGTCTCCTGGCAGGCCGCGGCGAAGACGTGCGGTTGGTCGATGCGCTCATTGAGGTCTACCGAGGGGAGTACAGGGAGATGTCCGTCGACCTGGCCCTTGCGTACCCCGGTGTGCAGAACATGCTGAAGGATCTCGCCTGCAGGACACGCGTGGGAGTGGTGACATCCAAACCCACCGTGTATGCCACCCCCATCCTCAGGGCCCTACGACTCGATTCGATGATGGAAGTCATAGAAGGTCCCAATCTCTCCGAGACCGAGCCGAAAGCTGTGACGCTCTCGAGAGCGCTCCGCGTGTTGGGGGTCGATGCCGAGGTCGACGATGTCATCATGGTCGGCGACCGACGCTATGACATTGAGGCCGGGCGGGCCGAACATGTGCGCACGGTCGGTGTCACATGGGGATTCGGTTCACGGGAGGAACTGGTCTCAGCAGGTGCCGAAAGCGTGGTTGACCGGCCCGAGCAGGTGGTGGATGTCGTCCTCGACGGGGTTGTGCCTGACAGGTGACCTGTGGTTGTCAACGCGACATAGGCGGTGGTGCCTCCGGTTTCGGTCCGACCACAGTCGCCTGACTGGATGGCTGGAGGCGTCAGTGGCTACGATCGGTCGAAGGAGGTGCGATCGATGGCGAACATGACCAGCTACGAAGAGACGAGCGCGAAGTTTCGGGTGGACGTTCCCGAACTCTTCAACTACACGCGTGACGTGGTCGGGGCTCGGGCTTCCGAGACACCTGACAAGGTGGCGCTGATCGGTGTTGAGTCTGATGGCATCACGGTCAATCGATACACGTTTGCTGACGTGGCAGGCATCGCCCACCGAACCGCTCATCTCCTTACCAGCAACGGGATAGGCAAGGGCGATCGCGTGTTCGTGCAACTGCCCCGTGTAGTCGAATGGTATGCCGCGTTGCTTGGATGCTTCCAGATCGGAGCAATCCCGATGCCTGGGACCACACAGCTCATGCCGAACGATCAGTCGTACCGAATCAAGCGGGCAGGTGCCGTTGCGGTGATCTGCGATGAGCCCGGATCGGCCCGCCTCGACGGAGTGCTCGACCAGTGCCCTTCGGTTACCGCACAATTCGTGGTCGGTGCGCAGCGCCCTGGCTGGACGTCGTTCGATGTAGCACTCGAAACCATGCCAGCCGAACCGGCTCCATTCGCCTCGACACGTTCGGAGGATCCCCTTCTCCTCTATTTCACGTCGGGCACCACGGCACACCCCAAGATGGTCCAGCACCTCGGCTCCTACGCCCTCGGCCACGAGATCACCGCTCGGTTCTGGCACGACCTGACGCCAGGCGACATCCATTGGACTGTATCGGACACTGGTTGGGCGAAGGCGGCATGGGGGAAGCTGTTCGGTCAGTGGATAATTGGTTCTGCTGTGGTCATGTGGGACATCGTCGGGAAGCCGGACTTTGACCGGATGTTGACGCTTGTCGGGGAACTCGGTGTCACATCGTTCTGTGCGCCACCGACGCTGTACCGGGCATTCGCCCAGATGGATCTGTCCTCGTACGACTGGTCGACGTTGCGACACTGTACGAGCGCAGGAGAACCGCTCAACCCTGAGGTCATCGAGACCTGGAAGGCCGCAACAGGAACGGTCCCGTACGACGGGTACGGTCAAACAGAGACGGTGTGTCTCGTTGCGAACTATCCGAGCCTTCCAGTCAAGCCGGGTTCGATGGGTCGTCCAGCCCCTGGGATGGATGTCGACGTGGTCGACGATGCAGGCGAGATCTGTGCCGTCAACCAAGAGGGAAATATCGCCGTTTGGACAGATCCGTGGCCGATCGGGCTCTTCCGTGGGTACTGGCAGGATGATGAGCAGACGACAAATGCGTTCCGCAACGGCTGGTACTTCACAGGGGATCGGGCGTACAGGGACGAGGACGGTTACCTCTGGTTTGTTGGAAGGGCGGACGACGTCATCCTCTCGGCTGCTTACCGCATCGGCCCATTCGAGGTGGAGTCGGCTTTGATCGAGCATCCAGCTGTCGCAGAAGCCGCCGTAGTGGCTAAGCCGGACGCCGATCGCGGCAACATCGTGAAGGCCTTCATCGTTCTCGCCCCCGGATACGAAGGTTCGAGGGAACTCACCGTCGAGATCCAAGACCATGTCAAGGCAATCACCGCACCGTACAAATACCCGAGGGAGATCACATACCTCGGCGAGTTACCGAAGACCATCTCCGGCAAGATTCGACGGGTGGACCTGCGAAAGATGGGGTAGGAACGCTTCCGGTCTTCGACCTTCGGGTCTTAGCCAGAAGTAGCCGCACGCGTGGTCGGTGGTCGACAGCTGCGGCCGGAGGCCGCCTACCTCACCACCAGGTCGGTTCCCGAGCGGAGTTCAAGGAGGTACGAGGCCTCCGTTCTCACGCGGTGCATCCCGACAGATTCGTAGAGGTGAGTCGCGCCGGTAAGGCTGTCCGCATCGACGTCGAGAGCGACGGCCGTCATGCCTCTCGCCTGGTACTCGGCGAACGCCCTCGTCAGGAGTGTCCTGGCCAGACCCCTGCCGCGCCACTCGCGGAGAACTCCCAGGGAGCCGATCCATCCCGTGTCGCTGTGACTCCCGTGGCTCCTGAGTGCGGCGAGGACTCCAACGGGGCCATCGGCGGTATCGGCGATCCAGACGAGGTCGTCATCCCACTCGTCCATCTCCCGGTAGTTGCGCCATCGCTCCACGCTGGCTTCCGGCGTGGAGTCGACCCAGCCATAATGGTCCTTGAACGCGGTCGTGATCACCTGGGCGACCACCCCGAGGTCCTCGGCCCCGGCCATGGTGCGAATCGTGACACCCTCCGGTGGGCAAGCCACCTCGACGGGTCCGTCCAACGTGACGCGCATCTCGAATTCGAGGCGGTCCTGCCGGTAACCGTGATCCTTGAAGAGAGCCACTGCTGCTGGATTCTTCAACGTGGTCTGGCACCGGTTAGTGACCCTGGCCCCGGTTGGTGCCAGCGGTATCAGGGCCTGTGAACGATCCAGACCCCACGCGATGATGGCCGAACCGAGGCCCCTGCCCTGATGGTCGGGGTGAACCCAACCGAGTGTGATCGACTCGATGTGTGGGCGTGTGTCGAGGTACCGGCCGTAGCCGACGAGGTATCCCGAATCCGACCGTCTGACGGAGAGGATGTCTGTGTTCTGGTCGGTTTCGGGCGAGTTGTCGAGCATCGTCACGAAAGATTCCGTGACCGCCGACGAGCCGTCGACCGCCGTCTCCACGGTGCGTATCAAGCCGGCCACCTCACTGATGCGATCAGGCGGGCCGACGGTGATGCGGTAGCCGAGGAGGTTGGGGACTGAGACATTCATCACACCAGCGTATCGAAATGGACGACTTTCCATAGCTTCGCGAACGCTATGTTCCCTATAATGCCGCCGGTTTCCAAGGTTCCCCCAAGATAGCCAGGAGTGATTTCCGTGAATCCTGATGTGTGGCTCTACGTAGCCATGGCGGTGGGTGTCGCCGCACTTGTTCTCGCCGCCGCATACGGCCGCCTGGTCGTCGCTGAATCTCCGGGTAGTGACCGGATGGTCCAGCTGATGGCAGCCATCCGAGAGGGTTCAATGGCCTTCATGCGACGCGAGTACGCCGCGATTGCGGTCTTCGTCGCCGTCATGGCAGCCCTCATCTTCGGGCTGCTCGACTGGGGTCGTCCATGGGGCGCGATCGCGTATGTGTTTGGTGCGCTCCTCTCGGCGCTCGCAGGATTCGTGGGCATGCGAATCGCTACGGCCGCCAATGCCAGGACCGCCGAAGCTGCCCGTGTGGGAGGAACGGCGAAGGCGCTGCCTGTTGCGTTCCGTGGTGGAGCTGTGATGGGGTTCACCGTTGCCGGCCTCGGACTCCTCGGATTCGCTCTCGGTGTGTTTTTCTTCAGGACCGTGCTCGGACTCGGTACTGACGAGTGGGTCGAAATCGTCACAGCCATCGGTCTTGGCGCATCATCGATTGCTTTGTTCGCACGTGTCGGCGGAGGCATCTACACCAAGGCCGCTGATGTGGGCGCCGACCTCGTTGGCAAGGTCGAGGCCGGGATTCCAGAGGACGACCCGCGGAACCCTGCCACGATCGCAGACAATGTCGGCGACAACGTTGGTGACGTTGCAGGGATGGGAGCAGACCTATTCGAGTCGTACATTGGATCGCTCATTGCACCGATTGCCTTCGCGGCAATCGTGTTCACGGGTCAGAGCTTCCTTCCTCAATTGATCTTCTATCCGCTGATGATCGCCTCGATCGGCATGGGCGCGTCGATCCTCGGTTCCTTCCTCGTCAAGCCAAAGGGCGACGACCTCGCGAAGGCTCTGCACACGGGAACCTGGGCTGCAGCCGGCCTCACCGTCATCGGAGTCGCCATTCTCACCCCCCTCATGTTCGACGCCGACTCTGGCGTCGACAACGCCTGGGGATTCTTCATCGCTGTGATCGTCGGCCTCGTCATCGGAATCATCGTCGGCAAGATTTCTGAGTGGTACACCTCTGACCATTACAAGACCGTCAAAGAGATCGCTCGTCAGTCTGAGACAGGTCCCGCAACGGTGGTCCTCGCAGGCATTGCAGAAGGTAAGAAATCTGCTGCGTACTCAGTCATCGTCGTTGCCTTGGGGATGGGTGCTGCGTACTGGGCAGGCGACTTGGCCGTTCAGAACGGCGGCATTTACGGTGTAGCGATCGCCGCGATCGGCGTACTGTCGACGCTGGGCATCACGGTCTCGGTCGACGCCTACGGACCGATCGCCGACAACGCTGGCGGCATCGCGGAGATGGCGAACCTTGATCCGGAGGTTCGCGAAGCCACCGACCAACTCGACGCCCTCGGTAACACGACCGCCGCTGTCGCTAAAGGGTTCGCCATTGCCTCGGCCGCAGTCACAGCACTTGCACTGTTCTTCACATTCGCCAAGGCTGTCGGCGTCGAGGGTTTCAACATCCTCGACATCAAGGTCGTGATCGGCCTCTTCCTCGGCGGCATGTTCCCGTACTTGTTCGCTGCCATGACTATCCAGGCGGTCGGTCGAGCGGCCTTCGAGATGATCGAAGAAGTACGCCGCCAGTTCCGCGAGATCCCAGGCCTGCGAGAGGGCAGAGAAGGTGTTGTCCCTGAGTACGCCAAGTGTGTCGATATTTCAACGAAGTCATCGCTTCGTGAGATGGTGGTTCCAGGTGCCCTCGCAATTGCTCTCCCGTTACTGATCGGCTTCCTCTCGGTGGACATGCTCGGAGGGTTCCTCGCAGGAGCTCTCGTGTCTGGCTTCCTCCTTGCGATCTACATGTCGAATGCCGGTGGTGCGTGGGACAATGCGAAGAAGTTCATAGAGGCAGGCGCCTTCGGGGGCAAGGGATCAGATGCCCACAAGGCCGCAGTCGTCGGCGACACGATTGGTGACCCGTTCAAGGACACATCCGGACCATCGATGAACATCGTCATCAAGGTCATGACGATCGTTTCTCTGATTTTCGCATCTGCATTCACCAGCTTCGGCGGCTGGCTCGGGTAGCGAGAAAGCTCACATTGGGGCCGTCGACGTGTTCGCTCTAGGCTTGTCGCCTAATGCGTATCGTCATCATCGGTGCAGGGGCGGTTGGCTCGTTTCTCGCTGAGAAGTTCTCGTACGAGGGCCAGGATGTGGTCGTCATCGAATCGGACGCGGACCGCGCAGCGAGAGCACAAGGTGAGATCGATTGCTTGGTGATCAATGGCAATGGGGCGTCTGCCGAGACGCTCAGGAAGGCAGGCCTCGGAGATGCCGATCTGCTCATCGCTGTCAGCTCCTCGGATGCGGTCAATGTGCTTGCTTGTGCCGCAGGCACGAAGCTCAAGATTCCGAGGAAGGTTGCCAGGGTCGAGGACCCACAACTCAAGGCAGAGGTGGAAGCCCTTGGCGTAGATCTCGTGATCGACCCAGACGAGGCCGCTGCGCGCGAACTGCTTCGGCTTGCAGCTAGCGGAGATATTGCGGAGATGATTGAATTCGCGGGTGGGGATCTCGTGCTGTTGGGTGCCTACATCGACCCTGGCGTGGCGTTCGTTGGCCGAACGCTCGCCGACCTTCGCGAGACGGTCGAAGGTTGGGATTGGCTCGTAGTAGCCGTCATCAGGAACGACGAGACGCTGATTGCTCGGGGCGCCACGATGTTCCAGCCGCACGACCATGTCCTGATGATGGCGCACCGAGAGGGCATCGATCAGGCGTACGACTGGCTCGGATTGTCGAGTAAGGCGGCGGAGAAGGTCATCGTCCTCGGAGGTACCCGACTTGCGACGTTGACCTCGGCGATGCTGGCCGACCACGGCATCCACACCACCCTCATCGAATCCGACATCAATCGCTGCCGCGTGATCGCTGAAGATCTGCCAGATGTCGTGATCGTGTGTGGCGAACCAACCGATCCCAAGATCCTGCGCTCGGAAGGGGTAGCGGCTGCCGATGCTGTCATGGCGCTCACAGGCTGGGATGGAGAGAACATGCTCGGCGCCCTCGCAGCTAAGTCGCTTGGTGCCGGTGAGGTCATCGCTCGATTCACCAACACGGATCTTGCCGGGTTGGTCTCGGGATATGGGATTGATGCCACCGTGAGCTCCCGACTGTCCGCTGCGAACGAGATACTTCGATTCGTGCGCAGGGGAGTGATTCATTCCGTGGTGACATTCTCGGATTCCGATGCAGAGGCAATCGAACTTGAGGTCGGTGCTACCAGCCCGGCGATCGGGAAGACCCTCGCCGATCTGAAGCTTCCCCACTCACTGATCGTCGGTGGTGTTCAGCGAGGTGGAGACGCGTTCGTGCCGCGAGGCACCACAAGGATCGAGGTTGGCGACCATCTGATCGTCATCGCTCTCCCTGAAGCTATCTCGACCGCTGAGAAGCTCTCGGGCTAACACGATGTCGTGGCGCCACCTCCTCCACGTCGTCGGCGCAGTCCTCGGTGCGGTCGGGTTGGCAATGTTTGCCCCTGCTGCTGTTGGAGCTATCTACAGGGAGTGGTCCGACCTTCCAGGTCTCCTGTTTGCGGCTGTCCTCACAACGGTGGTCGGATACGTTTTGTGGCGCGTATTCGATCGCCCGGGCGAGCTCAGCACGCGCGAGGGTTTCGCTGCGGTTGGCCTCGCTTGGATTGCGATGGCGGTTGCTGGGGCGCTGCCCTACGTGTTGACGGGGGCGATTGCTAGCCCAACCGATGCGATTTTCGAGTCCGCGGCAGGGATAACAACAACGGGAGCGTCCATCCTCCCGAATCCTGGACTGCTCTCCCACGGCGTTGCGTTCTGGCGGTCCTTGACCCAGTGGATTGGCGGAATGGGAATCATCGTGCTCTCGGTTGCGATTCTTCCGCTTCTCGGCATGGGAGCGGTACAGCTTGCCAGGGCAGAGTCACCCGGCCCGATGCCCGATCGGTTGACACCGAGGTTTCGCGAGACTGCGAAGCGCCTGTGGCTCGTGTATGCGGCCTTGACCGGCCTTGAGGTCCTGCTGTTGTGGGCAGGTGACATGACTCTCTTCGAGGCTGTCAACCACTCATTTACGACGCTTTCAACTGGTGGCTTCAGCACGAGAGCCGGCTCGCTTGGAGCGTTCTCTGTGTACTCACAATGGGTTGTCATCGTGTTCATGGCGCTCGCAGGGATGTCGTTCGCTCTTCACTACAAGGTGGTGACGCGAGACCCAAAGGCATACCTGACCTCCGCAGGGTTGAGGGTGTTCCTTGGGATCATCCTCATCGCCACCCTCTTGATGACCGCAGGAACGTGGGGGGGTGCTGTCTCGAACACGATTCGCAACGCGCTCTTCACATCGTTGACGATTATCACTACTACGGGATATGCGACCGTCGATTTTGCTCTTTGGATTCCGGCGCTCGGCATCCTGCTCGTCGGGTTGATGTTCGTCGGAGGGATGGCTGGTTCGACCGCCGGTGCCATCAAGTCGGATCGGCTCCAGATCCTCTACGAGGCTTCCCGCACCGATGTACGCCGCCTTATCCATCCAAGAGGAGTGTTCGTCACGCGAGTGGGCAGGAGACCTGTGCCCGATGTCGTCGTCGAAACCGTGCAGACGTTCTTCCTTCTGTACATGTTTGCATTCATGACAGGGACGATCCTCTTGGCAATCATCGGCTCGGTCGCTGGATCGAACCTCGATATCGTCACGACGGTTAGTGCCGTTGCGTCTTCGCTCGGTAACGTCGGGCCAGGCTTAGGCGACGTCGGTCCCGCGGGGAATTATTCCGAGATTCCGATGCCGGGAAAATGGTTGCTATCGGGGCTCATGATTGTCGGTCGACTTGAGATCTTGCCGATTCTCATCCTGTTCAACCGAGAGGTATGGAGGAAGTGAGCAGTCAGGGGGCGCAGAGGTCAGCTGATGCGAAGCTCCGTCTCAGCGTCATTTCGCTCTTGCACAACTGAGTCTTGCAATGCAGCGGTGATGTCTCGTGGCGAGCGCGCGTTTCAACGCTCCTCGAACTTCTTCATGTCCGGATCATTCGCCCGCAGCTCCTCTTGTCTCTGTGTCCGAGTCATGTACTCGCGATAGGAGCGCTTGCGTGTGCGATTTATAATCATGAACAGAGCGACGATTACCGATCCGATCACGAGCCAGACGATCATTTCGGCTCCGCCGGCAGCAGGTAGGTCCACAATGTTTTGTGTGGCGATTGGTGGGCGCAACATGCCTCTAGCCTACGACCATTGCACGGGGAGTATCGCCTGGCCAAGACCGTCACCCTCATACGACATGCCGAGACGAACGCTAACAGCGAGCGTCGCTGGCAAGGATCCTTCGACTCCGGCCTTTCCGGCGCGGGCCTTGCACAACTTGAGCGACTCCTGGCACGAATCTCACCCCGTCCAGCGGACGTGGTCATCGCGTCGGATCTTGACCGCACGATGCAGACAGCGTCGGTTCTCACGAATGAAGTTCTTCCCGATCCTGCCTGGCGAGAGTTCCACGTGGGTGCCTGGGAGGGCCTCACAACGGCAGAGATCATGACACGGTTTCCAGGCCAGATGGAAGCATTGGTTGCAGGCGAGGATGTGGCACCAGGTGGTGGCGAGCAGATGTCAGCGTTTGCCGATCGCATCATCGCGGCCTTTCATGCTCTCGTGTCGTCCATGGCCCAAGGCGATCGTGCGTACGTCGTTACCCATGGAGGGGTGATCTGGCGACTTGCTTCCCACATTTTGCGTCGCACGGGGGAAGCGGCACCGCTGATGCCACCGTTCAACACCGCAACGACAACGATCACGATAGGTGAGGACGGCGAGTCACAACTGACGGTCTTCAACGACGCGACACACCTCGATCACGTAACTGCACAGTTCGGCCCTGAGGGCAGATTCGTCACGCTTGTGCGACACGGCGAGACCGAAGGCAACCTGGTCGGCGTTTGGCAGGGCCACTCCGACAGTGCGCTCACCGAGACGGGAGAGCAGCAGGCGAAGTTCGCTTCGATGTGCATCCCCGAGATTGGAGCCCTCTACACGTCGCCGCTCGGCAGGACGCGCCAAACAGCCGGGATCATTGGAGACGCTCTTGGCGTCACTCCGAAGCCCCACGACGGATTCAAAGAGATGGCGTTCGGATCTTGGGAGAACCTGACCTCTCACGAGGCAGCCGAGTTGCAGCCGGAGCTCTTCTCAAGAATCTACGACGACGGCCTCGACCTTCCGAGAGGTGGGAGTGGAGAGACGTTCGGACAGGCAGGCAAGAGAGTCGCCGAGACGGTCGAATCGCTCGTTGACCTGACGGACACGGACTTCGCCGCGGTTAGCCACGGCGCGGCGATTCGAGCCTACATCGTCCACATCACCGGCATGACCTTCGCGGAGAGAGATCGCTTGCCGATTCCACGGAACACGTCCATGTCGTCGGTGATATATGCCGGAAGACGGCCGGTGCTGGCGCACTACAACGTTGCACCGCATCTGGACCGCTAGCGATGCGGCTCCTCCTTGTCACGAACGACTTTCCTCCGAAGCCCGGTGGAATCCAGATGTATCTCAAGAACCTCTTGGATGCCTTAGATGGAGAGACGCTGGTGGTAGCTCCGCGCGATTCGCGCGTCAGGGCAAGCGAACGCGGAGTAGTGCGTGGGCGTCGCACATACATGCTTCCGACACGAGAGACACGCTCGCTCGTGCGGGACGCTGCGGAGTCGTTCGAACCGGACGCAGTCTTGTTCGGTGCGCCACACCCATTGGCCCGAATGGGGCCGTGGCTTCGCGACGAATTGGGTCTCCCGTATGGCATTTTGAGCCACGGAGCCGAACTCACGATTCCGGGGTCCATACCAGGCGCTCGGCGCCTGCTCGGTTCGACGCTCGCGGCTGCGGATGTTCGATTCGCCGTGAGCCGATTCACGGCGAACCACGTCTCATCCCTGTCTGGCAAGCCAACGGAGATCATCGGCGCAGGTGTCGAAATCGACACCTTCACACCTTCCACCGCGGCTCGCGACGATGCCGTTCCAGTGATCGGCTGTGTATCGCGATTCGTGCCAAGGAAAGGTCAGGACCGCCTGCTCGAAGCCGTTGCTCGGCTCGATCGCGAGGTGGAAGTCCTCCTTGTGGGAGCCGGCCGCACAGAGCAGCGACTGCGGGCGCTGGCATCCAAGCTCGGAATCAACGCCAGATTCGAGGTTGACGTGCCATGGTCCGATCTGCCAGACCTCTACCGGTCGATGGACATCTTCTGCATGCCGTGCAAGTCCCGTTGGGGTGGCCTCGAATTCGAAGGATTCGGCCTCGTGTTTCTCGAGGCGGCAGCATCCGGTCTCCCCGTGCTTGCCGGGGACTCAGGCGGATCGCCTGAGACGATTCTGCCGGGGCAGACCGGCTTCGTCGTATCGAATGTTGATGCCATCGTCGAAGGTCTCGAAATACTCCTTGACGACCCAAAGCGTGCGGCTGCGATGGGGCGCAGTGGGCGACGAATGGTGGAGATCGAGTTCACATGGGAGCACGTCATCGAACGCCTGCATCTAGGTTACGAACCGTATATCGGCTAGGTTTTTGCATCGTTACACGTATTGCCAGATACGTTCGACTGCCGAATGGCATTACACCGTCCCCTCGCGAAGCGGAAGGACATGACAAAGAAACTCGTCATCGTCGAGTCACCAGCAAAGGCTCGCACGATCAACAAGTACTTAGGTGCCGACTACATCGTTGAGTCTTCCGTCGGCCACATCCGGGATATTCCTGCGAGGGCGGCTGACCTACCAGATGCCAAGCGAGACCTTTGGAAGTCCACCCGATTTGGTGTCGACATCGAGAACGATTTCACCCCTATCTACATCGTCACCGACTCGTCGAAGAAGCAGGTGAGGCTTCTCAAGAAGAAGCTGAAGGAAGTCGACGAGTTGTATCTCGCGACGGATGAGGATCGTGAGGGAGAGGCGATCGCGTGGCATCTCCTGCAGGAGCTCAAGCCGAAAGTCACCGTGCGTCGCATGGTTTTCCACGAAATCACCGAGCGGGCTATACGTGAAGCCGCCGCTAACCCGCGAGACCTAGATATGCCGCTCGTCAACGCCCAAGAGACCCGCCGCATCCTCGACCGGTTGTTCGGATACGAGGTCTCGCCCGTTCTTTGGCGACGGGTACAACGAGGTCTGTCGGCAGGGAGGGTGCAGTCACCGGCGACGAGGATCCTCGTCGAACGTGAACGTGAACGAATAGCTCATGTGTCCGCGACCTATGCGGGCCTGAAGGCAGATCTTGCTGCTAGTGGAGCCGAGTTCACTGCACCACTCAAGGCCATCGACGGAGTGAGGATTGCCGAGGGCGCGGACTTCTCATCAGACGGGTCGCTGCAAGGTGAGAAGCTCCGGTTGACCCTCGAAGATGCCGCCGATCTGGCGAGAGGGCTCTCCGGCGCGTCGTTCACGGTTGCAACGGTGGAAGCGAA
The DNA here is from genome assembly GCA_964460075.1 of uncultured Acidimicrobiaceae bacterium. GTDB lineage: Bacteria > Actinomycetota > Acidimicrobiia > Spongiisociales > UBA5794 > JAMBLL01. The sequence continues at coordinate 33,137 of CAYWPC010000022.1, forward strand.
GCCGTACACCAGGCGGCCGTATCCACCGTTCCGCACTTCGACACTCCAACAGGAAGCCGGTCGCAAGCTGCGTTTTGGTGCTCGACGGACGATGAGCGCTGCGCAGCGCCTGTACGAGGCTGGATTCATCACCTACATGCGAACCGACTCGACCAACCTGTCGACGACGGCCGTGGCTGCGGCGAGGTCACTGGTTGCAGACCGCTACGGATCCAAGTTTCTTCCCGAAAAGCCTCGCGCCTACGGGCGAGCGGCCAAGGGTGCTCAGGAAGCGCACGAAGCGATCAGGCCCTCGGGTGAGCGATTTCAGGATATGGAGGCAGCGGCTGGAGACTTCGGATCGACATCGGACGAAGCCAGGGTGTACGAGCTCATCTGGATGCGGACGGTCGCCTCACAGATGAAGGACGCAACGGGTGAGAGCCTTGTTGTGCAAGTCGAAGCCTGCGCTCTGGACGATCGAATCTGCCGCTTTCAAGCTTCAGGGCGCACGATCACCTTCCCGGGATTTCTGAGAGCATACGTCGAGGGTCATGACGATCCTGACGCTGCCCTGGACGACCAGGAGACCCACCTGCCGGCCATGGTGATCGGCGACTCCCTCACCGCGGTCGCACTCGAACCAACAGAGCACGAAACCAGGCCACCGGCTCGCTACACGGAAGCCTCTCTCATCAAACGCCTCGAGGAGCTCGGCATTGGGCGGCCCTCGACGTACGCGTCGATCATTGCGACGATCCTCGACCGTGAGTACGCTCGCAAGCAGGGCACTGCTCTCATCCCGACCTGGAGGGCGTTCAGCGTCGTCGGACTGCTCGAGCAGTACTTCTCGGACTATGTCGACTACGACTTCACAGCGCGCATGGAGAGGGACCTCGATCGCATCGCTTCTGGAGATCAGGACATGGTCCCATACTTGAAGGACTTCTACCTCGGCAACGGCCACCCTGGCCTCGTCGAGTTGGTATCAGAGGATGCGCTGGAGCGCATTGATCCTAAGGCCGTGAACTCGTTCCCGATCGGTATGGGGGAGGATGGCGAAGCGATTATCGCCCGTGCCGGGCAGTTCGGTCCCTATCTCCAGCATGGTGAGAGGAGAGCTTCGATTCCACCGGATCTCGCTCCAGATCAGTTGACGTTGGAGCGGGCACTCGAGTTGCTGGATGCTCCATCGGATGATCGGTCACTGGGTGTCGACCCTGTATCCGGCCTGGAGGTCTTCGCCAAGACCGGACGGTTTGGACCGTATGTGCAACTCGGAGAGCGTGATGCTGAGTCGAAAGCCAAGCCGAAAACTGCCTCGCTGTTCAAGACGATGTCGCTCGCAGAGATCACCCTCGACGATGGTCTCAAGCTCCTCACGTTGCCTCGCGTGATTGGTGTTCATCCCGAGGATGGGGCACCGATCGAGGCGCTCAACGGTCGGTATGGTCCGTACATAAAGTGGGGCAAGGAGAGCCGAAGCCTCGAGGATGAGGAACAGCTGTTCACGGTGACGCATGACGAGGCACTGGCGCTCCTTGCGAAGCCGAGACAGCGACGCGGGGCGAAGCCGCCGATCAAGGAACTTGGGACCGATCCGGTAACCGGGAGAGACATCGTCGTGAAGGATGGCCGATTCGGTCTCTACATGACAGATGGGGAGACGAACGTGTCGTTCCGCAAGGCCGAAACCATCGAGAACATCACACTCGAACATGCCTCGGAGCGTCTGCAAGAGAAGAGGGCGAAGGGTCCTGGGAAGCGTTCGTAGCACGCACATGCCACGATCGTGGGAGACTGGGCACATGGATCACCGCGAGGTCCCCGGACAGGGGAGATACGTAGCGTTCGAAGGTATCGAGGGGGCAGGAAAGTCGACGATCGCGGATCGCGTCGCTGACCAGCTCGAGATCAGCGGTCACAGCGTGGTGCGGGTTCGCGAACCGGGTGGCACGGACGTTGGCGAACGCATCAGGGAGATCCTGCTGGGTGGAAGCCACGCTCCGGTGCCACGAGCCGAGGCAGCGTTGTTCGCTGCTGCCAGGGCTCAGCTCATGCAGGAGAAGGTGATGCCTGCGCTCGAGTCTGGCTCCTGGGTGCTGTCCGACCGATCTGCGTATTCGTCGCTCGCCTACCAGGCCGCCGGTCGTGGGCTCGGGTTCGACGAGGTCAGGTCCTTGAACGACATCGCCCTTGGCGGCCTGTGGCCAGACGTTGTCGTACTGCTTCGCATCGATCCAGACGTCGGGCTTGCCCGCCAAGAGGTTGATGATCGGATAGGCAGCGAGTCTCGGGCATTCCATCGCAGGGTCGCAGACGCGTTCGACACACTCGCCGATCAGGATCCGAAGCGGTTCATCGTGGTTGACGCCGCCGCGCCACTCCCAGCCGTCGTCCAGGAGACCCTTGCAGCGCTTGGGGTCGGGTAGATGAACTGGTTCTCGGATATGGTTGGTCACGGCGGTGTTGTCGACCTACTCGACGCGGAGCTTTCGGCACCTGCTCACGCATATCTGTTCGTCGGACCAGCGAACGTTGGCAAGGCGACAGCGGCACGGCGGTTCGCCTCAGCCCTGATCGCAGGTGCCGACGAGGGGGATTTTCGGCGAGCAAAAGACGGGTCACATCCGGACCTCATCATCGTCGAGCCCCAGGGCCGGACGTCGATAACGGTGGAGCAGGCTCGTTCCATCGTGTCTGCAGCCGTGCGGTCTCCGCTGGAAGCGGATCGCAAGGTATTCCTGTTGGAGGAGGCGTCGATGCTCAACGACGAAGCAGCAAACGCCTTGCTCAAGACCATCGAGGAGCCAATCAGGACGAGTGCCTTCGTACTGGTCGCAGAATCCGAGGACGACCTTCCAGCAACGCTAGCGAGCAGGTGTCGTACGATCGTATTCGGTCGACTTTCCGAATCCGAGATCGCTACAGGTCTTGTTGCTCGTGGGATCGATGAGGAGCACGCACGCAAGGCGGCTCGGATCTCAGGTGGCCGCCCAGGGCTCGCCTTCGCCTTCGCGACGGAGGAGTCTGTCGTCGATTTCCGGGATGCATGGTTGCGTGTCCCTGACAAGCTCACCGGTCACCCTGGTGACGCGTACCGGTTGGTTGCTTCGGTTCTCTCCGCGACAGAGCCCCTGCTCGATGCGGTCAAGCGGCGCCAAGAGCAGGAGATTCGGTCACACTTCCAAGACGATGACGTACCCAAGGGCGTCACCGACCGCCAAACGAGAGAGCTTGCCAGAGCATCGGACGCGCTGTATGTGACTGGACTCGAGCTTCTTGCGACCTTCTACCGTGACACTGCGGCCGCTCAGTTTGGTGCTTCAGTCCACAACACCGATATCGCCGCGACATCACTGACGAGAGTGACGTCCTCGGCCGCGCTGGTGAAAGCCGAGCAGGTCCTCGAGTCGATTGATTCATTGCGGGCGAATCAGCGTCCGCAGTTGGCACTCGCTGCGTTGTTCGTCAAGCTGGGATCCGATGTCTGATCTGTGGTCGCTCGCTCCTCGGACGGTGCATCGTGTGCTTCGTTCGCCAGGGCGGCTCTTTGCAAGGACGTACTTCGACATGTCCGTCGTCGGCAGGGAGAACTTCCCTGCCGACGGTCCGTCGATCGTTGCTGCCAACCACTTCTCGCATCTCGATCCACCGCTGATCGCTGCGAACCTCGATCGCTACACCAGGTTCCTAGCCGTCGACGACCTGTACGGCCGATCGAAAGCGTTTGATCTCATGATGGGCTTCTTCGAGGCGATTCCGCTCGACCGTGACGGCTATCCGGTTCGGGCGATGCGTGCCGCAGCCGAGCATCTTGGGGCTGGCGATGTCGTCGGTGTGTTTCCCGAGGGGCGTCGTGTCGAGTGCTGGGGCGAGGATGCGCCGAAGCGTGGAGCTGCCTGGCTTGCATGGATGACAGGGGCGCCGCTCGTTCCCGTCGCCATTCACGGGACGAAACATTCTCTCTCCCCTGGAGAGCGAGGTTTTCATCGAACTGCTGTGCACGTCTGGATCGACACGCCGATCTGGTGGTATGACTATGTGAGGGCGATCGATCCGATTGGTGCCATGATGGATGAGTGGCGTCGGGTGGTTGGTGAACACCTCACGCCGTGGGAGAGGATGCCATGATGAAGAGAGTCGTGGTTGCCGGTGCCAGCGGCCTGATCGGGTCTGCACTCGTCGATGCGCTTCGGACCAGGGGAGATGTCGTCGTGACCCTCGGACGACTGGAGGGTGACGGTGTGGATGCCGTGTGGGACCCGAGTCGCAGCGATCTCGACATCGAGATCTTGCGTGGTGCCGATGCAGTGGTTTCTCTGAACGGAGCAGGGATCGGAGATGAGCGGTGGAGCGCCGAACGAAGAGCACTCCTGCGGTCCTCGCGTATCGACTCGGTCGGGCTCCTCGCAGAGTCGATAGCGTCGATGTTCCAGCCACCGGAGGTTCTGATTGCTGGATCAGCGATCGGGTTTTACGGTGACACAGGCGATGTGCTCGTGGACGAGTCGGCGTCGCACGGAGAGGACTTCCTTGCGCTGTTGTGTTCCGATTGGGAGGCCGCAGCCAGGCCGGCGTCCGACGCTGGCATCCGTGTCGCACACCCGAGGACCGGCATCGTTCTGGCCGGATCCGGTGGTGCGCTCGCTCCACTTCTTCCGATCTTCCGGCTTGGTCTTGGTGGGCCGATCGGTAGGGGCCGCCAATGGTGGTCGTGGATCTCGCTCGCTGATGAGGTCGCCGCACTGTTGTTTCTTATCGACGGAGATCTCCGTGGGCCGGTGAATATCGTGGCACCGAATCCTGTCCGCCAGAAGGAGTTCGCCAGGGCTCTCGGTGCTCAGTTGCATCGTCCAGCGTTCGTGCCTGCTCCCCGGTTTGCTTTGAATCTCCGGTTGGGGAAGGAACTCGCGGCTGCGATCGGATTCGCGTCTCAGCGTGTGGCGCCAGCAGCACTCATCGATGCGGGCTTCGCTTTCCGTGACAGCGCGGTTAGGGATGCCCTGGCCTCCGCCCTCCATCCCTAACACAGACGTCTGGCGTAGGAAACCGCAACATGTTGCGGATTCCTACGCCAGACAGGAAGAGTGTGGCTGCTGTGAGGATGTATGGAGCCGGAGGCGGGATTTGAACCCGCGGCCTACGCATTACGAGTGCGTTGCTCTACCCCTGAGCTACCCCGGCGTGGGCGCAATGGTAGCGAGATCCCCACGACACCATCTTGGGAACCACACGGCGAGGCCATGCTTCAACCCGCCACGTTCGCCCTGTTCCTTGCATAGACCCACGTCGAGTACTCGTCAGCGAAGCCGACCATCAGCAGTGGAAGCAGCCCACCCGAAAAC
>CAYWPC010000023.1:0-36928 GCA_964460075.1 uncultured Acidimicrobiaceae bacterium
CGGGCTCGCAGGCTCGCAGACCCCCCTCACTCACTACGTTCGCTTGTCCCCCCTGAAGGGGGGACCGCTAGGTGGAGGCTTCGGTGATCTCTTTCAGTTCTCTCTTGAGCTCGTTGATCTCGTCACGCAGCCGAGCCGCGTACTCGAACCGAAGATCGCTCGCCGCTTCATGCATCTCTTCCTCGAGAGTCTGGATGAGCCTGCGCAAGTCCGGGGTTGTCAAATCGAGCGGCTCTCTCCGTCGAAACTCCTTCGACCGACGATCTGCACTCGGGGCATCTCCACGAACGACGAGTTCCAGAATGTCGGAGACCTTCTTGCGGATCGTTGTCGGATCGATGCCGTGTTCCTTGTTGAATGCGACCTGACGCATCCGCCTTCGGTTCGTCTCACTGAGCGCACGCCGCATCGAATCGGTTACCTCGTCTGCATACATGATCACGGCGCCGTCAACGTTGCGAGCTGCGCGACCAATGGTCTGAATGAGGCTCGTCTCGGAACGCAGGAACCCCTCCTTGTCCGCGTCCAGGATCGCGACGAGAGCGACCTCTGGCAGATCCAGTCCCTCGCGGAGAAGGTTGACGCCGATGAGCACGTCATACTCGCCGAGTCGTAGATCCCGGAGGATCTGCACGCGCTCAAGTGTGTCGATGTCCGAGTGGAGATATCGTGCCCTGACACCGAGCTCAAGAAGATAGTTGGAGAGATCCTCTGCCATCTTCTTGGTCAGCGTCGTGACGAGAACCCTCTGATCGTCTGCCGCAACGTTCTGGATCTCGCCAACAAGGTCGTCGATCTGACCCTTCGTCGGTCGAACGATCACTTCGGGATCGACGAGTCCCGTCGGGCGTATGATCTGCTCGACGACCTGGGCTGACTCCTGCAACTCCCACGAGCGCGGTGTTGCCGACAGCAGGATCGCTTGCGTCGTCTTGGTGTACCACTCCTCGAACGTGAGCGGACGATTGTCGAGCGCCGACGGCAGCCTGAAACCGTGCTCGATCAGTACGTCCTTTCGAGACTTGTCTCCCGCGTATTGGCCGTTGATCTGCGGGATCGTGACGTGGCTCTCGTCGATCACGGTCAAGCAGTCGTCTGGAAAGTAGTCGAGCAGCGTGAAGGGTGCCTCTCCTGCCTCTCGGCCGTCGAGATACCGCGAATAGTTTTCGATCCCAGAGCAGTACCCCACCTCACGCATCATCTCGATGTCATATCGCGTGCGCATCCCCAAGCGCTGCGCCTCGAGCAGCTTCCCTCTGGCATTCAGATAGTCGAGCCGTTCGGCGAGCTCGATCTCGATCGCGCCGATTGCCCTCTCGAGGATCTCCTTGGATGTCACGTAGTGTGTTGCCGGGTACACCCAGGCTTCGCTCATCTCGTCGATGACCTCGCCCGTCACCGGGTTCATACGGGTGATTCTCTCGACTTCGTCGCCCCAATACTCGATGCGAACAATCGTCTCGTCATATGTCGGGAACACCTCAAGCGTGTCCCCACGCACCCGAAACGTGCCGCGAGTGAGGTTGATCTCGTTGCGTTCGTATTGAATGTTGACAAGGCGCTTGATCGACTCGTCGAGCGGGAAGGCAACACCTCGCACAAGTCGAAGGAGCTGGCCCTCGTAGTGCTCGGGGGAGCCAAGCCCATATATTGCTGAGACCGACGCGACGATGATCACATCGCGCCTCGTCAGAAGCGCAGCGGTAGCTGCATGCCGGAGACGGTCGATCTCGTCGTTGACCGTCGACTCCTTCTCTATGTACGTGTCGCTCCGAGCCAGGTAAGCCTCGGGTTGGTAGTAGTCGTAATACGAGACGAAATACTCGACCCGATTGTGCGGAAACAACTGCCGAAACTCGTTCGCGAGCTGGGCCGCGAGCGCCTTATTCGGAGCCAGGACCAGTGTCGGTTTCTGCACCTGTTCGATCGTCCATGCAATCGTCGCCGACTTTCCGCTGCCTGTGATTCCGAGCAATGTTTGGAACCTGTCGCCGCGAGAGATCCCCTCTGTCAATCTCGCAATGGCCTCCGGCTGGTCGCCGCTTGGGACGTATTCGCTGACAACCTCGAATGGGCGCATCTCAGGCATCGAGCAGCAACGCGTCGATCAGGGTGTGCACGGCACGCTCCGTTGCATCCCACGCGCCGGAATTGTCAACAACGAGGTCGGCCCATGCCTGCCACTCCTCCGTGGTTGGCTGATTCGCCATTCGTTGCTTGGTGTCTACTGTGGGTGCTCCACGCCCGACGACTCTCTTGAGCCGGACCTCGACATCTGCAACAACAGCGAGCCTCGTATAGGGCTCTTGTGCGAACACCTTCAGCACGGGCACTTCGACCGCCACGGGTGTCGTTCGCTGTGCTAGCCGTTGACGCACTCGACGCTCTATCTCTGGATGTGTGATTGCTTCGAGAAGCGCAAGGGCTGCCGGATCGCTGAATACGATCTGTGCGAGCGCCAAGCGATCGACGGCGTCGCCTGCAATCACCTCAGGCCACACAGCGCGCACTGCGTCGACAGCCCTCGACCCTGGGGAGAGCACTTCTCCACCGACGATATCGGTAGAGATGACGTGAAACCCTCGCCGTCCAAACACTGAGGAGACACACGACTTACCTGCGCCAATCCCCCCCCCAACGAGTACGACCGGCCCTCGGCCCTCAGAGTCATGGTCAGACATGGTTGAGACTGTACCCTTCGCATGTGACAGGCACACCCACGTGGCCAACACGGCTCCGCTTCACATCCAACATCATCCATGTTGGGGTCTTCGTCGTCGCTGTTGTGAGTGCGCTCATCTCGACCGGGATCACAACCGGCACGGTCACAGCCATCTCCATCAGCGGCATTGGCATCGTGGTCGCACTCACTACGAGGGTTCCGTTTACGCCACGGTCGTGGCGTGGTCCCATTGCTGTGGGCGCCGGAATCATCACGTACTCGATAGCGACCGCCCTCACCGGTGGCTCGACAAGCGTGTTCGCGCTGCTCCCAGTGGCCGCCATCTTCCTGGCTGCTGTCGGCGGCGGCATCGCAATGGCAGGACCTGCATTCCTCGCTGCGATCGTCGGCATTCTTCTCGCAAGCTCGGCAGTTGGCAGCGTCGATCGAATCGACACCATCTGGGTCTCAGCCGTCTACGCACTCACCGCCATTGCGTTCAGCGAAGTCCAAAGAGCAATCACGTTGGAATCTGAGAAGACCGCAGGTCTGATCCTGGCGACCCAGACGGCGCAAAACCGATCCGGGCGACTCACGGCTGCACATGATCTCCTCGAAGACCTCGTGACCGTCGCGACCTCACCAGATATCAACGCCGTCGCAACGGCACACGATGCTCTCAGAGACCTCGGAGTCATCGCTCCCGACGCGTCGGCTCGAATCGTGGCGGACGGCGAAGTAGTACTCGCGCATCGTGGAGCCAGCCTGGACACCGCACCGAGTACCGTCATACCCATCACATGGCGGCGCAAGCATCTCGCGAGGCTGGAGATCTGGTCTGGCCCGACACCGATGTCTCCATCTGAGATGGCAGCCCTCGAGCAGACAATTGCCCCTGTCGGTCTCGCTATCGACAACGACCTTCTCCTCCAGCGCCTCGCGGGAATCACGATCCAACGCGAGCGTGTCAGACTGTCGCGCGAACTCCACGACGACATCGCCCCCTCCCTCGCATCGGTAGGACTCGCACTCGACATGGTGCTCATGGCTGGAGGTCTCACTATCGAGCAGACTCGAACCCTCAAGGCGACGCGATCGAACATCACTCGACTCGTCGACACGATTCGTGGCCGCGTGCAGGATCTACGAGCCGACCGAACGATGAGCATTGTCGAGATGGCACATTCTCTCGTAGCCGAGGTCGATGCCGACGGACCCACGGTGCTCGTCGACATCGACGAACGCACCCCGCCCCGACCGGCGATCGCGGCTGAGATCGGGTCGCTCCTTGCTGAGGGCTTTAGAAACGCAGTCAGCCACGCCAACGCCTCGATGATCACCATCACAGGACGGATCACCGAGACTGGTGGGTTGCTGACCGTCAAGGACGACGGCACAGGGTTCACACCGAGCGCGACGGCAGAGGGTCGATTCGGTCTTCTCGGCATGCGCGAGCGAGCGAACCTCATAGGCGCCGAACTGACCATCGAGTCGGCATCGCAACAAGGCACCACCATTACGGTGACCTGGACGGAGGACCGATGAGCACACCCATCCGTGTCGTGATAGCAGATGACCACCGGCTCATGCTCGACGGCCTCAAGCAAGGCCTCGACAGTCTGCCGGACATCACCGTAGTTGGCACGGCCCTTGACGGCACGTCCCTCGCGGGCATCGTGCAAGACACGAGCCCCGACGTGCTCCTCGTCGATGTCGAGATGCCTGGGATGTCGGGACTGTCCGCAATTAGCAAGCTCGTCGACGCGCCACCGTCCATCGTCGTGACGATGCACACCGCCGATGCGTATGGAAAGACGGCTAGAGAGGCCGGTGCCGTCGCGTTCTTGTCCAAGGCGCTTCCCCTGCCTGATCTCGCAGCAGCGATCCGGGCGGTCCATGACGGTCGCGACCTCTTCGACGTCGACATCGACGCTGCTCTCGCCGACTACAGGGCACCCCGCCTGTCCTCCAGGGCGGAGATGGTCACAGAACGTGAGAGGGATGTCCTGCGATGCCTCGTCCAAGGGGTATCAGGCACGGAGCAGATTGCAGACAACCTTTTCATATCCCAGAAGACTGTGAAAAATCACCTGGCGTCAATCTACGAAAAACTCGGTGTCAACGACCGGGCACAGGCGGTCGTAGAGGCCATGAAACTTGGCCTCGACCGTGACTGGTAACTCGATCGTGGGATCGCGAGCGAAATGTGACTCCTCTGAGCCGCAGAGACAATAGGTCGACCGACCCATCAAGTTTCTGGGACAGGATGTCGTAGATACACATACGGATCGCCTTGTACGTAGGAGGTACATAATGCTTCGTCTGTGGACGGCCTTCCAGGCTCAATTCAGTCGAGATGAAGAGGGCGCAGCCATGGTGGAGTACGCTCTGCTGGTTGCTCTCATCGCAATCGTGGCCATCGTGGCACTTAACTTCCTGAGCTCATCGCTCAACAGCACCTTCTCAGAGGTCGGTTCCTCGCTCTAGAGCAGAGAACCCACGGGAAGTGGACAGAGCAAGATGGGAACGCACAAGCGTTCCCATCTTGCTCTGTTTCGCACCTCACACACCTGATTGACGAACCTGCGGCGCGAAGCTATGGAAGCATCGTGACGAACTCGTCGGTCACCGCCAAGGGTGACCACCCATCTGCGGAGAGTTGCCTGAAGAGCGCAGATTTCGGCCTCACCACTGCCGCCTCGATATCGTACCGATCGAAGACGTCGACGTAGTCGCCCTCCCTCGCCCTCGCGAACTCCTGCATCCGTTCGAGGCCGAACAGTTCGGCTCGATCATCGATGTACACCAACTGGTCTGGCCACGCAGCGTAGATCAGATACCCACCGACAGCCGAATCGTGGAATGCCCGCAGACCTCTGATCGACGCGACGATTTTCGCCTGAGGGAACCGTTCAACATCCAGGACACCGAGCGGTCGGGTCAGCATGGGTACGAATGCGGCCGCCCCAATCGCTGCCATCACCCCGATGGAGACAATCCGTGCGTTGACTGCCGATCTCACATGCAGGGGTGCAATGCCGCTGATCGCAAAGGGAAACAGGACGACCGCTGCAGGAAACACAGCCCGGCGCGACGTCATGCCGAAGAAGAGGAACGGAAGGATCACGACCAGATCTCGCATATCAAGCTTCCCCCTGGCATAGCCGACGAACAAGCCGGCGATCACGATCAGATACGGTCCCTGGGCGATGTCCCCGAAGTCCGGTGGCATCCACTCGCTGATGAGCGCTAGGGCGTCTCTCGCCTGGGCGAACTCGTAGAGCACGATCCACGATCCAATTCCGTGAGCCGTCAGAGCTGTCGCGACCAGGCTCACGAGTCCGACCTTCAGGAGCCGGAGATCCCTCGTCCGAATCAATTCGAGTACGACGAGAGCACCACCGAGAGCCCAAGATCCGTGTACGCCTGCCCATAGCCAGAACAACGGGACCAGAGCCCACATGAGCTGGTCCCGTCGAGCAAGAATGATGACGAGCGCAGCGAGGAACACATACGACACGATGACGGGTCGCGGCTGGGCGAAGGGAGCGAAGAGCCACGCGGCAACGATGAGCCCTCCTGCGAGAACGATCGGCGATCGGTTCGCCGCGTACATGGCGACGCCAACCAGCCCAAGCACGATCAATCCCGTCACAAATACGAACCAGTTCACCCACGTCAGCGAGTCTGACGTTCGCTCAAGCACGGCGTAGAGAAGATCGACAAGCCAGGACTGGGTGCGCCACGATTCACCGGATGCCGTGAACGAGAACGGGTCGACCGTCAGCACCCTGCCAGCTTCGAGTTGTACGCTCCCTGCACGAATGTGCCACAGGAACGAGTTGTCTCCGATGACCTCCGACGCTCTGATGGCAACGAGGAACCCGACGAGGAGGGGTGCGGCATAGATCAACCTCGGTCCGCGGGTCCTGGGAGCTGCGCTTGGAGTCGACACAACCCTGAGCGTCAGAAGACGGCCGAGATGTTCATCACAGCCGGTCCGAGGATCACGATGAATATCGAAGGGAAGATGCAGAACATCATGGGAAAGATCATCTTCACAGGTGCGGCAAACGCCTTCTCCTGGATTCGCTGGCGGCGACGCACCCGCATCTCGTCTGCCTGGACCCGCAACATGCGAGAAATCGATACACCGAAAGCATCGGCTTGGATCAGAGACAGGATGAACGAGTTCAGATCGTCGACATCCGTGCGCTCCGACATATTCCGAAGCGCCTCGTGTCTACTCACACCGACACGCGTCTCCTGCAGGGTCCTCGAGAACTCACGTGCGAGCTCCCCTGGAACATTGTGCACGACACGACCTATGGCCGCCTCGAAGCCGAGACCTGCCTCCACGGAGATCACCAAGAGATCGATGATGTCTGGAAGCTGCCTCTCCATCTGCTTTCTTCGATCGTCGATCGCTCGGCTCAGCGAGGCCTCAGGACCGAAGAATCCCAGAATCAAGGCCATACCCCCGAACGTGAACTGCATCGTCGATCCTTCGACCGTCGGGACGAACACAAACACGAAGACGACGCCGACAATGATCGCGATGATTCTGATCGCCGCCCACGTGTTTCCATCCATGCGCTCCGACCAACCAGCGAGGGTGAGCTTGTGCTGCGCCTTGTCAACCCACCCCATCGGGGTAAAACGCAGAGCGAACCTGCCGACTCCACGAAGTACGGGAGCTACGGCCCGCTCGGAGAAGTCCTGCTCGAGCACGGCTTCTCTCGAGCGCAGGCTGGTCAATCGACCTCGGCTGTTTTCGTTCGATCGAAGCACACCGTTGCCGACGTACAGAGCAAGAGCGCCCACCGAGATTCCGACTGCTGCAACGGCGAACAAGAGAGGATCCATCAGACATCCACCTTGACGATCTTCTGCATCCAGAAAATACCCGCAAGGATGAAGAGCGCACCGGCACCCATCACGATGAGACCGATCGAGCTTTGAAGCAACGGATCGAGATATCCCGGATTCGCCCCCGAGATGAACACGAACAGGGCAATGGGCATGATCGATAGAACGATCGCCGATATCCGGCCCTCTGCGGTAAGTGCCTTCATCTCACGTCTAAGCCGGTTGCGCTGCACCATCGTCTCTGAGGTCGTCTGCAGCACCTCGGCGAGGTTGCCTCCGACCTCGCGCTGGATGTTGATCGCCAACACCGTCCATTCGAAATCCTGGGACACCATGCGAATCGCAATGTCGCCGAGTGCATCGCTCATCGGTCTACCAAGGCGAATCTCGCCAATGGCTCGACCAAATTCTCTCCGCGTTGGATCGGATGCCTCCTCACCTACCGCCTCCACGGCCTGAAGCAGCGAGTACCCAGCCCGCAAGGATGTCGCTATCAGGTTCAAGGTGTCCGGGAGTTGCGCCTCAAATTTCTTCCGTTGGCGCGAGGCCACGACGTTGACGAACATCACCGATCCGACGAGCACGACCACACCTGCGACCACGCCAAGGACTACTGACTGCATGAACGCTGTGATGACAATGAAGACGAACAGCGACGATCCAATGGCGACGATGATCGCCTCCCCGGTCTTGAGGGGGAGGCTCGCCTGCTCGAGGGCATTCTCGATCATGCTCGATGCTCCGCGTCTTTCAGCCGCGTTTTCGGCAGACCGAGCCACCCTCCGCAGCAGAGCCGCCTTGGAGAAGATTCCGGTGGGACCATTCACCTCGTCCGAAAGTAAACCGAGCCGACTCTGGACTGCAGCCGCTGAGGAAGGCCGACCTCTCCCCAACAGAATAATCATGAGGAGGAAGGTCGCAAGCCCCGCCGCCACAGCGGCGAGGATCACGAATACTCTACCGCTCGACGATCGCGAAGCTTCGCTCGTCTGCGCGTACGCCGGCGACGCCCCAATCACGACGAGCAACACGGGCAGCGATGCGAGAAAGCGTCTCATCGGCGCACGAAAGCTTCCGGATGGAACAGCTCAGAGGGAAGATGTATCCCATAGTTCTCGAGATGCTCAGAAAACACGGGACGGATACCGGTCGCCTTGAGATAACCGAGGTACTTTCCTGACTCGTCGACACCCATGCCGTAGTCGAACAGCATGAGATCCTGGAGCGTGATGATGTCACCCTCCATCCCCACAACTTCGGTGACATGGGTCACCCGACGGGTTCCGTCTCGGAGACGGTGAATGTGAACGATAAGGTCGAGTGCCGACGCGACCTGCTCCCGAATCGCTCGAATCGGAAGATCCATCCCAGCCATGAGCACCATCGTCTCGATGCGAGCCAGAGTATCCCTCGGCGCATTCGAGTGCACCGTTGTGAGCGAACCGTCGTGGCCGGTGTTCATAGCCTGAAGCATGTCGAGCGCCTCGCCGCCACGAACCTCGCCAACGATAATTCTGTCTGGGCGCATGCGAAGTGTGTTTCGAACAAGGTCACGGATGGTGACCTCGCCCTTGCCTTCCAGGTTCGGCGGCCTCGACTCGAGCGTCAGCACGTGGGTCTGGTTCAGTTGGACTTCAGCAGCGTCCTCGACCGTCACGATACGCTCATCTGCAGGAATGAAGTTCGACAAGACGTTGAGTAAGGTTGTCTTACCTGACCCGGTCGCCCCCGAAACAATGACGTTCAATCGGCCCTCGACACACCGTTTCAAGAGACCAGCCACTTGTTCACTCATCGAACCGTTTGCAACCAGGTCGTCAACAGTGAACGGATCAACGGCAAACTTCCGAATGGTCACGTACGGACCACCGATTGCAAGCGGGTGAATTATTGCGTTGACACGTGACCCATCGGGAAGCCGAGCATCGACCATCGGGTTGGCCTCATCGATCCTTCGCCCGACTTGGCCTACGATCTTCTCGATAATCCTCTCAAGGTGATTCGCATCAACGAAACGCGTCTCTGTCTTCATGATGCGACCCGAACGCTCGACCCAGACGGCGTGGGGCCCATTCACCATCACCTCTGTCACCTCTGGATCCGCGAGGTACGGATCTATAGGACCGTAGCCCAGAACGTCGTCTGCGATCTCGTGGAGCAACGCAAGCCGGTCTGCACGCGCAAGCGGCACAGACTGCTCCTGCTCGAGCGCCCACTCGAGCATCTCCATGACGCGAAGCTTGAGCTCTGCATCGGACATCTGCGAGTTGTACAGCGATGGTCCCAGGCCCTCGACGACCTTGTAGTGCAGCTTGCGGCGCAGATCGGATTTGATCTCTTCGCGCTGCGTATCACTCGATGCATCAGCGGACTTAGCTGCCCTTACTCTGTCTGCAAGACTCATGCGAGCACGACTCCTCGAATCTTTCTGCTACTCATCATTTGAACCAACGCCGTCTCTCCTCGACCGGCGCATCGGAGGGATCTCCGTCGAAGACAAGAGCTGCAACAGCTCGAAGGTCTCTCGCAACCCTCGACCTTGGAAAGAGTGAGACGACGGGCTCCCCCTCGTTGACCGACCTGGGTACGAGCTTGTCGGAAGACACAGCCGCCTGGGCCTCCAGGCCTAGAGAGCGTTCGAGTTCGTTGATGTCGAGCCGTGCCTTCGAGTTGACTCGATTCAATACCAGCTTGATCTTTTCGAACGGGAACTTGATCAGCTGCAACGTGTCGAGCGCGAGCTTGGCGTTCTTGACGGCGGGCAGATCCATGTCCACCACGAGAAGAACGACGTCTGATCGCTCGAGAATCGAGAGCACAGGCTCGTCTAGGAATGGGGCAGTGTCGATGACGACGTAGTCGAACATCCGTTTCAGCATGCCGAGAGTCTTGACGACGACCTGCGTGGAGACCTCGTCCGCAAGCGAAGGCTCGAGCGGAGCGGAGAGAACTCTAAGGCCGGACGTGTGCGTGGCGAGCAGCGAGTCGAGCAGCGGTTCATCGAGCTTCTCCACATCTCGTGCGGCATCGACGATGGTGTGCTGCGGTTCGACCTGAAGCGAGATGCACACGTCGCCGAATTGAAGATCAGCATCCATGATGACGACACGCTCGGGTTCTCCTGTCATCTTCCCAAGCGCAAGGGCGACGTTCACCGTCGTCATCGTCTTTCCTGCTCCTCCTTTCGGAGACATGATCGTCACGACCTTGCCAATCCTGTTCTTCGTTTGAAGATCCCCGCGTGCGATCGATTCGATCTTTTCGATGTGGCCGAGCAGCGCACCAACCTTGCCTGGGTTCAGCGGTGCGTCGATGACATCCTTGAAGCCAACACGAATGGCTGCCCGTAGCACGTCGGTCGTCAGCCCCTCCGCCACGAGCACGATCGGTAACTGTGGCTGGATGTCAAGCAGAAGGCTCGCCTCGTTCACACCCGCCTCGTGGGCGAACCCCGGACCGATGATGGCGAGTTCGATGCCCTCCTCCACCAGTTTTCGCTGTGCGTCAGAGATATTGTGAACGCGATGGACCTTGTGGCCGCCGAAGAGCGCCTCGGCGTTCTCCATTGCAGCAGTGTCCATGTCGACGACGAGAATCGAGCGAGTGCTGTGCGAGTCAGTTCCCGGAACCACTAGACACCAACCCGAGCTCAGTCTGGATACGATCCAGGAGACCGAATATGTCGTCGACAACGATGGGCTGGCTGTCATACGGCACATAGTCACCGGAGGGCAACAGCGACAACGTCACACTCGCGTACTGCCGTGCATACTCGATCTGCTCAGCCTGTTGAGGTGTGACCTCGAACACGACGACACCAGAACCGCTTGGCTCCAGGCCCGTGTCAAGCGGCGCTGCACGAGTATCCGGACCAACGGCGAGCACCTGAATGTTCTGAAGGATGGTCTGGGTGAGCTGATACTGACCGGCGACAGCAGGTGCTAAGTTCTGCGGGCCTGTGGCAGCCGACCCCTCGACCGGCGATGAGGCCCCAGGATCCGTGCCAGTGTCTGCGCCCGTATCGGTGGAATCGACGGTCACGAGGAGGTCACGCAGCTCGTCGTTCGAGACGATCTCAAGGAAGTCGAGAGGGGCGAGCGTTGCCGACGCAATAATGTTCACGTTGTCGCCAGGGCGAATGAACCCTCCTGCTGAGCTCACATCATCCACCGAGATCGAGATCGCCACTTTGCCTGGGGCGATCGCATCCCGAAGGCGTTGCTGCAAGTCTCTCGTGTCGGAGAACGAGTTCGCTGCGATCAACTGTCCAACAGCGATAGGCCCGGAGGCGACTCGCCCATCGATGGTGACATCCAGATCACTTGGGTTGTTCGGACAGCCGAATTCGTTTGGGTTCTTCTCGGCGTTAGTTCCGGCGCCGCCCAGGCAGAGGATCTTCGATCCATCGAATACGACCTGTTCACGCAGGGCCGTGCCCTTGGCTATGCGACTGCGCGCGTCCGAGCCCGTATCACCCGCCGCGATCGGCGCCGTCGCGCGATACACAACCACCTCGGCGATGTCGCTCCGAATGTCAGACTCAACACTCGACAGATACTGCCAGACCGCGTAGCCGGAGATGGTGGCGAGCGCCACAGCGATTGCAAGTACGAGGGTACGCCGGCCCATGTCAGTGGCTCCTCGCCATAGTAAAAGTCAACTTCAATTCGCGGAGAACATGCGTGTTCAGCGCGGGTAACCAAGAGATTGCCACATGACCCCGGTCTGGGTCAAGGATCCTCAGCTCAGGAGCGGCCGATGCCTCGCTCCTTGAGTTGCTGAAGAATCGCTTCGAGGGACGAGTCTGCAGAGAAGCTTGGCGCATCAGTCGTCTCGTCCTCACGCTGGAACTCTCTGCGACGAGGGCTGCTTGGCTTTCTTTCGCTCCACGACGAGCGTTCCTCCCACTCGGGTAGTGCCTGCTTGATTGACAGGCTTACTCGTCGTCTGTCGGCATCGATCTCGGTGACCTTTACCCTTAGCTCTTGGCCGAGCGACAACTCAAGCTCCGGACTCTCGACGTGGTGCATGGCTATTTCTGAGACATGTACGAGGCCTTCGACTCCGTCACCGACGGACACGAATGCTCCGAACGGAACGGTCTTCGTCACCTTGCCATCGACAACGTCTCCAACAGACGTTGCACGGGAGAACGTCTCCCACGGATCTTCGGCTGTTTGGCGAATCGAGAGTGAAATGCGCTCCCTGTCGTAGTCGACCTCGAGCACCTTGACCTTCACCTGATCACCGACGGTCACGATCTCACCTGGATGATTGACATGACGCCAGGACAGCTCCGAGACATGCACCAAACCATCCATGCCTCCGAGATCGACGAAAGCTCCGAAGTTGACGACACTCGAAACGACGCCTGGGCGCACATCGCCTTCTTTGAGGTCGGCGAGGAACGCGTGGCGCTGCTCTGCCTGCTCCTCTTCGAGGTATGCCCGACGGGAGAGGACGACGTTGTTGCGATTGCGGTCCAGTTCGATGACCTTCGCTTCGATGGGCTCGCCAACGAACGGCTGCAAATCCCTCACGCGCCGTAGATCGACGAGTGAGGCAGGCAAGAACCCACGGAGACCAATGTCGACGATAAGGCCACCTTTGACCACCTCGATGACCTGGCCTGTCACGGTTCCGCCCTCGTTCATCACGGTCTCTATGCGGCCCCATGCGCGCTCATACTGTGCCCGCTTCTTGGAGAGCACGAGTCTGCCTTGGTCATCTTCCTTCTGGAGAACCAATGCTTCGATCTCGTCACCGACGCTCACTACGTCGTCTGGATTCGAGTTGTTGCGCACCGACAGTTCGTGCGGAGGAATTACACCTTCGGACTTGTATCCGATGTCGACGAGTACCTCGTCGGGATCGACACGAACGACGGTTCCAGCAACTATGTCGCCTTCCTTGAATTCGAACACAGTCTGCTCGACGGCCGCGGCAAAATCATCTGCAGAGAGTTCGTCTGGTACGTCTCCGATGGTCTTCGGGGCGCTGATCGCTGGTCGTTCACCACGCGGCGTGCGCTGAACGGCCTCATCGGCACCATCGTTGCTTGGCGCGTCGTGCGCAGTTGTCTCACCCTCGGATTCAACGGTTGGAGCGTCCACCACTGTCACCACGTCTGCAGCTGCCTCCGATGCATCGGCCGTCTCGGCCTCCGCGGTGTCATCGAGCGCAGACTCGACAACGTCGACAGAGGGCGTCGGCTCAGCAGACTCTACAACCTCGACAGGGGGCGTCGGCTCAGCAGACGCGACAACCTCGACAGTCGGTGTTGTTTCAGCAGACTCTGGCGTTTCCACGGATGCCTCGGTCTCGGTCGCGAGGTCCTGATCGTTGTGGGTGGACATGTAAGGGTTGGTCTCCTTGAATACGGATTAGCCTTCGAGCGCGTGAACACCGCCCTGAGGGCACCGCGATGATATCGCGCCAGGCGGTCAACACACAAACGCCTTTCAGTGTGCAACGTCTGCAAGTGTGCGCCCAGTGGCGTACGAGACCTTGAGTGGCACGCGCAACTCCGCGACGCTCTGCATCGTGCTCAAGGTCAGATCCGTGACTTCCTCGAGTTCGCGATCGGGAACCTCAAGAACGAGCTCGTCGTGGATCTGCAACAGAATCTGTGCCCCGTATCCGGCCTTCCTCAACCCGGCGTCCAGATCGATCATCGCCTTCTTGATGACATCGGCTGCCGACCCTTGGATGGGTGCGTTCAGCGCCATTCTCTCACCCATCTGCCGATCGCGTGTGCTCTGGCTGTTGAGCTCTGGGAGGTACCGTCGCCGCCCGAGAATCGTGGTGGTGTACCCGGTGTTCCTAGCCTCGTCGACGATGCTGCTCATGTAGGCGCGCACATCGGGGAATTGACGGAAGTATCCGTCAATGTGCTCCTGGGCTTCCTCTCTCGAAATGTTCAGCCGCTGCGCTAATCCGTAGGCCTCCATGCCATACAGGAGTCCAAAGTTGATCATCTTGGATGTACGTCGCATCGCGTCGGTCACATCATCTAGCGGAACCTTGTTGACACGCGAAGCGGTTGCGGCGTGCACGTCGACGTTCTGCTCGAAGGCATCGATCATCCCTGCGTCACCCGACATGTGGGCGAGGATGCGCAGCTCGATCTGGGAGTAGTCCGCGACGAGAAACACACTCCCTTGCTCTGCGACGAACGCCCTCCTGATCGACCTGCCCTCTTCAGAACGCACAGGGATGTTCTGAAGATTCGGCCGCTCCATCGAAAGGCGGCCCGTCGCAGCACCCGTCTGATTGAACCTCCCGCGGACACGTCCATCGGGGTCGACGAGCTTGAGGAGCGCCTCGACGTATGTGGAACGTAGCTTGTCCAACTCACGAAATGTGAGCAGGTCGGTCACGATCTCGTGGCGGTCTGCAAGCTTCTCGAGCACGGATGCGTCGGTGGATGGCACGCCCTTTGGTGTCTTCTTGACAACGGGGAGGCCCAACTCATCGAATAATACGCTTCGGAGTTGCTGAGTTGAGTTGATGTTGAAGACCCGTCCAGCGCTGGAGTGGATGGAGCATTCGAGATCTGCGATCTTCCGCGACAGCTCAGTCTCGTAGGCTCGGAGGAAGTCCGTGTCCAGCCCGATCCCCGCATACTCCATGTCGGCAAGAATCGAGATCAGAGGCACCTCGATCTCGTCGAAGAGGTCGAGCCCACCCCTGGCTTCGAGCTGGTCGGACAGGGGTTGGATAAGCTGTTCGATGGCGATCGCGCGCCTCGCAGACGTCTCCAGGTCGAGCGAAGGCTCTTCAAAGGAGAACGATGGCTGAGATCCAGTCTCGGTCTGCGAGGACGCTGCAGACACATCTATACCGATCTCTCTGTGAGCTAGGTCCTCAAGGGATGGTGCGCGCTGTGCTGGGTTGATGACGTACGCGGCGATCATTGTGTCGAACACGACCCTGGGCGGTTCGATATCTGCTTCCAGCAGGCATCGAAGGAACGCCTTGAGATCGTGACCTGCCACGTCAATCGACCCGTTCGATGCCCCCATGAGCGCTTGTACTCGCTCGAGGGGCACGAATACCGAGGGTGACCCTGCGCATACAACGCCGACGAGTTCGTCATCTTGCCACACAGCCTCGATCGCCACCGGAGACGATTCCGCAAGTGCGGCAGCCTGTGCATCGGTCGTGGCGGTAATGACATCCACATCGAGCAGGTCGTGGTCCGCCTGCTCGACGCCTCCGAGCTCCTCGAGTCGCCGCCAGAGGCCCGCAAAGGCGAGCTCGTCGAAGAGCGAGCGCACAGCTTCGCGATCAAACGGTCGGATGACGACGGAGTCTGCGTCGACCTCTCCGGTCGGCACATCATCGATCATCGTCATCAGTTCGCGGTTGAGGAACACCTGGTCACGAGCGGTGGTGAGATTTGCTTGCAGCTTCGGAGTTTGGGACTCCACATCGGCGTACAGCGCTTCGAGACTCTCATAGGCACAGATGAGCTTCGCCGCAGTCTTCTCCCCCACACCGGGTACGCCTGGCAGGTTGTCCGAAGGATCACCGCGCAGGGCTGCATATTCAACGTACCGCTTTGGGGGTATGCCGTATCGCTCTTCGATCCACGCAGGCGTTGCATGCACACTGTCAGTGATGCCTCGACGGGTGTACAGGATTGTGATGTCGTCGGCCGAGAGTTGAAAGGCATCGCGGTCCCCGGTCACAACTACCACGTCGTAGCCCAGCTCCCTGCCCTGCCTCGCCAACGTCGCGATGATGTCATCCGCCTCATATCCCGCAAGACTCACCTGGGGGATCTCCATCGCCTCAAGCACATCTGATATCAGTGGTATCTGGCTTCTGAAGATGTCAGGCGCAGACGTCCGTGTCGCCTTGTATTCGGGGTAACGCTGTGTGCGAAAGGTCGGTTCTTTGCGATCCCAAGCAACGGCGAGCGCATCCGGCTGCTCCTCGGCCAGAAGCTTGATAAGCATGGAGGTGAACCCGAACACGGCATTCGTGATCTGGCCTGACGGCGTTGCAAGATCAGGTGGGAGGGCGTAGAAAGCGCGGTACGCGAGCGAGTGGCCATCGAGAAGCACGAGTTTGGTCATCAGGGCAACAGTACCCGCTATTGGGCAGCCAACTTGTTGACCATGCGGTCCCGCCTCAAGACGATCCTCGCCATTTCGCGCTCAAGACCAACAATCCGTTTTTCGCAGCGAATGACGTCGGCCTCGGTCATCTTTGCGTCGGCCCTATCGTCGTAGTGCTCGCTCACGGCAGCATCCCTTGCCGCATCGTCCGCAAGATGTTGCAACATGCCAAGCTCGGCACGCGCCTGCTCGATGTCGTCGTTTACTGCCGCGATCTGTGTGTTGAGAACATGAATCTTGTCAAGCAACGACACGTTCGCTCCACTATTCGATCACGGGAGCCTAGCTCACGGGATCAGATGGACCGGTTGACCGTCGATGTAAGCAGACCACGTAGTGCGGTCCGTCGGTGACCCGGGAAGGTTGTACTGCACGGTCGCCCAGCAGGCATCGCCGGTGCAAGTGAAACCTGGCGGAATGTCGAAAGCAAAGTCGATCCACTCGTTGTTGTACTCGCGCTCGGGGCTGATGTTTTCGTAACACCCGGTGCCGCCGTCGTCTGGCCCCCAGTTGACGGTCACGGACCCGCTTTGATTGCGTTCCCTGATGCTGCACTCGAGCCCAGCCAGCGATCCCTTGAACTCGATCGATCCCGTTCCGGTGATATCGCCGACGTCCCACAGCTGCACCACGAGCCTTGCACCTGCATAGGCATCGTCGAGTTTAACCGCCTTGAACTGCGCGCTGCTCCCTGCTTCGGACATCCAAAGAGACATCGAACCCAGACCGTACACAGAGACGTCGTTACTCTTCTTACCGTTGATCAGCGCCCGGATAGAGAAGGCGTTTAGGAGATCGACATTGCCGGTTTGGCGTACCGCAAGCACGTAGACGCCCTGGATTGCCGTGTCTTTGCAGAAGGTGACCCACTTGTCCTTTTTCTTGGCCTTGTACTTCGAGTTGTCCTCGTGGTAGTACGTCCTCTTGCACACCTTCGTGCTGTTGTCGGTCCACACGTTGGGGGTATCGTCGGGCTCGTAGAGCGTGAACCGAAGCCGCGAATCCTTAAGCGGTCCGCTATTCACCGGCGCGTTGAGGTCGCGATCGTCTGTGATACCGCCAGGGTTGGCCTGCGGGTCGAATAGCTGAACTTTCAATGTGGTGCCGACAAGGTTGGCTGGAACGTCGATCGCGTAGTAATACGACGGGCTCCCATCGGGAAGACCTTGGTTGAACTCGTTGTTCGCCCCCTGGCACGATGTGTTGTAGTCGCCGAAACACTCGGCCGTGTATGCATCACCTTGCGCCTTGTTCGTACGGTCACCGTTGACGGCCAAAAAAAAGTTGACGTCGCGGTTTTCACCGGATGGTGGCTTCGGGTCCTCACCGAGGAACGCGTCGTCTGAGCCCAGCTTCAGGTTTGGCAGGTGCTCAGCAGTAGCACTCTCCGAAATACTCATAGCGTTGAAACCGAATACCGACATGAAGAACGGCTCAATCGTGTCTGTGACTGTAACGGTGAGCCTCGAACAGGTCGCCCCCTGTGCCACAGTGACACTCACTGCACCGAGTCCATTCGTGTAGCCGTTCCGAGACGCGACATCAAGCGCCGCGGTGTTGGGCTCTGTCCCCGTCGCCGGTGCCGCACAGTTCGGTAGAGGCATGTTGACGACGCCTGCGAGTGCTGCAGATTCTGCCGTCTTGCGTGCGTTCAACTCGTTGTAGTAGAGCCAACCGTAGTCGATGGCAAGCGCGGCCATTCCTATGAGCACGACGAGTGCCGCCGCGAACAGAACGAACACCACGCCGCTCTCATCCCGCATTCGGGAGTTAGCCTTTCTCGACATCGGACATCGAAGCCGCTGGCGATTCCGCATATCAGCCCCCGACCCCGAACTTGAGCGGCTCAAGTCGCATCACCGCCGTGTCCTGCCAACAGTTGGAGGGAATCACACTGCACGAGACGTCAGGCAAAGGGACTAACCCGCCGGTGATCCACTCGTGCGCGAAGATGATCCGAACACCCATCACATCGAGACTGCCAATGTCGACGCTACGCGATCCGGGCGGCCAAGGGAGCGAGTTCACGTCGTACGTGTTCGGATCGGGACACGGTTGCCAGTCACAATTGCCGTCGGTCGGTGTACCGACGAGGTTGTAGTTGTACACGTTATTCTGGCTCGTAGGCTCGCCGAACGCGTCAGCCTTGTAGATCTGGACCTGCTTGATGATCTGCGTGCCGTTTCCAGGAAGGGAGAACACTCCTTGGGCTACCGCCCCGAGTATCGACATGTCAGCCTCTGGCTTGTTCCCCACGGCCGTTCCGACCCTTGCGGCAGTCTGTGAGACGTTGCCGATCGTGAGACGTTGATTGAACGCTATACCGTACTCGACGACACCGAGTAGGAGCAGCAGCAGGAGCGGTAGCACCATGGCGAACTCGACAAGCGCTGCTCCGCGCTCACCAAGTCGACGTCGCTCAAGCAACTTCATGCATACCCCTCGTCCAACGACTGCGCCACCCATCGTACCGTCGCGGCTACTGTGCGTATGCACGGTTCGTTCGTGGAGACGAATTGCCAGGATACACCGGCAGTCGCCTGACACCGACCTTTCGCATCACCCACGAAGCGACTGGAGGCAAGCCGACGTGACCGATGGAGTCGCCCTATCATCTTGCTTCCTCGCCGGGATGGCGGAATGGAAGACGCGGCGGACTCAAAATCCGCTGGGCGAAAGCTCGTGTGGGTTCGAGTCCCACTCCCGGTACCGATAATATTTTGATGTCAACTCGAGTTCTCATGTGATACACCTATCGGTACACATGGCCCGAGCCTTGAACGCAACTAAAGAATCAATCGCGTCTGGTTGCGGCGACTAGATCCCTCACGAATCCCGCGACCCTCTCCGCGGCTTCGACACCCGTTGGAGCCTCAAGCACCCTGCGTACAACGGCAGAGCCGACAATGACACCGTCGGCATGGTCCCTCGCCTGCGCAACATGGTCAGCCGTTGAGATACCAACGCCGAATACGAGAGGAATATCTGAGCGACAACGGATTCTGTCCGCAAGCGCAGCAATGTTGCCAGATGCCTCCTTACGCTCGCCTGTAACACCCACTTGAGCAACTGCGTACACGAACACAGGATCGCCTTCAAGAACAGAATCCAGTCGGTCATCATCGGTTGTTGGCGCAGCAAACAACACGAGACCGAGCCCAACCGCCTCTGCAGCCCTCCGAAACGGTTCAGCCTCATCCGCGGGTAAGTCAGCAATGATCACGCCTGATGCACCTGATGCCTGAAGCGCATCGAAGAAGTTGCCGATACCGTGACGCAGCACAGGATTGACGTACGTCATTGCAAGCACAGGTTTGCCCGTCCGCTCGACGATGGAGGCAACGACATCCAACGCAACAGCGACGGTGACACCGTTTGCCAATGCCCTCTCTCCAGCGGCCATGATCACCGGGCCGTCCATGAGCGGGTCGGCGTACGGAATCCCGACCTCGAACCCGTCGGCGCCCGCATCCGCCATTGCAACGAATATCTCAACAGATGCCTCGACATCAGGTATGCCGGCGGTCAGATAGGGCAGCAGCACAGCCCTGTTGTCGGACCTCGCCTGAGCAAACATCGCATCGATACGAGCACGCCCCGTTTCAGTCATACATCGCCGCCACCTGTTGCACGTCCTTGTCCCCTCTGCCCGACAAGTTGAGTACGACGTTCAATCCACGAAGCGAATCTGTGTTCGCAAAGATCCAAGCGAGGCCATGGGCCGATTCGAGCGCTGGGATGATTCCCTCTGTTTGTGCGAGTCGATGAAACGCGCTGAGTGCATCGTCATCCGTGACGCTCACATACTCGACTAGACCGTCGTCCTTGAAGTACGCATGCTCTGGCCCCACACCTGGATAGTCGAGGCCAGCCGATATCGAGTGTGCCTCGAGGACCTGTCCGTTGTCATCCTGCAACATGTAGGTCATCGCCCCGTGCAGCACACCGGGAGATCCCTCCCCGAGCGACGCCCCGTGTTTGCCTGAGCTGATTCCGAGACCAGCCGCTTCGACACCGACGAGCCGTACGCCTGGATCGCCCGCGTATGGGTAAAAGATGCCCATCGCATTCGAACCACCCCCAACCGGCGCGACGATCACATCAGGAGAAGGTGAGCCGTGGCTTCCGTCAAGTTGGACACGCAACTCGTCTCCTATGACTTTCTGGAACTCGCGGACCATCCACGGAAACGGATGTGGCCCAACGACGCTGCCGATGATGTAATGGGTCGTCTCGACGGATGCAACCCAGTCCCGCAAGGCGGCAGACACAGCATCCTTTAGCGTCCCAGCGCCAGCTGTCACCGGTACCACTTGCGCACCGAGAAGGCGCATCCTGTAGACGTTGAGTGCCTGTCGCTCTATGTCTACTTCGCCCATGTACACCACACACTCCATCCCCAAAAGAGCGCAAGCGGTGGCCGTCGCGACGCCATGTTGGCCTGCTCCCGTCTCAGCGATGACTCTGGGCTTGTTCATCCTTCTGGTGAGCAATCCCTGGGCAACCGTGTTATTAATTTTGTGTGCACCAGTGTGAGCGAGATCCTCTCGCTTGAGATACAGGTTCAAGCCGATCTCGTTCGACAATCTTGCGGCGTGATACACGGGAGTGGGCCGACCAACAAATGTCGCTAACAACGATCGCAACTCCAGGTGGAAGGACTCGTCTGCCCATGCAGCGACGAACGCCTCTTCGAGTTCCTTGAGTGCAGGCATAAGGGTCTCGGGTGCGAACATGCCGCCATACGCCCCGAATCGTCCTCGTTCGTCTGGGTGATCGAGCCTCACGATTGCTTCGCCCTTTCGATGAAGTCATGAATGCTAGATGGGTCCTTGACACCTCTCACCGACTCGAGCTTGCTCGACGCGTCTACGCCGAAGGGCTTCAGTGTGGCTATGGCCTCGGCGACATTGTCCGGACCGAGACCTCCCGCAAGAACGTACGGCCTACCTGGATCGTCTATGAGCGACCAGTCGAACGTCTTGCCGGTTCCACCGTGCCGGCTGTGGGAGTATGCGTCGAGGATAGGCATCATCCTCTGATCGACCGATTGCAGGCTCTCCGACAGGCCGCTAGGCGCCACCGATATTGGATACAGCGTCAGGTAACCCGATTCGATCGCTGCAGTCGCGACATCCGATGCGTGAAGCCCGTGTGCCTGAATGCCGTCCGCACCGGTCGTGTCTGCTGCCTGAAGCGCCTCGGCAACCGTCCAGTCGACGACCACGATGAATCGCGCCACAGGCAGGCCATCCATTAGCCGAGCCGCCCTGTCGACGCTCAAGCAACGCGGCGAAGTGGGCGCAAGCACGAAGCCTGCTGCGTCCGCCCCACCGTCGATCACTGCTCCTATGGCAGCCTCATCCGTCAACCCGCACACCTTTACCCAGGTCATTGTTGCGCCTTGAGGTCTCGTACGAGAGAGGAAGGATCGCTCGATCGAACCAGTGCTTCGCCAACGAGAATGGCGTCGTACCCACATCGAACCATCCGTCTGGCACCGACCACGTCCGAGACGCCCGACTCCGCAATCGTGACGACGTCGCGCGGCAGCACCCGTGCTATCGACTCTGCAACCGTCAAATCAGTATGGAACGTCGCGAGATCTCGGTTGTTCACACCAATGATCCGAGCACCCGCGACAGCGGCTCGCCGTACCTCATCTGCCGTATGGGTCTCGACGATTGCTTCGACACCAACGTGGGCTGCTGTGCCGACAAGCTTCTCAAGTGTGTCCTGATCGAGCGCTGCCACGATGAGGAGGATCGCATCCGCTCCGCCTGCTCGCGCCTCCCAGATCTGCGCGGTAGAGAGTATGAAGTCCTTGCGAAGCAGAGGGACATCGACAACGGCCCTGACGGCTGCGAGGTCATCCATGGAACCGTCGAAAAAGTCGGGCTCGGTGAGTACAGAGATAGCGTCTGCACCCCCGTCAACATAAGCGGCTGCCTGCTCGGCGGGATCCATGTGGGCATCGATGACCCCAACCGACGGCGACCGTCGCTTGATCTCAGCAACCACACCAAGCCCAGGAACTGACAACGCGCTCGCAAGCGACCGCACAGGTTGTGCTTGCGTTGCTGCGGCCTTGAACGTCGCGACATCGCCTTGGGCTGCGGCAGCCCGCTCACCTGCGCGTGTGAGGATCCTTGTGAACACACGAACATGCTATCGGACAGACGCGAACCGCCGGCCAACGGTCAGGGTAAACACGGTTCCGCCATCCGATGGGGTCGAGCACACGATGTCTCCCCCCATCGCCTCAACAAGTTCGGCGACGATCGCCAGGCCGAGTCCAGAGCCGGCGGGCCGCACCGCTCTGTATCGGTCAGCTACGTACAGGCGCTCGAAAACGTGGGGAAGATCATGCGAAGAGATTCCCAGTCCTGAGTTTGCGACCACGATCCGTGCCACGCCGTCCTCGACTCTCTGGCAGCTCAGATTGATAGAGCCATCTTCGGGGGTGTATCGAAGTGCGTTCTCAAGCAGGTTGCCGAGCACTTGGATCAGTCGATCCGGGTCCGCAACGATGGTGATGTCCTCATTGTGGTCGACGGACAGGTTGATCGATGCCGCTGACGCACGGTTTTGGAACGTATCCACAGTGGCGTCGACCAGACCGGCGACCGCAACTGCCTCCGGCCGAAGCGTGAACTCCTTCGCCTCGAGCCTTGCCAGGGCCATGATATCTCCGATCAAACGCGACAACTGCTCGGTCTGGCCGAACAAGATCCCGGCGACCCGCGAGAGGTCTTCCGCCGGCACATGGCCCGCGTCGAGGGCCTCTGCATATCCCGAGATTGTTGTTAGCGGTGTTCGAAGATCATGGCTGACTGCCATGAGAAACTCACGCTCGCGGTCGCGAACACCCTGGAGCTCTGCTGCCATATCGTTGAATGCAGCGGCCACATCGGCGATCTCGTCTCCACCCAACGCTGCCGCTCTGGCCGTAAAGTCGCCTGTACCGACCCGACGCGCAGCATCTGAGACATCTGCAAGCCTCGCGGTCAGAGATCTTGAGAACCACACACCGAGCGAGATGGTGAGCGCAGCTCCAATCGCCAAGGCCGTGAACAACGCCAGCATCAGGCCACGGACGGGTACCAACGGCTCAATTCTCCCGATTGCGACCGAGAGGGTGCCAAATCGACTGTCGAGGAACTCAACCGCTACGAGCATCCTCGAATTCTCTACGTCGATCGTCACAACATCGCCCTCGCCGATGTCGGCAGGAAGCAGAGGAATCACGACGAGAGGCTCACTGATCGGGATGGTGCGCCCTCGAATCGAGAGTACAGCCTCGACGACGTCGTGACCGCCGAGGACCTCTGCGCGCGTGAGAGAGCGCACAAGGGCAGACCTGAAACGTGCTATCTGCTCACGAACGTCGCCGCCAGGCCGAAACTGCAGATCCTCTAGGTCCTGTTCAATCAGGCTGGCCGTGACCTTCGCCTGCCTTGCCAGCTCGGTCGTGGCCGAAACCTGTACACGTGCTGACACGACGAAAGCGATGCCGAGCCCAACGATCAGCGTCACGGAGGCGACAATCGCTGTGGCAACGAGAATCTTGTGCTTCACCTCTGATCGACCTTGTACCCGACACCCCAGATCGTCTCGATTGGGAAGCCCTCGAGCTTCTTCCTGAGCTGCCTGATGTGTACATCTACAGTCCTTGTCTCACCGAAGTAGTCGTACCCCCACACAGCTTCGAGGATCTGCCCTCGAGACATCACCAGCCCCGCGTAGTCGCACAGATACCACAGCAGATCGAACTCGCGAGCGGTTGGACGTACGGTCTCCCCAGACGGTGTGACAACCTCCCTTCGCCCTGCGTCGATCGTGAACCCCGCAATAGAACTCACTTCCCTACTGATAGGGCGATCCTCCGAACGGCGCAGCACGGCCTGGATTCGAGCAACGACCTCGCGCGGTGAGAACGGCTTCGTGACGTAGTCGTCAGCGCCGACTTCGAGACCAATGATCGTGTCGGTCTCCGAGTCTCGAGCTGTGAGCATGATGATCGGCACGTCAGATCTCGATCTGATCGTTCTCGCTACCTCGATCCCGTCGATGCCAGGTAGCCCAAGATCCAGCAGGACGGCGCGAGGTGTCCGCTTGGCAAGGAGGTCGAGTCCCTCCTCCCCGGATCGCGCATGCACGAGCGTGAATCCTTCACGCTCTACGTACATACGTACGAGATCGGCTATCTCATCGTGATCCTCCACGAGAAGAATCGTTCCCTGGCTCATGACGCGGTTCCCAGTCGGTCGAGTACTCATGCTCTATGGCGGATCGTAGATCTCTACTGTAAGAGAACCGTTAAGCGCCGTGAAGAACCCTTCGAGTGGTCAGGTTCTACTGCGAGAGAACGCACCGGCGGCAGCGATCGCTGTGAGCACGGCCTTGGCCTTGTTCACACACTCTTCGTACTCGCTCGCTGGGTCGGAGTCGACAACGATGCCTGCACCCGCCTGGACCCACGCCGTCGTGCCGCTTGACACGCAGGTTCGCAGGGCGATCGCCGTATCGAGGTTGCCGGAGAAGTCGATGTAACCCACAGCACCGGCGTACGGGCCCCTTGCATTCGGCTCAAACTCGTCGAGGAGTTCCATCGCACGGACCTTCGGCGCTCCCGATACGGTGCCGTGCGGGAATGTTGCCCTGACCACATCGATCGGCCCGACACCGTCAACCAGCTCTCCGGAGACGCCGGACACTATGTGCATGACGTGCGAATATCGCTCGATCACCATCAGATCGTCCACGACGACTGACCCAAAAGCACACACTCGCCCGAGATCGTTACGAGCGAGATCGATGAGCATCACGTGCTCGGCTCTCTCCTTCGGATCGTGAAGAAGCTCGAACTCCAACGCTGCATCTTCGGCATCTGTACGACCCCTTGGCCTTGTGCCTGCGATCGGGCGGGAGTAGACGGTTCCGTCGCGGACCCTCGACATCAGCTCAGGAGACGACCCTGTGATTGCAAGATCACCGCTGCGAACGAGGAACATGTACGGAGACGGATTGACAAGACGTAGCGCTCGATACACGGCCAGCACATCGCCATCGAACTCGACGGCGAACCGGATCGACGGCACGATCTGGAATACTTCGCCATTTCTGATCTCCTCGATCGCTCGATCGACTACAGCCATGAAGTCGGCGCGGCCCATCGACTGCGTCGTCGACGGGATCTCCACGAACTCGGGGCGAACGCCAACGGAGAGCGACGGTGCTGTTGTGAGAGACGCCACTGCATCTTCGAGATCTCTCACTGCGCTTCGGTAGTCGGACTCCGGGTCATCAGAGACGTACACGTTGCGTATCACCGTGATCGTGTTCGCCAGCCGATCGAATGCTGCGAGCCCACCGACGAAGTGCCAGAGCATGTCAGGCAATCCCCGATCGTCCTGGGGCCGGTTCGGCAAGAACTCTATGTGTCGAACCATGTCGTAGCCGAGGTATCCCATCGCACCGCTGTGGAGCGGAGGCGTGGCACCAGGAATGTCAAGTTGGTTCCATGGCGGCACCGTGAACTGCTCTATGAGCAACTCGAGAACTTCGAGAGGGTCACCGACGGGTAGCTCTATCGCTGGGTCTGAACAGGTTACAGCGTCTCCTTTGGCGGACACGATGAATGCAGGGTCCCACCCGATGAACGACCATCTCCCCCACCGCTCTCCCCCTTCGACGGATTCGAGCAGGAAGCCGTCGTTCTCACCGGCTAGCTGGTCGAATACGGAAACCGGTGTGTGCAGATCGCCAAGGACCACGACCGCGAGCGGCACAACGCTGAATCGATTGGCGAGATCGACGAACGTCTCGAGAGTCAGAGATGGCTGCATGGGAGCAATCCTATCTCAGGCCCACATCGTCAGACCGTTGCAAGACCCTGGAGACCGAGCTGAATCAGAATGTCGGTGAACCACGCCGAGAGATCCGTGATACGACCTGTCACCATCAGCACGCCGAAGAGTGCCAACGCCAGACCCGAGATGACAGCAATAGGCTTGAGGTACTTCGATACCCACTTGAACGCCCCAAAGGCCTTTGTGACGAGCAGCGACGTGAGCAGGAACGGGATACCGAGCCCAACGCTGTAGAAGAACAGCACCACCATGCCCTCGCCGAGCGTGTCGGAGCTGGCTCCGAGGAGCAGCGCTGTTGCTAGGAACGGCCCGATGCACGGAGTCCAGCCGAAAGCGAAGGCACCGCCCATCACGGGTAGTCCCGCCGCTCCGAACCTCTTGGCCCGAGACGAGTCAATACGACGTTCTTTCATCAGCGGCATGGCCCACGTCGGCTTCCATACGGCAGTGACCGCTATGAACACTCCCATGACGATGATCGCCCAACCCGCGACGACGGTGAAGATGTTCTGGGACAGGAATCTCGAAACAGACGTGGCTGTAGCACCGAGAGCAACAAAGACGATCGTGAAGCCAAGCACGAACAACCCAGTACGAGCCACCACCCGGCGTGTCGACACGTTCCCCTCGGCAAGTTCGGTCATGTCGTAGCCCGACATCAGGCTCACATAGCCTGGAAGGAGCGGGAGAACACATGGAGAGAGAAACGAAGCGGCACCAGCGAGCAGCGCCACCATGATGTTGATTGCCACCGTTCCATCCTTGCGTGTGGCGTATGCTGTTCTCGGGCCGACAACGAGCGCTACCGCCACGTTGTTCCCGACCCCCTCGGGGCTTCCCATGCTTATCGATTGTTCACAAACACGGGATTCGTGGATGGTACAGCTACCCTCGCACTCTCCACGATCGGCACGGAATCCATGACCTCATCTGCACAGTCTCGGACCAAGCGGTCCTTCACGACACGTGACCGCAGAGTCCTATTCCTCATGTCGATCATCGGCTTCGTCGCTGGATACGCCGGGAGCCAGATGTCACACACGCTGCCGTTCGCTCGCGCGTCGCTCGATCTCACCGAGGGTCAAATGAGCGCGATCTTTGCTGCTGTGCGAGCAGTGTCACTCCTCGGTGTCTTGTTCGCCATGACTGCCGACCGCACAGGCAGACGCAAACCTCTGCTCGGAGCATTCGCGCTGCTTGCTCTCGGAAGCCTTGCGACAGCCTTCATCCCGTCTGTGGCTGCGTACGTGATCTCCCAGTCCATCGTGCGAATCTCGCTCGTCGCCATCGCAGCACTCTCGATCGTGATCATTGCCGAGGAACTACGGGCCGAGGTGCGCGCGTTTGGCATCGGAATTTTCGGCCTCGCAGGATCCCTCGGTGTCGGCCTCGGGCTGTTGCTGCTTCCCATTGCTGAAGCCAACGAGAATGCGTGGCGCGTCCTCTTCGGTATCGCGACGCTCGGCCTTCTCGCCTTTCCACTACTCAACCGATTTCTGCTGGAATCCCGAGCATTCGTCCCCGCATCGCCGATACCTTTTCACAAGGCGCTCGGAATGGGGCTGTCCAGGCACTTCTGGCCTCTCGCCGGCATCTCGTTCTTCGTCGCTGCTTTCTCGGCACCAGCGTTCGATTTCGTTCTCGAGCGACTCATCAACGATCTTGCGTGGGAGACAGGCGCCGCCCGATTCCTTCTGATCGTCTTCTCCGGTCTCGGCGCTTCGGGCCTGCTCATAGGAGGGCGCCTTGCCGATCGACATGGCAGACGACCAACAACGATTGCTGCATTGGCGATCGGCCTCGTCGGAGGCGTTGGATTTTACCTCCTCGACTCTGGATGGTTTCTCGCTGCGTCGATCTTCCTGGCGACCCTGGGTGTGACGATGCTGACGCCTTCCTTCGGAGCGCAGCGCTCGGAACTCTTCCCGACACGGGTCAGGGCTACAGCGAACGCGTGGATCACGAACGTAGCCATCATCGGCAGTATCTTTGGATTCTCTATCGGTGCCGCCCTCATCGACATGGTCGGACTCGCGACCACCGTCTCAGCGCTCGGCGTAGGTCTCCTCGTCGCGATGGTGCTCGTCCTCAAGCTTCCTGAGACGCAGGGGATGGATCTGGTGAGGAAGAAAGCCACCCGGTCTGATAGCGCCAGGCAAGAGCGAACAACCGGGTAACGGTCAGAACCGTCACGCCGACCCAGACTCCCGCAAGCGTGCTGCCGACAATCAATAGGGTCACGATCGTCGCGACGCCGGCGAGCACCATTGACCAAGCCAGGTACCTGAACGCCCTCACACCGACACCGATGCCATCCCACACGTACACGAGTGCGGTGAGCGGCTGAAGTACGACGACGAACACATAGATCGAGCGCAGGCTGGAGCCGACCCCCTGATCCGAGGTGAACATCGCTGCGACGAGTGGGGCAGATACGGCGAGCAGGATCGAGAGGACAATGCCAGCCATGAGGCCGAGCGCCAGGAGACGATTCGCAACAGAGCGCGCAGCTCGAATATTGCCCTCACCGAGGTCGGTACTGATCATCGTGGTAGCTGCGACAGCGAACGAGTCGAGCACGAAGGCGAGAAAGAGCCACACCTGCATGGCGATTTGGTGTGCAGCAACTTGCTGTGTCCCGATCTTGGATGCGGCAAGCGTCGTTGCGGCGATCGCCGTGAGCAGCGCCCCACTTCGGATCATCATGGGCCATCCCGCCCCAAGGATTGACCGGATAGCGAGCGAACCTGCGCGGTGGAGCCGGCGGTCAGTTCCGAGCCGATGCCTCTGCTTACCGAACATCAAGGCGAGAAACCACACGGCTCCAAGACTCTGCGCTACAACGGTTGCCCACGCCGCACCCGTGACCCCAAGGCCCAGGCCAAAGATCAGTATCGGATCGAGAACGAGGTTCACCCCGTTCAGGCCGATGGCGACAACGAACGGAGTACGCGTGTCGGAGTGGCCGCGAAACACACCATGTCCAACCATCGCGACCAACACGGCAGGTAGCGCGAGAAACCGGACTCGAAGATACGCCGTGGCGCCCACAACCACTGCCTCGTCACCACCGAACACACGGGTCAGTTCCTCGGCGAACAGGATCGCGACCGCACCGATCAGTACACCGACAACCACCGCCACGGCTATCGCGCCGGTGGCAATATCTCCCGCCCTGGCTCTGTCGCCCTTTCCGACCTCACCTGCGACCAGTGGCGTGACGGCTGCAGGAACGAAGTTGAAGATGCTGAACACCGCGGCGAACACGGCGGATGCTATGGCGAGTGACGCGAGAGGTGCCGTCCCTAGCCGACCAACCCACGCCGTGTCCACGATTGAGACGAGAGGATCGATCGCAAGCGTCCCGAGAGCAGGAATGGCGAGCGCGGCAATCGCTCGGTCCCGACTGTGCGAACGAAAGGCGTCGAGCATGTCGTCCGATCAGTTCGGACGATCGGCCTTGGCGTCATACGCGCACCGATCAGCGAGCGGGCATTCCCAGCAACGTGGCTTTTTCGCATCACATATGTCGCGCCCGAACTGGATGACCCGCATGGAGATCGCCGCCCAGTCTTTCTCCTGATACAACGACCTGAGCTCGAACTCGACCTTGGTTGGGTCGCTCGACTGTACAAGCCCCAACCGATTCGCCACTCGCTTCACATGGGTATCGACGGCGATCGCAGGGTCCCCCCACACCTCGGCGAGAACCACAGACGCTGTCTTGCGACCTACACCGCGAAGTGTCACCAGTAGGTCAAGATCCCTCGGCACCTCTCCCCCGTAGATCTCGACCAGGTCTGCAGCGACCGCAATGATGCTCTTCGTCTTCTGTCGGTAGTAGCCCGTAGAGAAGATGAGTTGCTCGACATCCGCGGGATTCGCCGCTGCAAGATCCTGAGGAGTCGGGTACGCCTCGAACAATGAGGGAACAACGGCGTTCACGTTGGCGTCGGTAGTCTGAGCGGACAACACAGTGGCAATGAGCAACTGCCACGCGTCGTCGTATGTCAGCGCCGTTCGCATCATCGGATAGCGCTTCGTGAGCCGATTCAAGATCACGTTCGCGTTGCGCTTCTGGGCTGTTGAAGGCACAGGAACCTGAGATGCGGTGCTCTTTGCCATGGTGGAGGATGCTACTGCGGTACAGTGGCGTCGTGGCAGCAGTCCCTCTGACAGATGAACGAATCTCCGTGTTGCGCGCGGTCTACGACCGCTGCTATGGATGTGGCTCGCAGAATCCCATCGGTCTCCACCTCGACGACTTCGCAGAAACACCTACTGGTGTCAGCGCACCGTTCTCCCCCGACCGAGACTTCAACGGTTTCCACGACATCGTCCACGGAGGCATAATTGCCACCGGCCTCGACGAGATCTCCGCGTGGGCGGCGATTGTTGCCGAAGGCGTGTTCGTGTTCACTGCCAAGCTTGAGATAAAATACAGAGCCGAAGCACACACCTCGGACCACTTCACTCTTGAGGGGACCGTCGAGGAACGTCGGGGGAAGCGACTGATGATTCACGCAGCGCTGATGTCCGATGATGTCGTCGTTGCTGAATCCTCAGGTTTGTTCATCGTTGCGGGAACGATCGAGGAACTCATAGCGAACCGGAGAGATGTCACGACCAAGTGACAACAACACCGAGCCCTATCGCCACGTAAAGACCGCCGCCAATGACTTGCCAGAAGGCTCGCGAATTCGCCTCTGGCCGTAGCCCAGCTCTGAGCCTGTCTCGTGGATCTGGGCGCTCACCATGTCGCGTTGAGCCCTCGACCGAATCATCACCCAGACCATCGGTTCTATGTGCACCAAACATCGAACCTATGGCACCTGCGCCCAAGTTGGTGTACCCGCCACCACTAGCGCCACCAGCGAGAAGGAGCACGACACCGTAGAGAATGATGCTGTACCCAATGCTCGATGCAGGCGATACTTCAGAAATCTGCCACACGATGACACCAACCACGACGGCAACTCCCAACCCGACTCCGAACGTCGCGACGTAGTCAGGCATTCGGTCTCGCAATGGGAGCATGTCTTCATTTGCGTCTGGGTTCAGGTGGTCCATGGCTACCTTCACTGAGCTACACCCAACGGTACAGGCGTCCAAGCAGGAGTCCCACACACCCCGAACCCGTATAGCGTGCATGGTCATGAACCGTCGCACCTACACATACCTGATGCTGGCTCTCGCTGCCGCACTTTTCGGAACGACCTTCGTCGTCGTCAAGGACGCCCTCGAGATCATGCCTCCTCTCGCATTCGTTGGATGGAGGTTCCTGATCGGTGCCGTTGCCCTGCTTGCTCTCGGACGGCCACGCAGCCGCGCTGTTTGGCGAGACGGGTCGATTGCGGGCCTTGTCCTGCTGGCGGGTTATGCGACTCAGACGATTGGGCTCGGCTTGACGTCTGCCACGAACTCAGGACTCATCACCGGGCTCTACGTCGTGCTCACACCCCTCGTGGCGGCTGTCGCACGACGAACATCGCCTGCTCTAGCGACGGTTGCAGGAGCGACGGTATCAACGGTCGGCCTCGCCGCATTGACGTTGACGGACAGCCTGACGTTCGACGTTGGCGACTTCTGGACGTTGTTGAGCGCAATCGCGTTCGCGATCCACATCGTGCTGCTCGCAACTCTTGCTCCTCGACACGAAGTAGTGGGATTCACCGCCGTACAGCTCACCGTCGTAGCCGTGGCAGGCCTTGCTGGCTCGGTTGTTCTCGAGAACGCGCCGCTGCCGCCGCAAGGGGCGTGGCCGACGCTGCTCGCGACGGGACTCATCGTCACCGCTGGAGCGTTCCTGATCCAGGTCTGGGCGCAGACCATTGTCGGTCCGTCACGAACAGCGATCGTTTTAGCACTCGAACCACTCTTCGCCGTCGGTACCGCGGCGCTGCTACTGAGTGAACGTCTCACGACACGAGGATGGATCGGCGCCGCCCTCATCGTCGGTGGCATGTACGTCGTACTGGTTTTCGCCCCACCCGAGGACGCCGATATCCGAACCGCCGAGACGATGTCTCAGGCGCATTGATCAGGCGACCCGACGCGACTGTCTCAAGATTCGTAGGCATACGGCGATAGCGAAGCTGAGAAGGGCAATCGCCGCCGTGAGGATCACCAGCAACTCCGCTCCGACATATGCACCGGCGGAGCACGTTCCAAGCCCGCTCTCACAAATACCAAGCCCTGTGCCCCCTGTCACGAGATCCATCAGCACGACAGCGGGAACCGCAACCACCAATGCAAGCGAGCCGAGCAGCACGCCGAGCAAGATTCGAACGAACGTCATCGACCCAGAGTACCGGTGCCTGTTGGATTGCCGTGGATGCGAGCGTGGTGTACGGTGCCGTCTGCACACCCAAAGGACCCTGTGACCACCACATCTCCTGGCTTCCATACGGAGTCCTTCACTACCAGCGAGATTCGGCTTCTAGAGCATTACTTCTCGAATGTGGACCAGCCGGTCTACACCATTCACGGACTTCCCGAGGTGGTAAAGGGAGCACTGTTCGCACGATATTCCCGGTCGCCGAAATCTGTCAGAAGGCTCTTCCTCGACGAGTTTGCCCACGAGCCGGACGGTGCTGTCGCGGCAATCGCCGCAAGGTCCGACAGCGAGGGACGCGTTGGCACCGACAAGGCCCAAGCCCTCTACGATCGAGTATTCACCGAGTACGGAGACGATTCTGTCGCTCAGCTCGGAGGCGCCCACCTCGCCGTCGAACAAGCGTCGAACATCCTGACAAAGGTTCTGGAAAGGGGAAGACTGGCGTCCTATCTCGAGCAGTCGACACGCTACATCTTCTTCGACAAGCCGCTCGGCGATCGCTACCGGTACCACATCCCAACGGAACTCGAAGGGACAACACTGCACGACCGCTACGTCGAAGATCTCGACCAGCTGTTCCTCGTCTACTCCCAGACCGTCAGACGGCTCGTCGCCTACTACGAGGTAACACACCCGAAGCAGGATGGCGACTCCACCTTCGTCTGGAGGTCGACGATCCGAGCGAAAGCGTGCGATGACGCACGAGGTCTCCTGCCGGCTGCCACAACATCGAACGTGGGGATCTTCGCTTCAGGCCAGGCATACGAGGCCCTGCTGCTGCGCATGGCAGCACATCCGCTCGACGAGGTTCGCTGGTACGGCGACCGGATGTTGAAGGAGCTCAGATCCGTGATCCCTTCGTTCATGAAACGGGTCGATATCCCAGAGCGCGGTGGGGCGTGGGCAAGATACTTTGCGCAGAACCATGCGTCCATGGCGGCGGAAGCAGCACTGCTCGAAGATACGCCAGGTGACGGCCCGACCGTCAGCCTCGTCGAATGGGATGTCGATGGGGAGCGCAAGGTGGCGGCTGGCGCGCTGTACCCATATGTGAACATGTCGGAGAGAGATCTCGCTTCGACCGTCGATGCAATGACGGAGACACAGATCGATGCAATATTCGCCGCGTACGTTGGGAAACGCGTGAACCGCAGACACAAGCCGGGCCGAGGCCTTGAGCGGACGTTCTATCGGTTCGACGTGCTCTGCGACTACGGGATTTTCCGGGACCTGCAGCGTCACCGAATGATGACGCTCGACTGGCAACCCCTCTCGCCGCATAACGGCTACGTCATACCTGACGCGGTCGTTGAAGTTGGCGCCGAGACGGCCTGGCGCGTCGCTATGGATGACATGGCGGACCTCTACGACATTATCGACCAGCAGATCTCACCGAGCGTCGCTCAATACGCAGTGCCATTTGCGTACAAAGTGCGCTTCTACATGCACTTCAACGCACGTGAGGCAATGCACATGCTTGAGCTACGAACGCAACAAGGTGGCCATCCCGGATACCGCGCAGTGTGTCAAGAGATGCATCGACAGATCCGCGACGTTGCGAAACATCGACGTATCGCCGACGCTATGCGTTTCGTGGACCATAACCCGTACGAACTCGCTCGATTAGAGACAGAGCGAAGGGCGGCAGCGAAGAGAGCTGCGCTCGGTATCGACGACCCGTCAGCCTGACATCGGGATCCTCAACACAAGATGGTCATCCTCGACAGACCACTGCGCCGAAGCAATCAACGAGTAGTCGAAGTAGTCCAGCTCCGCTGCGTCGATGAAGGACTTGCGGGCTTGCCCTTCGAGCGGCGGAACACCGCGTTCGCGCACGGCCTCCGCCCGCTTCGTAAAGCGTGCAAAAAATTCATCCATATCCAGCTTGGCCACACCTGCTCCTCTCTCCGTTTCTGGGAGGCTAACGGTTCGTCACTACCCTAAGGACCAATGGCTGCCACGCGACTCATCTTCGTCTCTGGTAAGGGCGGCACCGGAAAGTCAGCGGTCGCCTCAGGACTCGCTATCGCCAAGGCGAGATCCGGCGAGCGGGTGCTCGCAATCGACATGAGCGTGAGTTCTGGCCTCGCTACCCATCTCGGCTCGAAGCAGCTGCACTACCAACCCTCAGAGATGCGCGACGGCTTGTTCGCCATAGGAATCGACCGCGCTGCCGCTCTCGACGAGTATCTCAAGTTGCAACTGCGTGTTCCCCAGGGCGCCCCCACGAAGCAGATAGCGGGCGCTCTCGGTGCGTTGGCTGAGACTGCGCCAGGGGTCAGGGAGATCATCAGCATCGGAAAGCCCCTCTATGAGACGTGGAAGGGAACGTGGGACACGGTCATTGTCGATGCTCCGTCACTCGGACAGTTCCAATCGTATCTTTGCGCTCCCAAGACGATCGCGGAGCTTGTCCCAACGGGCAGCGTCAGACGACAAGCGAAACGGCTTGAGGCAACACTCTTGGACCCAAAAGTGACATCGGTGATCCTCGTGACGACACCCTCCGAGCTTCCAATCAAGGAGACGCTCGAGTCGATCAGAGCATTCGGGTCCGATCGCCTCGCATGCGCACCGATCGTGGTGATGAACCGACTGCTCCCCCATGGAAACATGGATAACACTCGCATCGGCGAGCTGCCAGAGGGCCCGCTCAGAGATGCCGCAATCCTTCAGACACAGCTCGAGGCTGATCAGGTTAAGTGGGTAGATGCCATCGAAACGGCGTGGTGCCTGCCGTATCTGCGAGGTGTGCTTACACCGCTCGAGGTTTCGTTGCACCTCTCCGACAAGGTTGGTTCTCTGCCATGACAACCCACACCATCATCGTGACCGGTGCTGGCGGGGTTGGCAAGACAACCATTTCGGCGGCCATCGCTGCAAGCCTCGCCGAACGCGGTCGTCGAACGCTGGTTCTCACCATCGATCCTGCCAAACGGCTCGCAGATACGCTCGGCATCAGTCATATCGGCGATGACCCCCAGCCGGTTTCCGGCCAGGAAAACATGTGGGCCGCGATGCTCGACGTGTCGTCGTCGTGGGAGGCGATCATCTATCGCTACGCCGATCCCCAGGTTGGAGACCGACTCCTCGTCAACCCATATTTTCGTGCGCTTGCGGACCGGTTCCCTGCCGCTCAAGCATTTGCAGCCGCTGAGCGGATGGCCGAGTACATCGAATCCAAGCAGTACGACGCTCTGGTTATCGACACGCCACCGTCAGGTGGAGGAATCGACTTCTTCACTGCCCCTGCAAGGACGAGTGAGCTCGTGTCAGGCAAGCTTCTCAAATGGTTGACAGGCTCGCACATTCCAGGGCGAAGCATCCTCTTTCGCTTCGCGGCAAGGCCGATGCTGAAACTCGCAGACACGATCCTCGGTGGTCCCCTGCTGTCAGACGTTGCGAATTTTCTGATCGACCTACGAACCATGCACGACAGCCTCTCGGCTCGTTCTCTGACCATGGACCGGTACTTGCACAAGGCGACAACCATCGTTGTTACGACAGCGGACCCGACGCCGGTCCACGAGACTAAGCGGTTCTTCAGACACCTCGAGGGAGTTTCGATCGAGCCGTCGGGAATCATTTTCAACAGATCGCTGCCGCTCGCGTGGATCGCTGCCGCGGAGAAGCCGATCCGTGACGTCCCGGACGCCGAGTTACGGGCAAGGGCACGAACAAACCTACGGACGTGGGCTACCGAAGCACGACGTCAGGATGATGCCGCAAACGAACTCGCAGCCCGCTATGCCGTTGCAATGTATACGATCGGCATCGCGGCGCCTGCGCCGGACGATCTGCAAGGACTTCGCCTGCTCGTGGAGAGCACCGACCTTCTCGACGACTTGGGCTTCTAGTCGACTGTCGCTGGATCGCTGCCTGAGCCTCTCCGCGATATCGGTGTCACCCAGCCATTGTGCACGACGAAGGCCACCAGAGGATTCCTCAAGGTGGAGGACGATGCCAGGCTGGCCGGCACCAAGGCATATCGTGGCGATCGTTTCCCCGACAGGCCGCTAGAAGACTGCAGACGGTCCGAAGAGCTCCTGTAGTTCAGCGAAAA
>CAYWPC010000024.1:0-30483 GCA_964460075.1 uncultured Acidimicrobiaceae bacterium
TTAATGGGAGGAGATGAGAACGTTTCCCTCACTTGCACCGCTATGAATCACAACCGGGTTTCTTGTGTAGGTCAGAATTGTGACCTATGCCGTGTTTGTATGAGCGACACACTTCCGTTCTCCGAAGTCAAGGCCCATCTGTCTGAGCTTGCCGACCGGGTGGAGCGTCAGCACCGCCCGCATTCTGATCACCCGCAATGGGCGGCCCTCGTTCGTCCTGTTGAGGCCCGACGACCTCGAGTCCCTTGAGGAAACACTCGACATCCTCAAAGATGATGAGTTTGTGGAGTCGCTTCGGCGTTCACACAGCGACGCTGAGCATGGCAAGCGGCTGCATCTGGGGGACCACGTCTGAGGTTGCTGCGTGTATGAGATCGAGATCACAGCTGAGGGTCTCCATCATCTCAATCGAGTCCCTGAGAAGGTGTGGCACGCTGCGTTGGAGTCCATCTTCGGGCCCATGCAGCGCGTCCCCGCTTGGTTCGACGAGACATATCATCTCGCAGGCTCTCGCCGACCGCTGCTGATCTCGGACCTTGCTTCCTACCCTGTGTGTCATGGCGGAGCGAGAAAGATTCATACCTCAACGGGTCGGTGACCTCACTGCAGACCTGTGCGGTCTGCCATGGCAGGACGACTCTGAGGGGGCTGATCGGTTTCGCTCATTCAGTCGGTTGACGTCTGCGCTGTACCACTACGAATTTCACGAGAGAGAGCAGGACGTCACCGAAGCGTGGGAGAGCGTTGGAGACGACACTGAAGCGGCGGCACTGGTGACCGCTGAACTCACAGGCCTACTCGACGGAGCCAACTACACGCCGGTCACGATGGCTGAGCTCGAGTATGCGCTGGATCACGAGTCGTTGATCCCGTTGCGACTTGCGGTCGAACTCGACGACTACGACGAATTGCTCATCTATCGCCGTGGCGGCCACCGTGTCACATTCGAGAAATCCAAGTGGATGGGGTTGCGAGCGGATGAGAGGACGATCACGGTTGACGACAGGGTCGTCGTGTATGCCAGAGTGAAGTCCCAGGGATGGTTCGATCAGCACAAGATCGACCCCGTTGGTCGAAACCTGGTTCCCGGTCACGCTTCGCTCAGACTGTTTCAGGATGTTCCGAGGGCCGACATCGAGATGCTGTTGCCATCCACCCGGGTGGGGATGCGACTCGTCGATTCCCTGGTCATCGGAGTGCCGGCCGTGGCTACCGGCATTGCGGTGCTCGCAACCAAGTTGTTACCGACGCTCGGTCTCATCTTTCTGCTCGCTGCGGCCTGGCTTGGGTTGCGCGACGATCAACCAAAAATCGATCAGGCGGCTCTGGTTGTTCTCTTTGCCGGTTCGGTGACTCTCGGAGGATTCGCGTTCAGGCAATGGTCCAAGCTCAAGAATCGCAGACTTGAATACCTCAAGACATTGACCGATGCTCTCTATTTTCGCATGCTGGCTGCGGGGCCAAGCGTGTTGTTCACTCTCCTGCAATCAGCCGAACAGCAGGAGGTAGCAGAAGTGTTGCTTGCCTATCGTTTCCTACTAGACGCACCGGAAGGTCTCACGGAACTCGAGCTTGATGCCAAGGTAGAGGCGTGGCTCCACACGGCTGGACGAGGAGATGTTGACTTCGAGGTGAATGATGCCGTAGCGAAGTTGCGTCGCCTGGGCGTCATCGCCGACAGTGATAGGTTGCGGGCGGTGGCTCTTCCAGAATCCCTCGCACGGCTCGACGATCGATGGGATGACCTGTTCCGATTCCGACCGGCCGAGGTTGCGACGCATTCTGTTGCCAGCGACGAAGGTGGCGGTGACCCAGGCCAGTCGCCCCCGCGTCTCATTCGTCTCCGCCGTGTCATCGACGTATTTCGTGGAGGCCTCGGTGGCCGGCGTATCGAGAGAGAGGCCGACGACCAGCCCAACAGGGTCACCTGAGCCTCCATCTGGGAAACGTCCTCGACGATCTGCGCATCTACAACGTCTGGTACCTGGGCTCGATAGGTGTGTCGTGGGCAGGCATGCTTTGTGGCGGTAGGGAAGCTGGGCGGCTCGCAGCTCATGACCTCGACCGGACGATTGCGCTCGCTCGGCTATACAATTCCGTACCTGGACAGTGAGGGTTTCAGTATGCAAGAGCGACAGTCCACCCGCCGAACATGGTGGCGGTACAAGAGGACATGGCTGATCGGTCTTCCTCTCGTACTCGTCCTCGGTGTCGTGGGGTTATTCGTGTGGGGCAGCCTTCAGCCCAAGCCCGAGGGGTTCGCCATAACGGTCCCTGACGAAGTCGCCACACCGACCGAGACGACTCCTCCATCCCAAGACATCGAACCGTCCGAGGCTACCGAGCCATCCGGAGGATCTGTCGCTCCCGAGGAGAACACGCCGTCCGAAGAGCCCACAGCGTCCGAAGACTGGACTCGCT
Organism: uncultured Acidimicrobiaceae bacterium; assembly: GCA_964460075.1. Classification (GTDB taxonomy): domain Bacteria; phylum Actinomycetota; class Acidimicrobiia; order Spongiisociales; family UBA5794; genus JAMBLL01. Next base: position 2,422 of record CAYWPC010000024.1, read on the forward strand.
ACACCCTGGACGCCACAAGTAAGCAAGACTGGGTCATGTTCGACTTCGCGCAGGGCCGCGTCGTGGACAGCGATTTTTCGGCTACCGATTGGGATGTGGCGTTCAAGCGCACCAAGGTGCTCACGAACTCCGGCATCACGAACCCCACCGGTCCGGGTGGTGCGTTCGATCTCGGTGAGGTAGCACTAGATGACGCGACTCCACCTGCTTCGGCAGCCTTCGCTGTAGACATACTCGGTGGGGACGATGACGATGATCCCGAGAATCCTGCAATCGGCAGTTGGTACAAGTACTCCTTCATCAAGCACATCATCAGCGTGAGGCCCAACACATATCTCGTGCGCACGGGGGAGGACCTCGACGCGTTGGTCCAGTTCGATTCGTACTACTGCGAGGATGAGGAAGCAGCCTGCATAACGTTCCGATATCGCCTCGTTCCTCGAGTGCCAGAGGCAACCACAGACATCGCTTCCTGAGCCTCCGGTCAGGGCGGGGCGAACGCCCGAATCGGCGAATCGCCGCCGGCAACGAAGCGACCGGCACACGCTGAGCCACGCCCGCTTTCCTGGCATCGACTCCCGACCACACGCGCCCATTGACACATGCTTTGAACGTGCGGTATGATAAACCGACCGGTCAGTCGGTCGGTGAGTGAGATGACCCAACCAATGACAGATGTACGCACCAGATCAGAAGCCACAGCAGCGCGTATCATCGCTGCTGCTCGGCGGCTCTTCATTGCAAGCAACTACGCCGACGTCACCACAGACATGATCGCTCGAGAGGCCGAGGTGACCAAAGGCGGCTTGTACCACCACTTCCCAAGCAAAGAGAAGTTGTACGTCTCGATGATGCTCGACGACTTCGAGCGGAAGCGTCGCCTGTTCGAACAGGCAGTGACGGCACCAGGTGGTTGCCGTGATCGCCTTGCGAGACTCACCAGAGACTTTCTCGAGCTGCCATACGAAGAGCGTGAGCTCACACGTCTCGTCCGGCGCGACATCAACACCTTCACAGGCCAAGAGCGAGACGGACTCGTGCGGGCCTACCAACTCGCTCTTCCCGAGCAGGTCGAGGCGATCATCGACGACGGAATCAAGCACGGTGAGCTCGCCCCTGGAGATACCCGAATCCTTTCGTGGTCGTTCGTTGCCCTAGTGGAGGTCGTGATCGGTGAGTACGCCGATCGTGCCTTCGGAAGCACCGAAGCTCGCCTCAACCATGTTCTCGGTCTCTTCTTTGACGGAGCAGCCGCCAAACCAACTGGAGGAAAGGTATGACACTGACAGCTACGAGAGTCTTCAACGAATGGCGTGACAAGTCGCTCGACGATGCACTCCTCGAATGCCGCGACCAGGTCGAGTCTCCGGACTTCGAGACCGTAAGTCGATGGCGTGAAGCCGGTGGCAAAGTAGCAGGCCACTTCCAGGTGTACTTCCCAGAGGAGATCGTCCACGCCGCAGGGATGCTCCCCTTCAAAGTACGAGGAGCACCAACGGAGCCGAGAAAGGCCGACTCGCACTTCGGGTCGTATCTCTGCTCGATTCTCAAGACCTCCCTCGAACTTGCCCTCAGTGACGTCGTGAAGATGGAGATGTTCATCTCGCACCCGATCTGTGATGCGGCGAGGAACTTGGCTGCGATCTGGGGACGCAACGTCGACTATCCGTGCCAGATCCTCTACCTACCGCAGAATCCGAACTCGGGCGGAAGCATCGACTACCTTCGCCACGAATATGATCGGATCAGGAGAGTCACAGAGGAAGCCGCCGGCCGAGAGATCACGGACGACGACCTTCGTAATTCGATTGAGGTGTTCAACGAGAACCGCAGACTCATGCGTGAGCTGTACGACATCAAGCGCGAGACCCCATGGCTGATCGCTGCAGAGGACGCATACGCTCTCGTATCGCTTGCAGGGATGATTCCTCGTGAGGAGCACAGCGAACTCCTTGCAACGCTCCTTCCGATGATCCGGGAGCGCACCATCAAGCCGGAGGACCGCATCCGCGTCGTCTTCGAGGGTGGGTTCTGCGAACAGCCTCCGTTCGATCTCATACGAATGCTCGGCCGTACCGTCTATGTAGTTGACGACGACTTCCACATCGGCATGCGCTGGATCACCGAGGACATTCCAACAAGCGGTGATCCGCTGAGGAGCCTTGCGGACGGGTACATCGAGCACTCCTCCTACAGCCCCGTGCAGCACGATGTGCGAAAGCCCAAGGAGAAGATGTTGATGGCACGGATTCGCGGAGCAAACGCTGACGCCGCGATTCTCGCTGCCGCCAAGATGTGCGAGCCGGGACTTGAGGAGCAAGTCGCCTACACGCACGCTCTCGATGACGAAGGGATCTCATACTTCCTCAGCGAATTTGAGGAGAACATGAGCTCCTTCGATCAGCTCGAACTTCAAGTTGCAACATTCGTCGAGCACCTGCTCTTCGCATGATGTGCCCAGCTAACTCACGGAGGTGGACATGACCACTGTAGAAACCACACAAGCACTGGTCGGGCGCGGAAACCGCGAAGGTGCGGCCATGTTCCGAGACTGGTTCTCTGAACTCGACGCCACAGCAAAGAATGGTGGACAGGCCGCGTACGTCTTCGTGATGGGAAGTATCAACGAGATACTCAAGACCTTCGATCTTCCTGTCGTGTTCCCCGAAATCAACTCACTTCAGACAGCGGTTCGCCACGTCGCGTCCGACTACTTGGATGAGGCGGAGAACTACGGCTACTCACCCGACATCTGCGGATACGTCAAGGCGGATGTTGGAACACAGCTCCGAGGCGGAGAGCACCCGATGGGTCAGATTCCGAAGCCGAGCCTCACCGTGCTCACCAACGCTTGCAACACCTACATCAAGTGGGCGGAGATCTGGGAGCGGATGTACGGGACACCGGTCTTTACGATCGACATTCCTGGAACACGGGAAGCAGGTGGCCAAACATGGCAGGGCAACTCGGATTTCGAGGCTGACCGCAAATACGTCGAGGTCCAACTCCGCGAGTTGGTCACGGTGTGTGAGGAGGTAACAGGCAAGAAGTTCGACATCGACAAGTTCCGCGATGTCCTAACGCACGCCAACACCATGAGCCGGTCGTGGAAGCGGATCCTTGAGCTCAACAACTCAAAGCCTTCGCTGTTTAGCGCACTCACAGACGGGACGATCTTCCTCGGTGTGGCAAACGGCTTCAGAGGCACCGAGGAAGGCGCCAGGTACTTCGAGCGCGTGGTCGAGGAGATGGAGTACAAGGCCGCAAACGGTATCGGTCAGACGATCGAAGAGCAGTATCGCCTGCTATTCGTCGGGGTGCCTTGCTACCCGATTTTCCGACGTTTCAACGAACTGTTCACCGATTGGGGTGGCACATTCGTCAATTCGACCTACCTCTGGTTCGCTTCAGGTGGTACGAATCGAGGATTCGAGTACGACGTCGCTGATCCGATGGCCAGCCTTGCAGAGGGTGTGCTCATCTCAGTTCGCGACGCCATGGACTCCATGTTTCATCAGAACGTGGCCCTGGCGGACATGGCAGAGAACTTCGACGTGGACGGCATCATCTATCACCCGATCAAGAGTTGCCGCACTGTCTCGACGGGCCTCGCTGACGGTCGCAGGCACATGACACAGGAGTTGGGCATACCGAGCCTGTTCATCGAGTCGGACATGATGGACCAGCGGGTTGTTTCGGAAGCCCAGATGAAGAACCGTATCGATGCCTTCTTTGAGGGCCTGGAAGCCCGTCGGCAGCACACCAATGCCGACGGAAAAGGATGAGGTGACCAACATGGCATACGCAGCAGGAGTCGACGTAGGATCGACCCAGACCAAGGCCGTTGTCATTGACGAGGGCGGGATCATCGTCGGTCGTGCCCTGATCGACACAGGCGCCAATGTCATTCAGGCGGCTGAAGACTCTTTTCGCGCAGCGCTCAAAGAGCACCACATCGATGAGGAAGAGGTCGAGTACGTCGTTGGCACCGGCTACGGACGTTACCGGGTGACATTCGGCAATACCCAGGTCACCGAAATCAGCTGTCACGGAAGGGGCGCCGTGCATCTGTTCCCGAACACGAGGACGGTCGTCGACATGGGCGGCCAGGACACAAAGGCAATCTCTGTCAGTGCCGAGGGCGAGATCATCGACTTCTGTATGAACGACAAGTGCGCTGCAGGAACAGGTCGGTTCCTTGGAGCTGCCGCAGCTGCCCTCGACATACCGATCGACGACCTTGGCCCGGTCTCGCTCAAGAGCACCAAGCCAATCAAGATCAGCACGACCTGTACCGTCTTTGCGGAGTCCGAGGTTCTCGCATGGATCGGCAAGGGCAAGAAGATCGAGGATATCCTCTGGGGCGTGCACAAGTCCATTGCCTCCCGTTCGGCAGGCCTCATGCGTCGCGTTGGAATCAACGACGAGATCACCTTCACCGGAGGCGTATCGCGGAACCTTGGCATGGTCAAGGCCCTCGAGGAACGAATCGAAAAGCCGCTCAACATCAGCGACGACTGCCACTACATGGGGGCTCTGGGCGCAGCCCTCTTCGCTCTCGATCACGTCCTGGCAGGCCGCACACCCGTGCATACAACGGCGGGGGTGGCATCGTGATTGTCACAGCAGGTCTCGACGTTGGATCCACCTACACGAAGGCGATTCTGCAGAACGACGATGGGGAGATCCTGAGCAAAGCAATGGTTCCGACCGGCTTCAGGCTTCAAGAGGTCGCTAGGAAGATCTACGATCAGGTTCTCGGTGACGCAGGCATGAGCGAAGAAGACATTGCGTATGTGATTGCCACGGGACCGGGCAGACACCAGGTCGACTTCAAGGATTTGCAAGTCACGGACCTTACCGCGAGCGCCCGCGGTGCCTGTTTTCTCTTCCCAGGCACGCGCACGATTCTCGATGTCGGCGGCCAAACGATGAAGGCCAGCCGAGTCGACGAGAAGGCAAAGGTCTTGTCGTTCCGACTCAACGACAAATGCGCAGCAGGAACGGGTGCGTTCTTGGAGAAAACGGCACGCTACATGGGCTACGAAATCCAAGAGATCAGTGCCCTCATGACCACGTCGAAGCAGCCGGTTCCGATCTCGGGTGTGTGTGCAGTGTTCGCCGAGTCCGAGGTGATCAACCATCTTTCCCTCGGTACGGCTCCTGCCGACATCATGCAGGGAGCCATCGAGTCGCTTACGGGTCGTTCGGTTCAGCTCATGAAGCGAGTGCGGGCCGAACCCGAGTTCACCTTGATCGGGGGGATTCTCCGATTTGAGACGATGGGCAAGACCGTGAGCGGCCTGCTCGACGCCGAGGTCAACGTGCCTGAGGGCGATATGGTCCAGTTCGTTCCTGCTCTTGGCTGTGCGATTCTCGCGAGGATAAGGCTGGAGAAGCTCAGGGTCGAAGGCTCCAAGGCAGCCGTTGCGGGAGTTTCGGCATGAGCAACGAGGACGCTTCAGAGGCGATCTACTGTTCTGCTGGCGTACAGATTCTCGAAGCTCCCGTTCTCGCTGCTCACGGTTGGGAGCGACGCACCGTCACGGACCCAGGTCGGATCTCCGAGTTGGAAGACCTCTATGCGAATCTTGGCTTCGAAACGACGACCACAGTGCTCGATCCGTCGAGTTTCGGTGCAGCATGCACGAGCTGCGCCGTCACCGCGTGCGCGACATATATGGCGTTGTTCACCCGCAAGCAGGAAGTTAGCTGACCGGCCTGGTGGGTTGAGTGCTGCCGGCTCTCGGTTTCAGGCGTTCCGCCACTCGGCGGGGCGCTTGTCGATGAACGCCTTGATTCCTTCGACGCCGTCATGGGTGGGGAGTAGCTCTTCGAGGTACAGCCGTTCGGCCTCGCCGAGACGTTGCTCGAATTCAACGACCTTCCGCGCCCGCAGCGCCTTCGTTGCGATTCGCAGCGAAAGGGCTGATCGGGGCACGAAGTGGTTGCTAACGAACGAGTCGATCGTCGTGTCGAGTGTGCCGGTCTCCGTTGTCATGTTGACGATGCCGACGCATTTGGCCTCTTTCGCCGTCAGGCTGCGGCCGGTGAGAATCACGTCCTCTGCTGATCTGCCAGCCAGCAGTGCTGTTGCGGCAGGTGGTAGCACACCGAGTTGGATCTCAGGGCTTGCCAGTGTTGCACCGTCTTCGGCGATTACGATGCCGCACGCAAGCACGAGCTCGAGGCCGCCGCCCAGACACGCTCCTTGAACCCCGGCGACGGTGGGGTAGGGGAAGCCGACGAGTGAGCGGATGACGTCACCGAGAGCGGCGAGCATCCCTGGTGCTTTGGCAGGCAGGTGCTCCTCGACGCTCGCGCCGAAGGAGAAATGCTTGCCTCTCCCTCTGAGGACGAGAACCTTGCCATTCGTGGCCTTTGCAGCCTCCGAAATCGCAGGGCCGAGTTGGTCGCACAGGGCGATGTCGATCACGTTCCCAGGGGCCTTGTCGAGCGTGATCGTGTGTACCGCGCCGTCGTGGGTTACGTCGTGATGTATCCAGGCGTCTGTCACGAGTCTGATGTGTGTTGAGGCGATACGGCCCTGATGAGGTCGTCGCCCCACCTCTCACCCGCAGCGAGTCGACGGCGCAGGTCGATGAAATCGACTTCCCTCCCGAGCTCTCGCGAACCTCGATGAAATGCCTGGAAGCCTGCCTTGGCCTCGGTCATCATGTTGAGCGACAGCCAGGCTCGGTTGGATTCCTTGTTCTTGTCCCAGTGCTCGAGCTTCTTCTTGCGAAGGGACTCGGTTGTCTTGAGCGTGCAGTCAGGCATCGTGTACAGAATCTTTGTCAGCATGGAATCGACGCCGGCGTCGAGCATGGTGAAATCAACGGTCCCCGATTTCAGTGCAGCCTTTCCAGCAGCGAGAGCCTCGCCAACCTTTGGCTTACCGTGCACAATCTTTCCCCACTCGTCGAGATAGCGATCGGTTACGACGAGAGGATTCGGGACGAACGCACCGTCGACCCTGAGCACGGGGAATATGTCGTTCACGAGTCCGAGCCTGAGCGCTTCGTGGGCACTCCATGGATCACAGAGAACACAGCTTGCCATGGCTTCGCCCCAGCCAACGTACAAGTCGAGGAAGTCCGTGGAGCCGCCATCTGGTGCTGATCCGTGCTTCGGCCCTGCTTGACCGAATCTTGCGAGGTCAGATGCAAGCGTGAAGTCGCACGCCATCCCGATCTCCTGGCCTCCACCGATCCGCATACCGTTGACTCGATTGATGACCGGCTTGTCACAGGCGAGAATCGCTGAGACCATGTCGTTGAACAGACGCATGTACTGCCGGTACTCACCTGGCTGGCCCGCGTAATACTCGGAGTATTCCTCGGTGTTTCCCCCTGTGCAGAATGCTCGCTCGCCCGTACCGGTGAAGACCACCGCCACGGCGGCACGGTCGACGGAGGCACGCCGGAAGGCAAGAATGACTTCCTTGACCGACTCGGTCGTGTATGAGTTGAGCTGCTCGGGATTGTTCAGCGTGATCCAGACGGCGTGGAGTCCGTCGACGGGGGATCCGCTGTTGTCGAGCACCCGACGTTCCTCGTAGAGGATCTCGCTGAAGTCGCCGTCAGGGGCAAGATCGTGGCTTACAAATTCCATCGTGTCGCACCTTTCATGGGATGAGAATTACTCGTCTGGGGTCGCTTCGTCCGTGTGCCTCCTCCAGCACCTGCACGATGTCGCTCATCGGGACCTTTCGCGTGAAGGGAAGAAGCTTCACTCTGCCGGATGTGACGAGATCGATTGCCTCGGGATAGCGTTGCGGTGGGCATCCCCAAGTGCCGAATGCTGTAGCGTCGAACGCCATCAGGTTCGACAGCCTGATGGACACTTTCTCCATGGTGAACCCGACCACGGCAAGGGTGGCAGACGGGCCGAGCAGGCCGAAGGCCGTCTCCTGTCCCGCTGGTGTGCCGGAGCACTCGAAAATCTTCCATCCGGTGTGCGGTATCTCGAATGATTGTGAGAGCTCGCGCACTCGGCCACGGACATCTCGCATCGAGAGCCCCCGAATGTTCAAGGTGCTGGCAGCTCCGTGCTCGAGCAGGGGGTTCAGGTGGGCGTCTTGGATGTCGACGGCGATCACCGTAGCTCCGCTTGCTGCTGCGATCTGCACTGCGTGGCTGCCCACGCCTCCGGTCCCGACCACTACGACGAAATCGCCGTCAGATACGTTCGCTCGCCGAACGGCTTGCAGGGGTGTAGTGACCGCGTCCGCTATGACCGAAAGGTCGGCGAGTTCGTACTCCGGTGGCAGATTCTCGACGGCTGCAAGGCCCGTGCACGGCACCGTGACATGGGTCGCGAATCCGCCGTCGAGATCGTTACCAGGCATCTTTTGGTTCGTGCAGACGTTCCCCCTGCCGGATGAGCACATGTCACAATTCCCGCAGGGGATGACCGCAGGTACCACCACGTCCTTGCCTACCCAGCCCTCTGCGCCTCCTCCTGCATCGAGGACTCTGCCGCTGATCTCATGTCCGAGCACGATTGGGAGATCGGCGCGGGTCTTGACGTTGCCGTCGAGAAAGCCAAGATCTGTGTGGCAGACCCCACAGCCGGCGACTTCGATGAGAACCTCGCCAGCCTCAGGAACCCTGGCGGCGCCCTCGGTGCGCACCAGAGGCTGACCGGGCTCGATCATGCGCCACGAATATCTTTCATTGAGCGAATCCATCATGCGAGATTACTCCTTCGGAGAAAGGCGGTTCCTTCGGCGAGCCGACGGGCAGTGCGGTAATAGACAGCCTCATCGACGCGCCACTCCGATCCATCACGGTTGACCCTGGCGCGCACCGGCATGACACCGCTTGTGTGACCGATCCTGATCTCACCGTCTCGATCCTGACTGGTAACTCGGTGAACGACGGTGCCTGGCATGCAGGCAGCAACGCCTGTGCAGGCTGCAAGTGTGCCGGGATACGCCTTGTGCAGGACGGCAGGTCGGCCGCCGACCACTCGGGCAACGAGGTCGATGTCGCTTTGAGATATCTGGCTTCCAGTGCTGTAGCTCGTGTAGCGGGCTGGTGGGGAGACAATCGCTGGCACAGGTATGAGGCCATCGGTGTCGATACCCAGCACCCGTGCAGCCGCGTCTTTCACTGCTGCGACCGCTCCCAGATGTACTTCCGTGACGTGATCGGGTCCCTCGGTTCCATCCATGCCGACTGCTGCAGCGTCGAGGAACACGGTGAGGTTCGCGAGATCGACGATGGTGACGTTCACCGGCCCGATTGCTGTGTCGATCAGATCTATCTCGTTCCCGGTTGGGAGCAATGCCCCGGTTGTGCCCCCGGCCGTCTGACTGAAGTCGAGTGCTATCGGGGCACCGCTTCCAGGGACACCGTGCACCGAAAATGAGCCCTCAACGGTGGCCGAACCGTTGGTGACCGGTACCTCGACGAGCAGAATGCGACCGGTGTTCGTGTTGTGGACCCGAAGACTGGTCACGGGCTCCTGCACCTCTATGAGTCCTTCATCAACGGCATAGGCGCCAACCGCCGCAGAGATATTGCCGCAATTGATGTCATAGTCAACGACGGGTTCAGTGATACTCACCTGGGCGAAGGTGTAGTCGATGTCGGCGTCAGACCTCGTTGGAGGATCGATGATCGCCAGCTTGCTTGTGAGCAGATCGGCGCCACCGAGACCATCGATCTGACGCGGGTCAGGGCTACCGAATAGCGCAAGGATCACGGCATCGCGTGCGTCGCGGTTGAAGGGAAGAGCGCTACCGCGGAGAAACACGGCTTTGCTCGTCCCTCCACGCATCAGGACGAACGGAAGCCGTGTCTGCGCCTCAGATTCGGCGGTCAACGAATCAGGATCTGAACCGTGCACGCAGCTCCTTCGATTCCGACAGCCTTGCCCCCTCGGCAGTGGGCGAGGCCAACGCGAGCGCCTTCGATCTGGCGGTCGCCAACCTCGCCTCTGAGCTGTCGTACCACTTCGACGACCTGGGCTACGCCGGTTCCTCCCAGTGGGTGGCCCTTACCTATGAGGCCTCCGCTCGGGTTGATCGGGAGTCTGCCGTTGATGTTGGCCTCCCCGCGTTCGACTGCCCACGGATACGATCCTCGCTCGAACAAGCCGAGTCCTTCGACCCTGAGCACTTCAGCGATGCTGAAGCAGTCGTGGACCTCGGCAAAGTCGACTTCGTCCGGGCCGATGCCTGCCTTCTCATATGCATCGCTTGCCGTGCCCCAGGTGAGGGGTTCGTACGTCATGGAGGTCGGTTCCACATCAACCGATCCTGAGCGCAACGTCGATGCGGCAAGGCGGATCGACCTTCCGTTGCCATACTTCTTTGCCGCCTTGTCGCTCATCACGATCACTGCGGCAGCTCCATCGGTAACCGGTGAGCAGTCGTGGAGGCGGAGAGGGTCTGCAATCGGACGCGACTCCAGGACATCTTCGACCGTTATCTCCTTGCGAAAGTGAGCTAGGGGATTACGCGCAGCATTCGACTTGTTCTTGACAGGGATCAGGGCGAGTTGTTCCCTCGTCATGCCGAAGTCTTCCATGTAACGCCGGGCGCGCATGGCGTAGACCCCAGGCATAGTTGCCCCGACGGCGGCTTCCGGATCGCTTGGATCCGGTGTGAGCGCACCGCTGAACATGTTCGTGAGATGCTCCGTGCCGATGGCGATCACCACGTCGTTCTCACCGGCACGCACGGCGAGGGAGGCTTCTCGGATGGCGGTGGCCCCGCTACTACACGCATTCTCGACGTTCGAGAGAGGGAGCCCAGCTAGGCCTACCTGTGCAAGGATCCGCTGGCCGGTGACCATGCCTTGGAAGACATGGCCGACATACGCCGACTCGATGATGCGAGGGTCGATGCCCGCGTCAGCCACGGCTTCCTGAAGGGCTGCGGCACCGAGGTCTGTTGCGTCGCTGTCGGGATGCTTCCCGAAACGTGTCATCCCGACGCCGACAACGTGAACATCAGTCATTAGTTTGCCTCCGCTGGTCGAAATCGGTAGCCGGTCAACGCGTTGCCGTCTTCGTCCTGGCCGAAGGGCTCGATGGAGAGGACCATCTGCATGCCGATCTTGATGTCTTCGATTGCACATCCGCCGATCTGGCCCATGATGCGGACCCCTTCGGGGAAGTCCACGTACCCAAGCACGTAGGGGACTTCAAAGGCGGGCGTCGATTGCCGAACCACCGAGTAGGTGTACAGCGTGCCCTCTGTCGAGAATTTCACCGTCTCGAGGTCGGTGCTCAGGCAGCCTGCGCAGGCCTCTCTGATGGGGAAGAAGTGGGCGCCACATGAGCGGCAGCGGCTGCCCAATAGGTTTCCGGATCCATCGGGGCGCACTTCCAATTCGCCTGGACGGAATGAGACTCCGGTCGCTGATCCACTCAATGCTCCTCCTTCATCGGTCGGTGGTGTGCTGTGAGCGCGCAACCGTCCGGCCGTTCGGTCGACTACGTCGAGTGTGCGCTGCTGGCCATGGCCCCGTCAATGGGTTACCGGCTCTATTTGTGTGATGCATCGGCCTCACCTAGGTCTCTGAAGTATGGTGCCTTGCCTCGTTGATACATCCGGTTTTGGGTGGACATGATGTATATGCATCATGAAAATGACACAGGAGTCGGATTGTCAGCCGGGCGAGTCGCTGGGAATCTGTGAACGAGCCAACCGAACGGCCGGACGGCTAACCCGACCGAGGAGGAGACAGCGTGACACAGGGCGAGACGACCCACACGAAGGAACAAGATCTCCTCTACGACTGGAACGTCGTTGGAGCAGGCGGACCAGGTCGACCAGGCAACGTCGAGATCGACGACGAGACGCTCCGCGACGGCCTACAGGGTCCTTCGGTTCGTCAACCCACCCTCGATGAGAAGATCGAGATTCTTCACCGGATGGAGGCGCTCGGCATCCATGCGGTCGATCTTGGATACCCGGGTGCTAGCCCGACCGTTGTCGACCATGTGGTCGCCCTGGCCGAGGAGATCAGGAACAGGGGATTCTCCATCGTTCCCAATTGTGCAGGCCGTACACACGCGTCGGACATCTTGCCCATCAGCGAAGCGCAGCAACGGTCAGGCGTGGCTATCGAGGCGTCGCTGTTTCTCGGCTCGAGCCCAATTCGCCAATTTGTCGAAGGCTGGGATGTTGACTTCCTTCTGCGTGCAACGGAGGATGCCGTAGCGCTTGCCCGTGACGAAGGGCTCGAAGTCATGTATGTCACAGAGGACACAACTCGTGCAAGGCCAGAGGTGTTGCGCAAGGTGTACACGGTGGCTATCGAGGCCGGAGCGCGGCGTATCTGTCTCTCCGACACCGTCGGCCACGCAACGCCGTGGGGTACGCGCGCCCTCGTAGCGCTAGCCCGCGAGATCGTCGAGGAGAGCGGCGAGGACGTCAAGATCGACTGGCACGGACATCGAGACCGCAACCTCAGCGTGATCAACTCACTCGCTGCACTCTCAGCAGGAGCAGACCGAGTGCACGGATGTGGCCTTGGGATCGGTGAGCGGGTAGGGAACACCCCAATGGAGACGCTCCTCATGAATCTCAAGCTCCTCGGGTGGCTCGATGCTGATCTTCGTGAACTTCCCGCATACTGCGAGACGATTTCGAAAGCGACCGACACACCTGTGCCGAATAACTGTCCAGGCATCGGCAAGGACGCCTTCGAGACGAGCACCGGTGTCCACGCCGCTGCTGTGTTGAAGGCACTGCGCACAGGTGACACGTGGCTAGCCAACCGCATCTACAGCGGGGTCCCAGCGGACGAGCTCGGACGTGAACAGGAGATAACCGTAGGGCCCATGAGCGGGAAAGCCAACGCGGTGGCCTGGCTCACCAAACGTGGCGAATCGTGCGAAGACGAGACGGTCGACATGATCCTCGCTGCCGCCAAAGCATCAGACCACGTGCTGCGAGACGACGAGATCTTCGAGCTGCTCGGTGCGGAGCGTTCCTGATGCTCGTCACAGCAGCGCCGAAGCGGGACGTCGGTACCACCATGTTGCTCTCGGGCAACGAGGCCATAGCCAGAGGAGCGGTTGAAGCAGGGATATTGGTCGCTGCCGGTTATCCAGGAACACCGAGTACCGAGATCCTCGAATCCATTGCGGACCGTGACGACATCGATGTGCGGTGGTCACCGAACGAGAAGGTGGCACTCGACGTGGCCCTTGGGGCGTCCCTGGGAGGCGTCAGGGCGCTCGCCACGATGAAGCACGTCGGCCTCAACGTCGCAGCCGACACGTTCATGACGCTGGCATACACAGGGGTGGGGGCCGGTCTCGTCATCGTCAGCGCCGACGACCCCGGCATGCACAGCTCCCAGAATGAGCAGGACAACCGGACATACGCACGAATGGCCGGAGTCCCCCTGCTCGAGCCGAGCGACAGCGCCGAGGCGAAGGAGTACACGGCCATCGCTTTCGACATCTCAGAGGAGTTCGACACCCCGGTGCTGATCCGCACGACAACCCGCGTCTCACACAACCGCGGCATCGTCGAGATCGGGCCACGAGTCGAGCACCCAGTAACGGGATTCGTTCGAAACGCAACCAAGTACGTGATGATTCCTGGGCACGCGAGGGGTCGGCGTCCTGTGCTCCTTGAACGTCTCGAGCGGTTGGCAGCGTACGCCGACGCGAGTCCCTTGACTGTCGAATCCGGCAGCGGCAACGACTTCGGTGTGGTGACTTCAGGCATTGCCCACCACTACGTTCGTGAGGTTCTCCCCGATGCTCGCATTCTGAAGCTGGGAATGACGTATCCCTTCCCCATGGATCGGATACGTGAGTTTGCAGAGTCGGTCGATCGGCTCTTCGTGGTCGAGGAACTCGACCCACACGTCGAAGACGCTATCCGCGCGGCGGGCATCGCGGTCGAAGGGAAGACCTTCTTCTCCCAAACAGGGGAGTTGAGCCCTGACGTGGTTCGCAGAGGATTCGCCGCAGCCGGAATCGTCGAGGAGCAGCCAACAATCGCTCCTGCACCGCTCACGGTCGCTCGCCCACCGCTCATGTGTCCCGGATGCCCCCACACACCGCCGTTCCTTGCCCTGAAACGGCTCGGAGCCGTCGTCACAGGCGATATCGGCTGCTACACCCTTGCCGCCCTTCAACCGCTGTCCGCCATGGACACGTGTGTGGCGATGGGGAGCAGCATCGGCATGGCAGTGGGCATGGCCGCCTCGGGAGGTGCAGGCGGGCCGGTCGTGGCCACGATTGGTGACTCGACGTTCCTACACGGTGGAGTTGCTGGCCTCACCGACGCGGTGTACAGCAAGGCCAACATAACGGTGCTCATCCTCGACAACGGTACGACCGCCATGACCGGTGGCCAGGAGCATCCAGGCACCGGATTGACCTTGCAGGGCTCAGATGCGACACCGGTGGACCTCGTCGCCCTTGTGAAGGCCCTCGGTGTTCGTGACGTGAGCGTCGTTGATCCATACGACTTGGCCGCGACGTACAGCGCTCTCGAAGGTGCCATCGCGTACGCAGGTCCGTCGGTTGTGATCACGAACAGGCCATGTGTGGAAGCACCGATGAAGATCCGCGACACACCCTATGAAGTGATCGCAGAGGATTGCACGGCCTGCCAGGCATGCATGACACCAGGCTGCCCTTCGATCGTCTGGTCAGATGAGACTTTCGAGGGAAGGCGCAAGGTCGTTATCGACACGTTGACGTGCACGGGATGCACGCTCTGCGTCCAGCTCTGCCCGCCACGCGCAATCGTGCTCGTCACCAACCGAAAGGAGACCGCCAATGTCTGAGAGGTCTCGTGGTCTTCTCCTTGCAGGGGTTGGTGGCCAGGGAGTGATCCTGGCCAGCATGATCGTTGCTGATGCTCTCGTGCGTGCCGGTCACGACATAAAGCAGAGCGAGGTGCATGGGATGGCTCAACGTGGTGGATCCGTGTTCAGCCATATCCGTTGGGGATCGAATGTCGACAGCCCCCTCGTCCCGCTTGGGAGCGCAGAGGTGTTGGCGGCGTTCGAATGGGCAGAGGCGATCCGCTGGGTCGAATATGTCAGGGAGGGTGGTGCGGTTGTAGCTGACGTCCGCACGATCGTTCCTCCAGGTGCATGCAACGACCATCGATCCTGGTCAACACGATATCCGGGCATCGACGCGGAGCTCTTTGCGAGCAGACAGCTCAAGACCCGCTTGATCGACGCAGCCGCCACAGCAACCGCGCTTGGCAATGTGAGGGCTGCAAACAGTGTGATCCTCGGATCGGTTGCCGCCTTTCTCGATATCGATATCGTCCATTGGGAGGCGGCGATCGAGCATCTCGTGCCTCGTGGAACGGTAGAAGTGAACCTCGCTGCGTTCAGAGCTGGTCGTGAGGTGGCAAAGGCACGAGTGCCACGCCCAGCACCGGAGCCCGAGGGAGTTTCCGGGCCTCACCAGATCGACATCCGGCACGACTGGTGCAAGGGTTGCGACATCTGCTCGCGGGTGTGCCCTGAGTACTGTCTGGCGGTCGACGTCGACGGGAAGCTCACCATTGTGAACGCAGACGCATGTACCGGCTGCAGGCTGTGCGAGCTTCTCTGCCCCGACTTCGCCATCAGCATTGAACCTCCGAAGGAACCCGCCTTGGTGGGAGAGCACGCTACACAGGGAGAAGACGCGCGATGAGTGGAGCGCAACTCATTCAGGGCAACGAAGCATGCGTCAAGGGCGCTTTGGCGGTTGGATGTCGTTTCTACGGCGGCTATCCGATAACTCCCTCATCGGAGATTGCCGAGCAGATGGTGCGGCTGCTGCCTGGTGTCGATGGTGTGTTCGTTCAGATGGAGGACGAAATATCATCGCTAGCGTCGGTCATTGGAGCCTCTCTCGCGGGATCGAAGGCGATGACGGCAACGAGTGGTCCAGGATTCTCCTTGATGCAGGAACACATCGGTTTCGCAGCGATGACCGAAGTTCCCTGCGTCGTCGTCAACGTCATGCGTGGCGGTCCAAGCACGGGGCTTCCAACATCCCCATCTCAGGGAGACGTGATGCAGGCACGCTGGGGGACACACGGCGACCATCCCATAATCGTTCTCGCTCCGTCGTCGGTAGGTGAGGTCTTCGATCTCACCGTGCGCGCCTTCAACTTGGCTGAGCGTTTCCGCACGCCTGTCATCGTCTTGTACGACGAGATCATTGGGCACACGAGGGAGAGCGTCGTGCTCCCCGACTCAATCGAGATCGTGGACCGGGTTCGCCCGAACGGCGATCCGAGTGAGTTCTGGCCGATGGTCGCCCCAGATGACGGTGTCCCCCCCTTGCCGGCGTTCGGGGACGGCTATCGGTTCCATGTAACGGGGCTTACCCACGACGAACGCGGCTTCCCGACGAACGACTCGGAGGTTGCTGAGGCTCTCATCACACGACTCCACCGCAAGATCGAGGCGCACGAGGACGAGATCGTCGAGGTAGAGAGATTCATGCTGGATGATGCAGACATCGCAATCCTCGCATACGGGATTGTCGGCAGGTCTGCTCGTGAAGCTGTCGAGCGTGCCAGAGCACAAGGGATCAAGGTTGGTCTGATCCGACCGATCACGCTGTGGCCCTTCCCCTATGGCCAGGTGGCCGAGGTTGCCAAGAAGGTTGATACGATCGTTGTCGCCGAGATGAACCTCGGACAGATCATCGGTGAGGTCGAGCGTGCAGCAGCCGGACAGGCAGAGATCGTCGGTTACTTGCGCGTCGACGGCGAACCGATAACTCCCACAGCGCTTCTCAACGCAGTGACACCAGGTGAAGGAGAGCAACGATGAGCGACGTCAAGACCTACCTTCGTGAGTGGGCGATGCCCCACGTCCTGTGTCCAGGTTGCGCCCACGGAATCGTGCTCAGATCGTTTCTGACCGCCGTCGACCAGCTGCAGCTCGACCAGGACAAACTCACCATGGTGGCAGGCATCGGTTGTAGCTCCAGACTGGTCGGGTATGTGGACTTTTGCACGTTGCACGGCACCCACGGACGCGCCCCGGCATTCGCGACGGGGCTGAAGCTTGCTCGACCCGATTTGAATGTCGTGGTGGTGACGGGGGACGGGGATGGTCTCGGCATAGGAGGCAACCACCTCATCCATGCGGCCCGCAGAAACATCGACATCACGGTCCTGATGCTCAACAACTCGATATACGGGATGACCGGAGGCCAGGCTGCTCCAACCACACCAGAAGGAGCCGTGGCGTCAACCACTCCAGCCGGTAACACCGAGCCGAACTTCGACGCCTGCAAGCTACTCATCGGCGCAGGAGCATCCTTTGTGGCCAGGGTGCTTGCCGCGAATCCCATCGAGATGACGAAGGTCATGGTCGATGGCCTCAACCATTCCGGTTTCTCCTTCATTGAGGTCATTAGCGATTGTCCCGAGTACTTCGGGCGGTACAACAAGATCGGGAGCGGTGCCGAGATGTTGACTTGGATGTCGGTGCGAGACGAGGGTGTCTCTGGTCCGCTGTCCTCGAAGAAGTTCGTGAACTTTGTGCCAACGTCCGTGCCGCCACCAGGGCTGGAAACAGGTGTGCTCATGAGCGAGATGCGACCGGTGTTCTCCGGTGTACGAAGGGAAGATGATCGTGAGTCGTAGCGAAGTTCGGATCGCAGGTGCGGGCGGTCAGGGTGTCGTGACTGCTGGCAGAATCCTCGCAGAAGCCGCGATCCTGTCCGGCCGCGAATCTACCCACAGCCAGGTGTACGGTCCCCAGTCTCGTGGCGGGGCCAGCCGCTCGGACATCGTGATTGCGACGGAGAGTATTGGTTTTCCGTTAGCAGACAGCATCGACATTCTCGTCGTCTTGAGTGCAGAGGCCTACACGAGGTACACCCCAGAGTTGGGCGACGAAGGCCGCTTGATCGTCGACAGTCGATGCGCACCCGATGACCGCAACGGTCACACCAACCGATTCTCGGTGGTCGACACGGCACGTGCAATCTCGGGTGGTCAACTGATTACGGGCGTTGTCGCCCTCGGCGTCCTGCAGGCGCTCGAGGGAGTCGTCGACGCTGATGCTCTGCGAGAGGCGGTAGCTGCGAGAGTTCCAGCGAAACACCAGGCGATGAACATGGAGGCGTTGGCTGCCGGCATGAATCTCGTCGATGGTGGAGCGTCATGACAAACGCTCCAACGAGTAGGGAGCGGATTCGCAGTGAGGCCGCGGCGCTTTTTCGTGAGAAGGGCTTCAACGGGACGAGCATGGCCGAACTGGCGAGCGCTGTGGGGATGACGAAGTCGAGCCTCTATCACCACTTTCCCAGCAAGCAGGCGCTGCTGTCGGAGATCATCGAGTTGACAGTGAGCCGCGTCACTCCGCTGGTGCGAGAGGTCGCTGAGTCAAACCTTCCTATCCGAGAGCGTCTCGGCAGAGCGGTCGTGCTCCACACCGTTGAGGCGATTCGTGATAGGGATGCCGTAGCGTGCTTCATCGAGGAGGGCCGATACCTGTCTCCCGACTTCATGGAGACGCACGTGGCCAATCGAGATCGCTACGAGAGCCTCTTTCGGGCGATGTTCGAGGAGGGCATCGCGTCGGGTGACTTCATCGATCAGGATGTTGGCATTGCCGTCAAGGCCATCCTCGGAATGAGTAACTCGGTAGTACGTTGGTACAGGCCAGACGGTGCTTACTCGCCAGAAGAGATCGCATCGGAGTTCGCTCACTTTGCTGTGCGGGGTGCAGCGATGGCTCGAACAGTTCGCCCTCCGATCGAGGAAGTAGCACATGAGCGGAGCGCTTGACGGCATAACGGTGCTCGACATCTCCCAGGGCGCTGCGGGCCCTACGTGTGCCATGCACCTCGGCGACCTGGGTGCGACCATCATCAAGATCGAGCCGCCCGGTGGCGAGTGGGGGCGCAGGTTGGGCCCTCCGTTCGTCGGTGGAGTTGCCGCTGCGTTTCTCGGCATGAACCGCAACAAGCGCAGCGCCGTTGTTGACCTCAAGAAGCCTGGAGGATCCGAGGTCGTGCTGCGTCTATCGGAGCACAGCGACATCGCCCTGGAAAGTTTTCGTCCGGGTGTTGCAGATCGTCTCGGTATTGGATACGACGCCATGGCTGCTCGCAACCCACGGCTGATCTACGCGGCAATCTCCGCGTTCGGTCAGCAGGGCCCGTGGCGCGATCGTCCTGGCGTCGATGGCATCGCCCAGGCCATGGGCGGAATCATGAGTGTCACAGGAACCCCGGACGGTCCGCCCGTCAAAGTTGGTGTTCCAGCTGCAGACATGGCTGGCGGTGTATTCGCGTCCCAGACCATTCTGGCTGCCCTGTTCGCGAGGGAGCGAACCGGCCGAGGGCAACGTGTTGACGTGTCCCTCCTCGATTCCCTTCTCGCGTATCAGGTCGTGCCCCTGTCGATGTTTCTCGCTAGCGGTAAATCACCGCAACGTTTGGGGAGTGCGGCCCCGTATGCGGCCCCAAACGAGGCGTTCCCGACCAGCGACGGTCATGTGATGGTTGCTGCCTACACCCCGAAGCGATGGCCTGCGCTATGTCGCGTTCTCGGCGATCCTGGCCTGGCGGACGACCCGAGATTCGACACCAACGAGAAGCGCGTCAACGCAAGACCTGCCCTTCGTGAAGTATTGGAGCCGCTGTTTCGCACCAGGACCACGGCAGAGTGGATCGACATGCTCGACGATGCCGACGTGCTGTGCGGACCGCTCCTGACGTACGAGGAACTGGTGGCCGAGGCCCACGTTGCCGGTGGAGACGCTTTCACGACGGTCGAACATCCCGCTGTCGGGGAGATCCGCGCACCGGTCTTTCCCGGTCGGTTGTCTGACACGCCGGCGGACGCATCGATGCCACCCCCGCCACTACCAGGCGAGCACTCTGAGGAGATTCTCCAAGAGGCCGGCTTCGATGATCGTGAGATCCAGGAGTTGATGCGAAGCGGTGTGGTGTGTGGTTCCGATGAGCAATGATTGTGGTGACGAGAGGAGACTGCAGTGACGGATGAGCAAGTAAGCGCCGCGGAGGAGCCCGTGCTCTATGAGCGCGATGGCGCCGTTGGGGTGCTGACCCTGAACCGACCCAACGCACTCAACGCGATGACAGTGGCGATGCTCGAGACGATGGCCACCATTCTTGCCGAGATCGAGGCTGACCCCGATACCAGGGCTCTGGTGGTTACTGGGGCAGGGGAGAAGGCGTTCTGCGTTGGTGCCGATCTCAAGAGTCGTGGCAAGGAGTTCGAGGCTGGTCTCATCCACGACCCGCTCGGTCTGTTGGTACGTGATGTCTTCGGTCGTTTCGAGAACTTACACGTCCCTGTCATCATCGCGATTTCAGGCTACGCGCTCGGTGGCGGCCTCGAGTTGGCGCTCTCAGGAGACCTGCGGATTGCAACACAGAGTGCGCGGCTCGGTTTCCCCGAAGCAAAGGTAGGGAGTTTGCCTGGTGCAGGAGGGACGCAGCGGGCTACGCGTTTGATCGGACCAGGGTTCACCAAGGAATTGATGTTCACAGCCGACCACATCAGTGCCGAAGATGCGCTGCGTATGGGACTCGTGAATCGCGTGGTTCCAGACGACGAACTGATGGAGCAGACAATGGCTCTTGCACAGCGCATTGCGAGTCGTGCACCGTTGTCACATGATCGGGTTAAGGCATTGGTCAACAGAGCAACCGAAACCGACATCGAGACCGGTCTCGAACTCGAGTCGACCAGCCACGCCGTGCTGCGTGCCAGTGAAGATCGCAACGAGGGGATCCAGGCTTTCATCGAGAAGCGATCCCCGGAATTCAAAGGTCGATGAGCGTACCGAGGAGGTAGCAAACGTGAATGTGAAGGATCGGGTTGCCGTAGTAACCGGTTCAGGCCAGGGCATCGGCAAGGGCATTGCCCTTGTGCTTGCTCAAGCCGGGGCACGAGTTGTGGTGAATGATCTCGTACCAGAGAAGGTCCAAGAGACGGTCGCTGAATTCAAGGATGCAGGGCTCGATGTGGTAGGCCACGCAGCAGACGTGTCCATTGCTGAAGGTGCCGAGGGTCTGATCGCGGCCGCTGTCGATAGCTACGGCCGAGTCGACATTCTGGTGAACAACGTCGGCATGGCGCGTGATGGCTGGCTTGCCAAAATGAGTGAGGATGACTGGGACCTTGTCCTCCAAGTGAACCTCAAGTCACAGTTCCTCTGCTGTCGGGCCGTTGCGCCGCACATGATGGAACAGAAGTCCGGCCGAATCATCAATATCTCGTCACGTGCATGGCTCGGGGGACCGGGTCAGGCGAACTATGCAGCTTCCAAGGGAGCGGTGATCAGTCTGACCCGTACGCTGGCGCTCGAGATGGCCCGATACGGCGTCACAGCGAACTGCATTGCGCCAGCACTGGTTGACACGCCGCTGTTCCGTGGCCTCAAGGAAGAGGTCAAGGAACGTCTCGTCAAGACGATCCCTGCGCGTCGTGTCGGCACTCCTGAGGACATCGGAAACGCAGCACTGTTCTTCGCCGCAGACGAGTCGTCTTATGTGACCGGTCAGACCCTGTATGTTTGTGGTGGCCGGAGCCTTGGAGCAGGTGGATGAAGGTCATAGCATCATGGGGATGACGCTCGCTGAGCGTATCCTGGCAAGAGCCTCTGGGAGCGAGAGTGTTCGCGCAGGGGAGTTCGTTGTTGCAGACATCGACCTTGCTCTGCTGCACGACATTTTTGCGGCACAAGTCTTCGACATGGTGAGCGAGGTCGGATACGACGCCGTGTTCGATCCAGACCGGATTGTTGTCGTGATCGATCACCTCGTCCCTGCACCGACGGCGGAGGCAGCAGCAATTCACCAAAGGATCCGTGAACACGTCGCGAGGCTCGGCATATCGGCGTTTTACGACGCAGGAGAGGGTATCTGCCACCAGCTGCTGCCAGAGCGAGGACATGTGCAGCCGGGGAAGTTGATCGTTGGGACGGATTCTCACACAACGACCTACGGCGCCCTTGGTGCAGGCGGGACAGGGATTGGCACCTCGGACATGGTCTATGCCTTGGCGACGGGGAGGCTCTGGTTCCGAGTTCCAGAGACCATTCGATTCGAAATGTCGGGTGACCTCCAAACGGGTGTTTCGTGGAAAGATGTGATCCTCTACCTGGCTGGGCGCTTCGGTGCGGATGCCGCCCAGTACAAGGCAATGGAGTTCGCAGGCTCTGCAGTAGCGAAGGCCGACATGTCGAGCAGGCTCACTGTCTCGAACATGGCGGTGGAGATGGGAGCCAAGTTTGGCCTGTTCGCATCGGACGAAGTCACAGATGCCTACCTGGTGGAACACGCAGGCGTGGGTGCTGAGCCGTTCGTGCCGGATGCCGACGCTACGTACGAAGCTGTGCACGATGTGTCGCTCGTGGATCTGCCCCCGCAGGTCGCCATGCCTTCCGAAGTCGACAGGGTTGGTTCGGTCACCGAGGTTGAGGGTCTCTCGATCAATCAGGCCTTCCTCGGGTCGTGCACGAACGGTCGAATCGAAGACTTGGCTGCAGCGGCAGAGATCCTCGAGGGAAGACACATCGCTGCGGGCGTTCGCTTGTTGGTGGCCCCCGCATCGCGACGGGTTCTTCAAGAGGCGATGCAGTCAGGCATCTTGGGAACGCTCATCGATGCGGGCGCTTCGGTGCTTGCCCCAGGATGTGGCCCATGCTTCGGTGGCCACGGAGGGCTCCTCGGACCGGGCGAGCGCTGCATCGGGACGCACAATCGAAACTTCATCGGACGTATGGGAAGTGCTCAGGCCGAGATCTACCTGGCTTCACCCGCAACAGTGGCCGCCTCGGCCATCGCGGGCCACATTGCCGATCCCCGGCATCTGGAGGTGACCAATGCCTGACGACGTGATGGCAGGACGGGTCTGGAAATTCGACCACGACATCAGCACGGACGTGCTCTCACCTGGTTCGTTCGCTGTTGCCCCTGTCGAGATCCGGATGCTGCACTGTTTGGAGTCGGTGAACCCTGACTTCGCATCCCAGGTGCGACCGGGCGATGTCATCGTTGCAGGGCGCAACTTCGGATGCGGGTCGAGTCGTGAGACAGCTCCGGAGAACCTGAAGGCGCTCGGTGTGGCTTGCGTGGTCACAGAGTCGCTGTCGAGGATTTTCATGAGGAACGCCGTCGCGGTTGGTCTGCCTGTGATTGTTTGTGCCGGTGTGCACAGCGCGTTCTCCGACGGTGAGGGAATCGAGGTCGACCTCGCCTCCGGTAGGGTCACCAACGTCGAGAGCGGCGCCGATCTGCAGGGTGATTCTTTGCCGCACGAGATGCGCGAGATTCTTGCGGCTGGGGGCATCCTCAACGTGCTGCGGAATCAAGGAAGTGCGTGATCGGCCGAGTGTGATGCCTTGACGGGTATCAGGACCACCCGTACAGTCGTTCATACCTATGACGAGTGTGACCGCGATCGACCAAGGCGTTGGAGACATACTTGCCGAGCTACTCGATATGCTCGGCAGGACCGGCGACGCCATGATCGCGATCGATGCCGAGTTCCGGATCATCGCCTGGAATGACGCAGCCACTGAGTTGCTTGGCTACTCACCGGACGACGTGCTCGGGCGGTCATGCCACGAGGTTCTCTGCTGGCGGGATCGCTGTGGTGACGCTGTGTGCAATGGTTTGTGCCCCGCAGCCTCCGCAGGCGAGCCAGACGAGGTCATTGAAACCAAGGAAGTACTCGGCCGTTCCGCTTCTGGTCGGACGTTGTGGCTGAGTGCGTCAACGATCGTGCCTCCCGTCGAGTTGCGTGATCAGTGCCGGCTGGTGCACATGATCCGAGAGGTCTCTCTTCCTCCTGAGCTTGAGCGTGTCGTCGTTGAGCGACTGGAGGGATGGAGCCCTGCCAGCCGAAACGGTGACCGTCGCCTAGACGTTCTCACTGCGAGGGAACGCGATGTGTTGATGCTCCTCACCGAGGGCTTCGACGGTGCCTCGATCGCTGAAGAGCTCTTCCTGTCGCCTGCAACAGTCCGCAATCACATTCAACACATCCTCGCCAAGCTCGGTGTCCACAGCAGAGTCGAAGCTGTTGCGTTGGCGCTGCGGCGCTCCTAGCGCCCTCCGGAAGGGCTTACCAGGATGCTGCGCAGGCCTTAGGGGTGCTCAAGGATTTCGGCTGCAAGTTCCTCAAGGTCGTCCTTGGTCCTGCCCTCGAAGCTTCGTGCGCAGACCTCGTCGTAGCCAGCGCAAAGGTCTGCGCACGTAGGTCCCACGATCATCCCGTCTGCCATGGTGAAGAGGGCTGAGTCTTCCTTGTCGATGTGCGCCACGATGAGTGCGATGTATCCCTCGGCGGCACCCCTCAATCGAACGACCGCCTCGGCGTCTCCGCCGCGGGCAGCCTCGAGCGATGCTGCCATCGTTCGCACGAACGCTCGCCCTCGCTCGTGCTCGTCGAGCATGACAGCTATCGGGCCTGAATCATGTGGCAGGCCCTGCTGCTCCAATTCGGGGAACAAAAGGTCCTCTTCCTTCCCATGATGACAAGCATCGGCGAAGAGCCGAAAGAAGGACACGCAGCTTGCAGCCACGTCGTAGTCGAGCGCAATGCCGTTCCTTTCGGCTTCGAGCCTCGCGTCGAGAGCGTGGGCCACTTTGAGGATGAGCTTGTGTTCGTCCCTCAGCATCCTTGTCGCTGTGTCTGTGTGGTCGTTGGTCATGGTGCCAACGTAGACGCGCTTTGGGAGTGAACGCAACATTGTTGACGCGGCGGCGGCGAGAGCAACGGGCTCCCATGTTCGGTGGCGACTCGACTGGTCCCGAGTTTGTGGCGCAGCTACGACGCGGAGGAAGCCAGCGTGTCGTCGAGCGCGGCCATGACGTCGCTGATCGGCGGGTAGTCGGCAATCCCGGTGCCGCGGTACAGATAGGTGACGTCGCCGTCTGCTGTTACCACCGCTACAGCTGGAAGCACCGTGTAGCTCGCCGTGATTCGGCCTTGTCTGCGGTGCCGTAGAAACGCAGAGAGATAGTTCCACCAGGCTCGAATGTTGAACAGGAAGGACAGCAACGTCTGGGTTCCAAGCTCAAAGCGGTCGGAGAGTAGATGGTCTCGGTCCAGCAACAGTTCGAAGGGGATGGATGTTTCCATGAGATGAGTTGCCTGGTACGACGCTGCAGGGGCGACACCGATGACGTCGCCACCCGCGTTCAGGATCTGGGGATGAGCCGCCGCAAACTGCGACAGCGTGTCGAGGCAGCCCGCTCAGCCGTAGTAGCGCGCCAGGATCACGACGGTTGGGACACCGATGCGGTCTCCGAGGAGGACGGTTTCGTGATCGGGTGTCGTCAACGTTATGTCGCCGATAGACATGTGGCCTTCCCACGCTGCCGGTGCCATCTCAGACGACCTCGGCTTCGGATCCTTCGAACTTCCAACGGTCGCGCGACGCCCTCGCAGCATCGACGTCGACCATGCCGAGGAGGATCAGGCCGACGACGAAGAAAGCGGCCACCGAGAGGATTGCCGCCCTTCCCGACCCGGTTGCGGCGCTCACCGCCCCGAACACGAGTGGCCCGATACCAGACAGCTTCGAGAAAACGGAGTAGAAGCCGAAGAACTCTGCCGAGGCTTCCTCAGGGATCATGGTGCCGTACAGGCTTCGAGAGAGCGCCTGAACGCCACCGAGGACGAAGCCGACGACCGAGGCCAACGCGAGGAATCCCGCTGAGGAGCCCTCAGGGATGAAGTAGGCGCCGGTCGCGATGCCGATCCATACGACGAGGGAGATCATCACGGCGTACTTCGGTCCGATTGCGTTGGCAAGACCTCCGAACATGTAGGCCCCAAAGAACGCGACGAATTGCACGATGAGGAACGCCAGGGCGATGGTTTGGAGATCGAGGCCGAGGGTGTCTTCGGCGTACGGCCCTGAAACCGCAATGACGGTTCCCGTGCCCGAGTTGTAGACGATGAAAGCAACAATGAAGAGAAGGAGTTGTGGGAACTTGCTGAGCTTGGCCGTGGTGGCGAGGGTCCGTTCGAATCCGATCTTGACGTACGTCGTCATCCCACGCCGTTGTGCGTCGCCGACATCGTCTGGGAGTCTCGACAGGGCGAACAGGGAGAATCCGACCCACCAGACGCCGGTACCGAAGATCGCTATGCGCGCAGCCAGCGTCTCGCTCAACGCTGCGCCAGGCTCATCACTCGAGAGGAAGATGAGAACGAACGCGAAGAGCAGGTACAGGCCACCACCGAGGTAGCCGAGCGCGAATCCCTTCGACGACACCTTGTCGATGGTGTCGTCGGTGGCGATCTCAGGTAGGAAGCCGTCGTAGAACACATTCGCAGCGACGAACCCGAACTGGCTCACGACGACCACGATGAGGAATAGTGCGACTTGTCCATTGGGAATGAACGGGATGATCAGGGTGAAGAAGGCCCCGAGAAACGCGAAGTTCCTCAGAAACCGCTTCTTCGCGTCGGTGAAGTCCGCGACCGCTCCCAGGATGGGCATCGCGAGCAGGAGCACGATCGATCCTAGGCCGACCAAGATCGAGAAGAGCGCTTCTCCAGACAGGCCCCAAAAGGTGTCCCCTGTCATGATCGTTCCCGTGAAGAATGCTCCGATCACAGCACCGAAGATGGTGATGTAGGCCGAGTTCGCCCAGTCGTACATGGCCCATCCGAAGATGGTCCGTTTGTCGTTGCGTAGATGGTGAGAGTCCGTCATGTGGTTCATCCTACGTCGCGAGCCTTCTCGCGTGCTGGCATCGATAGTGGCGACCCTCACTTCAGCGACATAGCCGGTAGCCTGCCGACGTGCCCAGTGCCCTCACTCCACGAACCGCCCTTGCGTCACTTGTTGTCGTCGTTGCCCTCGTGGCGAGTGCATGCACCGGTACGAGCGAAGGAACTTCGACGTCATCGTCTACTGACACGACCGACACGGAGGTCGTCACCAGCGTCACGACGTCGAGCGAGGCTCCACTCACATCTGTGCCGGCCACGGCGATTCCTGGGACGAATTCGCCGTCCATCTCAGAGGCTGTTGCTGCGTCGATGCGAGAAGAGATCGGCGTGCTCATGCTCGACGCTGAGGAATCGCGGGGCCTTCCGTTCCTCGCCGTTCCTACCGTCACGATCCTCGACAAGTCAGCCTTCACCGCGCGTCTCAATGCTGACCTCGAAGAAAAAGTCAGCGCTGAGGATCTCGCAACCGATGAGTCGATGCTCAAGCTGCTCGGCATGCTCGATCAAGGCGTCGACCTTCGATCGTTCCTCATCGACCTATACACCGAACAGGTGTTCGGATTCTACGACCCTGATGCCGAGGAGCTCGTGGTGCAGGTGTCCGTTGACGGCATCACTCCGCTCCAGAAGGTCGCCATCGCCCATGAGCTCGTGCATGCGCTCACGAATCAACATTTCGACTATTTCACTGAATACGAACGTCGGGTCGATGAAGGCACGGGCGACGATGCATATGGTCTCTTCGCCCTCTTTGAGGGTGACGCAACCTACCAACAGTTCCTGTTCCTTGAATCACTGAGTCCGGACGAGGCGGTGAAAGCAGCCGTCGAGGCGCTCGCAATCGACACGTCGACGCTCGATATTGCCCCTCAGTGGATGCAAGATGACCTCAACTATCCGTACGTCCGAGGCTTGACGTTCGTTGGTGATGTCGTGGCTGCAGGCGGCCTCAAAGGAATCGACGAGGCATATCAGAATCCGCCAACGAGTTCCGAGCAGATCCTCGATCCGAACAAGTACTTCAGGGGAGAGCAACCCGATGCTCTCGCTCCTCTGACGGTCACGCTTGCGGGCTGGGATCTTGCTGACGAAGCAACCTTCGGTGAGTGGGGCATCCGGCTTCTCCTGACGGAGTCGGTAAGCCCCGGTGCTGTGACCCAGGCTGCAGCAGGGTGGGGCAATGACATCTACCGCCTGTTTACCAGAGGTGACGACACCGCAATTGCGTGGGAGTATCTCGGTGAGAGCGTCCAGGATGCCGAAGATCTCGTGGACGCCCTGGTGCTCCAGATCAGGAAAGCCATGGGTGCGGGATCGTCAGCCGAGTCAGGTGGCGGCTTGCTATTCGACGGCGCTGACCCGTGGGTGTTCGTTGA
>CAYWPC010000025.1:0-10817 GCA_964460075.1 uncultured Acidimicrobiaceae bacterium
CCGAGGTTGTACCCGAGGTTGTACCCGAGGTCGTTGCTGAGGTCGTGCCTGAGCTCGTGGCAGAGCCTGGCGACGAAGCAGCCAAGAGTTCGGACGAATCATGAGCCAGGGCGAAATCGTCGACAAGGTCGTCTCGTACGTCGTCTCTGAGATCGTTGATGACCAGGACGCTGTCGAGGTGAATATCGTGACCGATGGCTCGGACGCGGTCGTAGCTGAGGTGCGCACCGCAAAGAGTGACATGGGTCGCGTCATCGGCAAGCGAGGGCGAGTTGCGCGTGCCATCCGCAACGTTGCCGGCGCTGCGGGTGACGAAGAAGGTGTCGGTGTCGAGGTCGACTTCCTCGACTGATGTGTCGCTAGGTCAAGACTTCGTCCCCGTTGGTTACGTGCGCCGAGCGCACGGGATCCGCGGGGATGTTGTCGTTCGGGGTCTTTCGAGAGATGCTGGCGACCGATTCGTTTCAGGACTCGACATCACAACAGGCGAGACCTCTCGACGGAAGTTGCGCATACTTGAGCAACGGATGAACGGCGCAGACTATCTCCTGCGTCTCGAAGGGATCGTGACTCGCGAGCAGGCAGAGACGTTGGTCGGGGTGCAGTTCGTGATCGAGAAGTCCGAGCGCCGCGCCCTCGAGCAGGGTGAGTGGTGGGTCGAGGAGTTGGTTGGGTGTGACGTTGTCGATGCAGACGGACACGGCGTTGGCCGTGTGACCGATGTGGTAGTCGGTGCCGCACAAGACCGGATCGTCGTTGAGACGCCGGACGGAGGGCGAGGAGAAGTCCCCTTCGTCGAATCACTCGTGCCGCAGGTCGACATGGAATCTCGCAGGATCATCGTTGATCTTCCTGAAGGGCTCTTCGAATAGGCCGTTTCACATGACATGGGTCATATGCCCGATGTCATGTGACCCAGCTATGGGGGAGGTCGAGCGTTTGTGTACGTGTGGCCGGTTGGGCTGGTCCATTGCACACTTCCGTTGATTCGACCATAGGTCCATCCATGGGTGTGCTTGAGTCGGTGGTGGTGGCGACACAGCGGCGCGAGGTTGTCATCGTTCGTTCCCCCACCGTCTTGGACTGCCTGGATGTGATCGATGTCCGATTGCCTGGCTGGCATCCGACATCCAGGGAACACGCACATCGGATGCCTCGCCTCGACACGGCGCCGCTGGGAAGCGGATGGACGGCGCTGTGTGACACCAAGAGCGATCGGATCGCCTGAATCGGGATCGGTGATCGTGATGCGCCACTCGGCGTCAATCTGCTCTTCGCTGACGTGGCGTGCGATGTCGGCAATGACCGGCCCATACCCACCGAGTTCGCCTGGATGGTCGACGAGGCCTGTCAGTGTGGCGAGGTCGACGGTGATATCGACCACACCGCGCCCGACCGTGTGGTGGTTGACGCCGTTGAGAAGGTCGAGATACACGTCGGCGCGGAGCTGGTCCATGCTACGGGACTCACCCTTCCTTCGCAGACCGCGGGCGATGGTGTTGATCCGTCTCGTGATGGCCTGCACTCGCTCGGGCGGTAGATCCGATCCCACCAGGTGAACGGTCCCCGATTCTGTTGCTTCGATGATGATCTTGCGTTCCTCAATCGCAGACACATAGCGTGTCTTGGCATCGTCGACATCCGCTTCAATGCATAGTCGTCGTAGCCGAGCCCGGAGTTCGCCCGTCGTGAGGTCTCCTGCCGAATCGGCGATGCTGTCGAGCACATCCTGGGAGGCCGCATCCGTGAGGTGTCCTGTGGCGCGTTCGATCAACTTAGCCCTCGCAACGTCGACGATTCCGGCTTCGAGCATCCGGGCGAGCCTCGGGAGACGCCGAAAGAGCCCCAACGCGAAGGCCATTTCGATATCGGCTCCCCGACGGGTCAATCGTAGAGCGACTCCAACCTCAGCACCGGCCGCTTCGTCTGTGGTGTGCAGTGGCATGTCTTGGCCCCGCAGGTCGGCTTCGCCGTCGGCAATCGCCGCCATGTCGCGATACATCTGTGCCCGATAGTGAGATGCCATTCGGTTGTGCGCCTTCAACACGACTGTTCGATCGAATGGCGACACGGCGGACACATCAATCGATGCCAACCACCCCGCCAACACAGGGCCCGGCTTCACCACATCCAAGTTGTCGGGGATCGGCTCGGACGCCGAATCGGATGGGATCTTGGTGAGGAAGCGTGCTTCCTCACCAAAGGGGACATCATCGATACAGAAACGCTCTTTCGTATCCAACATGACTACACCGTACCGGACGGCTACGACAGATTTCACACATCCCACGACGAAGGTCGAGCGGCACTGGGTGCCGCTTGCTCGATGGAGTTCACCGTGCTGCGGCTCTCCACGCGTCCTTGAGCTTGACCTTCGTGCCGGTCTGCAGGAGAGCGCCGCGGTAGACCCTCGATCCGATCCACACCAAGGCAAATGCGCCAAGGACCGAGCCAACGATCGCAACGATGACCTCCCACGGCGCAGCAGCACTCGATGCGATTCGTACCGGCATGACGAACGGAGCCCACATCGGCAGCAGCGATCCGATACTCACGATGAGACCATCCGGGTTCTCAGCCGCGGCGAACGCCAGTAGGTATCCAGGCAGGATCACGATGATCGGACCCATGATCGCTCCTTGCAGATCCTCCTGGCGCGATACCGTCGAGCCGACGGCTGCGTAGAGGAATGCGTAGAACGCGTATCCGAGGATGAACCAGAAGAAGACACTGCCAATTACAGGGATACCAACAGCGGCAACGTCGATATCGGCGAGGCCTGCCAACTGGGCCGAGATGTAGGCAGCCCCCATGAGGATGGCGAGCTGTGCGATGCCGAGCATGCCGATGCCGGCAACCTTGCCGACAAGAACCTGCCACGGCCGAACACGCGAAAGCATCACCTCTACGACACGATTCTGTTTCTCCTCAACCGTACCCATTGCAACGAACTGTCCGAACATGATGATCGACAGGTACAGCACGACGGCACCGACGAACGCCGCGCCCTTGCGGGCACTCCTTTGACGGTCGGTCGCCTCGATAGTGCCCACCGACACGGGGACGGGGTCTCGCACCGCAGCGATCTGGTCCTTGGAGAGACCGAGTTCCTCAAGCATCGACGAGGTGACGGCAGTGTCGACGGCGCGTTGGATGAGAGCGGTGAGCGCCGCAGACCTTTCTTCGTAGAAGATCACCTGATCGCCGTCGGCAAGTACAGCCGCGGCGTCACCCGACTCGAGAGCGCTTGCTGCGTCGTCCATTGATGGGTATCGCACAACGTCGATTTCGATTCCGAAGAGCAGCCCCTGCGTCTCAAGTTCCGCATCGATAGCGGTGAGCTCGACTCCTGTGAGCCCGATTGTCGTCGCCTCGACTTCTCGATTTGCGAGGGTATTGATGATGGGACCGGTGGCGATGATCGCAATGGCAATGATGGACATGGTCACAATGAACGGCTTCGATCGCCCTCGCTCCACGAACTCGCGCTTGGCGAGCAGCCACACCTGCGTCCAGGGACTCACGATCCAACCGCCTCTCTGAAGAGGTCCGTCAGACGCGGTGGCTCGAAGGCGAACCGCGTGACACTCCCTGCTGCCTCTGCTGCAGCGAGAATGTCCGCAAGGGGCGCATCAGAGGGAACCACGACATGGGCCTGGCCGTGGTTCCTCACGACTTCGATGTACTCCAGGTCCGAGATCCACGGCCTCCCATCGACATCGATGGTGAGCCGTCGCCGAGTCGAGCGTGCCTTGATCTCATCGAGACTGCCTTCGAGCACGATCCGTCCCGCATCGATGATTGCGACGTCCTGGCAGACGTCTTCGACGAGATCGAGCTGATGGCTGGAGAAGACGATCGTGACACCGTCCCCAGCAAGCCCTCTCAAGGTCTGGGACAGGGCGTCGACTCCGAGCGGGTCCAGCCCGGCGAAGGGCTCGTCGAGAACGAGCAGATCGGGGTAGGGCGTGAGCGCCGCGGCGAACTGAGCACGTTGCTGATTTCCATGGCTGAGCTCCTCCAGCTTGGCGTCTGCACGACTACCGATGCCGAGCACCCCGAGCCAGTGGTTGACTGCTTCGCGCGCTTCGCCTCTGGCGAGGCCGGAGAGGCGGGCGAAGTGAACCAGTTGGGACGCGACCTTCATCTTGGGATAGAGGCCACGCTCCTCTGGCATGTATCCGAATCGAAGCCGTGTCCGTGCGTTCGGTGGCAAACCATTCCACGTCACCTCACCGCTGTCTGGCAGGACCAGGTTGAAGATGATGCGCATCATCGTCGTCTTCCCCGCACCGTTTGGACCGAGGAAACCAAGGATGCGTCCTGGATCGACGGAGAACCCTGCACCATTGAGAGCGACGACGTCGCCGAACCGCTTGTGAACATCCGTGATCGTCAGCACCGACGCAGTATGGCGGGTCCTGGATCGTAGGGTGTGCCTGAGTGCGGAGGGTCTCTCTATCCTGCAAACATGGCCGCTTCAGACCACATCCGCATCGTCACCGCCACGTCACTCTTCGACGGTCACGATGCAGCGATCAATGTCATGCGCAGGATTCTTCAGGCCTCTGGGGCAGAGGTCATTCACCTCGGCCACGATCGATCTGCGGCAGACATCGCAGAAGCAGCGGTCGAGGAGGATGCCCACGCCGTTGCGGTCACCTCGTATCAGGGTGGGCACATGGAGTTCTTCCGCTACCTCCGCCAACTCCTCGATGACGCAGGTGGGACCGAAATCGTCATCTTTGGCGGTGGTGGCGGCACCATTCTTCCTGAGGAGGGTGCCGAGCTGCTCGCCGAGGGCACGGCTCGGATCTACTCACCAGACGACGGTCGCTCTCTCGGTCTGCAGGGGATGATCGATGATCTGCTCGCATCGGCGGCACATCCTCAGCCCCCCCTTGGCAACGACATGGCAGATCGGGTCATCGAGGCTGACCACGCAGCGATGGCTAGAACGATTACCTTGGCGGAGAACGATCCCGAAGCGGGAGCCGGTGTCATGAGGATCGTCACCGGACGTGCGGCAGGGTCTCTCGCTCCCGTAGTCGGCTTTACCGGTACGGGCGGCTCTGGGAAGTCTTCGATCCTCGACGAGATGGTTCTTCGGTTCCGGCGCGACTACCCGGAAAAATCCATTGCGGTTATCTCGGTTGACCCGTCGCGGCGTCGAACCGGAGGTGCGCTTCTCGGTGACCGGATACGCATGAACTCGGTCGGCGGCGAGCACGTATTCATGCGCTCGCTCGCGACGCGCCAAGCGAACCTATCGATGTCACCCCATGTGGCGGACGCGGTGTCGGTGGCCAAGGCGGCAGGATTCGATCTGATCCTTCTCGAAACATCCGGTATTGGGCAATCCGATACACAAATCATCGATGCATGCGACATCTCCGTGTACGTGATGACCCCGGAGTTCGGTGCAGCTACGCAACTCGAGAAGATCGACATGCTTGATTTCGCTGATGTGATCGTGATCAACAAGTCTGACAGGCGCGGAGCGCACGACGCGCTGCGCGACGTTCGCAAGCAGGTACGGCGCAACCGCACGGAGTTTGATCTGCCTGACGAGGATCTACCGGTCGTTGCCACGATTGCTTCGAGTTTCAACGATGCCGGTACACAGCGGCTCTACGAGCTGATCATGGATTTGGTGGGGTCTCGGGTGCCGAGCGTTTTCGAGCCTGTACCTCACCGAGAGGGCAGGAACGCGATCGAGCCGGTCATACCGCGGAATCGGGTGCGATATCTCAGCGAGATCACGGACACGATCAGGGCGTACGACGCCGACACCGCAGCGATGGCTACCGCCGCAGGCGACCTCCAGGCTCTTAAGCAGGTGGCGAAGATCGCCGAGGATGTGGACCTGCGAGATCGCTGCAAGCAGGCTGCAGACAAGCTTCGGCCTGACGTGTCAGAAGGTCTCGACCGGTGGGATCGGGAGGTTGAGCGGTACAGCGGAGACCCGGTGAGCTACGAGGTTCGCGGTATGACCATAACCGTCGACAACATGGTCGAGAGCCCATCAGGAACGACCTTTCCCAGGGTCATCCACCCGTCGTTGGAGGGCTGGCCCGATCGTGTCAGGTGGCTCCGTGAGGAGAACCTACCAGGGAGATTCCCATTTACGGCAGGTGTCTTCGCTTTCAAGAGAGAAGCCGAGGACCCGACGAGAATGTTTGCGGGGGAGGGGAGTCCTGAGCAGACCAACGCGCGTTTCCACTACCTGGCCGGAGGGATGCCGTTCACACGCCTGTCGACGGCGTTCGACTCGGTAACGCTGTACGGAGACGATCCCGATGTGCGGCCTGATATCTACGGCAAGGTCGGCAACTCTGGTGTGTCGGTGTCGACGCTCGACGATGCGAAGAAGCTGTACTCGGGTTTTGATCTCGTCGACGCGGCTACCTCGGTGTCGATGACGATCAACGGGCCAGCACCGATGATGCTCGCGTTCTTTCTCAACACTGCCGTCGACCAAGCGTGTGAGCGCTACATCGTGGAGAACGGCCTCACAGAACAAGTCGAGTCCGCCATCACGGCACGTTTCGGTCCATCCGGCGGCAACAGGCCGACCTACCGCGGGACGCTCCCTCCAGGTCACGACGGCTCGGGGTTGATGCTCCTTGGTGTGACGGGGGCCGACGTTCTGCCGCCGGAGGTGTACGAAAAGATCAAAGCCGAAACGATCGCGAGCGTCCGTGGGACCATCCAGGCCGACATCCTGAAGGAGGATCAGGCGCAGAACACCTGCATCTTCTCGACGGAGTTCGCCCTCTCGATGCAGGGTGATATCCAGGAGTACTTCGTTGAGCACGGTGTACGCAACTTTTATTCGGTCTCAATATCGGGCTATCACATGGCTGAGGCTGGGGCGAATCCGATCTCTCAGCTTGCGTTCACTCTCGCGAATGGTTTCACGTTCGTTGAGTACTTCTTGTCACGGGGCATGCAGATCGATGACTTCGCCCCGAACCTCAGCTTCTTTTTCTCCAACGGCCTCGATCCTGAGTATGCCGTGATCGGCCGTGTCGCTCGCCGGATTTGGGCGAAGGCGATGCGTGACCTCTACGGAGCGTCTGAGCGTTCACAGAAACTGAAGTATCACATCCAGACATCCGGGCGGTCGTTGCACGCCCAAGAGATCGAGTTCAACGACATTCGCACGACGCTCCAAGCGCTATACGCGATATACGACAACTGCAATTCCTTGCACACCAACGCGTATGACGAAGCGATCACCACACCAACGGAGGAGTCGGTGCGTAGGGCGCTGGCGATTCAGCTCATCATCAACAAGGAGTTGGGGCTGGCAAGGAGTGAGAATCCGCTGCAAGGCTCAACCATCATCGCAGAGCTCACCGATCTCGTGGAGGAGGCTGTACTCACTGAATTCGACAGGCTCACCGACCGTGGCGGTGTCCTCGGGGCCATGGAGACGATGTACCAACGTTCCAAGATTCAGGAGGAGAGCCTTCGCTATGAACGCAGGAAGGACTCGGGTGAGCTCGAGATCGTTGGCGTGAACACATTCTTGTCACGGGATGGTTCTCCGTTCGTCCGCCCTGGCACGGTGGTGCGCTCTGATGACGACGACAAGGAACAGCTGATCCGTGACCTCAAGGCGCTTCACCAGCGAGATCCTGAGGCAACAGCTCGTGCGATTAGCCGCCTTCAAGCGGTTGCTCTCGGTGGAGGAAACGTGTTTGCCGAGCTGATCGAGGCGTCGAAGGTGTGCTCCCTGGGTCAGATGGCGAAGGCGCTCTTCGAGGTTGGTGGCCGCTACAGGAGAAACATGTAGCGAACCAGTCAGCTTCGATCGCTGGCAAACACAGTGTTGGCGATGGGGAGTCACGACCTGTGCGTTCGGCGTTCCCGATCCCTCTTTGACATGCGAAATCGCCAGGCATTAGGGTGCGGCACATGACGAACCCGGATTCGGATCCGGCGGCGTCGGGCGAAGGGGATTCTTCGGCGCCAGGGGATCATTCGACGGCAGGGGACCCATCGACGGCAGGGTATGTAGCGTCAACTGGGGAAATAATTCGGCGCGAGTACGTGTCATCTCCTCCGACGGCTACACCTTCGGCACGTCCACTTCCAACCTACTCGCAGCCGCCACCGACGCTGCCTCCCCAGCCCGCACCTCAGCAACACGATGTTCAGCAGCGTCGCCCATTCATGCGCATCGTGTCCGGCAATCTCCTGGCGGCGGTGATCCTTGTCGCCGGTTCCGCCGCGCTGCCTTGGATCGTTAGCCCTTCGGTTAGGGCTGCTGCGTATGACATTCCCGTGGCGTTCCTCTACGACCTCGACGCCGAATCCGGTGGCACGCCACTCGCTTGGATCGTCGTGGGTCTTGCCGTTGCGATCCTTCTCGGGTCGTCGAGTCCGTACCTCGACTGGCTGAGGCGGTTGAGCGGGATCGCCGCACTCCTCCTTCCGGTTGCGGTGATGACGCAGTGGCTGCGGTTTCTCTCTGCCGCAGGTCTCGTCAGCGCCTTTTGGGGATTCATCGGGATCGGTGCCTATACGATCGTGGCGGGTGGCCTCCTAGCGATGTTCTCCCGATCGCGGGAGTGAACGGTGGGCTTGTTCCAAGAGCTGTACTCGCCATTTTCTTCCGTGGCAGCTGTCGTTGTGACGTCGGTCGTGGTCACCGCCGTCGCGATAGGTGTCGATGTGGGCATCGTCGAGCCTGAGTCCGACTGCATTGTTGTTGAGTTCGAGAGCGGTGAGGCGTATCCGGTAGCAGTGACGTGGGGCAAGACTGCTGGAAAGGTGCGGGGCCTCGTCAAGGTCAATGGCCTCGTGTACGCTTTGCCTTCCAGCGCGCTCCCCGCATCGGCTATTCCATCGGAGGCACTCCCAGCGTCCGCCATCCCATCCAAGGCCATTCCCTCAAACGCCATACCATCCAACGGGATCCCGTCCAACGCGATTCCGTCGTATGCCCTGCCAGCGAGTGTTGTTGCAGAGCTAGGTCTTCCGGCCGGTGGTTCGATGTTCATCGATGTCGGGGGCGGAATGAGAGGTAAGGCCCTGTTTAGCTGGGCAAGTGTCGGGGGACGCATCAGCGCGTTGGTAAAATTGCAAGGTCTCACGTTCGCGATTCCTTCGAACGCGATTCCTTCGAACGCGATTCCTTCGAACGCGATTCCTTCGAACGCGATTCCTTCGAACACAAATGTGATCGCCGCAGCGGCTCTCAAGGACATCTTCAAGGCTCTGCCGTCGAACGCGATTCCCTCGAATGCGATTCCATCGAACGCAACCCTCATGAAGGCTCTACCTGCGAGCATCCTCTTCCAGGAGGGGTTCGCCGCAGGTGGTTTCATCAATATCGGTGGCGCCGACGGAAACTCTTACACGGCCGTGCACACTTGGGGGGTCATGCCCGATACGGGCGCTGTCCTCTTCTTGAACGTATCAGGTCTGGCGTACGCCCTGCCAGCCTCTGAGATTCCCAGGGATGCCATCCAAGCGGGTGCGCTGCCAGCTTCTGCTCTCCCGGATTCCGGCGCGCTGGATCGAGCGTTGCCAGCCTCCCATGTTCCGCGGGCTCTTCCATCGTCCGCGCTGCCGGCCTCTGCCCTCCCATCTTCAGCCATACCGTCGAACGCGATTCCGTCGAACGCGATTCCTGCCGAAATGCTGGCTACCTCTGCGCTTCCATCCAGCCTTGTCGCAGACATGGGGTTTCCCGCTGGTGGCTTCCTCGAATTGGGGGACCGAAGTTACGTCACCTTCGCCTGGGGAGAGGCGTCGGGTGATCTCTTCGCTGTCACCAATCTCGGCAACGTGGTCGCGGCGATTCCTTCGAACAACACTGGTCTCAGAGAATTGCTTGCGGCCAAAGAGGTTCCATCGGGCGCCCTGCCCCTCTCCTATATCGGTGCGGCGATTCCCTCGAATTCGCGGCTTGATGCCATCCCCGCCGAAATGACGTCGGTGATGGGCTCGGCAATAACTGGTCCGAGTTACGAGGCTCTTGTCAGCGGCGGCCAGGCGATGCCAACACTCTCGGGGCAGTCGGGAGCGCTCGGAACCGAGGGATCGAGGAGCCGCCTTGCACCCGGTTTCGTCCTCGACAGCCAGGTTGATCGACAGAATGTCAAGTTCTCGCTCGCTCCAGGGGCTGCTGGCGAGCAACCCGATGTCATCATTCTCGTTGTCGACGACGAGGGTAACTGGAAGCCGATGGACAATCCGCTCGGAGGCGGATATGTGGATTTGATCAACTCGGGGTACCAGGGAGACTCGTATGGCCCAGCTGACAACGCTCCGATAATGTCGTCACCGACGGAAGATCCCACCCGCTTCAATTCGCCCTGCACGTTTGCTGAGTCGTATGGCGCCCAGTTGGCATCTACATCAGCCGATTACGCAGAGGCCAGTTGGAGCCGCAACGGGTCAATAACGATGGATGCTGACGGCCGACTTGTCGACGTCGCCTACGGCGGGTCGATCGTGGCAGCGCCTATCTACGTGGCTGTTGATCCGAACGAGGCGACCCGGTTCGTGCTGACCAGGGACGGGGTTATCACCGTCGTACCGACCCAAGGCCAAGAGTTTGGCGAAGTCTCCGAAACGTCGACGCCTGGGCAGGAATTTGGCGATACCGTCTCAGACGAGGACTCCGATGGATTTTTGCCGCTGCCGTACGGTCCTGATTGCGATGACAGCGACCCTGGGGTACACCCAGACGCCGATGAGATTCGGGACGACGGGATCGACCAGAACTGTGACGGGATAGATGCGGTGAGTGAGACCCAAACGGTCACTGCCGAGCCGCCTCCTGCCGAGCCGCCTCCTGC
>CAYWPC010000025.1:10917-26915 GCA_964460075.1 uncultured Acidimicrobiaceae bacterium
TGAGTGAGACCCAAACGGTCACTGCCGAGCCGCCTCCTGCCGAGCCGCCTCCTGCGGAGCCGCCTCCTGCGGAGCCGCCTCCTGCGGAGCCGCCTCCGTCTACCGAGACCGTCACGGTGTCTGCCGTGGAAATATACGGATCGCCAGTGATTGGGGAGTCGTTCGTCTACAACGGCAACCAACAGTGTGACGCACCCTTCACGACGGAGATCGATGTCTGGATTGAACGGCGTGTCGACGGCGTGAACGTCCCCTCGACTGCTGGAGATATACAGTCTGCCAACATGACCTGGAGTGTTGCGAACAGCCTTGGAAGTAAGCCGATGTCGTACCTCCAGACAGATTTGTGGATCGCCACGCTCGGCCCGTTGGACGCCGACACAGTGAACGGTGATCTGATCATCGATGTGACCGTGTACATCACCAGCCTCTCTGGCGTTACGTCGAGCGGAACTACGAAAGTCACACTGCGCGACTGCCCTCTTGCACTTGAAGGTGGCTAGAGGGATCGAGACCGGTGGACTGCCGGTCAGTTCACCGGATGCGTACGGAGTGTCAGTATTGCAAGCGGCTGCTTGCTATCTCCAGCAGCCCAGGGCCAGGGTTGGCGAAGAGGCTCTCCATTCCTCGCGATAGCTCGTCGGGCGTCTCGACCCTTTCACCCCAGAGACCGAGGGATGTTGCCATGCCGGCCCAGGAGGGATTCTTGAGTGACGTTGCCCACACGTGGGTACCAGCGAGTTGTTGCTCTGCTGTAATCTTGCCGAGCTCGTCGTTCGATAGGAGCACGATCTTGACGTTGAGGCCGTACTTTGCGACGGTCGCGAGCTCCATGGCGTATTGACCGAAGCCGCCGTCACCTGCGATCGCGACGATGGTGGTGTCCTCGGACGCCACAGCGGCACCCATCGCCCCAGGGAGCGCGTAGCCGATCGAACCCAACCATCCACTCATCACAACTCTCTGGCCGTCTGCCTCGAAGTATCTTCCGAACGAGTAGGTCGTGTTTCCCACATCAAGCGAAACGATGGCGTGTGAGGGAATGTGCTCCGCAAGCTCATGGAAGACCGTGGCGCTGGTGAGTCTTCCATCGGCATCGACTTGTCTACGACCATGCTTTCTGGCTCTCCACCACTCCCATCGATCGGAGAGCCAGGCCCTCAGCTCGGGGCGATCTGCGGGCGAGCAGGCTGCCGTAAGAGCGTCAGCGGCCTCACCGGCATCTGCGAGAGCGAAGACTGCGACGTTTGGTGTGTTTCTTCGTGACGCCAGCACATCGACGTCGATGCGAACCACGGTTCGTTTGTCTGTGATTCCTGTGTGCGGGGCCATGCCGCCACCGAACACGACGATGAGATCCGAGCGCGTCTGCATTGCTGCCGAGACGGGAGTCCCCGAACGGCCGAGTACCCCGGTCGCGAGCGGATGATGCTCCGGAACAGACCCCTTGGCAGGGAAGGTGGTCGCAACAGCGGCATCGACCTTTTCGGCGAGTGCCAAGATCCGGGATGCCGACGATGCGCCGCCGCGACCGATGACGAAGAGCGGGTTGTCGGCATCGGCGATACGTCGCTTTATATCCCGTGTGTCTGGTTCGGTGAGGGCGAGCCGGTTGGGAGACGGCGCAGTGGGCCGTGGGGTGTCCTCAACGGCAGGTAGGAGCTGGACATCGTCTGGTATGACGAGGTGGGCGATATCGCGTTGGGAGGTTGCGTACGTGACCATGTTGGTGGCGACGGCCGGTCCATCGCTCGCGGACAGGCGTTTGGACCATCCGGCGACCGGTCCGAGCGCCTTGGTGAGGGGTACCTCCTGAAAGGCTCTGGTGCCGAGTTGTCGTGTCGGGATCTGACCAGTGATCGCGAGGAGTGGAGTCGCTGACAGCTTTGCATCCCACATACCCGTGTACAGGTTCGTGGCTCCCGGCCCGGCGATCGTGAAGCACACCGCAGGCTTGCCCGTCAGCTTGCCGTATGCCGAGGCGGCGAATGCCGCTGCGCCCTCATGGCGGACACCGACGAAGCGCAGCCGACCTTCGAGTTCCGCGCTCCTGAGCGCATCGGCGAATCCGAGATTCGAGTGTCCAACCATGCCGAACACCGCATCGACACCTCCTTCGACCAGGCGGTCAACCAGTTGTGT
Source organism: uncultured Acidimicrobiaceae bacterium (assembly GCA_964460075.1). Classification (GTDB taxonomy): domain Bacteria; phylum Actinomycetota; class Acidimicrobiia; order Spongiisociales; family UBA5794; genus JAMBLL01. Next base: position 13,060 of record CAYWPC010000025.1, read on the forward strand.
CATCAACGTCTCAGCGTGATGTTCCGGCTCGTACACACCGATGTGGACATGTCCATCCCTGATTTCAACGGCGTACGAGTCCACCTTGTCGTCGAAAGGACCAGGTGTCTCTCCCGTGATGGGGTCGTACTCCCATCCGTGCCACGGGCAGATAAGCCAGCAGTCCTCTATCAGGCCTTCACCGAGTGGACCGCCTTGATGAGGACACCGATTCGCGATCGCGCCCCAGCTCTGCTCGGATCGTGACAGCGCCACCGCGTGATGGCCTGCCTGGACGACGGTGACTTCGCCAACGTCCACGATATCGGTGTTTCCCACGTCGAACCAGGTCAGCTGTTCGCTCATTACGCCCTCCCAGAGCACTGTACGCACTCGTGCGAGGGAACGCGCCGGGGCATCTGGTTGTTTCGTCTACCTTGAGGCTCTGTTCGCTACGGCAGGTCGATGGAGATCGTTGCACCCTCGATTGGCCTGGCGTTGGCATCGACGGTTCCAACGAAGAGAGTCGCCTGGCCTGATGGACCATCAGGAAGCACTGCTCGGAACGGTTGCCACACATCGGGGTAGCCGTTGAGGGCCACCGAACGATCCTGTTCCAGCGTGTCGTCGCCGTTGAGTAGGAGATGGATGGAGCGCATGCCGGGTGCGGCGTATCCCTCGACGGTCATGGGGTACAGCGTCGGCCCGGATACGGGTGTGATCACGATCGCCGTGGCTGATGCTGCGACTCCCACAGGAACCGAGGATCCCTCACCCCGGACGATGTCGACGACGAGTGTTGCTGGAGAGGTAGTCGTGAGTGCTCGTGCTTTGATGGCGGTTCCCTGGGCACCCTGGATGTCGACGGTGAGCCCGCCTGAAGCATCCCGTACGACATATGCTGATCTTGTCAGGGCTCCATCGAACAAGGTGTCGGCAACGGCCGTTGATGTTATCTCGGGCGCTAGCACGATACGTACGACGCCGACAGAGCTCAGCACGGTCACGCCTGTCGGCCCGATTGTTGTGGCAGGTGCCCCGTTTTCGTTCGTGAAGGCGATCGTGATCCGCTCACAGGTCCCTGCTCCATCCCACCGGATCCGATCGATCTTCGTGGCGTCGCCAACGTCGCGGCCTATCGCTGCGATGAGCCCGCTGTCGGAGAAGGGCATGTCGCCGGTCATGCAGATGTCATCAACACCCACGGTGGTGGTGGTCGTCGTTGTCGATGTTTCTGGAGATGTCGTGGCAATGGCTGTCTGTGGAGAGGCGGGGGAGCACGCAGCGAGGGCGAAGGCAATCGCTACGGGTGCCGTCCATCGGAGCATGGAGAGACGATACCTGTGCGTGGGCGGAAGGTAGCGATTTGACATATGGTCGGGAAATCCAGACAATATGATGGTGACACAGGCCTCCGATTCACACGTACACGACGCCGCTGAGGTGCAACAGCGATTCAGGACGTTCTTGATCGTCTGGTTCGGTCAGCTCATCTCGCTCGTGGGGAGCGGGTTGACCTGGTTTGGGTTGAGTATCTGGGTGTTCCTCGAAACCGGTTCGGTTACCGATCTCTCAATGATGCTGCTCGCAACGACCCTCCCGAGAATCCTTCTCTCACCTGTTGCAGGGGCCTTCGTGGATCGGTGGGACAGACGGTGGGCGATGATCATCTCTGATGGTGCGTCTGGTCTTGGAACGATCGTGATCGCTATCGCGTTCATGACCGACTCCATGTCACTGGGCGTGCTCATCGTTGTTGGGGCCGTGTCGTCGTCGTTTCAGGCATTCCAATGGCCAGCGTATCAGGCTGCAACTACGTTGCTCGTGCCGAAGGAACGATACTCGCAGGCCTCCGGCATGGTGCAGATGGCCGAGGCAGCTGGCCAACTTGTTGCCCCGTTCCTCGGCGCCGTCCTCGTTGCAGCAGCCGGTGTTGCCTCGCTGCTCATCATCGACGCCGTCACCTTCACCTTCGCGATCGGGACACTGCTGTATGTCAGGTTCCCAAAGCCGCCCAAGTCCAAGGTTGGTGAGGAGGCGAGAGGATCGCTGCTGGCAGAGTCGCTGTTCGGATTTCGCTACGTGTTCGAGCGTCACGGGCTATTGGCTCTACTCGCCTTCTTCGCCGGAGTGAATCTGTCGTTCGGCCTCATCTCACCAATCTTCATTGCGTACATGTTGTCGTTCACCTCGGAGGCGACCATGGGGACGGCCCTCTCGCTCGGCGCCACGGGGATGCTCGTCGGATCGATCGTTGCTTCGGCGTGGAAGGGCACGAGCAGGCGAGTGCTCGGAGTCCTTCTTACGATCATTGTGCTCGGGTTCATGTTGATCGTTCTTGGATCGACGACCTCCCTGCCCGTTGTAGTCCTAGCCCTGTGGGTCGGGATGTTCGTCGTGCCGCTCTCTCAGGCGATGAGCCAATCGATCTGGCTTTCCAAGGTGGAGCCGGACGTGCAGGGCAAGGTGTTCTCGGTGCGCATGATGATCAGCCAGGGAACGACTCCGATCGCGCTGGCGATCGCAGGTCCGCTGGCCGACCGAGTCTTCGTACCGCTCATGACGGGTGACTCGACTCTTGGCACACTTCTCCAGGCCAGGTTCGGAAGGGGCGAAGGGAGCGGGTATGGGTTGTTCTTCGTTGCAATCGGGGTGTACACGGTTCTCATGTCTGTGCTCTCGTGGGTGTACGCGCCTCTGCGACATCTCGAGCGCGACATCCCCGACGCTGCAGGCTTGCCAACGCTGGCTTCCGAGGATGAGGAAGCTCGAGAAGTCGACGATCCGGTGGACGATGCCACGATCGCGTGAACCCGTTTCTTCGCAGATCACCTCTGCGTCATCGTCGCCTCGCTGTGGTGATACTGTCTCGAAATGCAGACGGCAACGCTTGATCGAGACACTGCGATCGCTCATCTCGTTGGTGACGAGCCACCTGGCAACTTGCTCGCTGATGCCGCACGGCTCCGCGACGAGGGACATGGCCACACCATCACGTATTCGCGAAAGGTGTTCGTACCCATCACGACGCTCTGCCGCGACACCTGTACCTACTGCACCTTTGTGAAGCCACCGGGCGCAGGTGGGCAGTATCTGACTCCCGACGACGTCCTTGCAATCGTCCGAGCCGGAGATGAACTGGATTGCACAGAGGCGTTGTTGACGCTCGGCGACACGCCCGAGGCGAAATGGCCTCAAGCCAAGGAGTTCCTCAGCCGACAGGGGTGCGACACGACGATCGACTACGTCGTTGCAATGTCCGAGCTGATTCGCTCGGAGACCAGACTGCTCCCTCATGCCAACCCCGGCATCATGACTGCATCGGACATCGCTGCTCTCCGACCGACGAACGTATCGATGGGTCTGATGCTCGAGAACATCTCTGATCGCCTCACCGAACCAGGAATGCCCCATCACGCGTGTCCCGACAAGGTTCCCTCGGTTCGCATGGGGACGATCAGGCAAGCCGGCCGACAGTCGGTGCCTTTCACGTCCGGCATCCTCGTAGGTATCGGCGAGACCCCAGTAGAGATCGTCGACAGCCTGTTCGCTCTAGCCGATATCCAGCGAGAGTACGGCCACATCCAAGAATGCATCATCCAGAACTTCCGGGCGAAGGCGGACACCCGGATGCGGTTCGCCCCAGAGCCGGAAATCCCGTATTTCGTACGGGTCGTTGCCCTTGCGAGGGTGATCCTCGGCGCCGAGGCCAACGTTCAGGTGCCTCCGAACCTCACGGATGACTTCTCGGTATACATCCAAGCCGGCATCAACGACTGGGGAGGTGTCAGCCCCCTGACGATCGACTGGGTCAACCCCGAGGCGCCGTGGCCGCATCTCTCGAAGCTCGCAGCCGTGACAGAATCAGCCGGATTCGAATTGCGCCCACGACTGCCCGTCTATCCGGAGTACCTCTCCAGCACATGGATCGATAAAGGTCTGCTGTCGTCTGCCATCAAGCGCGCCACGGCCGACGGATTCGCAGATATCTCAGGTGTGGAGCAAAGCGCATGAAGGCTGTGACCTTTCTACAACTTCGGCCAGCGAGCGAGGTCAACGAGATATGGGCTTCGACTCGCAGAAAGGAAGGTTCACTGGTCGTCGAGGTCGAGGCACCGAGGCTCTCCGACATCGAGAACGCACAGCGTGGTGGGCTACTTCTTGGAAGCGGATCGACAGATATCGAAGCCCCCGCATACATCATCAAGCCTTCCGCCTCCGTGGCACTGCGGAAGCGTGGTGTCGCCGGTTGGCGAATCACGGTACTCGACGATGCCAATCGCATGGACGTTCTCGACGCTCTTGCGTTCACGCGGGCATCGTTCCTGAGGACATCGCGCAGCAAAGTTCTCGAGGCAGCAGATCTCCTGTCTCTTCCTGGATGCGTGGCGGTGGTGTCGGTGTTCGTCGATACAGTGGAGGACGCCGTTGAGGCGGTCGGCAATGGTGCAAGAGACCTGTTGCTGAGAGACTGGGACACCGAGCGGATCGGACAGCTTCGGGATGCCCTCGGGATCGGACGACTCGTCGAGCGGACGGCGTTCCCCATCGATGTCGACTATGACGTTGCAGCGGCATCGCTCGACGCCGGGGGATTCAGCGCATATCTCAACCAGATCGACGGCTCAGGCAGAGCGCGCCCAAGATCTCCGTGGGCTCCAGGGAGAGACGTAGACATACCCCAGCCTGACAGGCGGATCTCTGCGGCTTGGCCTGACGCTGCGTGGCGCGAAGCAGAGCGAGCGACTCTTGACGATGCATCTCTCGAGATACGACCGATTCTCGATCGAGCGCTCGCAGGCGTCGCTCCGACACGCGACGAGATCGAGATCTTGTTTGGCGCTCACGGCAGCGACGTCGAGTCGATCGCAGACGCCGCAGACGAATTGCGGCGCCGCGCCGTGGGTGACACGGTCACCTTCGTTGTGAACCGCAACATCAACTACACGAATCAGTGCTACTTCAAGTGCGGGTTCTGCGCGTTCAGCAAGGGTCCCAGGTCACTAGACCTACGGGGGGAGCCGTATCTCATGACCATCGAAGAGGTGGTAGAGCGATCGAGAGAAGCCTGGGGCCTCGGAGCGACCGAGGTGTGTCTCCAGGGCGGTATTCACCCGGAGTTCACCGGTCAGTTCTACATCGATCTTGTGGCGGCGATCAAGGCAGAGGTCCCTGGGATACACATTCACGGATATACACCCCTCGAGGTGTGGCAGGGAGCGGCATCGTCAGGGATCACCGTACGCGATCTGCTCCGGCAACTGAAAGCCGCAGGCCTTGGGACACTTCCAGGTACTGCGGCAGAGATTCTCGACGACGACGTCAGGGTGACGCTGTGCCCTGACAAGATTCGCACCAGCCAGTGGGCTGAGGTCATGGTCACGGCCCACGAGATCGGACTCAAGACGACGTCGACGATCATGTTTGGTCACGTCGACGGCCCGAGGTCGTGGGCGAACCATCTCGAGGTTCTCCGTGCGATCCAGCGACGAACCGGTGGGTTCACTGAATTCGTTCCACTGCCGTTCGTGCACATGGGCTCCCCGATCTGGTTGCGCGGTGAGGCGCGCCCTGGACCGACCTGGGACGAGGTGATCCTCATGCATGCTGTTGGGCGGATCGCCTTCTGTGGGCTGATCGACAACATCCAGGCGTCGTGGGTGAAACTGGGTCTTGAGGGCGCAGAGGCACTCCTACGATCCGGCTGCAACGACATGGGCGGCACGCTCATGGATGAATCGATTTCGAGGGCGGCCGGAGCATCCCACGGAACAGGGGTGGGCGTCGCCGATCTCCTGGACGTGATTTCGGACCTTGACCGGCTGCCGGTACGACGGTCGACGACCTACGAGCCGATCGAGGTCGGCCTCACGATCGACTAACAGCAGGGCAGCGCCGGATCGACGTTGTCGCATGCTGAGGGAAGTACCCTTGCGCCATGGCACAACGGTCCACAAGCGCTGCCGCTCGTACTGCGATGCTCGATGCCGCGAGAGGGCTCATTGCAGAACTCGGATATTCGGAACTCTCCCACTCGGACATCACAGCCGCAGTTGGGATAGGTCGCACAACGTTCTACGAGCATTTCACATCAAAGGAAGACTTGCTCGTTGCGCTGGTTCAACGTGACCTCCCTCCTATGACCGAAGACATTCGCCAAGCCGTCGACTCAGAGCTACCGCCCGATGAACGATTGGCGGAATTGGCGTATCACATGGTCCGATTCGTCGGCACAGATCACCTAGGGTTGATCCTCCACACCGAAGTCCCGCGGCTCAGTCCAGACGCGCAGCAAGCGATCCAGGTGGCCCATGAGAGCCTGGCCTCGGAATTCGCAATCGTGTATCGCAAGGGAGTCGCCTCAGGCGTGTTTCGCGAGATGCCTCCACGGCTGGCCGGCCGGATGATGGAGCAGATCATCATGACCGGAGGCAAGGTGGTGATGGAGTCGGCTGATCCGAGCAGAGAGGTCGATACGATTGCGCATCACACGGCCCTGTTGCTCGTGGCAGCGATGCGGCCGGAAGCCGTTCGATGACTTCGATGCGAATCAACGTCGTCACGCTATTTCCCGAATACTTCGCATCACCGTTGCGTGTGTCTCTCGTGGGAAAGGCAGTCGAAGGTGGGCATCTCGACGTTCGTTTTCACGACCCCCGAATCCATGGCAAAGGGGCGCACCGCCAGGTAGACGATGCTCCGTTCGGTGGGGGGGCAGGGATGGTGATGATGGTCGAGCCGCTGGCGAGGACGCTCGAGCCCCTTGCAGACACGCACCGAATCTACTTGACGCCTGCTGGTCAACAGCTGAGCCAGGCGACTCTCGACCGTCTCGCGGAGATGTCGGAGTTAACGCTCGTGTGCGGACGGTACGAAGGCGTGGACGAGCGTGTTATCGAGCACTTCATCGATGAAGAGATCTCCCTCGGAGACTTCGTACTTCTCGGAGGTGAGGTTGCTGCAGCGGCGATTATCGAAGGTGTTGCACGCCTACTGCCCGGTGTCGTCGGCAACCCCGTGTCGACTGAGACAGAGAGCTTCCGCGCCGCAGAACTCGAGGAGCCCCAGTACACGAGGCCCGCGAAGTTCAGGGGATGGCCGGTTCCCGATGTTCTTCTCTCTGGAGATCACGGAGCGATCGATGCGTGGCGGGCCTCGCAACGACGCAGAAGGACGATGGAGCGCAGACCGGACCTCATCGAAGGCGAAGACACCCATCAATAGTCACCGCAGCTGTGTAGAATCTTAAGCCCTACCACCGCATGTTCTTGTTCGGAGGATCCCGTGAATACGATCGAAGAGATCGAGGCGTCACAGCTGCGCGACGACATCCCGGACTTCGGTCCCGGCGACACTGTCCGCGTTCAGGTGCGTGTCATTGAAGGCAACAGGGAGCGTGTCCAGGTCTACGAAGGCGTGGTCATAGCTCGTAACGGCGGAAGCGGCGCTCGAGCCACGTTCACCGTTCGCAAGCTGAGTTTTGGTGTTGGAGTGGAGCGAATCTTCCCTCTACACGCTCCGATCATCCAGGAGATCGAGGTCATTCGTCGCGGGGATGTCAGACGGGCGAAGTTGTACTACTTGCGTGATCGCGTTGGCAAGGCAGCCAAGATCAAGGAGAAGCGGGACTAGCGTCCTGCTACGACGTCGCTGAGCTGTGCACGTCACAGCGCAGGCGTTCGTGCTCGCCGAGCGCCACGAGCTATTTTCAGCCTTACTCGAACGCAACGGCCATCCACCATCTTGGCGTCGCCCTGCCTCGTTCGGAACTCTCGTGCGGCTCGTCCTTGAGCAACAAGTCTCCCTCACCTCCGCCACGGCCACCTACCTACGGCTCACAGACCACATCGGTGATCCGGCACCCGAGGTGTTCCTCGGCCTGAGCGATGTCGATCTGCGTCGTATTGGTTTCTCCAGGCAGAAGTCGCGATACGGTCGTGGCATTGCGGAGCGGATGATCGACGGTTCGTTGAATCTCTCGAGGGTGGTCTCGGTCGGTCTCGTAGGGAGGGATGAACTTCTCGCCGTGCCTGGCGTCGGTCCATGGACGGTTGCCTGTTTCGAACTGTTCGTCTCTGGTCTTCCAGATGTTTGGCCCACAGGGGATCGTGCACTGTACGTCTCGATGGCCAGGAATCTAGAACTCGACGATGTTCCGGACAGAGCGACGTGCGATGCTATTGCGTCTCAGTGGGCCCCGTATCGATCTACCGCGGCACGCATGCTCTGGCACGACTACCTCGGTGGCTCGAGCTATGTTCTCGGACCTGACACGGGATTCATCGACGAGGCCGGTATGGTTTCGACGTGACACAGGAATACGAAATCATTTTCTCCGACGTTCCAGACGAATATGTCGGAGCACAACCTCCATCAGCTGGCAAGAAGGCCAAGAAGGAATTGCCGTTCTGGCTGGAACTTCCGTTGCTCGTCGGTATTGCTCTGCTCGTCGCTGTCATCATCAAGACGTTCCTCTTCCAAGCGTTCTACATCCCGTCGTCTTCTATGGAGGACACCCTCCAAATCAATGACAGGGTGCTTGTCAACAAGGTCGTGTACAAGATCGGAGATATCTCACGCGGTGACGTGATCGTCCTCGATGATCCGAGACCAGGTTTCGAGCAGGCGCCCGAGGACGCGTTTGCTAGTGCTACAAGGAATCTGCTCGAGTCCGTTGGGCTTTCAACGCCCCAATCCGAGTTCATCAAGCGTGTCATCGGATTGCCAGGTGACGTCATACGAGCGAGTGACGGAGAGTTACTCGTCAACGGCGTCGTTCAAGTTGAGCCGTATCGAAAGCATCCCGAGCAGCCCATTCCCGACTTTGGGCCGATCATTGTGCCAGACGGCAAACTCTTCGTGATGGGAGACAATCGAAGCGAGAGCCAGGACTCGCGGTACTTCGGTCCCATTCCCATGGAGGACGTTGTGGGCCAAGCGTTCGTCATCATCTGGCCACCGAGCCGCTGGGGCGGACTCTAGCGCGCAGGCCTGTCACAGCCGACCAGTACGGTTGTTGTGTGGCTGTTGCGCACGATATCGGGTCCTTGGGGGAGCAGCTTGCGCTGCGTTTCCTGATGGACCGCGGATTCTCCCTCGTGGAGCGGAACGTGTTCGTCGACGGCTACGAACTCGACATCGTCGTAGTTCGGGACGCAACGGTCGTAGCGGTCGAGGTCAAGACGACCACACGGGCTGGAGACCCCGTTGAGGCGGTCAACGATTCGAAGGCTTCGTACCTGCTGCGTGCCGTCAGCGCATATCGCCTCGCGGTGCACCGCATCGATGTGGTGGGAGTCACCCTCGGCATGCACGGTGCAACGATTCGGTGGCTGAAAGGTGCGCTGTAGGAGCTAGCCGTCAGGAACCCTGGCGGTGGTAGCCGAGACGTCGCCGCTCCTTGTACCAGCAGCCGCGGTGCCAGTGCCGCCGCAGATCTGGCGCCTCCAGGGGAACGATCACGAGATGTCCCACACCGGGCTCGATAGAGCTGACGCATCCAGGGCATGCATATGTCTTGTTCGCTTGGTACGGCTGGATCGGGTGCACCACCTGGTCGTCGAGAGCGGTGAGGTCCGCGGGGAAGCCCTCAGGTGTCGTGAGATGGTGTGACGTCATGGTCGCGATGGTAGGGATGCACACCGTGAATCGAGCCGACCTGGTGCAACGTTCGAGTAGCCTGGCGACCATGCCCGCATTCCTCACCATCACAGACGATCACACGGTACGGACCGTGACGATGTCGAACCCTGGCCGAAAGAACGCTGTACCAGCAGCGTCGTGGCATGAGCCTGCAGAAGTCTTCGAAGCCTTTGAGGCATCGGATCAGCGAGTGCTAGTTCTTCGCGGAGCGAATGGGGATTTCTGTGCAGGCGCCGACATGAGCAATGCCTCATTGGATGCCCCCAGTGCTGCGGAGACCGCGACGCGCATGCGTGTCGTGACGAGGGCCGCATTGGCCCTGCATCGGATCACTAAGCCTACGATCGCCGCAGTCGATGGTGTTGCGGTTGGTGCCGGCATGAACCTGGCACTGGGATGTGACATCGTGGTGGCTACCGATCGGGCCCGTTTCTCTGCGATCTTCGTGAGACGTGGAGTCACCATGGACTTCGGGGGAACCTGGCTACTGCCGCGCCTCGTCGGTTTGGCTCGTGCCCGCGACCTCGCCCTGACGGGTCGTGTCGTTGGAGCCTCTGAGGCGCTCGAAATTGGATTGGTGAGCTCAGTCGTTGCGGTCGGAGCGCTCGATGAGACCGTCGGTAGCCTCGCCGAGGAACTGGCAAAGGGTGCGCCACTGGCGCAGGCGATCATCAAAAGGGCCCTCGACCGGTCGTCGTCGATGTCATTCGAGCAAGCACTCGCGTTTGAGGAACATGCTCAGGCGATTCTCCTCGCGTCGGAGGATCTTGCAGAGGGTGCGGCTGCGTTCGTCGAGAAGCGAGACCCTGTGTTCAAGGGCCGTTGAACCTGTGACGTCTGATTGCGGGCCGCTCGCACGCACACATCGAGGCCGGTTCTCCGACAGCTAGTTGACCTTTACGTTCACGTCAACTACGGTGACGATCCCCTTCCAAGGTTGCGCAACGACCTCACTGTGTACGATCACCGACCTGACCCGCGAATTCGATGTTACGTCGCGGACGCTGCGCTTCTACGAGCAACAGGGCATGATCGAGCCGCTGCGTCGTGGGCGCACGCGCTTGTATCGTCCTGCAGACCGAGCCCGCCTCAAGCTCATACTGCGGGGTCGCAGGCTCGGATTCTCGCTGGCAGAGATTCGCGACATCATCGCCATGTACGGTGCACCACCGGGTGAGCAATCCCAACTCGAACATCTGATCGCACGCATCGGAGAGAAACGGGCAGAACTAGAGATGAAACGGCGCGACATCCGTAAGACTTTGAGGGAACTCGACGTTGTCGAGGATGGCTGCCGGAGGCGGCTCGAAGCCATGGGTGAATTCGATTTGACTGACGGTGGGACATGACTGAATCCAATCCGCGCGATCCACTGTGGGAGGAGCGGGTGCGCTCGAGCTTCGCCAGGCAGGCGTTCATGCAGCACCTTGGCGTCGAGATTGGCCATCTGGCACCAGGGGAGGTAGATCTCGTGTTGCCTTTTCGAGCGGAGCTGACTCAGCAGCATGGCTACTTCCACGCAGGAACAACGGCTACGATCTCGGACTCTGCCGCCGGATATGCTGCCTTGTCGCTCTATCCCAGAGGTTCGGGTGTCCTTACGACCGAGTTCAAGATCAACCTGCTCAATCCTGGTGAGGGAGAGGTGATGGTGGCCAGGGGCCGTGTGATCAAAGCGGGACGAACGTTGAGTGTCTGCCGAGCCGACGCGTACGGGAGACTGCACGGCGTAGAGAAGCACGTCGCGACCGCGATCGTGTCGCTGATCTGCCTCGAGGGACTTGATGACTGAGGCCGCTGCTGCTACCGCGACGAACGTGACGTACCGTGGTGCCGTGTACCCGTGGCATTGCGACCACATGGGTCATATGAATGTCATGTGGTATGTGGGAAAGTTTGACGAGGCAACCTGGACGTTCTTCGCCGAGAGCGGGCTCACACCGGCGTATCTCAGGGAGAACCGGCGTGGCATGGCTGCCGTTGAACAGCACCTTCGGTATGTGAAGGAACTGCTCGCAGGCGACGTGATCTATGTGACGACTCGGCTGTTGGAGGTCACCAGGCGGAAGATCCGCTTCGAGCACCACATGGTCAACGGGATCACAGGTGATCTTGCCGCTATCTGCGAGCTTGTCGCTGTGCATACGGATACCCAGGTGCGCAGGGCCGTGGAGTTCGAGGAGGCGATCGGTGAGGAACTGGCAGAGAGGCTCGCGGCCGATGGGCAACGATCACGTTGAACGGGAGACCATCTGCTGATCGTCGCGTAGCGACACCACCTTGACACTCCTGGCACAGCGCCCACGGCGATGCAAGGTGTGCTCAGCGAAGTAGATCGGATCTCGAGCTTTCGCAGCACGTGACGGTGCGACCAGGCGGTTTGTGTCGTACCGCCGGCATACGTTGGTGACATGTACTCATCAGTCACGTCATGCACCGTCGTTGGTGTCGATCCCCGCCTGGTGCGGATTGAAGCAACGGTCACAGCCAGCAACCGGACGCAGTTCATCATCGTCGGCCTGCCAGATACTGTGGTCCGTGAGTCCCGAGAGCGGGTGAGGGCTGCAATCAAGGAACAAGGCTTTCGGTTCCCAGACGGACGAGTCGTGGTGAACCTCTCGCCTGCCGATCTCCCGAAGAGCGGTGCCACGTTCGATCTACCGATAGCCCTGAGCGTTATTGCTGCCTCACACCCCGAGCCGATCAACTTTGACAGGTTCATTTGTGTTGGTGAGTTGTCTCTCCACGGAGACGTGAAGCCGGTAAGGACGGCACTCGGGGCGACGCTCGTGGCGGACCGTGAACACAAGTCATGCATGCTCGCGGCTAGCAGCACCGTGCCGGCTCCCCCCGAGGCGAAACTCGTCGGCATCGGTTCGCTTCGACACGCTGTCGACGTCGCGACTGGGCGAGCGGAGGCCGAAGTGGTGGAGGCACCGCTCACGGTTGACGTTCCACCATCACTCGACTTGGCGACGGTACGCGGCCACGTACTGGCGCGGAGGGCTCTCGAGATCGCCGCGGCGGGAGGGCATCACTTGTTGATGGTCGGTCCACCAGGTGCGGGCAAGACGATGCTCGCACAGTGTCTTCCCGGTATCCTGCCTCCGCTCGAGGCCCACCACCAGCGCGAAGTTGGACTCATCCACGCAGCAGCCGGATCCGTTGGTTGCACGGCGGCCGATGGACCATTCCGATCACCACATCACTCTGCGTCCATAGCCGCCCTCGTCGGGGGTGGTTCTGGGATTCCGACACCCGGGGAGGTGAGCCTGGCCCATCGCGGCGTCCTGTTCCTCGACGAACTGGGAGAGTTCAAGCCGTCCGTACTCGACGCCTTGCGACAGCCCATCGAACAGGGTGCAATCGTTGTTGCCCGCCAGGGCGCAACGGTGCGTTTCCCCTCACAGGTCCAGGTTGTCGCTGCATCGAATCCGTGTCCATGCGGATACGCTGGCGACCCTCGCTGGCCATGTAGCTGCAACGACGCAAAGATCGATCGGTATCGAACACGTCTGTCGGGCCCACTCCTCGACAGGTTCGACATGCGCATCGTCGTGCATCGCCTTCGGGGGGCCGAGATGACGGCGGATCGGGGCGAATCATCCGCGAAGGTTCGTGGGCGTGTTCTCGTCGCACGGTCCACTCAACGCGACAGGCGAACGTTGAATCGTGATCTCACCCGTGAGCAGCTCGACGAATTCCCTGTCACGCCTGCGGCACGAACGGTGCTGCGGAGCGTTGCTGAAGCCGACAAGACGACTGCCCGCGGATGGGACAGGGTTCGGAAGGTCGCACGGACGATAGCTGATATGGCAGGCGTCGAGCGGACGGAGGCGACCCACGTCGAGGAGGCGGTAGCGCTTCGGGGAGACTGGTCATGAACCCGGACCTCGTGCGAATCGCGTTTGCGGGGCTCGCGCCCAGATCTGTCGACCGGCTGTTCGCCAGACACGTGTCCGGTCACCGGGTTGTCGCTGCCGTCGAGGGTCGGCGAACAGCACTCAACGAATCTGGTGTTGCTGCGGTGTCCGTCGACGCCGATACGAGACTGACCGAGCTCGCTTCGATCGGGGTGACCTTGGTTGGACGCGACGAGGACGAATACCCGAGTCGGCTCCTTCGCTACCCCGATGCGCCCCGCTGGCTTTTCATGCGTGGTCGAGATGTGCGCGGCCCCGCCATCGGGATCGTGGGTACGAGGACGTGCACGACGTATGGAACGGATCTAGCTT
>CAYWPC010000026.1:0-26714 GCA_964460075.1 uncultured Acidimicrobiaceae bacterium
CGCGAAGTCTGATTACGGATCAGAAGGTTGGGGGTTCGAGTCCCTCCGGGCGTGCTGCTGTGGTTCCCGCCGCTGCTCGCAGAGGGCTGAAAAGGAACCAGTCGATGATCAGGTGATTGCCCGTGCCAGTCGCTCGCTGGCAGGGAGAGAAGCCCCGAAACAACTTCGTTGGTCCTTTCTTGGGAGAGGCTCCCTGGACTCAGCTCGTCTGGGTGATAAGGCAGAGAGAGTGTCCTGTCGCCGAGAATGTCGACGGTACGCGTGTGTGTTGTGATCGAATGAATCTCGCCGCAGAACGTGCAGGTGATGAGGTGAAGGGGGGCGTCTTGGGTCTGGTCAGAGGAGTCTGTCATGATGCGAAGCCGTGAACATTAGTTGATGAGCCATTGGATGGCCCGTGTTGCAGGTCCCGGCCGTTCGAGTGTTGGCGTGTGAACGAGGAGCGCAGGACAGTCGACGGACTCCGCAATGCGATCGGCGAGGTCGGTGACGATGTGGAAGCGGTGTGTCGGGGCTCCGAGAATGACGAGGTTGGTGCCGCGAGATAGACCTGTCAATGTTTCAATGAGATCGTCGGTCGGCTCGACTCTGTCTTCCCACGGAACGGTGAGAATTGCGCCGAGTTGTTGGTGGTACGCACGTATCGACTCGGCTTGTGCCGGTGGTGCGTCGGTGGGGGTGAGATGCACAAACCGGATCGATGCTTGTTCATACCTGGCGATGTGGTCGGCAATCTCAACCTTCACCGGGTCGTACGGGCCCCCGGTCCCCAAGACCGCAATCGTGTCGATATTGTCGACAGCGCGGTTGCGGAGGAACACTGAGTCACAGATCAGATGCTCACGGAGCCAACGGAGATCGCGAGTTACGTGACGGGTTGCTCTGAGCTCCTGAGGCAAGTCGGCTATGAACAGATCAACACCCTCCCTTTCCACGAATGCGTGCACCATGCCGCGTCTGTCCTCGTGTGTGTACTGCTGTGTCGTGACGGTGATCCCAAGCAGTTGTGCTCGAGCTAGATCTGCCTCAGTCGGGATCATGCCGCGTGTTCTGGCGTCGAAATTGATCACATGAATGCGCCCCCCAGATGCATCCGTGAGACGCATTGCGAGTCGAAAGAGTGTTTGTTGCCTCTTCGGCCTCGTTGGTCTCCGGATGAGTACGAGTGTGTGCTGTCGACCGCCGGTTGCCACGAACTTGGCACTGTTGTGGACGAGCCGCACGTTTTCGCGTAACCGGAGCGCTTCGCGAGCTGCGGACTCCTTGACGGCGCGCGATTTACCGAAGACCCGATACCAGAGGACGCCGGCGACGACGAATGCCACGGCTCCGACGAGCGGGACGGTCCCCATTTGGGTGAGGAGCCCAAGAGCGGCCGCGATCCCAAATATCTGAAGAGCGGGATAGAGGGGTGAGCGGAACTTCGGCCGATACCAGTCCAGGTCGCTCTCGCGGAACGCTATAAGGGCAACGTTGACGAGGGCGAAGACGAGTAACTGGAAGGCCGACGCGAGTTTGGCGAGCTCGATGAGCGGAACGAACAGTACGAGGAGGAGCAGTGCCACTCCGGTCACCGTGATGCCGGCGACGGGCGCACCCGACCGCTTGCCTATCCGAGAGAGAAAGGATGGGGCGAGGGAGTTGCGCGCCATGGCGAACGGATACCGCGCCGAGGCGATGACCCCTGCGTTAGCCATCGACAACAGAGCCAGGACCGCTGTGCCTGCAACGATTGCCACCCCCGCCGACCCGAGAAACCCGGCCGCTGCGAGCGTCATGGGGGTCTCGGTGTCAGACAGTGCGCCTGCAGGAGAGATTCCAACGATCACTGCAACAATTGCCGGGTACAAAACCATCATGAATCCAACGGACACGAGCATTCCCACAGGGATGTTCCTGCCGGGACGCCGCACTTCCTCAGCAATGGAGGCAACCTTCGTCACTCCAGAATATGAGACGAACACGACGGCTGCAGCGGAGAACAGCCCCTTCACACCGAGGGGAGAGAACGGTGTAAAGGCAGTCGGATCGATGGAGGGGAATCCGAGGGTTACGAAGCCGACGAGAACGACAATGACGCTAGTGACGAGGGCGATCTGTAGCTTCGCTGTCTGTTTGATGCCGACAAGGTTGAGGCCGATCAACCCGATCGCGAGGATGGCCGCAACCCCACGTTCGGGATGTGGAACGAAGTACTCGAGATACGCTGAGAGACCGACGAGAGCGAAGGCCGCCTTGAACACCAACGAGAACCAGGCTCCGAAGCCTGCAATCGTGCCCATGAGTGGACCCATGGCGCGGTCGATGTAGAGATACGTGCCTCCTGCTTCCGGCATGGCGGTCGCCATCTCTGCTTTCGACAGGGCGGCGGGGAGCACAACGACGCCTGCGAGGAAGAACGCCAGCACAACCGATGGCCCGGCGATCTTGAATGCGAGCCCTGGCAGCACGAATATGCCGGAGCCGATCATCGCCCCGATTGAAATCGTCAGGACTGCATACAGGCCGAGAGATCGACGCAGAGCAACGACCGGCTCATGTGGCGGGGCTGAGTCTTGGGACGGCACGGTGCCTGCAAGCTAGTTGAACACACCGTCGAGCGCTGGAGTTCGGAGGCAAGCCTTGGATCTCCAGTGTCGAGCACAAGCATGGATTGGGAATGATTGTCAGTGAGCGTGTTCGACCGTGGAGTGATCGGCGGAGTCGATGTGGCCGATCACCTCACGTGCACCTTCTGGCTTCGACCGATCAGGGGCGTGACCGTCCGAAGCGGTCGAAAAATGCCTTGGTGCTCTTCACCATCATGTTCTCTAGCTGCGCCTCGCTGAACCCGACGGCCGCGTATTGTTTGATGATCTCGTCGAGATTTCCCATCCCTGCTGGATAGTCCGTGCCCATGAGAACGCGATCACGGTGCCGGTCGACTCCGTCGACGAGCTCTTGGCGAAGGTCGACGTCGTCGCCGGATTTGATCCAGTCGAGACTTCCTGGAATGTTCGTGACGTCTAGCCACACTTGAGGGAAGCGGTCGGCGAGTCCGAACGCCCACGCCAGATCTGGAAAGCCGATGTGGGGCAGCACGACAGGCATGTTCGGGTGATCCGTCAACATGGTCTCCATACCTTGCCGATCGAAAATGTGCCCGTACCACTCGTCGTAGCCCGTATGGACGTAGATCGGGGCAGATCGTTGGTCGAGGTAGTCCAGGACTCCTGCAAGGCGCACATCCCACGGATCGAACTGCTGGACCATGGGATGGAACTTCAGCCCTGCCATACCGAATCCATCGATCGCCTCCTGGACAATACCGAGCGGGTCGTCGTCCTCGACGTGGACTCCTCCGAACGTCGTGATTTCAGGAACTCGCTCCTGAATGGCGGATCCGAACGCGTGAAGTCCCGGTGCCTCACCGGGAGCGATAGGGAAGAGTAGGTTCGCCCACCTCACCGCACCACTCGCCCTCAGGTCGAGAACCGCCCTGTCGGCCGTGATGTCGATGGGCACATCGAGGTTGGGGACAGCGCGATGGATCCAGCGCATCAGCCCACCCATTCGCCTGTCCGGGAAAAGGTGTGTGTGACAGTCGTAGTAGTGCAAGGTCATAGTCGGGCACGATACAGGTGTTGGTCGAGCGGTGATTCAGGCTCCGAGACTCGCCGCATCCCTCGTGTTCCAGTACCGGCGAGCGAACCAGGGTCGAGTGTCTGTGCGGGCATCAGCCGCAGCGATTCGCTCTGACCAGGTGTCGAGTAAGCGGGAGCCTTCGTCGAACGCCTCGCGTCCTGACGGTGTATCGGCTCGCCACCTGGCCTCGGTTGCGTCGCGCTCATCGAGGAAGAGAGGCGCCAGGATGGCAGGATCCGTCATCACCGCTCTGGCGAGGCGCTCATGGCGCCACCAGAGACTTTCAGGATCCGGCTCGTCGTTGGGGACTCTGCCGATGTTGACGGGCTCGTCAACACGGCACGGCTTGAACAGTGACAGGCACTGGGCGGAGGTTGCCGTGACCCAATGTGTGCCAGTACCCAGATCGGATACCCAGCCTGCCGTACTCGACGATGACGCGATCAAACCTCCGCCATGCATGCACGGCATGGCCAAGGTCCCATTCAGCATCCGATAGGTGGGCCACGTCGTGGAACCATGGCTTCGTAACACAGATATCAAGTCACCTGCAGCGGTTGCTCCTGAGGCGCTGCGAGAGGTCAAGGCAGTCCTCACATCGCACGCAGATACCCGGCTTCGGATACGATCGCGATGATCCTGAGCGAACCCACTGATGGTGAGTCCGTTCGATATGGTTCGCACCCCGCTCGGTACTCGCTCGGTTGCCCACTTCTTGCCAGCCGTCTCGAGCACGATCGCAGCCGTCTGGTCTGCAACGATGAAGCTGTTGTGGTAGGTGAACGACCGCTTCTCGTAGCCGCAACCGCCACCCTGTCCGTATGTTTCAAGGAGGGCAACGATCACTGCCACCGCTTCGTCGGCGTTTGCGGATCGTTCCAGCCCGAGGCGCACAAGGTCCATCCCTGTGAGGCCGGTGTTCGCGTATGGCTCGTTCGTGAACACCGCCTCGTTCCCGATTGTCACCCCGTGCTCGTTGCTCCCCATCTCGGCCCCCCACATCCAGAAAGGGTGGCTCATCAACGCTGCATGTGTGCGGGCCACCTGGGGGATCTCGAGGTAGGTGCACCGAACCGTTGCGCCGTGTTCATGCGTCGTACCAGGGTGCCATTGTGGGAACTGTGCCTCGTTCGGGTCACGGTCGGAATTCTTGGCGAAGAGAACGCCATCCGAATTCACAACAACGATCGTGTCACACATCTCGTAGCGAGAGTACTGCTGTGATTCAGCGATCGATCCGTCCTGGGAGGAGGAAGGGGTAGCGCCTGTGTCTAACGGTGTGCTGCCACCACCTGTCTGCTCTGCGCAATCGCTGGAGAAGCCCCCACATGCGGGCGTCGCTGCGGTAGTAGCGCCTGATCTCCTTCTCGGTGATTTCTGGCTTGACGACGCGGTTAGCGGCTTCGATGAACACGGGAATCGTGTGAGCGAGTCGCTCCTTGTGGAGATTGCCTGCAATGTCAACTAACACAGCTCGTGGGTCGTAGTAGTGCGAAAGGATCTCAGCAAGCAGAAACCGCTGGACGATGCCTTGCAAAAACCACGGAAGGGAAGCGATGAACATGCCGACGTCGAGCATCTCTGCACCCGTCTCGTCTCTCATAAGCGGGGTCGTAACGTCGAAATACACCAGTTCGTCTCCCTCAACGGCCCAGTTTGAGATCTGACCGTCGAGCCCCATCCGCCCGTCGACCGCGGCGACGACCGTTCCGACCAGTTGAGCGGCTCTTTTGGCGGTCGTTGCTGCATTGGCAGACTGGAGCTCTTCGACGAGAAGGGTCCTTTGGAGCGGCTGCACGCAGTACGGGACGATGGGGTCGCTCCCCACCGGGTGCAACGTGCTCGCAACCGGAGTAACTCCGCGCTGCTCGAGGGCATCCACATACAGGTGCAGTGTCTCTTCGTAGGAGGTGAACTGGTCCGGTGTCATCAACGGAAGACGCTTCGCAGCCACGGGCCCGCAACAGCCGCCCAAGCGCAAGACGATCGAGATCTCTCCGTAGCCGAGAATGTCAAGAGCGCCGTCGCCTGCACCGTCGAGTGCCAGTCCCACTTTGTCCTCGAGTTCGCTCAGTGCAGCCGGGTCGATCATCCGAAGACCTTCCGAACGATCGAAATGATGTCGTCTGCTTCCGCGTCAGAGGTGATGAGGGGTGGAAGAAACTGGAGCACAGATGTGTCGTTGTTGGCGAAGACGGCGAAGATGCCTGCGTCGAAGAGAAGCTTCGCTGCGAGGAGGCCAGCGTCTGGTACGGGGAAGGCCAGGCCCATCATCATGCCGAGGCGGCGCACCTCGAGGGGTAACCCGTCGAGCCCGTCCCCGAAGCGGTTTCCAAGGTACACAACCCGGTCCAAGAAACCTGGGTCTTCGACGATGTCGAGCACGGTAAGCGCCGCCGCACAACCAGGCTCGGCACCGCCGAACGTTGAGATGTGGATGAAGGGGTGCTGATCGAACAGTGCGTGGAGCTCCCTGGTCATAAGTGTTGCAGTTATCGGATAGACACCGCCGCTGAGCCCCTTGCCGGTGACGACCATGTCCGGCTCAAGCTCCCAGTGCTCATATGCCCACATGCGCCCTGTCCTTCCCAATCCGGATTGGACCTCGTCCACGATGAAGATGGCCCCTCGTTCTCGGCAGAGTGATTGGACTCCTTCGAGGTATCCCGGTGACGGTATCGGCATGCCGAGGGTTGCAGGGATCGGCTCAAGGATGACGCAGGCGGTGTCACGTCCCACTGCCGAGGCCATGGACGCAAGATCGTCGAAGGCAACCTGAGTGAACCCCGGCAAATTGGTCCCGAAGAGGTCCCGATAGCTGGGGTCGCCCGCAGCCAGCGACAGTCCTGTGTGTCCGTGGTAGCCGCCAGCTACCGATACGACGTCGGCACGTCCCGTCACACCACGGGCCACCTTGATTGCGAGGTCCACTGCCTCACCTCCGCTCACGCCGAAGACAACGCCAGGGAGTCGACCACTTGTAGTCGATGCGAGGCGCATCGCGAGGTCCGCCCTCGGTTGTGCAGGGAGGTGGTGGTTGCCGATGTCGGATTTTTCTAGGGCGTTGTGGACAGCCGACAGGACACCTGGGTGTCTGTGGCCGAGGTTGAATACACCGCCATTGCCGTGACAGTTGAACCACGACCGGTCGAGATCGTACGCATCCCAGAAGCGCACCCCTTCTCGACGTCCGACAACTGCGTCGAATCCGTACTGTTCAAAGGTGTCGATCTTGCCGGCGTTGACGTGACGCCGGTAGTCATCGAACAAGGCAGTCCGCGTCATGGATTGCAGTATCGCAGCTCACGACGAGTTCGGATGTCGAGCAAGGAATGCCATCGAGCTGCATCCAGTGAGCAGCTGAAGCGTTGTCGGCGGCCACACGTCTAGCGACTAAGGGCTGCCTGCCGACTCGGCGTTGGGTGAAGGACCATGGTTGACTACGCCAACGCGAGAGAAGCGCCCTATGACGATTGGCACCGTAGACGACAACGAGAGCAACGCCGAGAGTCTCGGTATGACGCCTGAGCAACGAAACGGCACGGGCGATTCGTCGGCGCCCGTTGAGGAAGCTGACACACATCCATCTGCTCTCGAACAGTTGCGGGCGGAGAAACTGTCCCCGGATGTGGAAGCGTTGCGGTCAGCAGGCTTCCGCCTACTTCTCGAACACGGGAGACCTGTCAATCTCGATACGTGGACTGCGGCTGCAGGTGTCGAGCTCGGAACGCTCGAAGAGGCACTTGCGAGCGCCCAAGCGAAAGGGCGCGTCCAACTCGATGCCGAGGGTCGCCTCGTCGGCATTGCTGGACTCACTGTGGAGCCCGGCCGGCACCGGATCGATATCGACGGGTCGATTCGATGGACATGGTGTGCTCTTGACGCTGTCGGTATTCTCGGTGCCATGGGGGTGTCGGGAACGGTGTACTCCACGGACCCCAGCACAGGCGAAGCGATCGAGATCAGGTTCACCAATGGCGTACCGACCGACGACGCGGTGCTGTTCATCCTTGGCGGATATGACGGAGGAACGGCGGTCGATGCATGGTGCCCGATGGTCAATTTCTTCGGCACTTCCGACGCAGCCGAAGCGTGGGCGTCCCATGCAGGGCTTGAAGGAGACGTTGTTGCCTTGGCCGACGTTGCGAGCGATGCGGCATTGATGTGGCAGGCGGTCGTGATCCCGTGACGACTTAGGTGGGTCCACAGCTAGGCACGAACCGCCATGTAACGCGGATGCGTACGGATCGCAGAGGTGGATTTGATCCCTGTCGCACAGACCGGAAACGACATCCAATCGTCGCCTGCACGTCCCAATGTCGGCAGCTTCTCGTACCATCAGGATGCCGGGTCGGCCCAAGCCGAAGTCAGGAGTGCAGGCGTTGATCGATCATCACCTAGGTCTTGCCATCATCGAGACGAAGCACAGCGTGACTGTGTGCACGTCGTGACTGGTCGGCAGGACCGTCAGCGTAGGAACGCTGCAATGCAACTTGTCAACCGTGTCGTTGCGCTGCGCATAGCTGTTGTGCTGTGGGTAGTTGGCGGCGCGGTCGCAGCGTTGTTGGCTATCTCGGTATCCGCGGACTGGGTGAAGGGTCTCGACGACACGGTGGGTTCCGCCGTTGTTGAGGTCGATGCTCTCGTAGCTCTTGGCAGAGCTTTCAATCTCGTTGGAAGCCTGAGAATCATGGCACCGGTCATGATCATCGTCGCGGTCTACCTCACGTGGAAGCGGCGGTGGATGGCACTCTCGTTCTGGGTCTCGGTTTCGGCCATCTCCCAGCTAGTTGTTTTCGGCATGAAGGCCTTGTACGCCCGCCCGCGACCACCGATTGCACTCGTTCACACGACCGGGTATTCGTTTCCATCCGGACACGCCCTCACTGCTGCGGCCCTCGCCCTTGCCCTCGTCATGGTGATCTCTCCTCGATGGTCGCGACGCCGAGGGCCTTGGATTGTCGCTTCGACGTATGCAGTAGCGATGGCGTGGTCCCGGGTGTACGTGCAGGCTCACTGGCTGTCAGATGTGGTTGCCGGCGCCGCAATCGGTGCAGCTGTTGCGCTCAGCACCGCTGTGGTGGTCCAGGCAATCTGGGTGAGGCGAGTGCAGAGGGACGACGGGGTTGATGTATGGGTCGGTTGATGAACATCGGACGCCAAGGCGTCAAGTTCGCTGTTGTTGTGGCGAACCGCTTCAACCCTGTAACTGCTGATCCTGCGGCTCCTCTGCGGACAACAGCGATGGTTGACGCGTTCGGTCCATCCCTGATGCCGCGCAGTTCGCTTCACCAAGGAATGGCGGCAGGCCTGTCTGTGATCACTGCAAACCTCGTGGGTCGCGCCATAGACGTTGCGATTCGTCGTGTGGTTCCAGCTAGCTCCTCCTACCTCGTCCGATTCGGTGCGAGAGCAGTCGTGTCGTGTGCCGGGCTCGCCCTTGCGAGGATTCCCGAGTCGGACAGCGAAGCAACCTACGTTTCGTCGGCTCGCACCGCAGGGAGCCTCGTGATGGCGGGCGGTGTCGGAGGCATGATCTACGAATCTGGCACCGAGTTGCGCACCCGATACCCGGCAGGTGGCTCGCTGCGTCCGATCGCCATCGGTCTCGGAGCTTTCGCTGGTGCGCTCGTGTACTCCGATCAGTTGCTCCACAAGCGACAGGGGATCATTAAGCGCTGGTCAGAGGACGACAAGCCGGCGTCGCTTCCTGGTTCGATAGCCATAGGTGCAGGCGTTGTCGGAGTTGGCCAGATCGTTGGGCGTGGCTACCTCGCATCGCGAACGTACAGCCAGGGATACTTCGGGGGTGACCCTCTGCGCGATCTGATTGGGCGTTCGATCAACACTTCATTGTGGGTCGGTGGTGCGATCGGACTGTACTTCGCCTCAGTTGGCCTCGCCGCCCGTAGCAATGAGAGAATCGAGCCGGCATACCGAACACCGCCTGAGAGCGACTTCGTATCTGGTGGTCCGAGGAGTGGTTCTCCCTTCGACGAGCTGGGCTTACAGGGCCGCAGATACGTCACCGACGTCGTCACCCCCGACCTCATCGAAGCGGCTCTTGGCGAGCCAGCTGCTGCTCATCCGATTCGTGCGTACGTCGGGTACAACAGTGAGCCGCTCTATGCAACTGGACGCTCAGAGATGGCTCTCGACGAGCTGGCCCGCCTCGGCGCTTTCGATCGGAAATACCTGCTTCTCGTGGCACCGACCGGTACCGGCTGGGTGGACCAAACAATGATCGAGAGTGCCGAGATTCTCTCCCGTGGAGACATTGCAACATGCTGCATCCAATACGGTCGGACACCGAGCTTTCTTGCGATGCAGAAGGTTGCCCTCGGGCGTCAACAGTTCCGCCAGCTGCTCTGGGGAGTCAACCAGAGGCTGGCAGATCGTCCGAGGGAGAAGCGACCGACCGTGTTGGTGTTCGGTGAGAGCCTTGGTGCGTGGTCGAGCTCAGACGTGGTCATGCATCGAGGTATCAAGGGGTTCGACCATTACGGGATTGATCGGGCACTGTGGTTCGGGTTGCCAGGTCTCGCCAAGTGGTCCAAGAACGGGATGCGGGACGGTTCGAGCAGCCTCGTGCCGGAAGGGGCGGTCGGTGCGTTCGACCGTTTTGATCAGTACGACGAGCTCACGAGCGAGCAAAAGGAGGCCATGCGAGCAGTCATCGTCGACCATGACAACGACCCGATTGCTCAACTGTCGATCAGGCTCGCTGTCAAGGCACCGGTGTGGCTCAGATCCGCAGAGCGGGGTCGCAACGTGCCAGAGCAGATGCAGTGGACACCGTTGCTCACCTTCGTGCAAGTTTTGATCGACGCAATGAACGCCATGAGGGTCATCCCGGGCGAATTCAAGACGTTTGGACACGACTACCGCGGTGACACGGCAGCATTCGTCGAGGGTGCCTACCAGTTTCCTCCGGTAAGCAGCGAACAACTCGTCAACGTCCATGATGCTTTGATCGATCTCGAACTCGAACGGGCTGAGCGCATGATGCAGACCCATGAGCCTGAGGGACCGGGTGGCGAAACATGCCCCAAGCGGACGAAGGGCCCGAAGTATCTGCGGTATCGACGTCCCAGGGATGACGGCGCAATCTCCGCCGCCCCATGCGCCGACGAGGGTGACTGCCAGTAGGCGAAGGGTTGCTCTGACCTCCCGCGTTTAGTGAAGGCAGGAAAGGTGCTTGGAGTCCCACTACGGCCAGTCCAAGATCACCTTGCCACACTCACCTGAGCGCATCACATCGAAGGCGTCGTTGAACTTGTCCGCTGGAAAGTGGTGGGTGATCACCGGCGACACATCCAGGCCGGTCTGAAGCATTGCAAGCATCTTGTACCACGTCTCGAACATGCGTCTTCCATAGATGCCCTGGAGTGTGAGGCCTTTGAAGACGATGTCGTTCCAGTCGATCGGTGCCTGACTGGGTGGGATGCCCAACAGGGCGATGCCACCACCGTTGTCCATGTGGGATATGATGTCGTGGAGGGCGGCAGGTTGACCGGACATTTCAAGGCCGACGTCGAAGCCCTCCTTCATCTTGAGCTCCGCCATTGCGGCGTCGATCGTATGTTTTGTTACGTTGAGTTCCCGATCCGCCCCCATCGTTCGTGCCAGGTCGAGCCGATACTCGCTGACATCGGTGACTACGACGTATCGCGCTCCTACATGGCGAGCGACGGCGACAGCCATCATGCCGATAGGGCCCGCTCCCGTGATCAGGACATCCTCACCGACGAGGTCGAAGTGGAGTGCTGTGTGGACGGCATTCCCAAGGGGATCGAGGATCGCAGCGATGTCATCAGATACGTTGTCTGGGATTGGCTGGACGTTCGAGCCAGGTATGGCTAGGTACTCGGCGAACGCGCCTGACCGGTTGACGCCGACGCCAATGGTGTTGATGCACAGATGTCGACGACCTGCCTGGCAGTTTCTGCAGCGGCCGCACACGATGTGGCCTTCACCGGACACGCGTTGCCCGATACTGAGGCCCTCCACTTCGGAGCCAATGCTCGAAATAGTTCCAACATATTCGTGGCCGATCGCCATGGGAGTGGGGATGGTTGCCTGCGCCCACTCGTCCCAGGCGACGATGTGTAGGTCCGTGCCACATATCGATGTCTTGGTGATCTTGATCAGCACGTCGTTGGGTCCAACCGTCGGCTTGTCGACGCTCTGGAGCCAGATGCCAGGCTCAGGATTGGCCTTGACGAGTGCTCGCATCAGGTGATCACTCCGAGATGTCTGCCAACACTCTCGAAGGCTGCGATTGCCATGTCGACGTGTTCGGGTGTGTGAGCGGCAGACATCTGTGTACGAATACGGGCTGCTCCCTTCGGGACGACAGGGAAGGAGAACCCGACTACGTAGATGCCTTCTTCGAGGAGCAGGTCTGCCATTGAGCTTGCAAGCGCTGCGTCACCGAGCATGACGGGGATGATTGGATGGTCGGCACCGCTGAGGACGAACCCAGCCGCCTCCATACCGGAACGGAAACGTTGAGCGTTGGCTACCAGACGATCTCTCAAGTCGCCAGATTCTTTCAAGAGTCCGAGTGCGGTGAGCGTGGAGGCAGCAATCATGGGGGCGAGGCTGTTCGAGAAGAGGTATGGCCTGGATCGTTGGCGAAGCCAGCCGATGAGTTCCTTGGCACCAGACGTGTACCCCCCAGAGGCGCCACCGAGTGCCTTGCCAAGCGTCCCCGTGACGATGTCGACACGGTCGGCGACACCCCAGTAGTTAGGTGTCCCACCGCCGTTCGGGCCCACGAAACCCACGGCGTGAGAGTCGTCGACCATCACCATGGCATCGTGTTGTGTTGCCAGGTCACATATTGCAGGCAGGTTCGCAATGGTCCCGTCCATGGAGAACACACCGTCGGTTGCGATCATCTTGAAGCGTGCGTCTTTTGCCTCTACGAGCTGGGAGGCCAGGTCGCTCATGTCGTTGTTGGCGTAGCGAAATCGCCGTGCCTTGCACAGTCGGATCCCATCGATAATGGATGCGTGGTTGAGTGCATCAGAGATGACGGCGTCCTCCTCGCCGAGAACGGTCTCGAAGAGGCCACCGTTGGCATCCCAGCATGACGAATAAAGGATTGTGTCCTCGGTCTCGAGGAACGCACTGATCTCGGCCTCGAGTTGTTGATGCACTCTCTGAGTTCCACAAATGAATCGCACAGATGCCATGCCGTATCCGTATGTCTCGACGGCGTCCTTCGCTGCATCGATCAGTGTTGAGCTGTTTGCAAGCCCCAAGTAGTTGTTTGCGCAGAAGTTCACGACCTCCGCGCCGTTGCCGAGGGTGATGACGGCGCTCTGGGGAGACGTGATGACTCGCTCGGACTTGAAGAGGCCAGCGCCGTGGAGCTCTTCGATCTGGTTGTGCAGGTGTTCGAGGAATTGTGTGTTCATGGCACCTCCGCTGGCAGTCTATTGCGTGCGTAGCGGCGCCAGGCGGGTCGAAGGTACGCCATGTTGCGGCAGGTCGTGATGTATTTGATGTGTGCCTTCGACGGGCGAAGGTGTCGCGATGCGGCTGTTCCTGTTGCCACACCGCCATGGTCAATGGTCGTTGGATCTTTGATCGATTGTCCTGGGATCCGTTGGCGGGAGCATCTCGCGACCCTGCTTGATGCCGACGACCGTAAGACCGGATGTGGCGATTCCGATACCGCAGACGATCGAGAGTGCAGCGAGTGCGTTGGCATCAACGAAGTAGCCGCCCATCGCGGGTCCGAAGGCCCGTCCGAGGGCCATCAGGCCTTGTCCGTCACCAGCGCGTTCTGACGGTTCAAGCGAACGGTCGACAAGCATTTGCAGAATACCTGGAACAGCCATCCAGAAGGCGAAGCCCCACCACGCCATCCCGATGAAGAACAGGGCAGTAGGGCCGACGACCGTGGCGACTGCAGCCGGCCCAATCGTGAGCATGAACCAGCCAGGGATCTTGTGTCTGACGGACATGCGGGCTCCGAGCAGGCCACCAGCAGCATTCAAGGAGAAAGCTAGGGACGTGGCAAGGGGGGAGAGACCGTGAAGATCCCTAGCCACGACAGCCTGGTTGATGAACAGCGCAGATCCGAAAAACGTCAGCGCACCGAGAGCGACGAGAAGGACACGGTTCGACCGTGACCCGCTGATGACGCCCCGGGCGCGCTTTCTACCGGTCACGGGTGCGAAGAACACCACAGCAGGAATGCTCGCAACTGCGAGTACCGCGTAGACGGCCTGGTCACCCTTCGAGGCTGCTATCGCCATCAGTGGTGCAGCGACGAGCGCGACAAGCGGTCCGGTCGCGGCGACCGCTGCCATGGAGCGCTTTCGCTTCATAGCGTTGGTCCACGCTATCCAGGTCATCGCGCCGGAAGCCACGCCAGCCAGAAGCCGGAGCGAGACAAGCAGCGGGTACCAGTTGGGCAGAACGCTGGCAATGTTCACGACGAGAAGCGCCACGGCTGCTAGTCGGAGAAGGCGACCGGAAGGGCGGAAGAGTCGGGGGAGCACGAAGTTCGCTGCGGCGAACGTGCCTACCTGGGCGATCGATATAGCGCCAACCGCTCCCTCTGAGACAGCGTACCTTTCGGCGATCGCGGAGATCAAGAACGGTGTGGCGGCGAACATCATCGTTACCGCGCCGGTGGCGGCGATCAATGCAAGCGGGGCACCTGAGCGTCCGCCATAGGCGATTCGAGTAGGGGTCTGCACGGTGGCGAAGTATCGCAGGGTGCCACGACCTCTTCACGATCACCGAACACGGATTGCACGCAGCAGCCGCGAGCGGATCACTACCTAGGGAGCCCAGGCGACCCAGACTCCGCCCGCAATGTCTCGCGGGGAGGGCTCGTCGAGCTGCTGTACGAAGATACGCGGCTCACCTTCGACGAGCGCCGGATACGCGAACGCGGATCCATCTGGTGACCAGAGAGAAACTGATTGTGCGTACTGGTCGAAGAACGGCACGAAGGTTTGGAACCAGAACGGATCCGGTGCGAACGGTTCGAAGTCGATGACATCCTCGTCCTCCCAGACATGCCAAACAAGGGCTGGATTGGGGTCGCTGACGATGGTCGCGTAGAGAAGTCGCGATCCGCTAGCGTCCCACTGATACACGGGACTAGGACTCGATGTGACCGTCGTGAGTGACCCAGTGTTCAGGTCGACGATGGTGAGCGTCCTTGCTGGGATTGTCGGGATGGACTGCGCTACGGCCTGCACGCCGTTGCTGTTCGGGTTCGCTCCGGTCCGAATCGCTACGTTGCTACCCGCGCCGACGAACCGCGCGCCGCCTTGCACGACGCCGAGGTCGGCGAACGTCGACCCGTCCCAGATAGAGAGAACGTTCGCCGTGCCGGCACGACGGAGCGTGACGAGACCACTGTCGAGCCACACGGGCGCTTGGTACGGTCCGGTTGACTCGACAACGGTCGTGACGCCGCTATCTCTGACATCTAGGCGCTCACCGCCCACATGTGTGGCGAGTCGGCGGCCGGTAGGGTCCCACGACATGTAGAACGGCGATTCGTTTCCCGCTGCGTCCACAGACCCCGATCCTGACACGACCTCAGCCACCAGACCCCCGGCAATGTCACCACTTCGCAGGGACACGACCCGCGTCGATCCGTCGTCCGGCGATGCCAGGTAGTAGAACGGGGGCGTGGCGAACTCGACGCTCCACACCTCTTCACCTCCGAGGCGTGTCGCTGTTAGGCGATTGTCGCCGGGGCCTGCCTGGGCGTGAACGACCACATCAGATGACGCCCAGATGGGCTGCACATACCGGATGTCGGGGGGAGGGTCATACCGCTCGACGACATCACCGTCCTGATCGACGATGACCACTGCGTTGTCTTGGTCGAGTATCGCCAGCGTCGACGCGCCCGACCGGCTCTCGGTCGAAGTGGCGGTGCAGGCGACAGCGACGATCGAGAGAGCAGCGATGAGACCTGCGACGCGACGTTGCTTCATGTAGGTGAACTACGCACCGTCCGAGCGTTGTGTTCCCGATAGTTTCGATGAGCGGGGCCACCGTCACGGTCACAGTGCGCCAACGCGGTGCGATGATGGTGAAGGTGCCGCGCGGTGATGCAGTGCTGGATCGGGTAGTGGCGCGACGAGATGCGGGACCCACCAGCGGGTATCGTTGGAACCGTGTTTCCCTGTGTCCACCGCTCGATGATCCCTGTCATTTCGAAAGGTCAGATGGTCGAGGTCGACCGCATCATGGTCGACATTCTCGGCATCGACCTTGTGCGGATGATGGAGAACGCAGGTCTTGGCCTCGCCCGGTTGGTCCATGTCGAAGCTGCGGCGCTGTATGGCGACCAGCCTGTCGTGGTTCTCGTGGGTACGGGAAGCAACGGTGGCGGAGCGCTTGTGGCTGCCAGGCGGCTGGCTGGCTGGGGGCACACGGTTTCGGTCCACACCACGCGACCAGCGGCGAGCTACTCGGGCGTCGTTCGTGAACAGCTCGAGATCAGCTCGAACGTCGGTGTCACAATCGTCACGGATGGCACGCCGATGTCGCAAGCTGTCGACGGCATCGTCGTCGACGGAGTGATCGGCTACAACCTCTCTGGTGCACCCCACGGCAGGGCTGCAGATCTCATCGAGTGGGCAGCGTCAGCGCCTGGACCCGTGATCGCCCTTGATGTGCCGTCGGGCGTCGATGCTGCCTCTGGTCTGGTGCATGAGCCTGCTGTCGCCGCCGATGCGACGCTGACGCTTGCGCTGCCGAAGGCTGGGCTGGATGCTGACAGCGCCCGTGACAATGTTGGTGACCTGTATGTGTGCGATATCGGTGTGCCGGCTTCGCTGTACCGAGACGCGTTCGACATTGAGGTGTCTGGGCTGTTCAGCCGAGGCGGTGTCGTGCGTGTGGTGGATGAGGTGTGACTGCTGCCGCCGCATGCCGGCTTCGAGCGGCAGCCGCATCGCCGCAAGTAGGGAAGGCACACGCGACGATGCGGCTGGGATCTCATGGACCGTTCGGTGCCTCCTTGTCCGCGAGGTCCAATGCTGATTGTGCAGCTGCGAGCCTGGCCACAGGAACGCGGAGCGGTGAACAGCTCACGTAGTCGAGTCCAAGTGAGTCAACGAGCGCGATCGAGGCCGGGTCGCCACCGTGCTCTCCACAGATCCCGATGTGGAGGTCGGGACGTATCGCTCTACCAGCGGCAACAGCTTGCTCGATCAGCTTCCCTACGCCGTCGCGGTCGAGGGTGTTGAAGGGATTCGTGCTGAGCACGCCGGTCTCGAGATAGTCGAGCAAGAAGCTGCGCTCTGCGTCATCCCTGCTGATACCGAACGTCATCTGTGTCAAGTCGTTGGTGCCGAACGAGAAGAACTCGGCTTTGGTTGCCAGATCACCCGCTGTCACGGCCGCTCGTGGGGTCTCGATCATCGTTCCGAATCGGTAGTCGATGGCCAGGCCACGTTCGCGCTGAATTGTCTCCGCCATTTCCGTTGCGACGGCTTCGAGGTTCTCGAGCTCCCCGACGACGCTTGTCAGAGGGACCATGATGCTCGGTGTGGCTTTCACACCTTCCTCGTGAACGATGGCCGCGGCTTCGAATATGGCTCGGATCTGCATCCGGGGCATGTCGGGGGACAATACGGCGAGTCGTACGCCACGCAGGCCAAGCATCGGATTCGACTCGCGTAGAGCCTCGACCCGTTCGAGTAATCGCTCGGTGTCTGCAGCCTTCGTGAACAGGGTGTCGACTTCTTCGAGCGTTCCTGCTCTTGTCAGGCGAATCTTCAAGTCGGTCAACTCGTCGGCGAGTCGGTCGCGATCAGGAAGGAATTCGTGCAGAGGCGGGTCGAGCAGTCGGATGATGACTTCGTGGCCATCCATCGCCCGGAACAGCCCGGCGAAGTCCTGTCGCTGCAGCGCGAGAAGCGATGCGAGCGCCCCGCTTCGTTGCTCCGCACCTGAGGCCATGATCATCTCACGCATGATCGGGAGGCGGTCCGTGCCGAAGAACATGTGCTCGGTACGGCACAGTCCGATGCCGGTCGCACCAAGCTTGACGGCTTGCTCTGCGTCGTGCGGCGTGTCTGCGTTCGCCCAGACGCCGAGTCGTCGTACCTCGTCGGCCCACGAGAGAAGTGTCATGAGCCAAGGGTCGTCGACGTCTGGGATTCTGGTCTCGATGCGCCCGAGGAATACCTCCCCTGTGGTGCCGTCGATCGACAACCAATCGCCCTCCCGAATCTTCTTACCGTCGACGAGAATGGCTCGCTCGTTGAGGTCGATCTGAATCCCGGCAGCACCTACAACTGCTGGCTTTCCGAACTGCCGTGCCACCAGCGCAGCGTGGCTTGTGCGTCCGCCACTTGCCGTCAGGACGCCAGCTGCCACGAGCATGCCGTGGACGTCATCTGGTTTGGTCTCGGGTCGTACGAGGACTACGGCTTCGTTCCGCTCGTTTGCCCATCGCTCGGCGAGGTCGGCGTCGAGGGCGACCACACCGACCGCTGCGCCAGGTGACACGTTGAGCCCGCTTGTAAGGAAGTGACCGTCGGCCACAGCCGCCCGCTTCGCCTCAGGGTCGAATTGCGGGTGCAGGAAGAACTCGACCTGTTCGGGCTCGACCCTCTGGATGGCTTCTTCCTTCGTGATGATGCCGTCCGCGACCATGTCGACGGCAATTCGCACGGCGGCCTGGGCTGTTCGCTTCCCGTTCCTCGTCTGGAGGAGCCACAGCTTGCCGTCCTCGATGGTGAACTCGATGTCCTGCATGTCGCGGTAGTGGCGTTCGAGGATCCCGACGAACTGCGTTAGCTCTTCGTGGATACCTGGCATCGTGTCTCGCAAGTCCTCGATCGTGTTCGTTGTGCGAATGCCGGCAACGACGTCCTCTCCTTGGGCGTTGATCAGGAAGTCGCCAACGATCGTTGGATCTCCTGTGGTCGCGTTGCGAGACACGGCGACACCAGTTGCAGAGTCGCTCCCACGATTGCCAAACACCATGGTTTGGACACTCACTGCGGTGCCGAGCGTATGTCGGATACCTGCTGCGTTCCGATAGGTTGTTGCTCGTCTGCTGTTCCACGACTTAAAGACCGCCCGTACCGCCATGGTGAGCTGCTCTCGTGGGTCCGTCGGGAAGGCGACTCCTGCGTGTTGCTCGAAGAGATGCTTGAACCGCTCGACGACACCGTCAAGATCGTCTTCACCCAGGTCGCTGTCCGAGCTGACCCTGCGCGTTGCCCGAAGCTCTGTGAGTACCTTCTCGAAAGGCTCATTTGACATCCCCATGACCACGGTCGCAAACATTTGGATGAGACGCCTGTACGAGTCGAGAGCGAATCGTCGGTCATCGAAGATCTTCGCCATTCCCTCGACTACGTCGTCGTTCAGTCCGATGTTGAGAACGGTGTCCATCATGCCTGGCATCGAGTACTTGGCGCCGCTCCTACACGACACGAGGAGTGGATTCGAGGCCAAACCGAACATTCGGTCCGTGGCCTGTTCGATGCTCGCAAGTGCGGAGGTGATCTGGGCGGGTAGCCCTTCCGGCATCGTTTCGTCCGCCGCGAGGTAGGCGTTGCAAGCTTGAGACGTGATGGTGAATCCCGGCGGCACGGGAATCTCGAAGCGGGTCATGTCGGCAAGGTTGGCCCCCTTGCCGCCGAGGAGCCCACGCACCTCGTCCCAATCACCCCCGCATCGCTCGTTGACCGCGCCGAGTTCATCAAACCCGTAAACCCACCTCGTAGGCTCCGCCACTCCGGCCTCTTCCCCTCAGCTGTTACTTCTCGTACGGCTCGCATGTCCGGGTTGGATGCTCAAACCAAGTCTTCTGCGGTATTTCGCAGAGGTCCTTCCCTTCGTCAGGAGTATAATCCTGAGGAGAGGGCTGGGGAATCCTAGCCGATCGAAAGGTCACGTGGTGGCCCCAGATCCTTCGACGACATCTCATCTAAAGCGAGACGGTGTCTCCTTTTGGGCACACACAAGTCGACTGTCCTTCTGCTGACCGTCCCCGGCTGAGAGCCCAAGTCGCCGATTCCTAACGCCGCTGGCCGCCCTGGCGACACTCCGACGTGGCGCGTGACGTACGATTGTGCACATGGATCCCAGTGCCCAGCAACAGCCGAGGGTTCTCGTCGTCGATGACGAGGCGATGGTACGCGAAGTTATCTGTGCCTACCTGAATCGGGATGGTTTCTCCACTATCGAGGCAGTCGACGGAGCTTCCGCGCTCGCCCTGGTAGTGGAGTGCGATCCTGAACTCGTCATCCTCGACGTGATGCTGCCTCACCTTGACGGATTCTCGGTGTTGGCAGAGCTCAGGAAACGGACGCAGGTCCCCGTGATTCTCCTGAGTGCCAGGGCTGGGGAGGTCGACCGAGTACTCGGTCTCGAACTCGGGGCGGACGACTACGTTGTGAAGCCATTCTCTCCTCGTGAACTCGCGGCACGGGTCCGGTCGGTGTTGCGACGATCGAACGTGACCGCTCACAAAGTAGTAAGGCTTGAGTTCGAAGGACTCACGATCGATGCCGGCCCCAGAGAGGTGCTTGTGGAAGGGAACCTCGTCGAGATGCCGCCGATGGAGTTCGATCTCCTCGTGTTTCTCGCATCGTCGCCTCGTGTGGTGTTCTCGCGCGGTGAGATACTTGTGAACGTGTGGGGATCGAGCTCACAGTGGCAGGACCCTTCCACGGTCACCGTGCACGTTCGGCGCCTTCGCCAGAAGATCGAGCGGGATGCCGACGATCCTGAACGGATCGTGACTGTGTGGGGTCGGGGATACCGGTTCCAGCCATGAGAGCTGCTCTTCTGTCTGCCGCGGCAGTGATTTCGGGCCTGGCACTGTTTCAAGTAACGATGCAACCTTCGGGCTCTGACCGTTTCGAGCTCGGCGTGATCTTCGCGGTGATGGCTATCGCGGGTGCAGTGTCGGCAGTGGTTCTTCCCGTTATTGCGCAGCGATCGCGCCGCTTGGTCAATACGTTGTTCGCACTGTCACTGATCTCGCTGGTCATCGCCGCGGGCGGTCTTGCGGTCACGGCGAGCCGCATGTTCCTGTCTCGCCATGACCTCACCCTTGTGCTTGTCGTACTCGGATTCGGACTCCTCGCTTCACTCGGGTTCGCCATGACGGCCAGCAGGGCACTCACATCGGATCTCACGAGAATGGCGGAAACAACCCAGGATGTCGCCGGTGGGCGTCTCACTGCGCGAACAGGTGTCGCAAGAGCAGACGAAGTAGGCCAACTCGCGCGAGGGATAGACGAGATGGCTCGAAGGCTCGAAGACGCGTCCTCAGCTAGGGCGGACGAGGACGAGCGTCGCCGACGGTTCTTCGCGGCTGTTGGACACGATCTGCGCACGCCGCTTGCGTCAGCACAGGCTGCTGTCGAGGCGCTCAGGGATGGTGTGGCCCCGGATCGTGATCGCTACTACGCGTCGCTGCTGGGAGACCTTCAGGCGCTGCGATCGCTCGTGGACGATCTGTTTCTTCTCGCTCGCATTCAGTCAGGTGACATGGCGTACGAGCGCATGCCGACCGACCTGACGGAAGTCGCGGACGAAGCAATGGAGGTGTTGTTACCGGTTGCGTCGATGGAGGATGTCCGCTTGGTACTCGAAGCGCCACAGCGCGTGATCGTGCTGACCGCACCCCAAGCCGTGTCTCGGGTGATGCGCAATCTCCTGGACAATGCGGTTCGATACGCCCCCGCAGGGTCTCTGGTCACGGTTTCGGTGTCCAACGACGACGGTGCGAAGGTAGTGGTGCGCGATGAGGGGATCGGCTTCAGCGACGTGTTCCTCCCTGAGGCGTTTGACTCCTTCAGTCGCTCTGATACCGATCGGAGTCGCTCTACTGGTGGTTCGGGACTCGGTCTGGCCATAGCGAAGGCATTCGTCACTGCACTTGATGGCGAGATATGGGCGGAGCCGGGTCCAGGGGGAACCGTCGGTTTCCGTCTTCCGTAACGATGTGTCACTATCGAGTGGAGTAGCCGCCTTGTCCGATGATCGTCTGGCAGGCATCTCAGGGTGCAGCGGCGCTGCCTACATGGCAAGGATGACAACAGCCACGATGGCCAATGTGATGCCGACCGCTTGCCGCACTGTTGGATGCTCTCTGAGAATCACGAGCGCTGCGGCAACGGTGAATGCCGGGTACAGCGATGTCAGCACCACGTTGACGGCAAGAGGTCCCCGCTGGAGCGACAGAAGGATGGCGATGTTGGCTGCCATGTCGAACGACCCGGCGATCATGACGAATCGCATTGGTCCCCTGGGAGGTACAGTTGCCGACTTGAGGAGGAAGGCGACGGCGAACGCTATTGGGATGGCTGCCGTTCTGGCCGCAACGACCGGCCAGAGGCCGCTGTCGGGTGATGTCTGTGCAATCGCGATGAAGAACACGGCGAACGCGGCAGATGCACCCAAGGACTGGGCCAGCAGTCTTGCACTCAGACGATCACCGGAACGTTGCCCTGCGATCAGGACGACTGCGCTGAGCGCGACGCCGATCCCAACCCACTGCGTTGCTCCGATCGTCGATCCCGTTGCAACGTCCCACAGCACGGGAAGTACGGCCGAGACAGAGCCGATGATTGGTGCGACGACGGACATTGCCCCGCCAGCCAGCGCTGCATACAACAGCGCGAGACCGACGAGACCGACGACACCGGCAAACGCCCCGTACAAGAGGTCGGCTGCTTGTATGTTCGGTGCTGGAACAACTGCCAACCCGACGATCAGTAGTGGTATGCCGACGAGTTCAGACCACGCGGTGACTCGCCATGCACTGAGCTGACGCGTGGCTCGTCCACCTGCGAAGTCGGCTATCCCGAAGAGAGCGGCCGATGCTATGGCGAGAAGCTGGCTCATGGCGCAGGAGGGTAGACCATGGCGAGCAGTGCAACGTCCTGCGATAGAGATCGGTCTCAGTGGTTTGAGACCGTGCGGTTACGAGGCGACCGGTGTGGGCTCTCCGAGTAGTTCCCAGGCCGTTGTCGATGATGCCTAGCAGACGGTTCTGACCGTTGGGTAGGGGTTCACGTACCTACCGCCAACGATCATCCCGAGGTGAAGTACATTGGTCGTGGCGTTTCCTGTGCTTCCCACGAAGCCGACGACCTCGCCTTGTGAAACCCTCTGTCCGTTCCGGAGGCCTCCCGGGTAGCCCGATAGGTGGGCGTAGTAGTACGTGATGCCGTCATCTCCGTACACATACACCTGCCTGCCACCGAGAGGGTGCGAGTTGAGGCGAACGGTGCCAGATCTCATAGCGACCAACTTGGCGCCATACCCCGCAAGCATGTCGGTACCCTTGTGCGTTCTCCCGCCTGAGCGTGGGTAACCCCAGGTGTCGATGAAGTATGTGCCACCGGGAATGGGGCAGTTGACTCCGGTTGTCGCGGCCGGTACCCCGGCTGCTGCACCGGACGCCCTCGAGGCTGCGGCAGCCCTCCGAGCCGCGGCCGCAGCAGCTTTCCGAGCCTGGTCGGCCTTGTACTTGGCATATGCCGCTGCGTATCGGCGCTTGGCGTCCTCGTGTAGCTTGTCTGCCTTCCTCTGGTCCTCCTCGAGGTGGGCCACGACGGATTGCTGCTCGACGCGGAGTAGCTGGACTTCAGATTCCTTGTCGACCAGCTCGCTTGTCAGACGATCCATCTGCCTCTTGACCGCTGCGAGTTGGTCGAGTTGGCTGAGGTCCCGCGTTGTGGCCTCGTCGTAGAGCGCCTGGCTGGTAATCAGCTCCTGGATGTCGTTGGCACTAAACGCCGTGGTCATCAGTTTCCGGCCACCCGTCGTGTATGCCTCGTACACCAATTTTCTCGCCCGCTCTTGCAGGGAATCGACGTTGCCCGAGTACTCCGTGATTGCATCGCTGAGGCGGCTGATTCGCCACTCGAGGTTATAGATCTGACCCTGGATCGTCTCGAGGTCTTCGAGTCCCTGAGCAAGCTCGTTGTCGGCGTCCAGCAGGGCTTGGAATGCTTGCTCTTCTGCTGTCCTTGCCTTGTTGACGTCGCCCCTTGACTGAGCCGACGCGGGAATCGGCACCACGGCGAGAAGTGCGAGGAGCACCAGTGGCAGGAACAATCGTGCGGTACGTGGGAATAGCATGGGAGAGCGTCAGCGTAGTGCCATGTTCCAGATAGCGGCCAGTTGTTGCGCTGTGCCGGTGTGTGCTCAATCCTGCTGGTCGAGGCCGAGTTCGCGTGCGATGTCGCCTATCGGACGGCGAACGACAACTTCACGGTGACCTCGTAGCGAGCGACCTTGCCGTCGCGAATCGTCGCAGATTGGCTTGTGACATCGACGCTCGTGATTCCATTGATGCTCTCTGCAGCCTTGGCTACAGCGTGGTCGAGGGCATCCTCGAAGCTTGTTGTCGACACACCCATGATCTCGATGATCTTGATGGCAGCGGATTCGATTCGATCTGACATGTGACCTCCCGACGAGATGGTAGTGCTGCTTCATCGCGGTTTTGTGATGTCGAGATCGAGTCGCACGTTTCAAGGAAGTCCGCACACAAGAATCGGCGGAGGGCGGTGCCTACCTCATGCGTGCGCCGAACAGGTACGCTGGTCGACTGTGAAGAAAGGCGTTTCCTTTGCTCCCCGTCGAACGACGGTATCACCGCTGCTCGGCGGCTTCTTTGGACTGACGTATCCGCTGATTCTCGCTCTAGTGGCTGTCTCAGTTGGGTACAGGCGGGGTGGGGACATGGGCGACTTCGCTGCGACGATGGCTGCGTCCGTCCTGTTCCTCGTCGCGGCGCCGACAGCCTGGGTGTTGTCGTTCTCCTTCATTGATGTCACGAGGTTCACGGTTCTGGTGTTTGCGTTGGCTACCAGCCTCCCCATCTGGTACCTGGCAGGCACGGTGCTTACCAGGGGTGTGGCGGAGTGGTTGACATGGGCGAGGCGCTACGTCGTTGTATCGGTGAGTTGGACGGCGCTCAATCTCTTGATCCTGGCAATGGTGGCGTCACTCAGCTCACAGGGGTGACGCGTGGCCTCGAGGCGCCGTATTCCGGTGAGGTGGGAGCGGCTACGGTGATTGCTTCTTTGACGGACCACGAGCGAGTAGGTTGCCGTCATGGATCTCTATCACGCTCTCTATACGACACGTGCGATGCGACGCGTCGCATCGGACCCGATTCCCGTCGATGTCCTTCGATCGATGCTCGACGCAGCGGTCAGGTCGCCATCGGGTGGCAATGCCCAAAACTGGAGATGGTTGACGGTGACCGACTCTCAGACCATTGCTGTCCTTGGTGTTCTCTACGCCGAGGCATGGGAAGAGCTCAACGAAACGGTGTACAAGGGCAGGAGGGAGGCTGCAATCGCGAGTGGAGACGAAGCGACGAAGCGCGTCATGTCCTCCTCTCAGTGGTTGGCAGACAATTTCGACAAGGTGCCGCTGGTCGTGCTTCCGTATCATCGAAACGACCCGTCTGGTGCGTCGATCTATCCTGCTATCTGGAGTCTGATGCTCGCAGCAAGGGGGCACGGCGTCGGCACCACCTTGACGACCATTCTCGGGGCTTTCAGGCACGCAGAAGTGGCCAAGCTTCTCGGGGTTCCCGTGGAGAAGGGCTGGCAGAACGCTGCAGCGATCCCGTGCGGCTATCCGCTTGGCCGTTGGGGTCTCGCCAAGCGAGCACCTGCTCACGAGGTCGTCTTCGAGGAGCGGTGGGGTCAGGCGCCCTCTTGGCGCACAGACGAGCCTTTGTGGAAGGACAACTAGTCCGCGGCGAAGCCTCGTTCACACGCCGTGCAACTGCGTGCCCTCGGCTCTACTCGAACAGTCTGGGCCTGAATAGTTCGTCGTGCGTGCGGATCGCGTACCTGTCGGTCATGCCCGAGACGTAGTCGATGACTGAAGTCACGGTATCGCCACCGATCTGTCGGTAGGTATCTGGCAGGGCTTCTGCATGTTCGATGTAGAACTCGGTGAGCTCGCGCACGATCTGTTGCGCCCGACGGCGCTGGGCCTCGGCCGCCGGTCTCAGGTAGACCCGATCGAACATGAAGTCCCGCAGCGTGTGCATAGCTCCGAGAATGTGTGGCTCCATTGCGATCTCGTCGCGCCTATACGACTCATCGATTACCGAGCGAACCATCACGTCGACCCATGCACGGCCGGGCTCGCCGAAGGTGGTGAGGACCTCAGAGGGGAACGATGTCGCTTCCAGGACGTCTGCCCTCATAGCGTCGAGGGCGTCGTGAGCGAGATAGGCGATTCGGTCGGAGAAACGCACGACGTTTCCTTCGTGGGTTGCAGCCTCGACTTCGACTTTCCACGGATGTGCCCGGATGCCGTCGAGGACCTCCCACGAGAGGTTCACAGGCTCAAGGACCTCGAAGATCCTCACTGACTGATCGGAGTGCCGCCACTCTCCACTAACGAACTCAGAAAGCACATCTTCACCCGTATGTCCGAATGGTGGATGACCGACATCATGCCCCAGACAGATGGCCTCGGTGAGGCCGTCGTTGAGCGAGAGCGCCCTTGCAATGGCGCCACCGATCTGGGTCACCTGAAGTGTGTGGGTCATTCTGGTAACGAAGTGATCGCCCTCTGGATTCATGAAGACCTGTGTCTTGTGCTTGAGGCGCCGAAACGACTTCGTGTGCAGTATGCGATCGCGGTCGCGTTCGAAGGCCGTGCGCCAGTCGTCTAGAGGCTCGGAGACGGCTCTCCCAATCGAACGCGATGACTGTGTCGCACCCGGCGCCAGCGCTACGGCCTCCCGCTCGAACGCAACATCACGCGTGCGAAGGACGAACTCACTCAAGAGGCTTCAATCTCGACTCGCGGGTCTCCGTGGTTGCCAGTGATGGCCATCATCCATTTCGAGAGGTAGCTTGCGGATGGCTGGCCGGTGATGATCCTTCTACGGATCGACGCAGACGCCGCATCGATTATCAGCACGGCAACGACGGTGAGAAGGAGAGCCGCTCCGGCCTTCGGCCAGTCGCCGCGGAACCTGAGTCTGGCTACGATCTCGGCGCCTATCCCCCCAGCCCCAACCAATCCAAGGACCGCGGAGGCGCGAACGTTGATCTCGAATCGGTACAACCAGTAGGCAACGA
>CAYWPC010000027.1:0-26396 GCA_964460075.1 uncultured Acidimicrobiaceae bacterium
CCCCCTCGCTCGAAGGCTCGCTTGTCCCCCCTGAAGGGGGGACGGTCTGTTGCGGGGCAACGACGCGACCGATTCGTTTTGCACGGGCGATGACGGCGTCGAGGTCGATCATTCGCAGAGCAACATCACCGTCGGACTCGAGGTATGACGGCAGATCCGCCCTCCGGACCCACTTACGCAACGTGTTCACGGGGATACTTGTTGCGGCTTCGGCTTCCTTGAGCGTCACCCAGTCGGTCGACTGCTTCGGTTGCTTCTTCGACGGAGCAGGTCGTTGGCTCCGAGCGCGGGAACCCGATCGTATAGCCTCGGTCTCCCAGCGGGTTGTTCTATCCATCGAAGCCCATCCTACGGTCGGTCGCTGTGAAGGGAGGACTGGCTCGTTGAAGCCTAGAATGGCTCCACCAAGGAGAACGACCGAGTGACCGCACGCGATCCGAACATAGAACAAGACGTGCGAGCCATCGTGCGGCGTATCGTCGACGGCCTCTTCGGTGAGGACACAGCCGCTCCAGCAGGCGACACACCCTCCGAGGTATCGTCCACACCCCCGCCACATGACGCCGCGTCCAGCGTCCACACGGTCGCGATCGGGGGAGACCACGGAGGATTCGCCCTGAAGGAACGGCTTGCGTTCAAGCTCAAGGAACAGGGATTGTCTGTCATCGACTGCGGGACCTCATCCACAGACGCCGTTGACTACCCCGACATCGCCGCGTCTGTCGCAGACAAGGTGCAGAGCGGCTCAGCCGACGTAGGTATCGCCATCGACGGTGCAGGTATCGGATCCGCGATGGCTGCAAACAAGATCCACGGTATCCGCGCGGCGTTGTGCTACGACGTTTCGACGGCTCGCAACGCCCGTGAACACAACCATGCGAATATCCTGACGCTCGGTGCAGGCTTGATCGGTGA
This sequence comes from uncultured Acidimicrobiaceae bacterium, assembly GCA_964460075.1. GTDB lineage: Bacteria > Actinomycetota > Acidimicrobiia > Spongiisociales > UBA5794 > JAMBLL01. The sequence goes on from CAYWPC010000027.1 coordinate 916, forward strand.
CGCGCTCGCGTGGCAGATCACGCTGGAATTCCTCTCGACCCCATACGGTGGCGGTCGACACGCCAGACGAGTCCGTAAGATCAGCGACCTCGAACGAACCCCGGTGGAGCGCTAGCCATGGCCGATGCACAACCGACACGTGATCAGCTCGTCGAACTCGTCACCCGAGAGGTACTCGCTGCCCTCGCCGAACGTGCAGACATCTGCGCAACCCCCGAGAAACTGCGGACAGTGGTGGCCAACGGAGCAGACCGGGTCTCTTTCCACGGCGAAGCCCAAGATGTCCCACTCGACCTTGCGAAGTACATCGATCACACGCTTCTGAAGCCCGACGCAACCCAGGAAGAAATCGACACGCTGTGCGACGAGGCGCTCGAGTACGGGTTTGCCGCGGTGTGCATCAATCCGACATGGGTCAAGCGTTCCGCCGAGAGGCTCCGCGGATCCGATGTCAAAGTCGCAACGGTGATCGGGTTCCCCCTCGGGGCGACGACACCGGAGATCAAGGCGATGGAGACACGCAGGGCGCTACGCGACGGCGCACGCGAAGTCGACATGGTCATCAACGTCGGTGCGTTGAAGTCCGGCCAGAATGATCTTGTCCGCACCGACATCGAGAAGGTGGTCGACGCCTCGCACGAAGCCGGCGCCATCACCAAGGTAATTCTTGAGACGTCCCTCCTCACCGACGAGGAGAAAGTGATCGCCGCGGCGCTCGCCAAGCAGGCAAAGGCAGATTTCGTCAAGACCTCCACCGGATTCAGCGGAGGGGGCGCAACGGTGTACGACGTAGCGCTGATGCGAGAGACGGTAGGCCCCGACATGGGTGTGAAAGCGTCCGGAGGCGTTCGGACGCTCGAAGACGCTGAGGACATGATCGCTGCGGGAGCGACCCGGATCGGTGCCTCTGCAGGAGTCCAGATTCTGAACGCACAAGAAGGAGACAGTGATGGCGAGCGGTATTGAGCTGCGGTCGTACGCATTTCTCGACAGTCTGCAACCTCAATATGCGGCGTTCCTCGGAACGACAGCCCAGGGGTTTCTCCCGCTTGCGGGCGAGGCGGTCCTCTTCGTAGAGGTTGCACCAGGCATCGAGATCAACCGACTGACCGACGTCGCGTTGAAAGCTACAACGGTGAAGCCTGGCATGCAGATCATCGAGCGTGTGTTCGGCCTGCTCGAAGTGCACTCACCTGAGCAGTCCGAGACGCGAGCGGCAGGTGAGGCGATCCTTGAATCCCTCGACGTCACGGAGGCCGACCGGCTCAAGCCAAAGGTCTTGTCGAGCCAGATCATCCGCCGCATCGATGACCACCACGCCCAGCTCATCAACCGCATGCGCCACGGGCAGATGATCATCCCAGGCCAGACGCTCTACGTACTTGAGTGTGCGCCTGCGGCGTACGCCGCCCTTGCAGCGAACGAAGCGGAAAAATCTGCGAATATCAACGTACTCGAGGTCCGCGCATTCGGCGCAGTTGGACGCATATACCTCGGAGGAGAAGAACAGGACATCGAAGTCGGCTGGCGGGCAGCAGTTGCCGCGCTGGAGGGACTCGACGGTCGCGAGAACGCATAACGGCGAAATCAACAGGAGGAAGAATGTCAGACGCACTCGGGATGATCGAATGCCGCAGTTTTGCAGCAATGGTGGAGGCTGCCGATGCCATGGTCAAGGCCGCAAAGGTTGAACTGGTGAGCTATGAGGAGACGGGTGGAGGCTATGTGACCGCCATCATCAGAGGCGACGTCGCTGCTGTTAAGGCCGCCATTGACGCAGGCGTACGCGGTGGTGAGAAGGTAGGCGAAGTCATCGCAACGCACGTCATTGCACGTCCACACGTGAACCTGGATCTCGTGCTCCCCCTTGGCCGAAGCGAAGAAGCCTCAGACGCTGTTTCCTGACCAGAGCACCTCGAGAGAGAGGACGCTATGAATCTCGGCAAGGTGACTGGAACACTGGTTGCTTCCAAGAAGGAGCCGCTGATGGAGGGTCTCGCCCTGCTCGTCGTGCGGCAACTGAACGCCGACGGCACACAAGCCGGTGGCTACGTCGTTGCGGTGGACAGTGTCGGTGCAGGCGTTGGAGAGGTCGTGCTCTACGCATCCGGCAGTTCGGCGCGCCAAACCCAGGTGACAAAGGACAAGCCATGCGACGCCGTCATCATGGCCATCGTCGACCAATGGGACCTCGACGGCGAAACGATCTACGTGAAGTGACATGGCACAACTGAGCGACTCGGACATCCAGGCGATCATCACCAGGGTCAAAAGCCGCGTCGCGGCCGCCGACATCGTAGGAAAGACTGGCGCAGCGCTCATTGCACGAGACGAGATCGACGACCTCGACGACGTCCTCGGCGAAGGCATCTACGCAACGGTCGATGAAGCTGTTCACGCAGGGAAGCAAGCATTTGCGTCGTATCAGGGGATCGGCCTGAGCGCACGTTACGGCATCATTGAAGCCATCCGTCGGGTCATGCGGGAGAACAACGAACGTCTTGCGTACATGGCCCGTCAGGAGACAGGCATTGGACGGGCGGACGACAAGGTACTCAAGAACCATCTTGTGATTGAGCGCACACCTGGCCCAGAGGACCTCGAACCGCACGTCGTTACCGGCGACAAGGGGATGATGGTCACCGAGTATGCCCCATACGGTGTCATCGGGGCGATAACACCAACGACGAATCCGACGTCGACGATCATCAACAACTCGATCGCCATTCTCTCTGCTGGAAACACCACCGTGTTCAACGTGCACCCGAGTGCGAGGGGTGTCAGCATCGAGAACGTCAAACTGATCAACAGGGCAGTCATATCAGCGGGCGGGCCTCCAGACCTGGTGACGTCCGTTGCCGTGCCGACGCTCGACTCCGCTCAGGCGCTCATGAGCCACCCAGATGTCCGTGTGCTGCTGGTGACCGGAGGGCCAGGCGTAGTGAAGGCCGCCCTCAGAACCCCGAAGAAAGCGATCACGGCAGGGCCAGGCAATCCCCCAGCAGTCGTGGATCAGACGGCGGACATCCAGAAGGCGGCGAAGGACATCGTCACCGGAGCCTCGTTCGACAACAACATCATCTGTGTCGACGAGAAGACCGCAATCGTGGTCGACACGATTGCCGACAGACTCGTTCAACACATGACAGCGGTGGGTGCCTACCGTCTCAAGGAACACGAACTCAAACGTCTCGAACGGGTCATCTTCACCGACAGGGGACCTTCCAACAAGCCGGGCGTGATGAACCACCACCTCATCGGCAAGGACGCCTCGGTGATCCTGTCGGAGATCGGCATCTCAGTGCCTTCCGAGACCAGGCTGATCCTCGCCGAGGTACCAGCAGAGCACAATCTCGTGTGGACCGAGCAGATGATGCCGGTCATGCCGATCGTCCGGGTCAAGGACGTCGAAACCGCGATAGATCTCGCCGTGCGCTCCGAGCACGGCTTCCGGCACACCGCATCGATCCACTCGACCAACGTTGACACGATTACGAGAATGGCTCGCTCCATGGACTGTTCGATATTCGTTGCGAACGGTTCCAACATCGCGGGTCTCGGCGCAGAGGGTGAGGGCTACACGTCGTTCTCGATTGCGAGCCCCACAGGTGAGGGGCTGACACGCCCCAGAACCTTCTCACGCGTACGGCGAGTGTCCGTGGTTGGAGCTCTGCGCATTGTCTGACACGCCTCGACCGCCAGCACTCGGCCTGTGGGAGTTCTCATCGATCCCTGCCGGAATCGAGTGCGCCGATGCCATCGTGAAGGGCGCGCCCATCGACACGATATGTACCGGTACGACGCATCCAGGTAAGTATGTCGTCCTCGTTGCAGGTGACACGGCATCCGTGGAGGTTGCAGCAGACATCGTCGCGCAACAGCCCCGTCCGTCCCTCGTCGACTCGCTGTTCTTGCCAGATGTCGCTCCAGCAGTCGCCAGATCGCTGTTCACCTCAGAGCACCCAATGCGAACCGAAGCCGAAGCTGTCGGGGTCGTCGAGACCGCGACGATCGCCGCAGGGATCAACGCGGCGGACGCAGCCGTAAAGCATGCCGACGTTGCGCTCGCCGGCCTCCGGCTCGCAGACGGTCTCGGTGGGAAGGCCTACTTCATCGTCGATGGGACCGTAGGGGAAGTACAGGCTGCGTTGGAAGCGATCGACGAGCGACCGGTTGATTCCGTGACAGACACGATCGTCATACCTCAGCTAACGCCGGAGCTGAGAGCCGACCTGGACGCCGGGACCCGTTTCTCCGACCGTGTCGCCCTTCGCTGGGATGCCTCGTGAAACTCGGTCGGGTGCGAGGCGCCGTTGTGGCATCCGTGAAGGACCGCGCAATGGAAGGCATGAAGCTCCTCATCGTCCAACCCCTCACCGAGCAGCGACTGGACGACGGCCCATGCATCGTGGCGGCAGACGCCGTGTATCAGGCAGGGACAGGCGACCTCGTCTATTTCGTTGCGTCGAGAGAGGCAGCAGAGGCGATGCAACCGCGCTTCGTCCCTGTCGATCACGCCATAGTCGGGATCGTCGACGCTCTCGAGGTGCGGTCGTGAAGGTAGGACGGGTCGTCGGAAACGTCGTGTCGACGATCAACCACGAGTTGTTCGACGGTGAGAGACTTCTTGTCTGTCGGCTCGTCGACCGGGGTGAGGACAGCGGCTCATATCTCATTTGCGCAGACCGTGTCGGTGCAGGCGCAGACGAAACGGTGCTGATTCTCGATGAGGGATCGTCGGCACGTCAGATCTACGGTATCGACACAGGCCCGATCCGAAGTGTCGTCGTCGGCGTCGTGGACGCCGTAGACGAAGTCCCCTGATCCCACTCCGTCTGTTCTTGCGTAACTGAGTCCCGCATGGCGGGACTCAGTTACGCAAGAACAGATAGGGTGGGTAGTCTCGTGGGCATGTTCGCTCGCCGGTTGTCGACCCTCGTTGTGGCATTCGTTCTCGTGGCTGCCGCGTGCAGTGGTGGTGCGATCGCACCGAGTAATTGCGACGAGGTTGCGGACGAGACCATGGCGCTGTTCCAGCGACTCATCGACGACGTAGACGCCGAATTCGGTGATATGTCCGTCCAAGAATTCGTGGCAACAGGGGGAGACCTTCCCTCGGTCCAAGCATTCAAGGATGACGCCGCAACGATCGATGACATCGCTGTGGAGCTCGGGTGCACGCAGAGCGAGATCTCCTCTGCGGTGTCGAGCAGGGTCGGAGAGCTCACCGCCACGACGGATCTCGGCAGATTCCTGATCGGGTCGATCCGCAGCGGCGGCCTGTAGAAACTCCCCTTACCGGTGTCGAACGATCTCAGGTTCAGATCGGGCGGTGTCGCTTTGCGGAGATGACGCCTGTGTCGAACCCTCCAAGGTGAAGCCCGCCATGCCACCGCGCGTGCTCGATCTTGAGACACCGGTCTTGTACGACCTGCAGGCCGGCGTCCATTGCTCGACGTGCCGCCTCGTCGTGGCGCAACCCGAGTTGAAACCACACAGCTTTCGCTCCGAGCTCGATCGCCTCTTCGACAACACCAGGTATTGCCTCAGGCCGTCGAAAGATGTCAACAATATCTGGTACCTCTGGGAGATCTCTCAGCGACGGAAAGCACGTCACGCCGAGCACTTCGTCGTAGGCAGGGTTGACAGGGTATGTGCGAAACCTGGTACGTATCAGGTACGCAGCGACGAAGTTCGACGAGCGGATCGGATTCGCTGACACGCCGACGAGGGCGATCGTACGTGCCGTGCGAAGCAGCCCGAGACGTTCGGCGGGTGTTGCGTCCACCAGTGGCGCCGTCGTCATGTCGCTTCCAGCGCTTGATCAAGGTCCCACAGGATGTCCGAGATGTCCTCGATACCTACCGAGATTCGAATCATGTCCTCCCCGATACCCATTGCCGCCTGCTCGTCGTTTGGCACCTGCTGATGAGTGGTCGACGCCGGATGGATGACCAGTGTCTTGGCATCTCCGACATTTGCGACATGGGAGGCGAGATCGACATGCTCTATGAACTCGACTCCAGCGTGGAATCCGCCTACGAGGCCGAAGGTGAAGATCGCACCTGGGCCCTCCGGCAGATACTTGGTTGCTATATCGGTCCACGCGTTGTCCTCGAATATGGGGTAGCCGACCCAGGCGACCTTCGGATGTCGGCGAAGGAACTCCGCGACGGCTCTGGCATTCGCAACGTGCTGCCTCATCCGCAGCGGCAGCGTCTCAAGGCCCAACAGCAGCAGGAACGAGTTGAACGGCGAGAGTGACGCGCCGGTGTCTCGCAGCAGCTCCGTTCGTGCCTTCATCAGATAGGCGTATTCGCGAAAGTTCTCCCAGAATCGGAGGTCGTGGTAGGCGGGGGACGGCTCGGTCAACAGAGGGAAGTTGCCGTTGTCCCACGCAAACGAGCCGCGTTCGACGATACATCCAGCAATCACCGTGCCGTGGCCACCGATGAACTTCGTCGCGGAATGCGTGATGATGTCTGCGCCGTGCTCGAAGGGCCGACACAGGTACGGGGTTGCGAACGTGTTGTCGACGATGAGAGGGACCTGATGAGCGTGGGCAATGCCAGCTACGGACTCGAAATCGAGAACATCGGCTCGTGGGTTCCCGATCGTCTCTGCATACACGGCCTTCGTGCGCTCCGTGATCGCCCCCTCGATGGCTGCGGGGTCGTGGATGTCGACGAACGTGACGTCGATGCCCATTCGACGAAGCGTCACGTCGAACTGGGTGTAGGTGCCGCCGTAGAGCGACCGCGACGCAACGATCTCGTCACCCTTCTGTGCAAGGGTCAGGATGCTGATCAGTTGTGCCGACTGGCCGGATGCGGTTGCCAACGCCCCTATGCCACCTTCGAGCGACGCCATCCTCTCCTCGAAAGCTGCAGACGTCGGATTGCCGATGCGTGTGTAGATGTTGCCGAAGGTTTGGAGTGAGAACAGGTCTGCTGCATGCTGAGCATCGTCGAACACGAACGACGTCGTCGCGTAAATTGGCATCGCTCGTGCGCCGGTCTCAGGGTCGGGCCGCTGACCGGCGTGGATAGATCTCGTAGCAAAGCCGTACTCATGGGCATCTTGGGGCATTGCAAGCTCCGATAGGTAGGTGTGCAGCGTCGAGCGTACCGAATCGGGAGGCTCGACGATAACGATACGGGGTCGGGGATCCGGGCCTGGCAACCCGGACCCCCGGCTCCTATGCGAGGTCGACCGTCAGAGGAACGGCCAGGCTCAACGTATGTCCGACAGGTGACGTGGCCACAACCTTGTCGTGGAGCTCCACGACCGCGTCGTCGTCTGCGTCTGTGGTGATGTGAACGGTCGCCCGCAACGTCTCATATCCGGCGTTGCCTGGTCGAAGTCCGAGGAATGTCTCCAAGTTGAGTTCGCCTTCAATATCGATCCGGAGATCTTCGATGCGGATTCCCGCAACGCTCGCATTTGCTGCGTACCCGATGGCGAGGCATGAGCCGAGCGCCCCGAGGAGTTGCTCGACGGGGTTGGGTGCTGTGTTCGTTCCACCGAGCCCCTCCGGTTCGTCAGTTGCGAACGGTGGGAAGTCCCCGATCGTGGTCGATGTTGTGAACCCGCCGTCCCATGCAACGGAGGCCTTCCATGTCGTGTCTGCCTTGCCCTGGTCGGCTTGGATCGCCTGGACGAGGGCGCCGATGGCTTCGAGATTGACGTTGTTGAGCGCAATAGTTGAAAGTGTCATGTGCATCCTTGTCGATACGACCGCGGTGAGCGGTCTGGTGGAATTGGAACGCCGAAGTGACCTCTCGGGCGGTGGCAGTTCCTAGGAGCGCAGTGCAAATACGCTCGGGCGAGCCACCCGAGAGCTGAGCATGCACATACACATGGCGGTTGCGCGCGCGGAGTCGTATGAGGCGGGTGTGTGTTTACCCATCATCTACTCCTCAACGTATCCGGCACCACGTTTTCCGACGTGTTGAGCGACGAGTCAAACACGGCCTGGTCACTATGTCAAAACCGCGGCCACTCGGATGCATGTATCTGGCACCGGGATCTGTCCACACCCCGGAGGGATTGACGTATCAGGTCATCTCGCTTGCGGCGGCAGCGTCGAGGAGCCACACGACTCGTTCCCGCGCAACGATCCGTGCCGCGGGAACATCACCCCCAGATGCGATCGCTGCGATCGTCGAAGCCTTCGAAGCGCCCGCGACGAGGAATATCACGACGTCGCTCCAGGCGAGCAACCCGACGGTCGCCGTGAGCCGCCACACATCGAGGGACGGAACGAAGTTGTCGACGTAGCAAGCCTCGTCGACATCGAGTGCGCCCGTGCATGGAAATAACGACGCTGTGTGCCCGTCCGTCCCAATGCCGAGCAGTGTGACTCTTCGTGTCGTCGACCTGAGCGTAGGCAGGAGCGATTCTGTGAAGGCAGCGGCTGCGATCTGCGGGGAGGCCAAGGTCGTGTCGGGCGTGAGGAATGGGACCGATGTTGCAGAGACGAGCGCTGCACGCACCATTCGCTGATTGGCGTCGGCAGACGTCGGGGGCACCCATCGCTCATCGGTCATCCATGCTGTTGTTGCCGACCAGTCGATCGAGCGCGACGCCAAGGCCTCGTACGTTGCGCGCGGTGTCGAGCCACCTGCCAGGCCGAGTGCGACCGTGTGACTGGACTCAATCTCGCTTTGGACGATGTCCGCGGCGCGATCTGCGAGGTCACTTGGTTGATCGAGGATGACGAAATCCATGATTTCAGCGTACCGGTGGATCGAATCGGGCAAGTGCTCTGCGGGTGGTCGTCGGCATCAGCGTGGTGGAATGTAGCGGCCGGAGACGACCCTGCCAGAAACGGTGCGTAACTGCCAGATCGAGCCCTTCCTCCACTCCTGAGGTCCTGTCATCGGCACGCCATCGGCGACCAAGCGGCCGACGAGACCCCCGATGACGTCGCCGTGAGAGCAGAGAACGGCCGATTCACCCTGGAGCTCGTCGATCAAGGCGAGCGTTGCCTGTGGGTGTGAGCCCTCAACGAGCGCGGCATCGACGTCGAGTCGAAGACCCACCCGTTGGGCGTATGGCCTCACCGTGTCGACACAACGCGCGTAGCTCGACGACTTGACCACGGTAACTGGCCGCGAGGTCAACAGGTCGCTCAGTGCCTTCGTCTGCTGCCTGCCTCGCTCATCGAGCGGCCGCGAATTGTCGCTGCCAGCGTCGGATCGCTTCCCTGCCCTGGCGTGCCGCACGAGATGGATCATCCCAGAGGTCCGATCGTGAAACATCTCGTTCGCACGGTCGAGAACATCCCTGTCGTTGCCGTACGAGAGCTTGTCTTGGCCCTTTCGATAAGAAACCCACATGATGCGATCGACCTCGCTGTTGGGAGCGAACGGTCGTTTCTGTGCGGTGGCCAGCCACCACCTGACGACCTTCGGGTTCCGTGCAGGCGTCACGTAGCCGATGGATCCGATCGGGCCGACGATCTCCCCGACGATACCTGTCTCCTCGTCGACTTCCCTGATAGCGGCATCGAGAAACGATTCGCCATCCTCAAGTTTGCCCTTCGGCAGAGACCAGTCGTCGTATTGCGGTCTGTGGACGAGCAAGTATCGGGCCTTGCCGTGCTTGTTGTGGCGAGCCACGACGCAGCCGGCCGCCCATATGGATCCAACTGGTGGGAGTTCCTGGTCGATCACGGGCCGAAATGGTACAGGGCTATGTGTTCGTCTCATCCACGACGAAGATCCAGTTCAACCAATTTCGCGAGACGGCGCACATGGCGCTCCTCACCACTGAATCGTGCGCCGAGGAACGCATCGACGATCTCGATTGCGGTAGTCGCGCCGATGACACGGGCACCGAGGGCCAGGACGTTCATGTCGTCGTGCTCGACACCTTGGTGCGCCGTGTAGTGATCGTGCACCACAGCGCTGCGAACCCCTGTGATCTTATTCGCCGCGATCGACGCTCCAGCTCCAGAGCCGCACACGACGATCCCTCGCTCGCCGCTGCCCGCGACGACGGCACGGCCCACTGCAGCGGCGAAGTCTGGATAGTCGACAGGGTCGGTGCTGTCCGTACCGACGTCGATGATCGTGTGGCCCTCCGATTCGAGATGCACGATCAGTTCTTGTTTGAGCGGGAATCCGGCATGATCCGCGCCGATGACAACTCGCATGGATCTTCCTGTAGCGGTCGAGCGCACACTACTCGACCTTCGTGCAACCCACGACTCGCAGGCCCTGTTTGCACTGCCGAGCAGCGGCGCTTCGCCCTCCTGAACAGGTGTTGGTACGTTCACCAGTCCTTGGGCTAGGCCGAAACCGTCGTAACCTCCACACGTATGTCCAATTCGATCATCGTTCGCGGCGGGACACCGCTCCACGGGACCATCGGCGTTCTCGGCGCCAAGAACGCCGTGCTCAAGCACATGGTTGCATCGCTCCTAGCTCCCGGCAGGCACAGGATCGAGAATGTGCCAGGCATCCTCGATGTAGCAATCATGGGGGAGGTGCTCGACCACGTCGGAGCTATGTGCACTGCTGAAGGTACGACGCTCACCATTGATGTGCCGGATGAGCCGAATCCTGAGGCTCCACTGGAACTGGTGCGGCAGATGCGCGCGTCGATCCTTGTGCTTGGCGCACTTCTCGCACGGGTCGGTGAAGCCCGTGTCGCACTCCCAGGGGGTGACGATTTTGGATCGCGCCCGATCGATTATCACATCAAAGGTCTCGAATCGATGGGAGCCAGATTCGATCTCCGTCACGGCGTGCTCCACGGATCCGCCCCGAACGGGCTCGTCGGCACCGACGTGTTCCTGGAGTTCCCATCGGTCGGGGCCACAGAGAACCTACTCCTCGCCGCCGTTCTCGCTGAGGGGACAACGACAATCGGAAACGCCGCGAGAGAGCCGGAACTCACCGATCTCGCAGAGTATCTCATGAAGATGGGAGCCAAGATCGATGGGGCAGGGACCTCAACAATTCAGGTCCACGGCGTCACCTATCTCGAGCCTGCAGTGCACACAACCGTCCCCGACCGCCTCGAAGCAGGTTCGTATCTCGTCGCAGGCGCGATGACGCGCGGTGAAGTCACGGTCACCGGGTGCAGGCCAGAGCATCTCAGGATGGAGCTCCACAAGCTCGAAGAGTCCGGCTGTGGCGTCGCAACGACCGAAGACTCCATCACGGTGCGAGGACCAGACCGACCGGTCGCCGTCGACATTGCGACGTTGCCGTTCCCCGGCTTCCACACCGATATGCATCCCCAGATGGTGGCATATCTGTCGATCGCGAACGGTGTCTCACTTGTGACGGAGAACATCTACACGGGCCGTTTTCGGTATCTCGGTGAGCTGAATCGGATGGGTGCAGACATCCACGCCGATGGGCAACACATCGTGGTGAGAGGTGTCGACGATCTCTCTGGATGCGAGATCGATGGCTGTGACATACGGGCGGCGGCAGCGCTCACGATTGCGGGCCTGAGGGCAGATGGAGAGACGATTATCAGGGACGCGCATCACATTGATCGGGGCTACCACGACTTCGTCCCAAATCTCGCAGGGCTTGGTGCGCAGATCCGTCGAGAATGAGGGTTGCGTACGCGATTGCGTTGTTGACGCTCGTTGGCTCGCTCGGCTTCATCTCAACAGCGCGTGTCTCAACTGCACTTGCGGGTGAGCCCACCCAAAGACAGGTCCAGTCGATCGAACTCATCGGAGCCGGCGACGCCCGCTTCGTGATCGATGGCCGTCCATACCTCGGCCCTATCAAGGTGACCGCGTACGACGACGGCATCACCCTCACCGAGACAAGCTCCATAGAGCAGTACCTCGACGGGATCGCAGAGATGCCGTTCGCCTGGCCGATCGAGGCACTCCGCGCCCAGGCTGTTGCTTCGAGGACCTACCTTGCGCGGAGGCTCCTTCCAGGACGCCGAGGAGATGCTGCGGCCCATGACTACGACATCTGCGCGACGAACAGGTGCCAGGTGTATAGGGGCGTGCAGCTCGTCGAGCGTCAAGGCGGGGACCGGTGGCGGCAGGCGGTTGAGGACACGTCGGGAGAGGTCGTGCTGTACAACGGGCGACCCATCGAGGCTGTATTCACTTCGATGGTCGGCTCCAGATCACGTTCCAACCAGGACGTTTGGTCGAGCGACCCCGTGCCGTACCTCCAGGCGGTGGACTCGCCAGAGGTCGGGATCGCGCCATACGCTCAGTGGACGGTAGAAGTCACAGCAGACCAGTTCGTCGCCATCCTGGCAGCAGGTGGTCTCGACGTTGGCGGCTCACTCAAGGGGATCGTCGTCGACGATCCACCAGAGGGGGAGGGCCGCACGAAGATCACGGTGCGAACAACCGAGGGGACGGACTCGATTCTTGCGCCACGCCTCAAAGGAGTTTTCAACCGGGAGGGAGACGAGCTATACCCTGGAGTCTTGCCAATGCGTCTAGCGGACGGTCGACAACTCCCCGAACCGTTGCTCTCCTACACCTTCGAGATCATCCGCGAGGTGACCACTGCCAGCCCGATCGATGCGTTGCTTCCAGAATCGGATCGTACAGGCGAGGATCGTGTCGTGTTCCTCGGTGAGGGGTGGGGACACGGCGTCGGCATGAGTCAATGGGGGGCGCGCATCATGGCCGACTCAGGAGAGATCTACAGCGACATCCTGTCGCACTACTACTCGGGCCTCCGTCCCCAACAGGCCCCGGACGTTGTTCCCACCGCGGTCGTCGTTGGCCTCGACACGGATCGTGTCGAGGTGATGGTCACGGTCAGTGGGGGAGCAGAGGTCCTGGTGAACGGTGTAGCAGCGGGGTTCCTCTTCAACGGCGCGTGGGTCGTCAGAGACTCCCCGAACGGGCTTGATCTTGTTCCTCTGAACGGCTCAGGCAACGCCTCCCCGATATCGAACCGGTTCTGGCCCAGATAGCAGGAAGGGTTCTCACTACGACCGTGTTGCTAACAATGTACGAGGCTGGGTTACGCTTCGGGCAGCAAAGGAGCACCGTGGACGACGTCGTTCAAGGCACCATCATCGAAATAGGCTCAGTGGTCCGTCGCCCCAAGGACGGAGCGACAGAGATCGATCGTGCAGAACTTGAACGTGTCCTCGACTACATCAGGCCCGCCCTGCAGGCCGATGGTGGAGACATGATCCTTGAGGGTGTCGTCGGTGGCACGGTGAATCTCCAACTCGTCGGAGCGTGTGGCGGATGCCCGATCTCCGAGACGACGGTGACCGCTGGAATCGAGCGAATCCTCAAGGACCGCGTTCGGGGTGTCACCGAGGTCTTCGCCAACTGACCAGCGAGTCGCACCAGAGGGATCTAAGGTCGCACCGTGGACAACTCCGAACTCCTGAGCGCAGCCCAACGATTCGATACTCGATCGATTGGCCGCATCCTCACCACGGTCGAGAACAGGACAGATGACGGTCGGTCTGCGCTTCGGGCGCTTTTCGCTGACGGTGGCAACGGCTGCTTGACCGGTATCACAGGCCCCCCAGGGTCTGGAAAGTCGACCCTCACCTCTGCGCTCATACCCCACGTGCTTCAGGGTGCTGCACGCGTGGCGATCGTTGCCGTTGATCCTTCAAGCCCTTTCAGCGGAGGAGCGATTCTTGGTGATCGGATCCGGATGACCGATCACGCGGGCGACGATCGAGTGTTCATCCGGTCGGTCGCCAACAGGGGGTCCCTCGGCGGAATCTCCAGTACCACCCCGGCAGTCGTCGCTGCACTCGACGGCCTCGGATTTCCCGAAGTACTCATAGAAACGGTCGGCATCGGTCAATCCGAATTTGAGATCGCAACGACGGCCGATACGACGATCGTCGTACTGAGCCCTGGATGGGGAGATGCGATTCAGGTCTCCAAGGCCGGTTTCCTCGAGATCGCAGACATATTCGTTGTCAACAAAGCGGATCGTGAGGGGACGCACAGCGCCGTTGCCGACCTCGTCGCAATGCTCGAGCTCGGTCCCGGTGACGGATGGGAGATTCCCGTCATTGCAACAGTGGCGACCAAAGGCGATGGCGCGGACGAAGTGTGGGACGCCGTCAAGAAGCACCGGACGTATTTGGAACACTCCGGTGCGATGCATAGGGGCAGACGGAAACGGGCTGCCAGCCAACTTGCTGCTGCCGTACGGCAGGCGATCGACGCGTCGGTCGACCTCGACCTGGATGCGACCGATATCGTGACTGCGATTGCAGATCACCTCATTGATCCGTGGACAGCAGCTGAACGGATTCTCGAAGCGCGGTAGCCTGGTGCCACGTGAGACAGAGGAGGTCGTGTGGAACTTGTTGAGTACTCCGTGGATGACGCTGTTGCGCTCATCACACTGAATCGCCCGCCCGTCAATGCGCTCAATGCCGTATTGATCGCTGACATCAACGAGGCGGTGAAGCTAGCAGAAGACCCAGTGGTCAGGGCCGTAGTGATCACGGGTGCACCTCATTTCGCCGCCGGTGCGGATATCTCCGGATTCCAGAAGGCGTTCGACGAAGGCTCGAGGGACAGGCAGGCCTCAGGGTTGACCGGTGTCGTGGCCAGGCTCGCGAATCTCGAAAAGCCGACGATTGCGGCAGTGAACGGCTTCGCTCTTGGTGGAGGTCTCGAGCTTGCAATGGGCGCCGACTTCAGATACCTCGCCGAGGGTGCAAAGGTCGGTCAGCCAGAGATTCTGCTCGGCATCATTCCAGGTGCAGGTGGCACACAGCGCCTAGCGAGGCTCGTCGGCCCTCAGCGCTGCAAGGAGCTGTGCATCACCGGGCGACATGTGAGAGCCGACGAGGCGCTCCGCCTCGGCATCGCGGACAAGGTCGTCCCAGACGATGATCTCCTTGACGTTGCACTCACCGATGCGCGTGGCTTTGCCTCTGGTCCGACGCAGGCATACGCGGCGGTGAAGCGCGCGGTTTCGAGAGGCTTCGATCGGCCGCTCGAGGAGGGACTTGCCATCGAGGCGGAGCAATTCTCGAAGGTGTTCATCTCACAAGATGCCCGCATCGGTGTCGCGGCGTTCCTGGCGAAGGAGAAGCCGGACTTCACCGGAATTTGAGATGAGGCGACTCCTGGTGAGGCGATAGCCTTCACAACATGACGCTCCGATTCCCGACTTGGCTCGCTCGGGTGCTGCTGACGCTTGCAGCGCTTCTCGTCGCCGTGTGGGTGATACTTGCCTGGCTGCATGCGAACGCAATCAGAGAAGAGTTCCTGCTACCGCGCCCTGCCGCTGTCGACTACCCACTCACCGTGCTAGCTAACGAAGCGGGCCGTGTCGTGTTGACCAGATCTCCCGAAAGCGAGATCGAGGGGCTGTGGGGTCTCGAAAGCGAGCGTGCCTATGCACAGGTCTCGACCGTCGTGCGCATTAGCGACGACACGGTTGAGCGAGGCGTCCGCGCCGTTGTTGGAACAATCGATGTTGGGAGCAACGTGCGCATCGATGCCGATGCGTACACCGGCGATCCCCTGACAGCGCACGGCCTCGGATTCGACAACGACTTCGCGATCCCATCCGACATAGGTCCCCACCCTGCCTGGTTCATCGACGGGCGCCGATCGACATGGGTGATTTTCGTGCACGGGAGGGGAATCGACCGGCGCACGGAGTCGCTTCGCATCACGCCGAGTCTCGTGGAACAGGGGTTCCCCATCATCTCGATGACCTACAGGGGAGACATCGGTGCAACGCCGAGTCCCTCAGGGATGCGAATGTGGGGCCTTGACGAGTGGAAGGATCTCGAAGCTGCTGTCACCGTGGCGAAACGCAAGGGAGCGAAGGACTTCGTGATCATCGGTTCCGGGTACGGCGCCAGCATCGTGTCGATGTTCCTCCAGGAATCTGACTCCGTCGGATCGGTGCGCGCCGTGGTATACGACTCACCGGTACTTGACCTCGAAGGTGTTGTGCGTCGGTGGGCGCAAGCCACAGGGGTACCACGTCCCGTTGCGTGGCTTGGCCGGCGGCTCACGAGCGTACGATTCGGCATGGACTGGTCCACACTCGATCAACTCGAACGGGCAGATGAGTTCGACGTTCCTGTGCTCATGCTTGTAGGCGGGAACGACCAGGTGACGCCGATCGAGGAGCAACTCGGGTTCGCCGAAACCCTCGGGGATCTCGCAACGGTCGTGCGGTTCGAACAAGGCGGCACAGCCAACCTGTGGAACATCGACGCCGAGCGATACGAGCGTGCCGTCGAGGCCTTTCTCTCCGAGACCGTCGGCTCCGAATGATGCACCCATCCGCCGAAGAGATCTACCTTGATCACGCCGCAACCACGACGCCGCGTCCGTGCGCCACGGCGGCGATGGAGTTCGCCATTGGATCTGTACACGCGAACGCCTCGGGTCTTCATGCATCGGCTCGTCGGGCCAAGAACGCACTCGAGGAGGCACGGGAGAGAGCTGCAGCGTTGATCGGTGCGGACCGGCCGGATGAAGTCGTATTCACATCCGGTGGGACGGAGTCTGACAACCTCGCAGTCATCGGTGCGGCGCTCGCCTCTCCGCGGCGACGCATCGTCGTGTCCCAGATCGAGCACAAGGCGGTCCTCGACGCGGCACGCTCACTCGAGCGGTTCGGCTACACCGTTGTGCCTGTACCCGTGGATGCTCGTGGCGTGGTGGCTGCGGACCGCCTTGGTGACTTGGTCGACAGCGATACTGCTGTGGTGTCTGTCATGGCCGCAAACAACGAGGTCGGCACTGTCGAGCCGGTGGGAGACATCGTCAAGATCGTGCAGTCCGTTGACGCGACGATTCCAGTGCACACGGACGCGGTCCAGTTCTTCGTCGGTCGAGATTTGCGAGTCAAAGACCTTGGTGTTGCAATGGCGTCGCTCGCCGCTCACAAGTTCGGCGGTCCTACCGGCGTTGGCTTGCTCTACGTCGCCTCAGGCACACGTCTCGATCCGATGCTGGTCGGTGGAGGCCAGGAAGCGGGTCGTCGATCTGGAACATCGAACGTTGCAGGCATCGTCGGCATGGTCGTAGCGATGGAAGAAGCGGTGAGAGGTAGGGCGCAGTTCGATGCCCGTGTGGGAGCAGAGCGCGACGCCTTCGAGGCCACGCTCACAGAGGGCGACTCTGGAATCACCGTCACCACAAGCGATGCCGACCGATTGGTGCACTTCAGTCATGTGCGTGTCGCATCGGTGCATGCCGAGACGTTGCTCATCAGGCTCGACCAGGCAGGCGTGTACGCGGCAGCCGGTTCTTCCTGTCAGTCTGGGGCTGGGACACCAAGCCATGTGCTTACCAGTATGGGTCTCGATGCTGCTGCGTCGCGTGAGTGCGTGCGGTTCACGTTCGGATGGGATGTCGAGCCTGGGACAGGCGCTCGAAGCGCCAGGATCGTCCGTGACACGATCGAGGCACTGCGGTGAGGGCGCTCGTCGCCATGTCTGGAGGTGTCGACAGCTCTGTTGCGGCTGCGCTCATGCTTGAACAGGGTTGGGATGTCGTTGGGGTCACGCTCAAGCAGTGGGAAGGACGTGACGGCGAGATGCCGGTGTCTGGCTGTTGCACACTCTCGGATGCAGAGGATGCCCGCAGGGTGGCGGCTCAACTCGACATCCCGTACTACGTGCTCGACTACGTCGAGGAGTTCACGTCTGCAGTCGTCGAACCCTTCGCAGCGGACTACATGAAGGGGCTGACACCGAACCCCTGCATCGAGTGCAACCGAAAGGTGCGGTTCACCGCGCTCCTTGATCGCACCACGGCGCTTGGCTGCGACGTACTCGTCACCGGCCACCACGCACGAGTCGAAGAGCACCAAGGTGTGTGGAGACTGCGCAAGGCTGCTGACCGCACAAAGGACCAGTCGTACGTGCTCCACATGTTGGATCAGGAGGCGCTGTCCCGTGTGCGGCTACCGGTTGGACAGATGACGAAGGTGGACGTCCGCGCCTACGCTGAGCGCCTCGGTCTCCGTACTGCATCGAAGCCGGATTCCCAGGACATCTGCTTCGTCACCTCTGGGGACTACCGAGACTTTCTCAAAGACCGGTACAGCGGTCTCGCGTCGAGTGGCGACGTCCTCGACGTGGATGGCACCGTCATTGGACGCCACGATGGCACGGCTTCATTCACGATCGGGCAGCGCAAAGGACTCGGTGTTGCTGTTGGCGAGCCGAGGTACGTGATCGAGATTCACCCGAGAGACCAGACGATCACGATCGGGACACACGAGGATCTCTTGAGGGAGAGCTGCGTTGTAGAAGATGTGACGTACACCCATAACCCTATCGATGACGGCGCCAAGGTCGATGTGAAGGTCCGGTACCGATCCGAGCCTGTCCCAGCCACTGCCCATTGCATTGGTGAGCGCTGGAGATTCGACTTCGACGAGCAACTGGTGCGCCCTGCGCCCGGCCAAACGCTCGTCATGTACGAAGGCGAATACGTGCTCGGAGGGGGAAGAATTGTCGACGTCTCCAACGATTGACGTCACCACCCCGTGTGCGGTTGGAACGCCGACCAGAGGTGGGATAGGGTGGGCGGGTCAAGTGCACGCCGCTGCGTTTCGAGGACCGCTGGACGTGACACCGCCAACTGGTGAGTCCGTGCTCGAGTCCTGGTCGAGCCGGAACGCAACACAGGGGAGTTGAGCCATGAACGTCGATCGACACTCCAGCCGTTTGATGCGAATCGTCGTGTTCGCAGCAGCAATGGCGCTCATCGCAGCAGCATGTCAGTCGAGCGAGACCGCATCGGACATTTCGACAACGTCATCTGTCTCCGTCACCAGCGTCACATACATTGACACGACGGTGACCACAGCCGAGCCGCCAACCACGACCACGACTGAGCCGCCGACTACGACCACGACTGAGCCGCCAACTACGACCACGACGACGTCGACACTCCCTCCACCGTCGGATGAGGAGATCGCTCGTGTCACGGGTCTCCTCGCCGAACAAGGAGACGACATCGTTTTGTCGTATCTCTACCAAATCGCGGCGCAGGGTTCAGACTGGGAACCTCTTCCCGGGATTGCCCCGTACTCGGGTGCGGCCTTGGAACTTGCCAGACTGTGGGATTCGTGGCTCGGCGCAGCATGGGAGCCGTGTGTCGCCGAAGGCACATGCCAGGACCTCTCGACCTTCTCGATTCCAACCGTGTACACACAAGAGGCCGTGTACGAGATCGCAGCGGACGCGACCCAGATATTTCCGCTCGGGGACGACCGGTGGCTTGCATGGGGTGTGTACAGCCCGTCGGGATTCCTGCTCTCGGCGTCGAATGCGCTCACCGACTTCGTGTTCCGTGTCGATGGTGACATCGTCACACTGGACGACATGGTCGTGTGGACACGGGGTACACCAACGAGCCGGGCACGAGGATTCTGGCTCTCCGACCTCATCTATGGCCAGGAGATAGGCTCGGTCGAGCCAGCGGCAGGGCTCGACATCGAGGTCGTGCGCGGATTCGTTGCCGGCCCAACCGGGACAGAAGACGCACTGGCTCTGTATCTCCAGATGACCGCGACGGCCTCCTCGGCCTACCAGTTCGACGGAATGCGCAACCAGATCTTCACGGGTGAGTGGGCAGACGCGATGACGAAACGGCGCGACACGACCCTGGCGGAGTTCCCTGAGGGAACCTGGTCGATGATACGTCCCGTCGCTGTCGACGCAGGTACCACGTTCGACTTCGCCTTCAGGCAACTCGAATGGCCGATGCGTGCGCTCGATTCGGAGCACACGTTGACCGTCGATGGGTTCGGGACGCTCACCCTTGGAGGAGTCGACCGGCCCGCAACGTGCAGTCAACGCAGCTTCGACGAGATCCCGATCGTTGCCGATGGCACGCTCAGATGCCTGTCGTGGTACGGCTACGAGGGATAGTCAGACCTCCGGGTTGGGGGCCTGACATCTGATCTCAAGTACCGTGGAACCTGCAATGACAGACTCTGGTAACGATCTCGCTGAGCGGTACATGGCTCTCTTACAGGAGCTCCGTGAGCACAACTACCGCTACCACGTGCGTGGAGAGCCGAGCATCGACGACAACGCATACGACGTGCTGTATCGAGAATTGGTTGCCATCGAAAAGGGCCATCCCGAGCTCGTCGACTCCGCGTCGCTCACGGCGAGAGTCGGCGCTCCACCAGATGACGCCTTCGGCCCTGTACACCACCGTGAACGCATGTTTTCGCTCGATAACGCAATGAACACGGCAGAGCTCGACGCTTGGTATCAACGGCTTGTTTCCGCACTTGGCAGGCCTCCGGAGCGTTTCTCGTGTGAGCTCAAGATCGACGGCCTTGCGGTGTCACTTACCTACATCGATGGTCGACTTACCCGGGGCGCAACGCGGGGTGATGGCACAGTGGGGGAGGACATCACAGCGAACGTTCGCACGATCAAGTCCGTGCCTCTCACGTTGCGTGGCGAGCCACCGACCGCGGTTGAGGTGCGGGGCGAGATCTACATGCCCGTATCTGCATTCGAGGCGCTCAACGCGCAGCAGGCGGAGGCGGGAGATCGGCCGTACGTCAACCCTCGCAACACAGCAGCAGGCTCAGTGCGTCAGAAGGATCCAGCTGCGACAGCGTCGCGGAATCTTGCCGTGTGGATCTATCAACTCGGTTTCGTCGATGGCGGGCCGCAGTTCGCCACGCACACCGACCAGATGCAGTGGCTGGCCGACCTGGGCCTGGCCGTTAACCCTGCGAACGCCACAGTGGGCTCCTTCGATGCGGTGGTTGCGTACATCGAACACGCCACGAAGCACAGACACGACCAGGACTATGAGACTGACGGGATAGTGATCAAGGTCGACTCCCTCTCCGACCAGCGGGCTGTCGGGTTCACCGCGAGGTCCCCGAGATGGGCGATTGCGTACAAGCTACCCCCTGAAGAGAAAACGACCCTTCTACGGTCCATCGAGATCAACGTCGGTCGCACGGGTGCAGTCACGCCGTACGCAGTCATGGAGCCGGTGTTCGTCGGTGGCGTCACGGTGACCAACGCAACGCTGCACAACGAGGCTGAGGTGCACAGGAAAGATGTGCGGCCAGGTGACACCGTGATCGTGCGGCGTGCGGGTGACGTGATCCCCGAGGTCGTCGGTCCCGTGATAGCGCTGCGGCCCAGGGGCCTGCCTGTGTGGTCGATGCCTGCGTCATGTCCGTTCTGCTCGAACTCGATCGTTCTCCCCGAAGGCCAAGCGAAGGCGAAGTGCACAGGTGGATACTCCTGCGAGAGCCGTGTGCGCGAGTACCTCTTCCATTTCGCTAGCCGCGGAGCGATGGACATAGAGGGCCTCGGGTACAAAACCGTCGAAGCCCTCCTCGAGCTTGGCCTGATCAGGGATCCGGCCGACATATACCATCTCACAGTCGATGATCTGTTGCAGATCGAGGGGTTCGGCGAGGTGTCAGCGAATAACCTTATTGCGAGGATTAGGACGTCCCGATCACGCCCGCTCGCGAAGCTTATTTTTGCGCTTGGAATCGATCATGTCGGTGGCAGAGTGGCCGAACAGCTCGCCGAACGCTTCGGCTCGATTGACCGCCTCATGCATGCCTCGGTCCCCGAGATAACAGAGATCGAAGGCGTCGGTCCCGTGATCGCAGAATCCGTAGCCACCTGGGCTCGAGATGCGGACAACATAGACCTCGTCGATCGTCTCATCAGCAGCGGTGTCGTGGCGAGAAGCCCAGCCAATGTCGAGCATCCGATGTCGCAGAACCTCGTGGGTGTGACGGTCGTGATCACAGGAACGCTGTCGGGGCTCACACGCGACCAAGCAAAGCGTGCGGTGTTGGAGCGAGGGGGCAAGGTCACAGCGTCCGTGTCGTCGAGGACGGATGCAGTTGTTGCAGGAGCCAACGCGGGGTCGAAACTAGGAAGAGCCGCGTCGTTCGGAATACCGGTACTCGACGAGGTTGCCTTCATCGACCTTCTCGACCGTGGACTCGAGGCGCTGTCCTCATAGGCTCGCATCACATCGCTCGTTAGAGGCGACTTCCAGAGTGACGAGATCGAGACGATTCCACGTAATTCCGTAGTTAGGGAGTGGGGAAATTGGAATTGACAAAGTACAAAACCTCGGTCATCATCACGCCTTCGATTGTGGCAGTGCGGAGGGCGCGGCACCAGCCGATCGGTGAAAAACGCGCTACGCTGACCATGAGAGAAAGCAGGAGAAATGGGTAGGAACATGACCCGTCCGAAAGCCTGGCTCATCGGTTTCGGCATCTTCTTGTACTTTTCCGTGGCGACCGTATGGCTCCCCTCTGAGCTCCTCAAGGGCACCCTCGGATCGAAGAGCCCCTTCCTCCAGGATCTGGTCACCGTCTCGGTGTGGGGATTCTTTCTCCTTCTCGGGTTCTGGGGACTACGCACCGCCCAACGTCGCGGACTGATTTGATGCAGGCTCTCGATTTCTTCGACAGCAACATCCCATGCCTCGCAGCCTGTCCCGTGCACACGAATGCAGGGCTGTACGTCGCGGCAATAGCAGAAGGCAGCGACAAGGACGCCTATCTCACGGCGCGGCTCCCGAACCCGTTCGCCTCAGTGTGCGCACGTGTGTGCGCTGCCCCCTGTGAGGATGCCTGTCGGAGAGGCACGGTCGATGCTCCCATCGCCATTCGAGCGCTCAAACGGTTCGTCACCGAGCAGTACGGCGTCGAGGCGGGAGACGCATCTCTCGCCGGTCAGATCGCCTCTGCCCCTGCGGTCGACCGTGACGAGAGCGTCGGCATCATCGGAGGCGGGCCATGCGGGCTCGCCGCAGCACACGATCTGAGAAAGCTCGGCTACCAGGTAACCGTCTACGAGGCGACCGACAACCTCGGAGGCATGATGGTGATGGGGATACCCGAGTACCGGCTCCCTCGCGATCTCATCGCCAAGGAGATCAAGTCGATCATCGACATGGGTGTCGACGTTCAGTACAACACGAAGCTCGGAACCGACATCACCTTCGACGAGGTGCATGAACGTCACGACGCCGTGCTTGTCTCCATCGGTGCAACACTCGGAAGGGGCCTGAACCTCGAAGGTCACGAGTCCGACGGTGTGTTGAGAGCAATCGAGTACCTGATCAATGTCAACCGAGGATTCTCGGTCGACATTGGTGAGCGTGTTGTTGTGATCGGCGGTGGTGACGTGGCAATGGATGCAGCCAGAACGGCACTGCGGACACAAGCGTACGAGGCCAAGTCAGATGGCAAGACAGATGGGCAGAGCACCGACCGCTCCGTGATGACGGCCGCTCTCGACGCGGCCAGAACAGCGGCACGCTCAGGGGCGAGACAGGTGACCGTGATCTCCCTTGAGTCCGAGGCTGAGATGCCCGCAGACGAGTTCGAACTCAAAGAGGCGGCAAGGGAGAAGATCGACTTCGTTCACAGGAGAGGCCCAGCGAAAATCCTCAGCCAGGCAGGCAAGGTCGTGGGACTCGAAACTGTCGGTGTGCTGTCGGTCTTCAACGAAGAAGGTCGTTTCGCTCCCGTATTCGACTCGGACGACGTCGCAACGATCGAAGCAGACACCGTGATCCTTGCGATAGGCCAGGCGGTCGACGTTGAGGCGATCGGTTCGACCGGACCGGAGATCAGTGAGCGCAAAACCATTCGCGTCGGTGACGACGACGACCTGGCAACGTCGATACCGATGGTTTGGGCTGGTGGCGATGCCGCGCACGGGCCGAGGAGCCTGATCGACGCCATTGCTGACGGACGAAAAGCCGCGTCGCAGATCCATCAAGCATTCGGTGGGGCACTTGAGGAGGAGCAGAAGGGTCAGATGGTGAAGCTCCAACAGTTCCATCGCTTCGACGACAACTACGACCAGATTGCTCGACTTGACGTACCGACTATCCCGACAGATCGTCGCATTGGTCTGAGCGAAGTCGAGATTGGCTTCACCCCAGACCAAGCGCGCTGCGAGGCGCAGCGATGTTTGCGATGCTTTGCAAACATTCTTCTTGAACCGGAAAAATGTGTTCTGTGTGCACTCTGCGTCGATGTCTGCCCGGTGAAGGTCATATCGATCGTTCCAGCCGTCGAAGTCGACGAAGAGAAGGTCGGTACGACCGCTCTGATTCTCGACGAACGTGGATGTATACGTTGCGCACTTTGCATTGAACGGTGCCCAACTAACGCCCTGTCCATGGGTGTGTGGTCGGGTGTCGGTGTACCAGCAGGAGTAGCGATGCCAGTAAATCTCAATATGCCGATAGGCGTCGGAGGCGGCACATGAGCCTTATGGATTCGATACGGGAGTCGGCCGCAGGCCGGTCGATATGGCGCACACCCAAGCGCGTCACCGACCGAGACCGCGCTGCTGCACACTGGGGAAGTTTCCTTCTTCACATTTACCCCGTGAAAATGCGCAGAGAACACATCAGCTTCAAATGGTCCTGGTTCCTCGGGGTCGTGTCGTTGGTTCTCTTCGGATCCCTCATAGCGTCAGGCATCTACCTGATGTTCTTCTACGTTCCCTCGCCGATGAGCGCTTACGGCGACATCATCTTCCTCCAAACGAGCGTCGCGTTCGGCCAGTTCATCCGCAACATCCACCGCTGGTCGGCTCATCTCATGGTGCTCGCCGTTGCCGCCCACATGGCCAAGATGTTCTACAGGGGCGCGTACAAGTCTCCCCGTGAGTTCAACTGGCTGGTCGGCGTCGTCCTCCTCGTCGTGACGTTGCTGCTGTCGTTCACCGGTTACCTCCTCCCATGGGACCAACTGGCCTACTGGGCGGTCACCGTCGGAACATCGATGGCAGGGTTCGTCCCCTTCGTGGGAGGCACCGTGAGTGCCCTCATGATCGGTGGAACCGAGGTCGGTGCGGAGACATTGTTGCGCTTCTACGTGCTCCACGTGGCAGTGCTACCTTCGGTGCTCGTCGCAGTCCTGCTCATTCACCTGTGGCGGTGGCGCAAAGATTCGATGCTCGACATAGATTTGGAGGTCGGCAGTGAGTGATATCGACCCGGCCACCACCAGCGATCAGCGTGTTCTCGGATTCGTTGAAGGCACACCCCTGGTAGGTGAGAGGAAGGTGCCGGAAGACGAAGATTCGGTCATGGTGTGGCCACACTTACTTGTTCGTCACGCAGTTGCAGCTTTGGGAGTGATGGTGCTCGTGCTCTCGCTTGCACTCCTCTTCAACGCTCCGCTGCGAGAGATGGCGAACCCGACCGTGACACCGAACCCAGAGAAGGCGCCGTGGTACTTCGCCGCGCTGCAAGAACTCCTGGCCAGGTTCCACCCGCTCGTCGCGGGTGTGCTCGTGCCAGGCGCGATCATCACCGGATTGGTCTTGCTACCTTTCATTGATCGCAACCCCGACACACGACAGCGGAATCGCAAAGTTGCCGTCGCTGCATTCACGATCTTCATGGTGGTGTGGATCGTCCTGACGCTAATCGGCTTCGCCTTTAGAGGTCCGAACTGGGGCTGGGTGTGGCCATGGCAGGAATGGTATGGAGACCTATGAGCGAAGACCTAGAA
>CAYWPC010000028.1:0-25723 GCA_964460075.1 uncultured Acidimicrobiaceae bacterium
GCGGGAGTCCCGCGGGACAAGCGAGTTTTCGGGTGAGGTGCTGTGCGATCCCCCTGCATCGTCGCTGTGCTCCTCTGCCGTCCCCCTTGAAAGGGGGACAGTCTCCTCGTCCGACTGTCCCCCCTTCAGGGGGGACAAGCGAACGTAGTGAGTGAGGGGGGTCTGCGAGCCTGCGAGCCCGGTACGGTGAGAGTCCCAGGGGGCCTGCGAGCGACGGGGCCTGCGAGCGAGGCGGGACTGGAGTCTTGGGGGACGGTGAGTTGGAGAAGGTGGATGCCAGGCCGTGGAGCCGTCTGTCGGAACGTGTCACATGTGCTCTGTACAATCCCTGAGCCTGAGAGAGGCGGAGGCAAACGGTGAGCGGTGGGTGACGGTGGCGAGTGACACGATTGTCGTGCAAGGCGCGAGAGAGCACAACCTGAAGAACGTCGACCTAGTCCTGCCGCGCGGTGAACTGATCGTCTTTACCGGTCTCTCAGGGTCAGGCAAATCTTCCCTCGCCTTCGATACGATCTATGCGGAAGGCCAGAGACGTTACGTCGAGTCGCTCTCGGCCTACGCCCGCCAATTCCTCGGTCAGATGGACAAGCCGGATGTCGACTTCATCGAGGGCTTGTCACCAGCGATCTCGATCGATCAGAAGACGGCGAGTAAGAACCCTCGATCAACTGTGGGAACGGTGACGGAGATACACGACTATCTCCGTCTTCTCTACGCGCGGATCGGTGTTCCCCACTGCCCAAACGACGGAAACCCAGTATCTCGCCAGACGCCGCAGCAGATCGTTGACCGCATCCTCGAACTGGGGGATGGCACTCGCTTTCAAGTGCTCGCTCCCGTCGTCAAGGGACGCAAAGGGGAGTACGACAGCCTTCTCGCCGACCTTGTGAAGGCCGGCTATTCGAGGGCCCGCATCGATGGCGAAGTCGTGGACCTGACCGAGGACATCGATCTTGCTAGATATGAGCAGCACACTATCGAGGTCGTCGTCGATCGGCTCGTACGACGCGACGGCATCGGGCGACGGCTGACCGAATCGGTGGAGACGGCACTTGGCCTCGCGGAGGGTACGGCCGTCGTCGACATCGCCGATGGTCCATCATTGACATTCTCCCAGGCATTCGCCTGCTCGAAATGCGGACTCTCCTTCGAAGAACTTCAGCCACGGAACTTCTCCTTCAATAGTCCGTACGGCGCGTGCCAGGACTGCTCAGGGATCGGAACACGGTATCGAGTCGATGCCGATCTCGTCGTTCCCCAGCCAGATCTGTCCCTCTCAGAGGGGGCGATCGCACCTTGGCGAGGTCGCCATCGAATGACGTACTACCAGCGTCTCATACGATCGGTTGCCGAGGCGCATGGCTTCGATATCGATTCCCCGTGGAAGTCTCTCTCGGAAGATCACAGGTATCTACTCCTGCACGGTGGGGGAGAGCCGTCATACACGATTCGCTACGAGAACAGGTTCGGCAGGCAGCGCAGCTACGACGCTGCGTATGAAGGCGTCATGGGATGGGTCGAACGTCGGTATGCGGACTCTGAGTCGGACGGAGCTCGCGCCGGATACCAGCAATACATGCGTGAGATCCCGTGCGACCGATGTGGTGGCGGCCGTCTCAACAAGGTGAGCCTTGCCACCACGATCAGCGCGGTGAACATCGCCGATGTGTCAGTGATGAGCCTCGGGGATGCTCTGCGGTTCCTGGACCAGGTCGAGTTGGATGCCAGAGATACCGTGATTGCTGAGTCGATCGTCAAAGAGATCTCCGAACGACTCGAGTTCCTCATTGCGGTCGGGTTGGATTACCTCACACTTGCGCGGTCGGCTGCAACGCTGGCTGGCGGTGAAGCGCAGAGGATCAGGCTCGCTACGCAGATCGGATCAGGCCTCGTCGGCGTTCTGTACATTCTCGACGAACCATCGATCGGGTTACATCAACGTGACAACAAGCGTCTGATGGAGACGCTGCTGCGGCTTCGAGACCTGGGAAACACGTTGATCGTCGTCGAGCACGATGAGGACACCATCCGCGTGGCAGACCACATCGTCGATATCGGTCCAGGCGCAGGTGAGCACGGCGGGAGAATCGTCGTTCAAGGCTCGGTCGCGGATCTGGAGGCGTCCGAGGAGTCGGTGACAGGAATGTATCTCTCAGGTGAACGTCGCATCGAGATTCCCGCTCGGCGTAGGGAGGGCAGAGACGAATGCGTCAGGGTGATCGGCGCCTCGGAGAACAACCTCAAGAATGTCGACGTTGCATTCCCCTTGGGCAAGTTCACCGCTGTCACGGGCGTGTCTGGGAGCGGCAAGTCTTCGCTGGTCGAGCAAATACTGAACAGGGCGCTCCGCGCGGCCCTGCACGGGAGTCGCACGCTCCCTGGCCGACATCGACGTATCGAAGGTCTCGAGTACATTGACAAGGTCATCAACATCGACCAGTCACCGATCGGGAGAACGCCACGATCGAACCCTGTCACATATACGAAGGTTTTCGATGCGATCCGGCAACTCTTCGCCTCAACCCAGGATGCCAAGATGCGTGGCTACAAGCCGGGTCGTTTCTCGTTCAACGTCCAAGGCGGTCGGTGCGAGACGTGTAAGGGTGACGGCACGCTGAAGATCGAGATGCACTTCCTCCCAGATGTCTACGTCCAGTGCGACACGTGCAGCGGTCTGCGATACAACCGCGACACATTGGAAGTCAAATTCAAGGGACACTCGATTGCCGACGTTCTCGACATGTCTATTGAGGAGGCCCTCACATTCTTTGAGCATCAGCCGCGCATTGCTCGTGTCCTCGGCACGTTGTACGACGTGGGCCTCGGGTATGTGCGCTTAGGCCAACCGGCACCAACATTGTCGGGAGGGGAAGCGCAGAGGGTCAAGCTTGCATCCGAGTTGGGGAAGCGCTCGACGGGGAGGACGCTGTACATTCTCGATGAGCCAACGACCGGTCTGCACTTCGAGGACATTCGGAAGCTTCTCGGTGTGTTGCAGCGGCTTGTCGACGGTGGCAATACCGTCATTGTGATCGAGCACAATCTCGATGTTGTCAAATCGGTCGATTGGGTGATCGATCTCGGACCAGAGGGTGGCGATGGTGGGGGGGAGCTTGTTGCGGTCGGCACACCCGAGGAGATAGCGGATGTGCCCCAGAGTTACACAGGCAAGTTCCTCCGTGACATACTCTACGGCTAGCGCCGTCGTGCGTCGAAGATCCTCTGTGACTGATGGCCGATCGGCAGGCTCCTGTACGTGAGTCGCTACCCCTCGAGCGACGGGGACGCAGTGGACCCAAGATTGATCTTCAACTCCTGGATCCACACAAGGGCGAGAGCAAGGAATACGACGTTTCGGGCCAGAACACCGAAGGCCCACCACGCCTCATTCGGATTCCAGAAGGCCACCGTGGTGGTGGACAGTGCGGCAGCGACAATGTAGATGGCTCTGCTCCGACCCGAGAGCACCACGACGAAGGGAACGAGCCAGAAAACGAATTGTGTGGAGAACAGTGGGCTGAGCAGGATGATGCCCATAACGCCGAGCCCAACGACGGAGACGAGGTGGACGGTGCGCGACGTGTGAAACACGGCCCAGATGGCGACCCCGATGATCGGAATTGCGATGGCTGCGTTCACGATGACAGCGCTGGCTGGTGCAGAAACATAGGTTGCGCCTGCGGCCCGGATCAAGCCGAGATCAGTGCCGACGAGATTCCGAAACACGAGGATGAGGTCACCGACGACGGTCTCCGAGTGGATGCCGCTGAACGAACGACCCTGCTGAAATCCTGGAAGCAGCACAATGAGGCCGAGGGCAGCAGCGGTGGCGCCGAGTGTGCCGATCGCCAGACCCTTGTGCTTCTTGCGAAAGGGGATGGCAACGAGTGCAATGGGCCAGCCTTTCGCCAAGACACCGAGGAGTGTCCATATCGATCCCGCCCGGTACCACGATGAGGCGAACGAAGCAAGCGCGACCAGCGTGAGCAGTACCACGTAGATCTCGAGCCGATAGATGATCAGCGGCAGCATTGGAAGCATTGCGACGGCGATCCGACGTTGATAGCCGTCCACCAGTTGGATGCGACCGGCGAAGGCGACGGTCGCGACTACCACAGCAATCGTCACCAGAGGCCAGAGGGCTGCGAACGACGTCGAGGTAATTAGCGAGAGGAGGCCCACAGCGAGGATCGGGACGAGGAGCACAGGAAGGTGCTCAACGGTCACATCGAGATAGGGCACACCCCCGGCGAGGATGCTGCTTGCAGTGTCCCCGTAGAGGGTCGGATCGCCTGCAATTGGCGTTGACAGGGCCCAGTCCCTCGAAACTGCGATCAGGATGATCGTTGCGACGAGGCTGAGCACCCCGCCCAGAGTTGCCAGTGCGACCGGCCGCTTGATAAGCGTCACCGACGCCTCCTCAAAGTAATGTTTCGTGAGCGGAACGCTAGTGACGGACCATGAGATGTGCATCGACGATCGAGAAGGACCATGAGTGACTCTTGGGACGACATTGCTGCTTGGTGGGCAGACGAGGTCCGTGACGATCCTGCGTATGCCCAGGATGTGTATCCAATACTCCTCGAGCTCCTCGAGGGCACTGCCGGCGTGTCGATCGATCTCGGCTGTGGAGAAGGGCAAGGCATGCGACGCGTCGGCGGGTCCGTCATCGGCACCGATCTGTCCTTGGAACTGCTCAAGAGAGCGTCATCGCACGCACAGGTCGTTCAAGCAAGGCTTCCAAGCATCGGATGGCTCAGGCAGGGAAGCGTCGATCGGGCCTTCAGTGTATATCTTGTTGATCTGATCGCAGATCATGAGGCTTTCTTCTCTGAGGTCGCACGGATCGTGAGGCCTGGCGGCCACCTCGCGATCGTGATAAACCATCCTGTGTACACAGCGCCAGGTTCGGCCCCATTCATTGACGACGATGGAGAGGTTCTCTGGAGATGGGGCACGTATCTCGCGAACGGCTCGTCCCGTGAGCCCGCCGGGTCTCGCACTGTCGAGTTCTTCCATCGCAGCGTTGGTGACCTTCTGACATCTGCGGGCATCTCCGGCTGGGCGCTCAACCTCATGGTCGAGCGAGGGCTGAGCAGGCACACGATCGAGCGGTTCCCAGAGTACGTCGGCCAGGAGCACATCCCCCGGTTGCTCGGCCTGCGATGGACCCGAGTCGTCTAAAGGCGTACGTGAGCGACCGGTACCATGTGTGCCATGCTGGAGCGGCCCCCGTCATCGACGATCCCTGATGTTCCAGGGGTCTACATCTTTCGCGATGCCAACGGCAACGCACTCTACATTGGCAAGGCGAAGTCGCTGAGGAAGCGGACAGCAAACTACTTCGCGAAGGATCTGGCACCCAGAACCCGCACGATGGTGAGGGCTGCCGTAGATTTGGATTGGATCGTCACGGACTCTGAGGTCGCGGCGCTCATGCTGGAGTTCTCTCTGGTCCAGGAGTATCAGCCCACGTTCAACGTTCGTCTGAAGGATGACAAGAGCTTTCCGTATCTTGCGATAACGACGGCCGACACCTGGCCCATGGCTCGTGTCATGCGCGGGAGGAAACGGAGGGGGGTCGATTACTTTGGACCCTACGCGAAGGCGTACGCAATCCGGCAAACACTCGACGGGTTACTTCGCTCATTCCCGGTGCGAACGTGTACAGATGCGAAGTTCACAAGGCACCAGACCATGGGTCGGCCCTGCCTCCTGTTCGACATCGAAAAGTGTGCAGGCCCGTGCATTGGGGCGGTCTCGGCCGACGAATATCAGCAGCACGTGCAAGGTCTTGCCGCGTTCCTTAGGGGAGACAGCGAAAAGCTCATCGCCGACATCGAAGATGCCATGGGGACCGCGGCGAGTAATCAGCAGTATGAGCGAGCAGCACAGTTCCGGGACCAGGCTGCGGCGATGAGGACGGCCCTCGAACGTCAAGAGCTTGTGACAGAGTCGAGGGAGAGCTTCGACGTGCTGGCAACCGATGAGGATGATCTCGAATTCGCGTTGATCGTGCTCAACATCAGAAAGGGCAGGGTCACGGGCCGCAAGACAATGGTCGTCGATCGTGTTGAGGAGATCGACCGCTCCGCCTTTATCGGGCGCATGATCGGGCAGCTCTATCGAAGCGATGCTCCGCCCAAACAGGTGCTGGTTCCAGAGATGCCTCCCGATGTCGATCTGTGGAGTGAGTGGCTCCAACTTGCACGAGGCTCAAGGGTCTCTCTTCGAGTGCCAAGGCGTGGAGCGAAGCGGCGGATCATGGCAACGGCCGAAGCTAACGCACACGAAGCCTTTGCTCGGCACCGCCTGAAGCGACACTCGGACCACAACGCACGGGCCAGGGCGCTCCGCAGTCTTCAGGCTGTCCTCAACCTTCCTCACCCCCCTCTACGCATCGAGTGTTTCGACATCTCAACTATCCAGGGAAGCTTCACCGTGGCATCGATGGTGGTTTTTGAGGACGGGCTTCCGAAGAAGTCCCAATACAGGCGCTTCAAGATCAAGACGTTGCATGGCCAGGATGACTTTGCTGCCATGGAGGAGGTGATCCGCCGTAGATTCACTGCCTACGTCGCCGAAGCAGCACACCCGCGTGGCGCAGCCACCGCGTTCTCCTACCCACCAGGACTCGTGGTGATCGACGGTGGAAAGGGTCAACTCGGGAGGGCTTCGATGGTGCTGAAGGAACTCGATCTTGAGATTCCCGTGGTCGGTCTCGCAAAGAAGCTAGAGGAGGTGTTTACCCCTGGTCGTCCAGACCCTATTGTCATACGGAGGGGCGAAGAGTCGCTCTACCTCCTCCAGAGAGTGCGCGACGAGGCACATCGTTTCGCGATCGCCTACCACCGGCAGCTGCGGGCACGCTCGATGGTCCGTTCCGTGCTCGACGACGTCGAAGGGATCGGGCCCGTGAGGAAGAAGGCGTTGATGCGTGCGTTCGGATCGGTGAAGAGAATGCGGGAGGCAGACGTACAGGAGCTTGGAGAGGTCGTACCCGATAGGGTGGCATCTGTCCTGTACGAGGCGTTGCATGAGGTGTAGACACGAATGGTAGAGACGAACGATTCCGCACACGTTGTGATCATCACCGGGCTGTCGGGTGCAGGAAGGTCACAGGCATCCAATGTTCTCGAAGATATCGGGTACTTCGTCGTCGATAACTTGCCGACAGAGCTGATCGGCCGACTCGTCAGTTCGGTTGGCGCTGCAGAAGGAAGTCGATCCCGGGTCGCCGTCGTCGTCGACACACGCGCAGGCATGGATGCTGAAAGTCTCGACCTTGCCCTCATAGACCTTCATCGAGATGGCCTTCGCACGACGGTGCTGTTCCTCACCGCAGATGATCGGATTCTTGCGCGACGGTTCGAAGAGAGCAGGCGCCCTCACCCCGTTGAAGCGTCGTCGTTGGATCTTGCGATTGCTGGCGAGCGTGCCGCCTTCGAAGACGTGAGGGCGCGGTCAGATGTAATCATCGACACGACCGATTTGAGCGTCCACCAGTTGAGAGACAAACTGCGCGACGCGTTCACCGACTCTGTAGCTCAGGCCTCGATGCGGGTCAACGTCACGTCGTTCGGCTTCAAGCGGGGAGTCCCAGGTGTTGTCGACGTCTTGTTCGATGTGCGTTTCCTGCCGAATCCATATTGGGTTCCCGAGCTTCGCCCTCAAACCGGCCTCGATGCCGCGGTGCGTGATTACGTGCTTGCCTACCGGGAGGCCCAGGAGTTCCTCGAACGCGTGACAGGTCTCCTCGATTTCCTTCTGCCTCACTATGAGACGGAGGGCAAGTCGTATCTGACCATCGGCATCGGCTGCACGGGCGGTCGTCACCGTAGCGTCGCGATCGCCGAGGCGATTGCAGCGCATCTGACAGATGGCGGGGTAGACACCGCGATTCATCACAGGGATCTTGCATAGTGATACCTTCTGTCGGCCCCGAGCCACAGCTGCTGTTGCAAGATCTCGGCATGTCCTTCGATGGCCCACATGTCGTGGCGATCGGTGGAGGCCACGGCCTCTCGAAGGTGCTCCAAGCTGCGCTCAGCTACGCCGGACGCGTCGACGGCATCGTGTCTGTCTCAGACGACGGCGGATCGAGCGGAAGACTCGCTCCGGACCTCGACATCCCTCCGCCCGGCGACATTCGCAAATGCCTGATCGCCCTCACACCGGACGACTCGATCTGGAAGCGACTGTTCGAGTACCGGTTCGATGGCGCAGACGTTGCAGGCCACTCCCTCGGAAACCTCATCCTTGCAGGCCTCGCCGACATCGAAGGCTCGTTCGAGCTCGCACTACGTCGTGCTGAGCGGTTGCTCGGTGCATCAGGCTCAGTCATCCCAGCCTGTCGTGAACATCTCGTCCTACAGGCCGAAAGTAGGGGTGCAATACTCTCGGGCCAGGTGACAATCGCTCGACATCGTGGGCCGATCGATTCCATTTCCGTCATTCCTGACACGGCTGCTGCAACGCCTCGGGCGCTCGAGGTCATCGAGAGCGCCGACCAAATCATCCTCGGGCCTGGGAGCCTGATGACGTCGACGATCGCTGCGATGCGGGTTCCGGGAATCACCGAGGCGATCAACCGCTCCGACGCACAACTCATCTACGTGTCAAACCTAATTACGCAGGACGGAGAGACCCTTGGCATGGACGGAATTGATCATCTCGATGCCCTGGTCCGCCTGACAGGAGTGCACCCACCCGGTGCTATCGTCGGCAGCGACCAAGTCATAGAGACCATTCCGCCGCTTCAAGGGGTCGAGTTCGACCGGGACATCACCGCTACCTACGGCGCTGACCTCGTCACTGCCGACGTGGTTGATCGGGATGCTGATTGGCCGAGCCACGATCCCTCAAAGCTTGGAATGGTATTGAACGCGATCACGCGTCAGAGCTTCAGGAGTGAGCAATGAAAGTAGCGATCAACGGTTTCGGGCGGATTGGTCGGAACTTCTTCCGTGCAGCGAAGGGGACGGACGTTGCGTCCGATCTCCGCGCAGTGATTCTCAGCTTCGATCTGGCAGATTCAGACGCGTTGGGAGCGAAGCTCAAGAGCATCATGTTAGGCAGCGGGGACATCGAGATCGTTGCCATCAACGATCTCGGGGATGTCGAGGCGAACGCCAACCTGCTGCGATACGACTCAGTGTTTGGGCGTTATCCAGGAACCGTGGAAGTTGTCGACGGTGACATGGTCGTTGACGGGCAGAAGTTCAAGGTGTTTGCCGAACGTGATCCGCGGCAGCTGCCCTGGGGAGCCCTCGGCGTCGATGTCGTGATCGAGGCGACAGGTATCTTTCGCACCCACGAGACGGCGTCGTATCACCTGGCAGCTGGCGCTAAGTACGTGATCGTGACTGCACCCATGGCAGATCCAGACGTCTCCATCGTGCTCGGCGTCAACGATCACGCGCTCGATACAGAGAGCCATCGGATCATCTCGAACGCGTCGTGCACCACGAACTGTGTTTCGCCGATGGCCATGGTCATCGACGACGCGTTCGGTGTCGAGAGCGGGATGTTCACCACCGTCCATGCGTACACGAACGACCAGTCGCTCGCTGATGTGATGCATAAGGATCCCCGTAGGGCGCGAGCGGCAGCACAAAACATCATTCCGACGAGTACCGGTGCTGCGTCTGCTCTCGGGAAAGTGCTCCCGAACCTCGAGGGCAAGCTCCAAGCGAAGGCGCTCCGCGTTCCCGTTGTCGATGGATCGATCACTGACCTGGTGGTGAACGTCTCACGGCCAACGACCGTTCACGAGGTAAACCAAGCATTGAAGGCTGCAGCTGACGGGCCGCTCACCGGCATCATGCGCTACACAGAGCACCCAATCGTTTCATCGGATATCGTCGGTGATTCGCATTCGGTGATCATCGACGGGGATTCGACAATGGTTCTTGGCTCTGTCGTCAAGGTGTTCGGCTGGTACGACAACGAGTGGGGATATTCGAGCCGTCTCGTTGATCTCGTACACAAGCTTGGCTGACATCTCCTTACCCGACCTCGACTCGATCGAACTCTCCGAGCGGACCGTGCTGGTGCGCTCGGACCTCAACGTGCCACTCGTCGACGGTGCGGTTGGTGACACATTTCGTGTCACAGCGAGTTTGGAGACCATTCACGAGGTTCGCGCCAGAGGCGGGCGAGTCGTCGTTGCGAGTCATCTGGGACGACCCACGGGCGCTGACCCGTCCTTGTCGATGGGTCCTGTCGCAGAGGTGTTGGGAGACCTGGGTGGGTTTCATGCCGTCCTTGCTCCAGGCGTGTACGGTCCGAACGTCGAGGCTGCGATCGCCTCAGCATCCATACAAGACGTCGTCGTGCTCGAGAACACCCGGTTCGAGAGTGGAGAGGTCACAAACGACGTTGCCATGGCTGCGGGGCTTGCTGTGCTCGCGGACGTGTTCGTCAACGATGCCTTCGGAACCGCGCACAGGGCACATGCGTCGAACGTCGGGGTCGCGGCGCGGCTGCCATCGGTAGCAGGTCGCCTCCTTGCCAGCGAGATAGAGGCGTTCGATCGACTTCTCGGAGGGCAGGATCGCCCGTACGTCGTCGTGATGGGCGGGGCGAAGATTTCAGACAAGCTTGGTGTCATCGAACATCTGTTGCCGAAGGTAGACCTCATGCTCATTGGGGGTGGTATGTGTTTCACGCTCCTGCGCGCTGCTGGGTACGACGTGGGGGCATCCCTGTTCGAAGAGTCAATGTTGAAGAACGTCGACAGATTGCTCGAATCGGAGTACGGGGACAAGATCGTGCTTCCGCGAGACATCGTCGTTGCTGACCGGTTCGCACCCGATGCTGCCTACGAAACCGTTGCGGTTTCCAAGATTGCAGATGATGTGCTCGGCCTCGATATCGGTCCCCAGACGGTACGCCAATTTTCAAGCGCGATCGTCGAAGCGGAGGCTGTTTTCTGGAACGGGCCTATGGGCGTTTTCGAATGGGAGCCCTTCCGCCACGGAACGGAGGCTGTTGCAGACGCCGTGGCCTTGAATGACGGCTACACAGTGGTTGGTGGTGGGGATAGTGTTGCAGCGATCAGGCTGCTCGGAAGGCAGGGTGACGTGTCCCACGTATCGAGTGGTGGTGGTGCGGGGCTTGCAATGCTCGAGGGCGCCACACTCCCAGGGATTGCGGCCCTTGAAAGGAAGAATTCGGATGCGTAAGGACCTCATAGCCGGCAACTGGAAGATGCACGCGAACCACCTGGAGGCAATCCAGATGGTGCAGAAGCTGAGTTATCGCCTCGACCTGTCCGACTACCAACGGGTCGATGTCCTGGTTTGCCCACCGTTTACATCTCTGCGGTCCTGTCAGACCGTTATCGAGGCGGATCATCTACCCATACAACTCGGCGCACAGAATGTTGACTGGCACGAGAAGGGTCCCTTCACGGGTGAAATCTCACCGGTCATGTTGTCGTCCTTGCGTGTCTCGTACGTGATTGTCGGCCATTCGGAACGTAGACAACTGTTTGGCGAAACCGACGAAATCGTCAACAAGAAGGCGAAGGCTGTGCTGATGGCAGGGATGACGCCGATCGTGTGTGTCGGCGAGACCGAAGACGAGCGAAACGCCGGAGACGCAGAGTCCGTTGTCAGGGAACAAGTCAAGGCGAGCCTACAAGGGATCGAGCAGGACACGGTTGCATCCATGGTTGTTGCGTACGAACCCATTTGGGCGATAGGCACCGGTCGAACCGCTAGCGCAGATGACGCAGGAGCGATGTGTTCGCTCGTTAGGGAGGAGTTGCGCTCCTTCGTGAGCGACGCAGCCGACAGCGTTCGCGTGCTCTACGGTGGGTCGGTCAACCCTGGCAACGTTGCTGGCTTGATGGCGAAGCGCGACATCGATGGGGGTCTCGTCGGTGGCGCGTCCCTCGACCCCGACACGTTCGCATCAGTGATTAGATACTGGGTGTGATGTCCCAATAAGCGTTGCTTGCTGTGTGAACATGCGGCTCGCTTGATAGGGCTTGCTTTTCGAGTAGGGGAGTACCCTGGCGTCATGGATGCGACGTATACCCTTGTGCTCCTTCGCCACGGAGAGAGCGTGTGGAACCTCGAGAATGTCTTCACCGGTTGGACGGATGTTGCCCTCTCCGATCGTGGGCGCGCCGAAGCTGTTGCCGCTGGAGAGCTGATGCAGTCCGAGGGTGTCGGCGCAGACGTTGTGCACACGTCGCTTCTGCGGCGCGCTATCACAACTGCTGACCTGGCTCTCGATGCAATGGATCTCGGGTGGCTACCGGTCAAGCGTCACTGGCGTCTCAACGAGCGGCACTACGGGGCGTTACAAGGCCTCAACAAGAAGGACACCTCCGAGCGATACGGTCGAGATCAGGTGCACGTGTGGCGCAGGTCGTATTCGACACCTCCCCCTGCCCTCGACGTGACAGACGACCGGCATCCTTCTCACGATTCGCGATACGGTGATCTCGCTCCAGAGCAGCTCCCTGCGACCGAGTGTCTCTCTGATGTTGTAGATCGCATGCTGCCGTATTGGTACGACGCGATCGTTCCCGATCTTCGACGCGGCAGGCGGGTTCTCGTCGTGGCTCACGGCAACTCGCTGCGGGCTCTCGTCAAGCACCTCGAAGGGGTGTCTGATGACGACATTCAAGATCTGAACATCCCAACGGGGGTTCCTGCGGTGTACATGCTCGACTCCGATCTCAAGGTCGTGAGCAACAGGTACCTCGGAGATGAAGAGGCGATTCACGCTGCGACCAGAAAGGTTGCAGGCCAGGCGGGTTGACCGGGTTACTCCCTTGGGGTCACAGTGTTTTCGGTGTGTCGCGTCGCTCCTGACCCCGATTGATCGGATGAACGCAGTTGCGGTAGCGCTCCCGGGTCGCCATACTTGCCTGCGGTTGGACCCGTCTAGTACGCGGGTCCAGGTGCGAGAAAGGGTTCGTACATTGCTTGATGGAATCGTCGCGGTTATCCATCTTCTCATTTCACTGGCGTTGATCTTCCTGATCCTGCTGCACGCGGGCAAGGGCGGAGGCATGGGTGACATGTTCGGTGGCGGAATGAGCAGCGGAAACGTTGGTGGCTCGACAGTTGTCGAGCGCAATTTGGATCGCCTGACGGTGATCCTTGCGGTTCTGTTCGCCATTACCACGTTCTCAATGACGTGGGTTCTGGCGTCCTGACCTTCTTGGGCTAGGAGTGATGCGCGTACTCAGCGCTTACTAAGGAGGCAAATCTTGAATCGAATGTGGCGTAGCCGCAAGGTGACGTTCATGGTGCTCCTCATTGCTTTCGCCCTAGTGGCGGCCGCTTGCTCATCTACGGATGACAGCGCTGGCAGTGTTGATACCACCACGGCGACCACACAACCGGCACCCGAAACGACTACTACAACGACGAAGGCGCCCGTAACAACGACCAGTACCACCACAGAACCTAAGCTCGAAAGACCTTACGGTGGCGAGGCGATTGTTGCGGACGACCAGGAGCCCCCAACCCTGAACGCATTTATTCCAGGCGGTGACAACTTCATCGTCTCGATTATCGGTCAGGGCTATGCGGCAGGGGTCCAGGAGATCGACGGCTACACGCTTGAATTGATCCCTGAACTCGTGACAGAGCTCCCGACCATCAGTAATGGTGGCGTTGTACTCAACGACGACGGGACGATGACCGTGAAGTACACCATTCGTGACGAGGCTGTCTGGGAAGACGGCACTCCGATTTCGGGTGATGACTTCCAGTTCACACTGGACACGATCATGAATCCGGATCTCCCGATCGACAAGACGAACTACGAGGACATCGTGGCGTCTCAGGCAGGTCCCAAGACGTTCGAGTACACCTTGGCGCAGCCGACGGTGCTC
The DNA here is from genome assembly GCA_964460075.1 of uncultured Acidimicrobiaceae bacterium. Lineage (GTDB taxonomy): Bacteria > Actinomycetota > Acidimicrobiia > Spongiisociales > UBA5794 > JAMBLL01. Next base: position 13,862 of record CAYWPC010000028.1, read on the forward strand.
TACGAACTGATGTTCGGCGAGATCCTTCCGAAGGCCTCGATCGAGGGTTCGGACTTCGTTGCCGACTGGAACGACAAGCGTTGGTTGTCATCGGGTCCGTTCGTCTTCAGCGAGTGGGCAAAGGGCGAGTTCGTAACACTCGTTCGTAACGACAACTACTGGAAGCTCGACCCCGAGACCGGGCAGCAACTCCCGTACCTCGACAGTGTGACGTTCAAGTTCATCCCTGAGACTGAGTCGATCATCACTGCCTTCAAGGCACGCGAGATCGACATCATTCAGCCTCCGCCGAACACGGAAACAATCGAGACACTGCAAGCCCTCGAGTCTGAGGGTGCACGCGTTGAGGTTCTCTCCGGCCCGGTGTGGGAGCACGCGAACTTCCAGTTTGGTCCTGGTCGTCTTGAGCGGAACCCGAACAGCTGTAACGACAACTACAACATGCGTCTGGCGATTGCGCAGACGATCGACAAGAAGGTCCTTACGGACGAGATTCTTGCCGGTCAGGTCGAGCCGCTCTCGTCGTATGTTGATGCGTTCTCACCAACCCTTTCGCAGGGTGCGTGGGATCAGTACACGGTTGACAACGCTGCTGCTGCCGAGAACTATGCCAAGGCTGTTGCCGAAGAGGGCAAGCCTTGCTCAGTGGTCTTCTCCACGACGTCCAACAACGACGCTCGTGTGAAGATGTCCGAACTGTTCGTTGGCATGTTCGAAGCTTCAGGTATTCCGTACGAGAATCAACTCGAAGACAGCCAGCTGTTCTTCGGTGAGACACTCGACAACGGTAAGTGGGACCTTGGTGAGTGGGCATGGGTCGGTTCTCCTGGCCTGTCCGGGCTCATCGGTATCCACGATGTTTGGGATCCGGAGGCTCCGCCGCCGGATGGCTCGAACTACTACCGCTGGGGTACTGAGGACTCTTCGGTCAGCGATGCCGCAACGGCTCGCTACGCCGAGGTTCGCGACGCTATGAACGCGACCGTCGACGACGCAGAACTCACGGCACTTATCAACGAGGCTGAGAACATCCTCGCTGACAACCTGGTGATCATCCCGCTGTATGCACGTCTCGTGACGGCTGCAGTGTGGGAGGACGAGATCGGTGGCTTTAAGCACAATCCGACTCAGGCCAGCCACACGTGGAACATCGAGAACTGGTACCGGACTGATATCTAGGACCCGTTCACATTCGATGTGAATGTGTTGAAAGGGAGCCCTTCGGGGCTCCCTTTCTGTGTCTGCGTTGCCAACCAGAACATTAAGGAGCCTTAAGGGTTTGCTCGTTGACGTCTGCTGGGTGTGGTGCGACGACGTCTGTCTCGTTCGCCTGTAGCGGGAAGCCCCGAGTGGCCAGGCTTATCAAGTCTTTGTCGTTTGGTCTGCGTTGAGGACCGCGCCCGATGTATAGTTGCGAACGCTCGCAAGCCAGAGGCACCCAATTGCTCGCTTACATCACGAGACGGCTGGTCTACGGACTCGTCACCTTGCTTGCGCTCAGCGTGATCGTTTTCACCCTGCTCCAGGCCTCGGGCGGTGGGCCGCTTGATCGTCTGAAGCTCAACCCACGCATGCAGCCCTTCATCCAGCAGCTCACGAAGCAGTGGGGCCTCGATCAGCCGGTATGGAGGCAGTACACGACGTGGCTGAAGAACTATGTGAGCTTGAACGAGTTCTCGTTGCACAACGCCATTCCGGTCATAGCGGTCGTGCTCGCGGGCCTCTTCACGTTCCTCATGGTCAAGTTTTTGCGCTCTCGCTGGAACGGTGCCTATCTGCTTGGTCTCTGGTCCGTTGCGCTCTACGTGGCGGTGATGAACACCACGATCCGATTCAACTGGGGTATCTCGTTCCAGGGGGCGGGCGACGTGTGGGATCTCGTGTTCTCAAGAGTTGGTGCGACGTTCCGGCTCGGCGTGACATCGCTGGTCATCGCGCTGATCATCGGTGTGCCACTCGGCATCTATCAGGCGATCAGGCAGTACTCCTTTTTCGATCAACTGGGAACGATCGGCGCCTTCCTCGCCTTCTCCACACCGATCTTCATCATCGGCGTCGGTCTCCAAATCGTGCTTGCGTTGTATCTCGAGAAGTGGACAGGCGTGAAGCTCTTCTTCGTGACAGGCATGAACGACCCCGGATACAGCAGCATGTCTGCAATTGGAAAGATGTTGGACACGGCGCAGCATCTGGCGTTACCCGCGATTTCGATTGCTCTCATCTCTCTTGCGGGATACGCGCGATTCCAGCGCGCCTCGATGCTCGAGGTGCTCCATTCCGACTACCTGCGCACGGCCAAGGCCAAGGGCCTGCCGAGGCGTAAGGTGATCGTGAAACACGCGCTGCGCAATGCAATGATTCCGATTGTCACTCTCGTGTCCCTCGATGTCGCGTTCATGATCGGTGGAGCGATCATCACGGAGTCGATCTTTGGATGGCCAGGCGTCGGTCGGTTGTACTTGAACGCTATTCAGACGATCGACTATCCGGTAGTCATGGCGATTGTCATGGTCATCGGCATAGGCATCGTTGCCATGAATATCTTCGCAGACATCCTGTACGGCGTTCTCGACCCAAGAGTCCGATATGACTGAGCCGACACCGACGCCGACGGTAGCGGTCGACGTTGCAGCCGCTGAGGGCATATCCGTTGAGCCGGTGACTCAGTGGGATCTGTTCTCGACACGGCTGCGCCGTCACCGACTCGCCATGTTTGCAACGATCTTCCTTGGGCTACTCGTCGTCATTGTCGCCGTAGCGCCCTTGATGGAGGGTGCAGGCTGGATCGACAGCCCGACGAAGAGTCTCGTAGACGGAAGCGGCCGCATTCTCCGCAACATCCCGCCGAGGGCATCTGCTGACGGTGTCTTTTTTACCGAGATCGTCGACGGTGCGAAGGTGACGTTCGACGCATCGCCCACGGCCATGACGTTCGGAACAGACGATCTCGGCAGATCGGTGTTCACCCGCGTCATCTTCGGCGGACGGGCGTCACTCATCGTTGGTCTCATCGCCGGTCTCATCGTGGCGTCGCTCGGCACGATCGTTGGCTCGCTCGCGGGGTATTACCCCGGAGGTATCGACCAATCGCTGATGCGGTTCACTGACCTCGTTCTCGGCTTGCCGCTGCTGCCTGTCGCGATCGTCGTTGGCCGTATATTGCCAGAAATTCGAGGTCTCCCTGAGTGGCTCAGGGCTGGACCTGTCGGCATCGCTCTCCTCATCGGATTCCTCGCCTGGGGTGGTCTTGCACGTATCGTTCGCGCCGAGTTCCTGTCCCTCAGAGAGAAGGAGTTCGTCGAGGCTGCCAGGGCGGCCGGGGCTGGTGACAAGCGAATTGTGTTCAGGCACATCCTGCCAAACGCCATGAGCAACATCATCGTCCAGACGACGCTGATCATCGGTGCAGCGATCATCGTTGAGGCTGCGCTGTCGTTTCTCGGCTTCGGTATCAGGCCACCGACGCCGACGTGGGGCGCAATGGTCGCACAGGGCGGTCGGATGGCAGTCCGCGGCTTCTGGTGGGAGATGGTGTTCTCTGGGTTTGCCTTGGTGAGCACGGTCCTTGCAATCAACTTCCTAGGTGATGGCCTGCGTGACGCCCTCGATCCGACGCAGACGATCGAGCGAAAGTAGGGCACGAGTGACTGAACCGCTTCTCAAGGTGGAGGACCTTCGCACCTACTTCTCGACGGAGGAAGGTGTCGTTCGCGCCGTGGACGGGATCTCATTCGAGTTGGCCCCAGGCGAGCGTCGTGGTGTCGTCGGTGAATCCGGCTCTGGCAAGTCCGTGACGGCGATGTCGATCATGCGGCTCATCGAACCGCCCGCAGGCGAGATTGTGACAGGTACCATCGAGTACCGCGGCGAGAATCTGCTGGAACTCGGTGAAGACGAGATGCAGACCGTGCGGGGTGGAAAGGTCGCGATGATCTTCCAGGATCCGATGACGGCGCTCAACCCTGTGTACACGATCGGTGATCAATTGATCGAGACGATCATGCTCCATCAGGGGGTCTCAAAGAAAGACGCCAGGGTTATCGCGATCACAGCACTCGAGGATGTGCAGATTCCGAATGCTCCAGCGAGACTTGATGACTATCCGCATCAGTTCTCCGGAGGCATGCGCCAACGAGTGATGATCGCGATGGGGTTGTCTTGTAATCCGGATCTGCTGATCGCTGATGAGCCGACGACCGCGCTCGATGTCACGACACAAGCCCAGATCATGGACCTGATGCTCAAACTGGCAGCGGATCGCGGGACCGCGGTGCTCCTCATCACACATGACCTGGGGGTCGTTGCCGGCTTTTGTGACACGATCCAGGTGATGTATGCAGGCGGCATCGTCGAGGCTGGATCGGCCGACGAAATCTTTCATGATCCCCAGCATCCATACACGTGGGGTCTGCTCGGCTCGATGACGCGCCTCGACGAGGTGCAGCGAGCAAGGCTGCATTCGATCGCTGGCGCACCCCCTTCAGTGATCGACCTCCCTGTCGGGTGCAGATTCCGGCCTCGTTGCGAGTTTGCGATCGAGGTGTGCGGGAGGGTACTGCCGGCGATTCGGCCCATCGGTGACGGAGGACAGGCTGTTGCGTGCCACAGGGCGGCAGAACTCGACCTCAAGACGCTGAGCGTCGATGGCGAACCTTCATCGGAGGTTGCACAGTGAGTGACACGATGAGCCCAACCATGGACGAAGCAGCACCCAGCCTGGACAATCTGCCCGACGATGTCATTCTGCGAGTTAACCACCTGGTGAAGGAATTCCCGATCACGCGAGGCGTGTTCTTCCGGAAGCAGGTCGGGGCCGTCAAAGCAGTCTCGGACATCTCGTTCGAGGTCAAGAAAGGTGAGACCCTCGGCCTCGTCGGCGAATCCGGTTGTGGAAAGTCGACGACGGCTCGCACGGTCATGCGCCTGCTCGATCCAACGTCTGGTGACGTATGGTTCCGATCAGATACGACAGGTTCGGTTATCAACATCGCGACGGCCGGCAAGGATGACCTGAGGACAATCCGTCAAGACATTCAGATCGTCTTCCAGGATCCGTATGCCTCGTTGAATCCGAGAATGACGGTTGCGTCGACGATCGCTGAGCCGCTCACGGTCCACGATGAGGGGGATAAGCGCTCACGTCTGGAGAAGGTGAAGAGCCTCCTGAAGGTTGTTGGTCTCCAACCGGAGCACGTCAATCGATATCCCCACGAGTTCTCCGGTGGTCAGCGTCAACGCATCGGCATCGCCCGTGCACTTGCCTTGAATCCGTCATTCATCGTGCTTGACGAGCCGGTGTCGGCACTTGACGTATCCATTCAAGCGCAAGTGCTCAACCTGCTCGACGACCTGCAGGATGAGTTCGGGCTCACGTATCTGTTCATTGCACACGATCTGTCAGTCGTTCGGCACATATCGGACCGAGTTGCTGTGATGTACCTCGGACGTATGGTGGAAATGGCGGATCGAGATTCGCTCTATGACAGGCCGATGCATCCCTACACCCATGCGCTGCTGTCCGCAGTCCCGATTCCTGATCCGACGATTGAGGTATCGAGGGAGCGGATCCTGCTTGAGGGGGATATCCCTTCGCCTGCGAACCCACCGTCCGGTTGCCGTTTCCATACCCGCTGCCCGGTCGCTCAGGTGGGTACGTGCGATGTTGACGAGCCCCAACTCGAGGAGCTCGAGCCTGGTCACTGGGTTGCTTGTCACTTCCCTGAGATCAAGAGGGTGTTCTGAACGTATCCCAGAGGCGGTCGGTATACTCCCGGCTTCCTCACCACGTCGGAGTGGCGGAATTGGTAGACGCGCTAGGTTGAGGGCCTAGTGGGCTTTTTGCCCGTGGAAGTTCGAGTCTTCTCTCCGACACCAACGACCCCTTGGGCACCACCCCATGGGGTCGTTGCAGTTCTCGGCCGTGGTCATCAGCGTTCTACCCGTGTGGCTCCGTTCACTTGGGGCAGGAATTGCCCCAAGTGATTCCGGGGTTGATTCCGAGAGGTCACGCAGCGGCATCGAACCTATGTGAGGGGCGTCACATCCACCACCGTGCCCAACAGGATTGGGGGGTGCGTTGCGTCACCTTCAATGCGCTGTGCCCGTGCGTGTACGTGGCGGACCGCGCCACTTGGGAGGACGATGTGATGGACAAAGTCGTGTCTCCCTCCAGCGATCGCTGCGGCGAGGCTCTCTTCCAAGAGCTCGTCCGTGCGTTCACGATTGTCCGTCCGCATCACAGCGGAGACCAACTCGGGCTCTGCCATGGCTGAGAGTCGCCGAAGGCCGAGAACCCTGTACGCCCCCTCGGAGAGCCACATTTGGTCGGATTCGAGATCCCAGATGAGCATCCCGAACCCACCCATCTCTTCGGCTTTCGCCTGGAGCTCCACACCGCGCGACATCTCATCGATGACACGGCGGAGGTTGTTGACTACCTCTTCGAATTGACGCATTACGGTCCTCTTGAGGAATTCCGGAGTCACGCTAGCACGATGTCGTGTGGTACATACGCGCATGGTTTCGTACGGCTTGCTTTGGGCGTCAAGGGTCCTCGACGGAGAGCGTTCTCGTGTGATTGAGTCCCTGAGCGGCACTGGGACGGATCGCCTTAGCGATCAGATTTCGACCTGGACGCCGATCTCAAGTGACCTGTCGACGGGCAGGTTGAAGTAACGCGTTGCAGGTGTCGCGTTCCTTGCCATGACGGAGAAAAGTCGCTCCCTCCACAGCATCATGCCTGGCAGCTCGGTGGCGAGTACAGTCTCTCTTCCGAGCACCCACACGGTGTCCTGCGGCTCGAAACCAAAGTCGCTCCTGATGATGCTTGTGAGGCCCTCTGGAACGTCCGGCTCTTCCATGAATCCGTATCGGAGAACCACTTGGAAGAAGCCATCGCCGAGTGGCCACACGTCAGCACGACGCGCTACAGGGACTCGTGGCTCACTCGTCGTCAGTACCGAGAGGGCGATAACCGTCTCATGAAGGACCTCGTTGTGTCGTATGTTCGCAAGGAGCGCAGGTGGCGTCGTGCCAGGCCGAGAGAACATGTAGATCGCTGTGCCCGGCACGCGTACGGTGTCTCTGCCTTGCACGGAAGCAATGAACCGTTCCAGCGGCAGACCACCGACACGCATGCGGGCAACCAGCAACTGACGGCCCTTCTTCCATGTGGTCATCGCTGTGAATATCACCGCAGCGATGACAATGGGGAACCATCCGCCATCAGGAATCTTGAACAGGTTCGCCCCGAAATATGCGAGATCGATCACGAGAAACGCAGCCGCTAGTGACACGGCAGCCGGTGTGGCCCATTTCCAACGTTCGCGCATGACGACGAAGAGGAGCACCGTGGTCACAACCATCGTGGTAGAGACCGCAATGCCGTATGCCGCTGCAAGCGAGCTGGACGTCTTGAATCCGACGACGAGACCCACCGCAGCGACCATGAGCAGCCAGTTGACGGCTGGGATGTACACCTGACCGGACTTGCTCGCCGAAGTGTGGAAGATCCTAGTCCGCGGCAGATAGCCGAGTTGTACCGCCTGCATCGTGAGAGAGAATGCACCTGAGATGAGGGCTTGGGAGGCGATGACGGTCGCCGAGGTCGCGAGAAGCACGAGAGGCCACACGGCCCAACCGGGCGCCATGAGATAGAACGGGTTGCGGATGCCTTCGGGGTTCTGGATGATGAAGGCGCCCTGCCCGAAGTAGGTGAGTACGAGTGCTGGGAAGACCAGCCCGTACCACGTGATCTCGATCGGCTTCTTACCGAAGTGCCCCATGTCGGCGTAGAGCGCTTCGCTCCCCGTGACCACGAGAAACACCGACCCGAGAGCGAGGAACCCGTTGAACCCGTTCTGGGCGAAGAACCGAACGCCATGTATCGGATTTATGGCGGCAAGCACGCCGGGGTTGTTCACGATCTGCCCGAGTCCGAGAAGTGCGAGGACGATGAACCAGACCACCATGACCGGTCCGAAGACTCGCCCAACTGCACCGGTGCCATGGCGTTGAATGAGGAACAGTCCGATGAGGATGACAACAGAGATCGGGATCACATACGCCTGAAGGACGGGCGTTGCCACTTCGATTCCCTCGACCGCAGAGAGCACAGATATTGCAGGGGTGATCATGCCGTCGCCATACAGCAGGGCCGTGCCGAATAGCCCGACCATGATGAGCACCCACCGCTTGCCACGTGCCGACCCGCGAGGTGCTTCAACCAACGCCGTGAGTGCGAGTATCCCACCCTCACCCTTGTTGTCTGCTCGCATGACGATGAGGAGATATTTGATCGAGATGACGATGAGGAGTGACCAGAAGATGAGCGAGAGCACGCCGAGCACGCTCTCTTCGACAACGGCGAGATTGTGTGCCTCGAACGATTCACGAATGGCGTACAGCGGGCTGGTCCCTATGTCGCCGTATACGATGCCGAGGGCTGCGAGTGAGGTCGCGGCGAGATACATCGGTTTCTTGGGGGAAGCGTCCGTGTGTCCCGACACGGCGCCGTGTTGAGATTTCGTCACCGGATCCGAGTCTAGATCACAGGCAGTTCAACTACCGGTAGCCTGTCGGCATGTTTGGTCCAAGACGGTTCGGATGGCTTCGCCCATCGAGCAAGGCGTGGCTCATGGTGCTGTCGCTCGTCATCGGTGTTGGCGCGGGCTTCGGAGCAGCAGCACTGATCTACTCGTTGCGCTTTGTGTCGAACGTCGTCGTTCGTGTTAGCGAGTTCGCTCCCCTTGGGCGGGGATGGCTGTTTCTCGTCGTCCCTGTCGGCCTCCTCCTTGCGTGGGCGATCACGGTCAACTGGGCGCCTGAGGCATCTGGTCACGGTGTGCCTCAGATTCTCGCTGCCATGACACTTCACGCAGGCCGAATCGCTCCGCGGTTACCTGCACTCAAGACCGTTGCGACCGCACTGACGATCGGTGTTGGTGGTTCGGCTGGACGTGAGGGATCGATCGCCCAGATCGGCGCAGGCATCGGGTCGTACGTCGGCAAGTTGACAAAGCTCGGAGAGACCGAGACCCGAGCCCTCATCGCGGCAGGTGCAGGTGCGGGTATCGCTGCGACCTTCAACGCACCGATTGCCGGGATGTTCTTTGCAATGGAAGTGATCCTGCGTGACGTGTCGATCCGTCACCTTCACACGGTCATCGTCGCGTCCGTCGCCGGGGCGGTCGTATCTCACTCGCTGATCGGTGACGAGTTGACCTTCCAGGTCTCACCGTACGCACTCGATGATCCAGCCCAGCTGATCCTCTACGGATTTCTCGGCCTGATCGCCGTGGGTCTTGCCATCCTTTTCATCGAGGCGCTCGATTGGTTCGCCGTCGTGCCCGACCGTCTAGTTCCCTGGACGAGGCCATTGATCATGGGTGTCGGTGTCGCCGCAATCGGGTTCGTCGCACCCGAGGTCCTCGGAACCGGTCAGAACTTCATCGGCGCTGTCTTGCGTCAAGAGATATCGAGAGCATGGTGGATTTTCGCCCTTCTTGCGATAGCGAAACTACTTGCGACCTCCTCGACGCTCGGAGGGAAGGGATCCGGGGGTATCTTCATGCCGAGCCTGTTCATCGGCGCTGTCGCGGGTGCAGCGTTTGCGATACTCGTCGACCCGATTTGGACAACTTCTCGACTTGATCCTGGCGCCTACGCCCTCGTTGGCATGGCAGCGGTGTTCGCAGGTGTCTCGCGCGCGTCGTTCACGTCGATTCTCATCGTCTTCGAGATCACCGGCGATTACGGCCTTGTTCTGCCGCTGATGTTGGCCGTCGCGATCGCAACGGTCCTCGCAAACCGTTTTCACCCAGAGAGCGCATACACCTCGCCACTTGTTCGCATGGGGATTCACACGGTGCCAGGCGATCAGGTCGATCTGCTCGCCACGGTGAGCATTGGGGACCTCTCTCTCGTGCCCCCAATGACTGTGGCGCCCTCCGACACGCTTGCCGAGGTGGTTGGTGTCCTAAGGAGGAACCGGCTCAATGGAATTGCTGTTGTCGACGGAGATGATCGGCTCGTCGGCATCGTGTCGGACTCGGACATCAACCGTCTCGGTGGCGCGTCAGACCAACTCACCGCTGCCGACGCGATGACACCCGACCCGGTAACGATATCGGCCGATCTAGCGGTCTCGGAGGCCCTCGAACGCATGACTGCTCTGGGCGTCGGTCGCCTACCCGTCGTTGAACGTATGCGCCCTGATCGCATCGAGGGGATGTTCAGAAGAGAGGACGCAATCGCTGCGTACCACCTCGCCTTAGGATCCGCAGCCAGATCGGATCAGCTGCCCCAGCGGGTCGCCACTCGTACGACAGAATCGACACGGTACCTCGACTTCGAGATCCCGCCTGGCTCAGCCGCTGATGGTCGTCGGATACGTGAAGTCCCATGGCCAGAGGGCTGCATCGTTGTGTCGGTGCATCGCGGCAACGAACTTCTCGTCGCAGCAGGTGATCTCGAGTTACACTCAGGCGACGCGCTGACGGTCTTTTGCGACGAGGTTGCACGGGGGCGTCTGATCGAGCGTCTCACACCACATCCCGGCTCTGAGTGATGCCTGACACGGTGTGCCGCTTGAAGGTCGACCAGCCGCAAGCAGCTCGACGAGAGGCAAGGATGGTGCATCGGGGGAGTGGTGGGCTCTCTGCATGATGGGCCGTTGCGAGCGATGTGCGGTAGGGCGCGCAACGTGTTTACCTACCGTCTCGCGCCACAGGAATGCGGCGCAGGAACCCTTGGAGGGGTTCCGATTGTCGGAAAGGCTGCAGTACTTCACAAAGGCTGCTTACCTGACGGCAGCACACCAGATAACGGTGTGCTCAGTCCCTTCTACGGGAGAGAGAGCGCAACGGACGCCCCTGCTCATCGAGCGAGGTGCCGCTGTTCTCCGCCGGTCGAGTCCGGCCGGCCAGTGCTGCTTCTTCAGAGCGGTGCTATACTGTGAGGCCCTGGTGGGCACGGCTCTGTGCCGTGCGCGACAGGCTCCGGGCTCCTTGACAACTGAACAGTGCGTCAATCGATCATCGCAAGATGAACGATTGAGATTGACAGGCGCTTGCCGAAAGACCAAACAACTGGGCGGTCAACCGGTGAGCGTTTCATGTCCATCAGACCAACCACTTCGGTGGAAGGAACGATGGATGTACAAGCCAACGGTCACGCACATAGAGGACCCGTCCTCGTGTGACCGCATCCTTTTGAGGGATGAAAAAAAACACTCCTGGTCTGTGTTTCGACACAGGCACAGGATCTGTTCTTCTCGAAGAACTTCGATGGAGAGTTTGATCCTGGCTCAGGACGAACGTTGGCGGTGCGCTTAATGCATGCAAGTCGAGGGAGAAGCAGTTGTTCCGTAAGGTTCAGCTGTGGAAACCGGCGAACGGGTGCGTAACACGTGAGAAACCTGCCCCCCAGACCGGGATAGCCCGAGGAAACTCGGATTAATACCGGATACTCTCTTTGGATCGCATGATCCTTTGAGGAAACAGTCCGCTGCTGGGGGATGGTCTCGCGGCCTATCAGGTAGTTGGTGAGGTAACGGCTCACCAAGCCGAAGACGGGTAGCTGGTCTGAGAGGACGATCAGCCACACTGGAACTGAGACACGGTCCAGACTCCTACGGGAGGCAGCAGCAGGGAATATTGCACAATGGGCGAAAGCCTGATGCAGCGACACCGCGTGCGGGATGAATGCCTTCGGGTTGTAAACCGCTTTCAGGAGGGAAGAAAATGACGGTACCTCCAGAAGAAGCTCCGGCCAACTACGTGCCAGCAGCCGCGGTAATACGTAGGGAGCAAACGTTGTCCGGATTTATTGGGCGTAAAGGGCTCGTAGGCGGTTCAACAAGTC
>CAYWPC010000029.1:0-24590 GCA_964460075.1 uncultured Acidimicrobiaceae bacterium
CCTTTCAAGGGGGACGGCAGAGGAGTGGAGCGACGATGCAGGGGGATCGCGCAGCAGGGGGATCAACCTGGGTGGGTTGTCACGTATCGAGGGAGACGAGGCATGCAGTGACAATCTGATCTGCCGACAGGCCGAAGGCGTCGTACAGTTCGCTGATCGACCCGGATTCACCGAATCGGTCAACTCCCAACGGCACAACCCGCTGCCCGAAGACGGAGCCGAGCCACGCCATTGCGTGAGTCGCGGCGTCATGAACGGTGACGATCGGGGCGTTGCGCTCGGCTGGAAGAATGAGATGCTCGATGTGTCCGGCGCTGCTCGGGAGGCTTGCGGTGGATGTCGCCTCAGACAGCCTCGAGACCCATGCGCGATACAAACGGTCGAGACTGGTCACGTCGACCACCGCTGCTGCAACCCCCTCGGATTCGAGGATGTCGGCAGCTTCGAGTACCTCTGGGATCACGGGGCCTGAAGCCGCAAGGACCAGAGGGACACCATCTTGAGGTTCCCTGAGCCTGTAACCGCCGCTGAGGACGTGGCTACGAAGCTCGTGTTCTCCAATACGTTCGAGTGCAGCGGCGAAGGGCTCCTGAGCGATCGGTCGCGTCGAGAGCCGAAGATAGAGACTCTCTCGGTCACGCAACCCGGATATGCCGTCGGTGAGGAGCCAGTCGAGGGCCGTCGCGTATGCTGGCTCCGCTTGGACGATTCCAGGCAATTCAAGGCCGACCGACGGCGTGATCGACGACTGGTGCGCGCCACCTTCCGGGGCGAGCGTGATTCCTGCGGGCGTGCCTGCAACGATGAACCTCGAACCGTTGTATAGCGAGTAGATGAGGGCGTCGAGGCCGCGGAGTACGAACGGGTCGTACACGGTGCCGATGGGAACGAGCATCTCGCCGTGGTGCTCATGGGAGAGGCCGAGTTGGCCAAGGAACAAGAACAGGTTCATCTCCGAGATCCCGAGTTCGACGTGTCTACCACTCGGACTCGGATCCCACTGGAGCAGCCTGTCCTGCTCGAAGTAGTTGTGCTGCTCCGTTGCGGCGTACACACCGTGTGCGTTGATCCACCCGCCGAGATTCGTCGACACCGACACGTCGGGAGACACGGTCACCATCCGGCCGGCCAGCGACGCGTCCTTGCCGAGATCAACGAGGATCCGCCCGAACGCCTCCTGCGTTGACGTGATCGGCTTGTGTCGCGCCCCGGAGCGGGTGGGCACGTCGATACGGGGTCTCGGTGGGGGAGGCGTGTTGTTCACCTCGGCGCCGATCTTGTCACACAAGCGTCCCTCGGCCGAGTGAGCATCGAAGCGGTCCCACTCGGTTGCAGCGGTGAGCCCCACTCGGGCACGGAGATCGTCGACCTGTTGGTGCGAGAGCAGCGTGCTGTGGTTGAAGGGATCACCGACAATCGGCAGCCCGTAGCCCTTGATCGTGTAAGCGAACACGACGGAGGGCCTGTCGAGCACCTCGTCGCACCGGCGGTACGCATCGATCAGCACGGCAAGGTCGTGACCCCCGAGGTTGTGGATCACAGACGAGAGATCCTCGTCGTGGATACCTGCAATCGTCTCCTTGACGCCGTCGTGTGCCTGCGCGAGGAAACGGGTTCGGAGTTCCGCGCCGCTGTAGGCGAAGAGGCTCTGGTATTCCTCGTTCGACATGTCGTCGATGTGCGCTCTGAGCGCCTCTCCTCCCGGTTGTGAGAATGCAGCTTGTAGCCTCGTCCCGTACTTCGCCTCAACGACGTGCCATCCGGCGTTCGCGAAGAACTCCATCACGCGCTGTGCCTGGATGCCTGGGATGATCCGGTCGAGGCTCTGCCGGTTGAGGTCGACGATGAGCATGACATTTGCAAGACCTTGGAGCGCAGGGTCAGAAATCGCCTCCCAGACGTTGCCCTCGTCAAGTTCCGCGTCGCCCGCAATTGCGATGAACCGTGCAGGCTGCCTGTGCCCGAAATGGTCGTCGACGTATCGGCGTGTCGCAGCTGAGAAGAGCGGAGCAACAGCGCCGAGGCCGACGGAGCCGGTGGAGAAGTCCGAGACGTCCGGGTCTTTCGTTCTCGACGGATATGCCTGAAGGCCGCCCCGCTCGCGGAGTCTCGTCAGATACGACCGGTCGAGTTCACCTGTGAGGTACTTGATTGCGTGGAAGAGCGGCGCGGCGTGCGGCTTGACGGCAACCTTGTCATCCCCGTTGATGTGGGCAAACCACAGGGCCGTCATGATCGACGTCATCGACGCGATCGATGCCTGATGTCCCCCAACCTTCACCTCGGTTTTGCTGCGATGGTTGGCGTAGTCGATCATGCGCACCGACAGCCAGCGGAGCCTGTCCTCGATCGTGCCGAGTGTGGCGAGGTCGATGTCTGCCCGTATGTCTTGCTCGTCGTGGTGGCCGACCACGTCACCCTCTCACGGTTCGCCTGGAATGTTCCAACCGAGGATAGAGCCTGGCACTGGCGGCATTCCCGAATCCAGTGGCGGTGGGTACTCGCTGAACGGCCATAGGCTCACATGATTCCCACAGAAGGTTCCCATGAAGAAGATCGTCGTTGCTGCTGGCGCTCTCGCTGTCATCCTGGCCGCCTGCAGCGGATCCAGTGAGGTTGTGGCATCGGTGAACGGTGCCGATATTTCGAGAGTGGACGTCGAGTCGATGGTGCAAGATCCCGGCGCCGGCTTCTCCAATACCGATTTCGCCACCTACCTCAGCGTCGTCATTCAATGGGAGGCAACGGAACAGGCGGCGTCTGAACGTTTCGGCCTGGAAGTCACCGATGCCGAAATCGACGACAGGGTTGCTCAGATCGTGGGCGAGTTCTACCCAACCGCCACTTTGAAGGACTATCTCGAGGCGATGAACGCATCCGAGGCCGGGGTGCGGAACTTCGCCCGTCAGTTGATTTTGCAGGACGCCATTCGGGTGCAACTCTCTGGTGCGGTCGAACCGGTGGTGAGCGCCGACGTCGCGAACGAACTCGCTGAGTTCCCGATGAAGTGGACCCAGGTGTGTGCCTCACACATTGTGGTAGCGACCGAGAGTGAGGCGCTGAGCGTCAAGACGCGTCTCGACGCTGGTGAAGCGTTTGCTGATCTTGCCAAGCGAATCTCTACCGATCCCAGTTCAGCAGCCAACGGTGGCGATCTGGGCTGTGCCTCACAGTCCGGGTTCAGCGGGCCGTTTGCTGAGGCGACGATCGCTGCAGACATCGGCGTCGTAACGGATCCCGTGCAAACCGAGGCCGGCTACCACCTGATCCTCGTGACGGATCGCACCAAAGCCACGGACGACGAGGTCAAGCAGTATCTCGAAGACTCACGGATGGCCTCAGCCATAGAGGAGTGGTTCCTCGGTGTGATCGGCGAAGCAGACATCACGGTTTCTGAGTCGGTTGGCACCTGGGTCACGGAGCCCGTTCCGCAGGTTCTCGCAGCGAACTGACTTGTCGCGCGGAACCATTTGCTAATGCGCCGCCCCAGTGAGCCGATAACAGTGCCATGAAACATCGCCGCATCGCGACCGTTCCCCTCACTGTGTTCATCGTGATTCTTGTGACTTTGTTCGCCGGGTCCGCCCTCGCAGCCGAGCTCGGAGAGCCGGTCGACTACAAGCTCACCTTCCCCGTAGATGGCAAACACCATTTCTCCGATACGTTCTGGGCGGGGAGATCCGGCAGGTTCCACGTCGGACAAGACGTCCTTGCGGAGAAGATGACCCCGGTCGTGGCCGTAGCCGACGGTGTCGTTCGGCTCGTCAACTGGAGCAGCGACCCCAACAACATGAATCCACAACGGTGCTGCTCTCTCGTTATCCGCCACGACGATGGATGGGAGAGTTGGTACATCCATCTCGACAACGACACGACAGGAACAGACGACGGCAAAGGATGGGGCATCAAGGCAGCGATCAAGCCGGGGGTCCGCGTAACCGCCGGCCAGCATATTGCCTGGGTCGGTGACAGCGGCAACGCGGAAGATGTCGCCTCGCAACTCCACTTCGAGCTTCGCGATCCGTCAGGGACCGTGGTAAACCCGTACAACGCTCTCGTTGCCGCCGGTGGAAACGACGTTGGCAACGGGCCGCGGGATCCCCTTGTCGGCGGGGCTCGCACGTTGCGCCGTGGGTTGTACGGATACGACATTCGCGTGCTACAACAGTCGCTAGTCGACCTTGGCTACGACGTTGGCGTTATCGACGGACTTTTCGGGCCGAACACGGAGAGTGCCGTGTTGGCTTTCCAGTCCACGTTCGGTATCACAGCCGATGGTCTCGTTGGTCGAGCGACCAAGACTGCGCTCAGCGGCATGCGGTTCACCGACCAGACAGGCGGCACGCTCTCAGTTGGCTCACGGGGTGATGACGTTCGCACGCTTCAGCATCAGCTCGCTGATCGCGGGTTCGATCCCGGTCCGTCGGATGGCATCTTCGGCCCTCTGACGCTCACCGCTGTCATCTCGTACCAGAAGTATCAGAAGCTGTGGGTCGACGGGCTCGTTGGGCCACGCACCAAGGCAGCCCTAGGGATGGTCTGATCTCGGTTAACGTTTCTTGGCCCGTTTGCGCTCGGACTCGGAGAGCAAACCCTTCCTGATCCTGATTGACTGCGGCGTTATCTCGACGAGTTCGTCGTCTGCGATCCACTCGATCGCGATTTCGAGCGACACATCGCGCGGTGGCTTGAGTTTGATGGCTTCATCCGTCGAGTGTGTCCGAATGTTCGTGAGTTGTTTCCCCTTGGTCGGGTTGACTGTCATGGTCTCAGGGCGGGAAGCCTCTCCGATGATCATGCCTTCGTACACCTCGACGACGGGCCCGATGAACAGGTCACCTCGCTTTTGCAGGTTGTCGAGTGCGAACCCTGTCGACTGGCCTCGTCGGTCCGCCACCATGGCGCCGCCCTGGCGATGAGGGAGGTCTCCAACCCATGGCACCCAGCCGTCGTGTCGCTGGTGCACCATTGCGGTGCCCCGTGTGGTCGTCAGAAGGAGGGACCGGAGCCCGAGCAGTCCACGTGACGGTGCCGTAAAAGTGATGATCGAGCGGCCAGGTTCGCCCGGTCGCAGCTCTGCAATGCGTCCCTTTCTTGGGGACACGACCTGGGTGACGGCACCGACGTATTCGTCTGGAACGTCCACGGTGACGCGTTCGAGTGGCTCGTTGCGGATGCCATCGATGTCTTTGACGATGACTTCTGGTCGGCTGACTTGTAGCTCGAAGCCTTCACGGCGCATCGACTCGATCAGCACACTGAGCTGGAGTTCGCCCCTGCCTGCAACTTCGATGATCTCGGGAGACGAGGTGTCCTCGATCCGGATCGATACGTTTCCGAGAACTTCACGTTCGAGCCTGTCGCGAATCTGTCTCGAGGTGACGAACTGGCCTTCGGTCCCTGCGAGCGGTGATGTGTTCACACCGAACGTCATCCGCAGTACCGGCTCATCGACTTGGAGTCGTGGGAGAGGTTCGATGGTTGCAACGTCGCTGAACGTGTCACCGATTCCCACACCAGGGAAACCGGCGAGTACGAAGAGGTCCCCGGCGGTTCGCTCAGTGACCTCTTGCCTGCCGAGCTCGGCGAACCCCAGGAGGTTGCTGATCTTTCGGATCGTTGGTTCGGTGTCGTCGCCCTGCACAAGTGCGACCTTCTCGCGTGATCGAAGTGTGCCTCGCACGACCCGGCCGATCGCAAGGCGACCGAGGTAGTCGGAGGCGTCGAGGTTGGTGACGAGTGCCTGTAGCGGCGCGTCTGGATCGCCGATCGGGGCAGGGATGGCTGAAACGATGGCATCGAGCACAGGCGCGAGGGTGTCGGTCGGGCCAGGGACGCCGATCCCGGCGACCGCTCTTCCGTCCCTGGCGATCGCAGAGATGATGGGGAAGTTTATGTGATGGTCCTCGGCCTCAAGGTCGAAGAACAGTTCGTAGATCTCGTCGATGACTTCGGCAGTTCGTGCGTCGGATCGGTCGACCTTGTTCACTACCACGACTGCGGGAAGGTGGCTATCGAGCGCCTTAGAGAGCACGTATCGGGTTTGGGGCATGGGCCCTTCGGCTGCGTCGACGAGTAGAAGCACACCGTCCACGAGAGCTAATGCCCGTTCGACTTCTCCTCCGAAGTCGGCGTGGCCCGGGGTGTCCACGAGGTTGATCTTGGTGCCCTTCCAGTTGATCGACGCCGCCTTGGCGAGGATCGTGATGCCTCGTTCGCGTTCCTGGTCGTTGGAGTCCATGATGCGTTCGATGGGTCGCTCATGCTCAGCGAACACACCGGCTGCGCGCAGCATTGCGTCGACGAGCGTGGTCTTGCCGTGGTCGACGTGTGCAATGAGCGCGACGTTTCGAAGAGAGAGGGAGGCCATGCAGCGAAGGCTACCGCGTCGACCCCCCACTCCGCAGCCGTTCCTATTCGTTCTTGCGTAACTGAGTCCCCCGTTGGGGGACTCAGTTACGCAAGAACAGATAAGGGCGGTGATCTATCCTGATTCTGCAGAGGAGGCGGCCCATGGGGGAAGCTGACACCGATAGGTCTGGGCGCAACGCATTGGTAGCTGCTGCGCTTGGGGCCATCATTCCTGGGCTAGGGCACGGATATCTAGGCCGCTGGTTTCGAGCCACGCTGATGTTTCTTCCGGTCGTGGCACTACTCGTTGTCGCCTATTTGGCGCTTCGCATGCGGTCCCTGGACCTTCTGGCGATACTCGTGCGGCCCTCGGTTCTGCGCGGGATCCTCATAGCCAACGTCGCCGTCGTGGTGTGGCGTGTGGCGGCAGTTGCCGATCCGTACCGGATCTCTGGTGGCAAGCACAGTGTCGGCGCGCTCGTGACAGTCGCGGTGTTGAGCACCGTCGTCGTCATCCCTCAGGTTCTGATCGCTCGCTACACGCTCGATGCTGCCTATCTGCTCGACGAAGTGTTCGTCAGCGATTCCAATCCGCCCGAACGGGTGATTGAGGAGTTCCAAAGCAGGTCGGTGGCGGCGCCTTTTGCTCCTGAAGACAACGCAATCGTCGAAGTGGCAGATCCGACGACGCTTCCCCACGAGGTACGTCCGAGGTCTGTGCGCAATCTCATCCACAGGGAGGCAGTCGGCGATCCGCAGGCTGTGGCGCTCTGGACGCAGTATCGCCAGCATGCTGATCGGTCGCTTCAGACGCTTGTCGGTGCAGATGCTGAGGGCGTCGATCGGATAACCATCCTCCTTGCCGGCAGCGACGGGGGCCCAGGCAGATCGGGTCAGCGGACCGACAGCATCATCGTTGCCACGTTCGATACGAACACGGGCAAGGCGGCAGCCTTCGGCATCCCGCGCAACATGACCCACGTGCCGCTGCCCGAAGCGTGGTCCACCGCGTTCGTGGAGCTCGAGAAGCGGCTGATTCCTTGGGAGGAACGTAAGGCCTGGACAGATGACGACGGCGACGGGGAGCCGGATCAGTTCGCACCGTGCGAGTGTTTCCCCGATCAGATCAACGCCATCTATCCGTTTACACGCAAGTGGTACAGCACCTATCCGAACGAGATCGATCCTGGGCTCGCTGCCCTCAGAGACACGCTCGAGATCATGCTCGGCATCGAAATCGACTACTACGCGATGATCGACATGGAAGGGTTCGTAAAACTCGTCGACGCACTTGGTGGCGTCAGGGCATTTCTGACCGCTGCGGTGCAGACCGACGTCTCACCGGCCGTTGAGGGGGAGGACTGGATCGAAATC
Source organism: uncultured Acidimicrobiaceae bacterium (assembly GCA_964460075.1). GTDB lineage: Bacteria > Actinomycetota > Acidimicrobiia > Spongiisociales > UBA5794 > JAMBLL01. The sequence goes on from CAYWPC010000029.1 coordinate 7,726, forward strand.
GACCTCAGCCCCGGTTGGAACGAGCTCGACGGTCACGAAGCTCTCGCGTACGTGCGGGAACGCCACTCAACTTCGGATTACACGAGGATGCAACGCCAGCGGTGCCTTCTCAAGGCGGTCGCCGCCCAGACCAGTGCGCGGACGGTCGTGCGGCGATTCTCAGCAATTTCGCGGGCAATAGCGTCCTCGGTCAAAACAGACATCAACCGCGACTACCTTCCAACACTCCTCGGATACGCAGCGTCACTGGATTTCGACGACATCGCGACCATCGGGTTCGTTCCCCCCTACTACACGCCAAGGGTCGACTTTCGTGGAAAGCCGACACCCGATCTCAACAGGATCCGTGCGATGGTGCGCTGGGCTCTCAACGCTCAGTCGGACACCGAGTTCGCGACGGGACGCGACAGCGAGTGCCGGATTTGACCATCGAGATCGCCTCGGACACAGGGATTCTGCAGTAGCTTTGGGTCGAGCGTCGATAGGGGGCCATGGCCACAACCGCAGAGCCGCGCATCCGATCGGTGAAGCAGCCGTGGCTGGCTGCCCTTCTCAGCGTGTTGCTGCCTGGGCTCGGCCATGTCTACCTCGCACGCTATAGGCGCGCCGCGCTGTGGTTTGCGCCCGTTGTCATTGCTCTGATCGGTGCCGGTTTCGCATCCAGAGCCCGCACGAGTGTTCTCATCGGGGCCGCAGTGAAGCCGTCGGTGTTGTGGGGACTGTTCGGCGTCAACGTGGTCGTGGCAGTGTGGCGCATCGCTGCTGTGGCCGACGCATATCACGTTGCTGGGTATCGTGAGCCTTCAAGGAAGGTACCGATGGTGCTGACCGTTGTTGCTTGGTCTGTGCTCAGCATCGTCGTCTTCGCCCCCCACGTCGTTGCTGGGCGCTACGCCCTTGACGCGCTCTCGCTGATTCGCTCGGTGTTCGTGGTAGAGGGCGCCCCACCTCGCGCGGAGCCGATCATTCCAATAGGGACCGACGCCGACCTGGTTCCCGATCCAGTGCTGCACCGCTACGAAGTTGGTGCACCGCACCGGCAGTCGTACCGCAATCTCATCTTCAGAGAAGGGATCGGAGACCCAGAGGCAGTCGACATCTGGGACGGTGCCGTTGCGTTCCAGTCGAGCCCCGGTGCGAGTGCTCCCTTCCTTCCGTTCAACGAGCGTGTTGGTGCGCACAGACTCACGATCCTCCTCGCAGGTGGCGATGCCGGCCCGGGCCGGGGCGGCCTGCGAACCGACACGATGATCGTTGCGACACTCGATACCGTTTCGGGTAAGGCAGCCCTCTTCGGTTTTCCGCGAAATCTCGGGCAGGTACCGCTCCCAGACGAGTTCGAAGAGGGCTTCGTTGAGATGGAGCAGAGCCTCATGCCGCCGCCGGAGGTCGTTGAGGGTGCGCCAGTGCCGGTCGAAGGCGAGGAGCCCCCACCGTTCGAAAGCTGTGAATGCTTCCCCGATCAGCTCAACGCCCTGTACCCCTTCACGAGGAAGTGGACCGGTACCTATCCCAACGAAGTTGATCCTGGTATGGCTGCGCTACGTGACACGATCGCGAACTTGATGGATCTTCGCATCGACTACTACGTCCTTGTCGATATGGCAGCGTTCGTCGACCTCGTCGATGCAATCGGTGGTGTTGATGTCTACGTTCAGACACCCCTCGAGGCCGAGGTGTCTCCGCCGCGTGAGGGTGATAGTTGGGCACACGTCAATGTCGATGTGGGGTGGAACCATCTCAACGGATCCCAAGCTCTTGCTTACAGCAGGGCGAGGAAGGGGTCGAGCGACTATGTGCGTATGCAAAGGCAGCGGTGCATGTTGCGCGCCGTTGCAGCCAAGGCCAATCCGTTGACGCTTCTCCGCCGCTTCTCAGCGATCGTTCGTGCCGTCGAGGGCTCTGTGGTGACCGACATTCCCTTGTCGTTCGCACCCGATCTCATCACCGCGATGGCAGAATTGGATTTCGACGACATTGAAACCGTCGGTTTCGTCCCGCCCTATTGGGCACCTGAACGCGACTACGGTGGCCGACCGATTCCCGACATCGAACTCATCCGAGAGAAAGTGAGCCGGGTCATTCGCGGTCAGTCCTCGTCCACCCAGAGTGGCGAGGACGCGACTGAATGTGGTGCGTGAGGTTGGGGCGCATGTGCTCGTCTGGTTCACCGCGAGCGAATGTCGATCTGGCGCTGCCTTCGGCGATGCTTAGAACTCGATGTTTCGGATGAACGGGAGTGCGTTAAGCAATAGCGGTAAGGTGCCGACAGTATGGCTATCGTGTCACCGCACAGCGCGAGAAGTGAGCTAAGGCGCCTCATCGGATTTGTGTTGCAGATCCGGGCGGGCCTGTACTGGATCGCTGGCATCCCCACCCTGCTCATACCGAGCTTGACGGTACCAGCGCGGATTGGCGGTTTCCTCGCCATCGCCGCTGCATCAGGGCTGCCACTGATTACCAGAGGTACCGGCCGCTACACGGGTGTGCGACTCTCGGCTTTCATCGACATCCTGGTCGCCTACGTCATCTGGCTCGCGGTGCCGTCCGCGGACGGTTTCTCCCTTCTGTTGACGATCTGGGCCGTTGCCTCAGTCGTTTTCTTGGCACCCGTGAGAACCGCCGAACGCGTTGCAATTGTTGCGATCTCTGCGGAATTGTCGAAGGCCGTTCTGATTCTGGTGGCACCGTCGATTGACCAGCTTTCCGGTTCCGTACATCTCGTCAGGCCTGAGGAGATCGGGCTCGCTATTGCGCGCTCTGGAGCAATCCTTGGGATCTATGTGGTGCTGCGGACCGTCAATCGCTACATCGTGGGTCTCAACGTTGCGGCCGAATCGGGGTCGGAGCGGTATCGAAGCCTCCTGGACAAGGCACCGACCGCCTTCCTTACCGTCGTTCACGACCGTGTTTCGTATGCAAACGACGCTGCAAGGGATCTCCTTGAGGCACACGGAAGAGAACCCATCGGTCGCCGATTCAGCAGTCTCGTTGCCGAAAGTCAGCAAACCGATGTATCGAATCGGCTGGAACGTGCTCTCGGACGACTCGAGACTATCGAACTGACGGATCTGATCATCGAGACAACATCCGGTGAGCAGCGCCCCGTGGATGCCTCGATGACCGCCATCGACGTCGGTTCCGATGTCGCGGTGCAAGTGGCGCTCATCGATAGGTCGGCTCAGCGAGAGGCAGAGAGGGAACTCAAGCGATCCGAGATCGACTTCCGCTCATTCTTCGAGCGCATCCCCGTGCCGCTGTATCGGTCCAGGCCGGACGGCACGATCCTAGAGACGAACGCAGCACTGGTTCGTCTACTCGGGGCGACGTCAGGACATGACTTCGTCGGTCGCAACGCGCACTCCTTCTACGTCAACCCTGCCGACAGGGAGAACCTGACGTCGATGCTCGGCGACGAGGGAATGGTCGTGGGTTATGAAGCAGAGATGCAACGCATCGACGGGACGACGATGTGGGTTCGCGACACGTCGCTTCGCATCGAGACCGAGTCGGGATGGGTCAACGAGGGTTCGATGGTTGATGTCACCGAGCGGCACAACATCGAGGCGGAGCTGTGGTCCAGAGCTGTGCAGCAAGAGGCAGCCGCATCGATCGGGCAGCTAGCCCTCGAAGCCGAAGTTGTGACGGATGTCATGGTGTCGGTCACCGAGACCGTCTCGAAGGTTCTCGGAACCGAAGGCGCCGTGGTGCTTGAGCGTTCGATGTCGGGAGAGTTCGAGATGCAAGGCGCAACCTCATCTCTCGAACTGTCTCCTGAGGTCGTCGCTGTGGTTGCCGATCGTGCACACATGTCTGCTGCGCCTGTCGTCCTGAGTACCGAAGCCGAGGTCAGGTCTGCTGCACCGGACCTTGCGGATTCCGGGGTTCGCTCGGCAGTCGCAGTGATCATCCCTGGAGCGGACCTCGCCTTCGGGTCGCTCGTCGTCGTCTCTACGGAGGAGCGAAGGTTCACGGCCGAGGATCTGAACTTCCTTCACTCGGTGGCGAACGTTCTCGCCGCAGCGGTCGACCGTGCATCAGCGAACGCCCGACTCGAGGACTTGCTGCGGTCGAAGGATGCGTTCGTTGCGTCAGTGTCCCACGAGCTGCGTACTCCCTTGACGGTCGTGTCTGGTATCGCGTACGAGATGTGTGATCGCTGGGACGAGTTCAGTCCCGACGAGATGAACGAGTTCACGAACCTGCTGGTCGAGCAGAGTCGCGACATGTCGAACCTCATCGACGATCTACTCATTGCTGCGCGGTCCAACATCGGGAACGTGTCGGTTCTCTCTGAGCCGGTCGACCTGGAGAGCGAAGTCTGCGCCGTGATTGCGGGGTTCGCTCAAGGGCGTTCCCAGAAGATCGAGACGTCGCTCGAAGCTGGCGTCGTGGACGCCGACCCGATTCGTGTGCGCCAGATCCTGAGGAACCTGTTGACGAACGCTTTCCGATACGGCGGTCCCAACGTCGAGGTCCGTATGTCTTCGACCCCAGGCGCCGTTGCGGTGGAGGTCGTCGACGACGGCGACGGTATACCTGAGGCCGACCGGGACCGAATCTTCCTTGCGTACGAGCGTGCACACGCCGTACCGGGCCAGCCAGGATCTGTCGGTATTGGTCTCACGGTGTCGCGTGCGCTTGCTGAGCTTATGGGTGGTTCCTTGACCTACCGGTTAACCGATCGCAGTGTCTTCACTCTTGAGCTTCCTCGCGACTTGAGCGAAGAGTCATAGCGCCGTCCAAACGTTGGGATAGGTCGTGATGAGCCCTCCGGCGTCGACGGGCCCGTCGGATCCAGCGGTGTACGCGCCGATGTCGGTGCGCTCGAGGAGCGGCGCGTAGAGGCGCCACGACGCTTCGACTTCGTCTGAGCGCACGAACAACGTCTGGTCGCCTTCGAGGACGTCTGCGAGCAGTGTCTCGTAGGCGCTCGGCGCGTCGGCGAGCACGTCGTCGTATCGCACAGAGAGCGGGATCTGTTCGATCCGCCCATCGTCGCCGGGCTGCTTGACATCGAAGAACAGCTTGAACCCCTCGTCGGGTTGTAGCCGCAGGATCAGGATGTTCTGGTGAATGGGGCAGTCCTGAGCCTCGTCGAACAGGCACACGGGTGGCTTGTGGTACCTGACGACCACCTGGGTGACGCGTCCAGACATTCGCTTGCCTGTTCGCAGATAGAACGGAACGCCCTGCCATCGCCAGTTGTCGATGTAGACACGCATCGCGGCGAAGGTTGGTGTGATCGAGTCGGGGTCGACGCCTGGCTCGTCGAGATACCCAGGTTCCGGCTCGCCGTCGTCGGCAGCTTCACCGGCAACGTAGCGGCCCAAGACTGCGTCGCTGGCGTCGATGCGGCGGCCAGCGTGGAGCACCTTCACCTTCTCTGATCGCACGGCGTCTGCTGTCATCGAGACCGGAGGCTCCATTGCGATGAGCGTCAGGATCTGCGTGAGATGGTTCTGCACCATGTCGCGAACGGCTCCCGATTCGTCGTAGTACCCAGCCCTCTCACCGACACCGTCGGACTCAGCGACCGTGATCTCGACAGATTCGATGTGGCGCCGGTTCCACGTCTGCTCGAAGAGTGCGTTGGCGAATCTGAACACCAGCAGGTTGCGGACGGTCTCCTTGCCAAGGTAGTGATCGATCCTGTACACCTGCTCCTCGGCGAACACCCGGTGGATGAGCTGGTTGGACGCTGTTGCAGTGGCCATGTCGGTTCCGAAGGGTTTCTCGACCACGAGGCGTGTCCACCCGTTGCTGTCGTGCAGTCGGCCCTGTTCGATGCCGTCGATGGTTGTGTCGAGCTGTGAAGGCGGCACTGCGAGATAGAGGATTCGATTACCTGACAGTTCGGTTTCGGCTTCGATGCGACGCACGGTGTCGCCAAGGTCTACGTATGCGCCTGGTTCGCTGATGGACCGGTACGTGAATGTGCCCCCGAGGAAACATTCGATGCATTCGCTCTTGAGATCGCTGGCAAGCAGGCTTGAGCGGACGAACTCCTTGAAGTCAGCATCCGAGCGGGGACTGACGCCAACACCGACCACCGCGTGTGTGTCGAAATCCTGGCCCATGACAACATTCGCAAGTGCAGGCAGAAGCTTTGTGCGTGCGAGGTGGCCGGTCGCACCGAAGATGACGAAGGCGACGCCTGCGGTCATGACAACGCCGATCGCATCGACTCGACGAGGCGTTGCAGCCCAGCGTTGGTGTCTCGGCCGAGATGTACCGAGATCACGCTGCGTCCGCGTCCGACGAGTGCCGCTCGATCACCTGCGGCTTGGGCTTCGATCAGCCTGTTGAACGAGAAGTCGGTTTCGGGTACCGGCAAAGTGTTCTTTGGTGTGTCGACGATTTGGATGAATACGCCTCCTTCAGGCCCGCCCTTGTGGAGTTGACCTGTCGAGTGCAGAAACCGTGGACCGTATCCAGTTGTCGAGTACACAGCCTTTGTTGCGTCGATGATCGACCGGATGTCGCTGAGCACGTCGTCGGTGCTTCTGCTCGGCGCGAGATATGCCTGAATCGAGGCGTACGACGGTGGAGCTCCGGCGAACAGTTCACGAAGCGACGCGGTCACGTCGTCTGTCTCGATGTCCAGCGGCGGGGGCGCTTCGTTGTCGAGATGTCCCGACATCGCCGAAGCAGCGAGCTGTTTTGCGAGTTGGACGTCTGGCTGGTTGAACGGATGTATGCCGAGCATCTCCCCAGCGATCGCTGTGGCAAGTTCGAAGATGAACATCGCTCCAGCAATGTCGTACTCGTCGTCGACGAGCACGTTGAGAGAGGCTTGCGGGTCCTGCTGGTGCCCTACGGCTATCACGGTGCCGTCGTGTGCTCGTGCAGGGGTCGGGCCACCGTCGACGGGGACGATTCCCTTGCCGTCCTTGCCTGTCGACTCTGCAATGAGTTGCTCCACCCAGATGGGGAATGGTGCAACGGGATTTGTGGCAACGAGATGGACCTTGTCGATGCCTCGCAGAGCGTTCGTGGCCATGAGCGCACCAAGCACGAAGGCAGGGTTGTCAAGCAAGTCGACGTCCGGTCCACATGCGGCAGCCGCCAAGGCAGCAGTGTCGAGGAGACGATCAAGGTCTGCGCCGCACATACCTGCTGGAACGAGGCCGAACGAGGTGAGCGCAGAATACCTACCCCCGACGGTTGCGTCTGCCGGGACTGTTGCCCGAAAGCCTCGGTCTCCTGCGAGTTGTTCAAGTGGTGAAGCCTGGTCGGTGATCGCGATGAAGTGCTCACCTGGGGAGGCCACTGCACTGCTTGCTCGTGCCCAGAACCATCGGAACAGGGACATCGTCTCAAGTGTCGTTCCCGACTTGGACGCGATGACGTACCAGGTATGTTCCGGCTCGGTTGCGGCGTCGACGGCTGCAACCGCATCTGGGTGGGTCGAGTCGAGGACAGTGAGCGATGGATCGGTTGATGCTCTCGGTAGGGACATCGAGAAGACTTCAGGCGCCAGGGACGAACCGCCCATACCGCAGAGCACGATGTCGGTGATACCCGACGCTCCGGCGTCGGCGTAAAGGCTTGCAACCGTTGCCACCAGGTGTCGAGATGTGGAGGGAAGCGTCAACCACCCGAGCCTGTCGGTGATCTCTGGAACGTCGATATCGCTCCACACGGTGGGATCAAGATCCCACAGGCGCTCCATCAGCCGCCCAGCTTGCCAGCGCTCGGCTTGCTCGCGAACGGCTGAAGGGATCGAGATGTCTCCCAAACGGGCGGTCACGCCTCTACCCCCGGCTGCTTTGCTGCAATGGCATCGAGGAGGTTATCGAACGCGGATGCGAAGGACGCGACTCCGTCTACCTGCAACTGGTCGGTGATCGCGTCGAAGTTGACACCGACTTCCGATAAGGCGGCGATCAGCGTCTGTGCCTCGTCGACGTCCTCGGTGAGGGTTCCAGGTTGAACGTCACCGTGGTCGAGGAAGGCCTCGATCGTGTTCGGTGGAGCCGTGTTTACCGTGTTCGGGCCGATGAGCTCCTCGACATACATCACGTCGCTGTACGAAGGGTTTTTCGTTGACGTGGAGGCCCAAAGGACGCGTTGCGGGCTTGTGCCGCGTGCTCGCAGCGACGCAAATGGTTCTCCTTCGAAGATTTCTTGATATCGGCGATATGCGAGCTTCGCGTTGGCGACTGCGGCTTTTCCACGCAGTTCGAGCGCCCGTGCGGTTCCGACCTCTTCGAGCGCGGCGTCGGTTGCAGAGTCCACTCGTGACACGAAGAACGACGCCACAGAAGCCAGCCTGCTCGGGTCGGCTGCTCGCTCGGCGCCCCGAACGTAGGCGTGTGCCACAGCTTCGTAGTCGTCGAGGGAGAACATCAAGGTTGCATTGACGTTGATACCTGCCGCGGTGAGCTCCTCGATGGCCGGAATGCCTTCGGTGGTTGCAGGGACCTTGACCATCAGGTTGGGTCGGTCGACGGCAGCCCACAGCCGCATCGCGTCGGCAATGGTGGCTGCGGTGTCGTGGGCGAGCCTTGGTGATACTTCGAGACTGACGTAGCCGTCGTTTCCACCTGAGGACTCGTACACCGTCATCAGGATGTCTGCAGCACTCTGGATGTCCGAGATTGCGAGGGATTCGAAGGCCGACTGGGCATCGACTGCACCGAGGGAAGCCAACGTCTCGTCGTACAAGTTGGATCCCGCAATCGCCTTCTCGAAGATGGATGGGTTGCTGGTCACGCCCCGGACGCCTTCCTCTACGAGGTCGGCGAGCCCTGAGCCGGTCAGCATGTCCCTGCGGATGAAGTCGTACCAGATGGACTGGCCGACGTCGTTGAGTTGTTTGAGTTTTGTCACGGTGAACCTTCGTCGGGGGAGTGTGTACAGGGCTGTGTCAGTCTCTTGGCGGTTAGCCGGAGCCGCTCGCCATCGAGTCGATCATGTGTTGGACATCGGTGTGGAGATCTTCTCGGCTCAGTGCGAGGTGCAACGTCGCTTCGATGAATCCGAGCTTGGAGCCACAATCGTATCGCTCTCCTGTGAGCCTCACGGCGTGGAACGGGGTTGAGCCGACAGATTGCACCAATGCGTCGGTGAGCTGAATCTCGCCACCACCGTCTGGTTCCGTGGTTTCGATGATGTCCATGATCGATGGGTCGAGTATGTAGCGCCCCGCAATCGCGAGGTTGGACGGAGCCTCTGTGGGGTCGGGTTTCTCTACAAGGCTTGTCACTTCGATCACGGCGTCCGCCTCATGCCCAGGGTCTATGATCCCGTAGCGGTTCGTCCGCTCTTGTGGCACCTCGTCGACGAGCACGACGTTGCCCCCGAACGTCTCGTGTACCTTGATCATTGCGCCGATCGATGGTGGGTCTGACAGGATGAGCTCATCCGCGAGGAGGAGCGCGAACGGCTGGTCGCCTATGAGGTGCCTCGCGCACCACACGGCATGACCGAGGCCGAGAGGCTGCATCTGGCGCACGTACGCTACGCGTCCAGGGCCGGGACGGAGCGCCTTGAGTTGCTCGAGTTCGTACGACTTGCCGTGTGCCGCAAGCGTGGTCTCCAGCTCGTAGCTCACGTCGAAATGATCTTCGATGGCGCCCTTGCCGCGTCCTGTGACGAAGATGAGGTTCTCGATGCCGGCTGCGCGTGCTTCGTCGACGGCGTATTGGATCAGTGGCCGGTCGACGATCGGGAGTAGCTCTTTAGGGATCGACTTCGTCGCAGGGAGAAACCTGGTTCCGAGCCCCGCCACGGGGAAGACGGCTGTGCGAACTTCCGAGCTCATGGTGCGGCGGCCTCGATTACTCGTTCTGCGTGGCCCTTCGCCTTCACGTTGTAGTACGCCCGTTCGACGGTCCCTTCGGCTCCGATGAGGAACGTCGAACGGATGATTCCCATGTATTCCTTGCCGTAGTTCTTCTTCTTGCCGTATGCCCCGAACGCCGTGGCAACCGTGCGGTCCGGGTCGGAGAGAAGGTCGAACGGCAGGTGGTATTCGGTCTTGAACTTCGCAAGCTTCTCGGGGGAGTCCGGTGACACGCCAAGGATTGTGTAGCCGGACGACGTGAACAGGTCGTACCGTTCGGCGAAGTCGCAGCTCTCGGTTGTGCACCCTGGAGTGAAGGCTTTGGGGTAGAAGTACACGACGAGTTTTTCGCCGGTGAACTCGGCCGAGTTCCGCTCGGTCCCTGTCTGGTCGATCGCTTGGAAGCTCGGTGCCGTATCGCCTGGTTGGAGTTGCATGCTGCCCCGTTCGGTTGAGTGAAAGGCTAGCGCCGGGAGACTGTTGCTGAACTGCCTGCTTGGTGTGACCGCACAGCGCAGCATCGACTATTTGGTTTGGGCTCGAAGCCGAAGCTGGCCGCATGCGGCATCGATGTCTTGGCCCCGTGTGTCGCGCAGCGTCACGTTGACACCTTCTCGCTTCAGCGTTCCGATGAACTTACGGATGTGGTCGTGGTCCGGGGGCCGGTCCGTGCTTAGCGGTGTCGGGTTGAGGGCGATGACGTTGACGTGTGCACGCATCTGCCGAGCGATGCGGGCGAGGCCGGTTGCTTCCTCCTCCGAGTCGTTCTCGTTCGCGATGAGTGTCCATTCGAGGGACACCCGTCGACCCTTCTCTGCGAAGTAGTCCTCAGCGGCCTCAACAACGTCGTCGATGGGATATCGGTCGTTGATCGGCACGAGCTGTGAGCGCTTCGAAGGGATCGTCGAGTGCAGGCTCACCGCGAGGTTCAACGGCCACGGTTCGTTGATTAGCTTCCTCATGCCTGGCACGAATCCGACGGTGCTCACGGTAATGGAGCGTGCGGATAGGCCCATGACATCGACCATTCTTCGGATCGACTCGATCGTGTTCGCGTAGTTGGCAAGCGGCTCTCCCATGCCCATGAAGACCACGTTGGTGACATGCTCAGGGCTTCGGGGCAGCGGCGTAGCGTGGAGGTATGCGTTGGCGTACGCAACCTGTGCGACGATCTCACCGGCGTCGAGGTGCCGATCGAAGCCGAACTGTCCCGTGGCGCAGAACGTGCAGCCCATGGCGCAGCCAACCTGCGACGAGATGCACAGGGTCGTCCGGTCGGCGTAGCCCATCAGCACCGATTCGATGGGTGAGCCGTCCGCGCAGCGGAACAGCCACTTCTTCGTTTGGCCCCCATCGGCAGACTGCTCGATGTCAACAACGAACGGCCACAGTTGCGGCCCGATCGTGCTGCGGAGCACCTTGGGGAGGTTGGTCATACCCTCCGCGGTGAGCACAGGTGTTCGGTATAGCCAGTCACGCAGTTGGTCTGTGCGGTATCGCGGCTCGCCGGGAAGGACATCACCGAGTTGTTCAGGCTCGGTCAGATACAACACGTCAGGTCAGCGCGTCTGCTGCTTCGATCCAAGCTTGCGCTGTGGAAGGTGATGTCCCTGCAGCCTCTGCGAGATCCTCTGGCGACGTTGCGGCCAACTGCGCGAACGTGACGATTCGTGCTTCGTTGAGCTTGCCTGCTTTGACGGGACCGATGCCCTTGATCTCTGTCAGGTCGTCGGAGACGGGCGTCACGGTGCGGAATCGCGGTGGCGGCTCGTTATGGACTTCCGGTGCGGGCAGCAGCCGGTCGCGGAGTGCCCAGGCTGCTGCGCCGAGACCTGCGATGACGCCGACGGCCCGTATGAGGCTCTTTGCTGTGCGGTTCATGCTGTTCGGATACTACGACGGGTTGGAGCTTTGGCAGGTACCGTAGAGAGCGGTGAATTCGCCATTGTTCGACTTCCACGGGTTCCACCATTGGCCAACTGCGCTGCTGTAATAGTTTGCCAGGTAGGCGCCGGCCGCGATGTTCGCTTCGCCGTTGTACGGCGTGGACACGAGGCGGTTCTCGTCGACGAAACCCGCTCCACGTGCGCGTGCCTTCCAATACTTGCTCAGGTGCTGCATCAAACCTTCGGCGTTACTTGACGCGTTGTACGCCCTGGGGTCGCCCCTCGACTCTCTGCGAATGATGCCGAGCGCGCAATCGACCCGATTCGCCGGCCAATACTGCTCGACGGTCGATCGCCAGTATTCGACGTCACGCTTGCCGCCAGAGTCGGCAGGCCAGTTCGGTGACCACGTCGATCCGGTGGAAGTCGATCCAGAGGTTGTCGTCGGGGCCTGCGTTCCAGCCGTCGTGTCGACATGTGTAGTTGTCGTTGTTGGATGGGTCGTCGTTGTCGTCGTGGGTGTCTGGTAGTAGACGACCACCCTGGTCGAAGTCGAGTTTCCTGCTGTGTCGGTTGCTGTGATCACCGCACCGTTTGCTCCATCGGTGACGACGAGGTTGAGAGACCACGTTCCATCATCCTTCACGGTTGCGTCGTACGGTCCGGAACGTACGCTTGCGCCCTTCTCCACTGTCCCCTTGAAGACGACCGACCGGCTTGTCACCGTTGATTCGTTCTTCGGGTAGGTGACCTTGAGTGCAGGAGGTGTCGTGTCCTTCGGTGCGGCGGAGGTCGTGGTCGTCGGCTGTGTCGTCGTGGTGGCTGTGGTGGATGTGGTGGTTGCAGGAGACGTCGTCGAGGATGGCTCATCTACCGAGGATTCGCTGCTCGCGTCGTTCGCCTGGAATGTCATCGTCTCTTCGAGCGTGGTGGAGGTCGTCGTTTCCGGCGGGGTGGTCTGAGTGGTTGCTGTCCGGCTCTCGGTGTCGGAAACCCGAAGAGCGAAGACTGCCGAAGCTACTCGTCCAGACATCTCCTCGCCAGGCAGCGACGGTTCCGCTGCGGGCTCTGTGGCGTTGCTCTCTGCCGGTGATGTCGGTGTTGAGAACGCGGCGAAGCCGATCACCGCCAGAAGGGCAACGATCAACAGCCCGGCATATGCAAGGGGTATTCGAGGTCTCACGTCGCTCCGCGGATCTCGCTTGTACGTACTCAACAGATCTCGTCAACAGTGACGACTCCACACACGGCGGCACGATCCTCAGTGCTGGTCGGGCCACCTCTGCTCTCAAGGGTATAGCGGCTGCCTCGATAGAGCAACCCGGCGCTGCCAAGATATGGGAGGCCATCTGGATTCGTTTCCTACGCTTCGGTGTACCTTTCCGAGGTGAAGACGGTTCGGAGGCATCTCATCGTTCTTGGCGCTGTTCTTGGCGCGTTCGCCATCGTCGCGATGCCGGTGCAGGCAGCTACTCCAACGTGTGCAGACCGATTTCCCGACGTGTCCTGGTCGCTCATCTCGGCGGGTGACATTGCTGTGTACGGGGTGGGCGTCCCGGCTGCAATGGCCGATCGGTTCGAGAGGGAGATCGGTCTTGTCGGCGGATGGATCACCGACGACATCGGTTCGTTCGAGACGACGGTCTGCCTAGTCGATAACGAGTTTCGATCGATCGGCGACCAGTTCGTGTCTGGCAGCAGACAGTTCCAAGCGCATCAAGATCTTAGAGAGCGCTTCATACTCCTCAACACGCAGCGCCCTGGGTTCATTGGGCCTGCAGCGGCGTTTGCGTTGGCGCATCAGGCCCTCTGGCAGAACAACGGTGACACCGCCTTCCCCGAGCCGATTGCAGGCGTCATCGCGTACTGGTATCGAGCGCGAATCCTTAACCGGCTCGAGTACTACCACAGGGACGTGATGGTCGAGAACTTCTTCGACACGGACTCGGTCATCGACTGGGCGGCTTCGTCCCAGGAACCGGTCCAGGATTGGAATCCTGAGAGCAACTTCCGCGCTGTCGGTGATTTCGTCGATTACGCCGTCTCGGCATACGGAACGTCCGTACTTGCTGAGACGGATCCCGTCGTGTGGTCGAGAATCGAAGGTGAGTGGCGGGTCGCGTTGCGCGCCGACCTCACGGGGCGTACCACGCCGACATCCGATTGGAAGGTCGGTGTCGGGCTCGCGATTGCGGTCCTGGTCGTCGCTGCGGTTGCGGCAACGCTCGGTTGGATATCCAAGCATCGTCGGAAGAGGCGCCTCCCGACGCCGGCCCCGATCCCAGGGTTCTTCTCGGACGATTGACGTTTATCCGGAGAGCGCTGCCGATGTCGAGATTCTCGGATCGGCTGAACCGACCATCTCGTGGCTGGTGTCGATCGCCGATATAGGGCCCCACCCCGGCTCCCACATCCCAGCACGTGTGACTGTGTGCCCCAGTGCTTCGAGTCCCTTGACTGTGTCGTCTCCGAAGCGAGCCTCAACCGCGAAAGCGCTGTCCGTGCCGGGTTCCGGTTGTTCCATATTCCATCGAGCTGCCATCTGGGCTTCGTCGGTCGATAGGTTGGCGTGGTAGTGGTTCGCCGCGAATTGGGCGAGGTATTGCGGCTGCTGGTGACCTCCGCGGGTTCCGAGGAGTAGGTCCAAAGAATTGCCGCCGGTCCACAGCATGGGTGAGAGCGTGTGCAACGGGCGATGTCCCGGCTCGTATTCGTTCGGGTGGCCCTGGATGAGGTTGAAGCCTGCCCCTCGATTGTGGAGGAATACGCCCGTCCGACCAGCCGAGAGACCAGAGCCGATGCCTGCATAGTTCGACTGGATGAACGAGACACCCATGCCGTTGCGGTCCTTCACGGTCATGTAGGCCGTTCCGCCTGGTGCAGGTCGGGGCATCGGCCATCGACCCGCTCGCGACCGGTCGATCGTGGAAGCTCGCTCTGCGAGGCGGGTCGGGTCGAGGAGTTGCTCGCAACGCAGCGGAGCCACCGTCGGTTCTGTGACGAACATGGATCGCTCCCAGGCAACAGATCGGTACGCCTCAATGAGGAGGTGATGGAAGAGTGGATTCTGTGGGTCGTCTGGAGGGTCGAGGTGCTCGAAGATCCACAGCGTTGCGAGCGTCAAGTATCCCTGTGAGTTGGGGCCGATCGTCCAGGCCGTCTTCCCGAAGATGTCGAGGGAGGCCGGATCGACCCACTCTGCTTGACAGACGGCGAGATCATCCGGAGTGACCGCCCCGCCAGTTGCCTCAGTAATGCCGGCTCCCACATCGCTGAGGTAGAACGCATCCCTTCCAGAGGTCGCCAACGTTTCGAGGGTGTCGGCAAGGGCCGGTCTTGTGATCACAGATCCGACTGGCGCCGGTGCGCCGTTCGGGTACAGCGGAGGGCTCGATGCCTGGTCGCCGATCAGGTCTGTGAGTCGTTCGAGGGAGTTCCCGAGTTCGGGTGAGACCTGGAATCCTTCTCGTGCAATCGTGATGGCTGGTGTAAGTGTCGTGGCCAAGTCCAGGTTTCCGAAGCGTTCGACGAGTGCCTCCCAACCATCGACGCATCCTGGGACGGTGATCGACCAGGGGCTTCGGTAGGGTATTTCACCGTGTCCGGCGTCGCGTATGTCGTCCGCGGTAACACCGGACCCTGCCCGTCCTGAGGCGTTGAGTGTCGCTGGCTGTGTTGTGCCCGGTTCGGAGATCAAGGCGAAGAGGTCACCGCCGGGTCCGCACGTGTCTGGTGCGACGACGGCGAGCACTGCGTCTACCGCAATGGCGGCATCGACAGCGTTTCCACCCTGTGCGATCACATCGAGACCGGCCTGGGATGCGATGTAGTGTGGGGAGACGACGATGGACGTCACTGCCGGTTGTGGGCCGCTCGACAGATTGGCTTGAGCGTGTCGCTCCGGATGGTTCACTCTTGGAGTGCTCCGAGCCGTCTGTTCAGGGCGCTGAGCACGGCCTTGACAGCAGCATCGTCGATGTTGCCGTTGACGAGCGACGAGCCGACGTTGAGGTTCTCGCCGCCACGGTTGCTCGCGGTGACGGCAACGGCCACTACCACGTCGCGTGCACCGACCGTGTTCACGCTTATCGCGTCCAGGGCGATCGGTGGCATCGCTGGGAACGTTACTTCGATGGCGTCGATCGTTGCCTCGCCGACGAGTCGGAGGCGGGCGGACGCTACTGCGGGACCTGTTGCGGACCCTGTGTGTTCCTGGTCACCGTGCCGGAGCGTGACTTGGATGGTGGTGCGGGTCCCGTTCGGTGTCTCGCCGACCTTCGTCAATGCGGCACGGATCGGTGACGCGATGTCGAGGTCTTGGGGTCGTATCTGGACGACCGAGATCACACGGCGGTCGATCGAAAGTCCGTAGCGGGCGATCGCCATGCTCTGGACGTCGCGGACGACCTGCTTTGCGGGCTTGTCCGGTGCTGCGATGACGTGAACTTCGGTGATCTTGCTTCCTTGATTCACCACACGCGCAGCGTCGATGGATTCGAGCCTGCTGAGGCCTTCTTCGAGTTCTCTGAAATTCACCGTCATTGCACCGCCAAGGGTAGTCGAAGAATGTCTGGGAACTGCGTCAACCCGAACGCATGATTACCCGATGTTGCGGAAACCTTGCGGGATTGGGTGATTTCGGGGTATCTTGTCACTTGCTGTCTGCGCTTGACAGTATGACCCCTGGGCGGGGTTCGGGTCGTACCTATGTGGGTATCACATAAGTTCGGGTTCGGTTGGGTAGGTGTCTGAACCGAATACTGAACGATTTGCTTGGGTGAAGTGAACATCTGGGCATTGGAGGTGGTGGATACCCGGGTGGCTCGAACGTACAAACTCCAGCGAAGCGGATCAACGTTCCCTGATGCGGCGACTAGATGCCGACGACGAGGAAACGACCCTGGAGACAATCGTGAAGAGCACTCTTGTCAAGCTCGCATTGACCCTTGGAACTCTGGCAGCGGCCCTATTGGCCGGCGCAGCAAACATCAAGGTCGGCTAGCGGGCCTCCCGGGTGGCACCCCTCCTCGTCGTTCCCGAGCAAGGAACCCCATGTTCCCCAATGAGCTAGCACGACAGCAACGGGCCAAGGTCCGTCTGGCGATCATTTTCGCGATCGCCGGACTGGGTGTCTTGGCCGTGTTGTCCTTCGTGCAAGAGCTTCCCCAACCGCTCTGGCTCTGGGTGTT
>CAYWPC010000030.1:0-16817 GCA_964460075.1 uncultured Acidimicrobiaceae bacterium
GCTGGGTGTGGCCATGGCAGGAATGGTATGGAGACCTATGAGCGAAGACCTAGAAAGACGAACATTTCTCTCACGAATTTGGAAATGGGGCATCGCCATCATGGCGGGAGCCGCAGCCTGGACATCGTGGGACTTCCTACAACCAGCAGCAGGGCAGGCCGGTGGGCCCGTTGCCACGATCGCACCGGATGCGATACCGTCAGACACCGTCGTCGAGTTTCCAACGATGCGTGGCTATCTGACCGAGTCCGAGGGCGAAGTCGTGCCACTCTGGTGGAAGTGCCCTCACCTCGGATGCAAAGTCCCATGGTGCGAGAGTTCTGGCCAGTTCGAATGTCCCTGCCACGGATCCGTGTACAGCCGCATCGGCGAATACCGCCGCGGTCCCGCACCGCGGGGAATGGACAAGTACGAGTTTGAGATCGTGGACGGCGTCGTCGTCCCCGATACGTCAAAGGTCATTCTCGGTGCTCCTGCCGGCACACCTGAAACGATCAACGAACCGCCGAAGGGGCCCGAGTGCCTCGAGGCGTCATCGGAGTAGGAGCTCTGTCTATGCCATCGAACGACAACGGACTCGAAAGCCGCACCAACAGCTGGATGGTCGCCGGTCTCGTTCTCATACTCATAGGGGTGCTCGCGTTTCCCATCTACCGTGTGTTTGAGCCGTCGGCACGCGCCGACGCTGCAGAGGTGGCGCAGAACAACCTCGCACGCGCGGGTGAGGTTCTGTGGTCATCCACCTGCTCCGCGTGCCATGGTGCGATTGGACAGGGAGTGGACGCTCCTGCACTCAACTCTGTGCAGTTCCTCAGCATTGCAACCGACGACCAGATTCTCTCGATCGTCAACACGGGAGTTCCCGGAACCGAGATGGTTGCGTACGGCCAGCAATTCGGCGGTCCGTTCACCCGTGAGCAGATGGCGTCGCTCGTGGCGTGCCTGAGGTCATGGGAGAAGACTGCCCCTGACCGTCCAGACTGGCGAGCCATGGTCGACGCGCCGGCAGGTGATCACGCCGAGGCCGACGCGCCCCCGGCGGGTCACGACGAGGCGCCGGCTGATCATGATGAGGACGGGGCCGAGGATCACGCCGAAGTCGGCTCTGCGGACGGGCCGGCAGTGTGCGGCCCTGACTACGACGCTACGGCGTTCGACGACCACGATGCCGACGGCGCAGCCGACCACAACGAGTAACCATCTCAGACGTGTTCTCGACAGGTCAGAGATCTACTGCACGCGAAACGTCCACACGAGGGTTCCTGTATCGGTATCGCTTGGACCACCAACCCAGGTGGCAACGACGGTGTGCTCGCCAGGTGTCCATCTCTCCAGAATCTTTCCAGGTCCTGGTTCGAACTGGTATCGACCGGTCGCGACGATGGAATCGACATCGGAGTCAGGGATGCGGACACCGTCGATGACAAACTGTGCGCTGTAGTTCGCCTTGAGGTCGATCACCACGGTGATCGGGTTGATTGCGATGTCTCCATCGTTCGGGGCATACCTCTCAACGGCGGGCGGGAGTAATGAGGGATTGCCAGCCGGTATCAGAAGGATCGCACCACCGATGATCGCGAGGAGCGCAATGGCGAGCACCGTGTAGGTGACTCGGTAGCCGGTGGTGTTCATCCCAGAGATGGTAGATGGGTTGAAGCCAGACGGTTGTCGGCTGGGCGCTACCGTTGGGGTAATGAAACTGAACCCGGTACTCGAAGGTCTCGGCAGCTATCCGATCGCGATGCTCCGTGAACGGGCAGCCGAACGAGAACGGCTCGGCCTGCCAGTCATCGATTTCTCCATCGGTGATCCGAGAGAGCCAACGCCGAAGTTCATCTCCCAGGCCCTCATCGCCTCTCTGCCAGACGTGTCGCAATACCCCACAGCAACGGGTCGTGCGGAGTTGAGGGCAGCGATTGCGCGATACGTCGAGCGACGTCACGGCGTCACCGTCGACCCGTCGAGTCAGATCATGCCGACGAGCGGATCGAAGGAGGCGATCTTCTCGACGCCATTGGCCTTCATCGATCGAGGCGCCCGTGACGTAGTCGTGTTTCCCTCTCCGGGGTATCCGATCTACGAACGAGGTTCGTTGTTCGCAGGAGCCGATCCCGTCGCAGTCGTGCTAGGAAACGACTTCGTGATGCGTTCGAGCGATGTGCCGCAGGACGCATGGGACCGCGCACGCCTCGTTTGGACCTGTACCCCGCACAACCCGTCGGGTGCAGTCACTCCAAGGGCCGACCTCGAAGATCTCTATGCGAGTTGCAGGGCACATGGATCACTGCTGTTGTCAGATGAGTGCTACACGGATACCTATGAGGAAGCGGCGTATCCACAAGGGCCTGCATCGATGATTCAGGTAGCAGGCCCAGACCTCACAGGTACGTTGGTGTATCTCTCGCTATCGAAGCGGTCCGGCATGACCGGATACCGCTCAGGGGCGATCGTCGGTGACGCCGAAGCGGTCGCCGCGCTGGGGATGCTGCGATCCGCAACCGGGACAGCTTCACCGGATTTCGTTCAGGGCGCAGCAGTTGCGGCCTGGAGTGACGACGCCCATGCATCCGATCGCAGAGAAATATTTGCGTCCAAGCGGCGAATCCTCGAGCGAGCGTTCCTGGAACTTGGAATGGAGATTGTTGCGTCTCGGGCTGGCTTGTATCTATGGGTGAGGGTCGGTGATGACCTGGCTGTGACCGATCGGCTTCTTGAACACGGCATCGTCGTGTCACCGGGACGAGTGTTCGGAGCTGGTGGGGAGGGGTACATTCGCCTTGCGCTCGTGCCTGCTCTGGAAGAATGCGTCGCTGCAGCTCAAGAACTGACACGGGTGCTGCGACAGTGAACGACGTACGGGAGGACGCTATGACCGATCAGACGCTGGTCGACAGTGCCTATGCGGGCGAAATAGAACTCGGCGACGCCGTAGAGGCGGTCAACCGTACGATCGCCCTGCTCGACCGCGGCGAACTCAGGGTCGCTCGACACAATGCAGACGGCTGGGTCGTCAACGAGTGGATCAAGCGAGCGATCCTCTTGTACTTCCGCATCAGCGAAGTTCGAACATTCGGTGCCGGTCCTTTCGAGTACTACGACAAGATTCCGACGAAGACCGGGCTCGCAGAGCAAGGCATTCGTGTTGTCCCTCCAGGAACCGTCCGCTACGGAGCCTTCTGCGAGCCAGGGGTCGTGGTCATGCCCGGATACATCAATATCGGTGCCTACGTCGGCTCGGGGACGATGGTCGACACGTGGGCAACCGTCGGGTCGTGCGCCCAAATCGGCAAGGACGTTCACCTCAGCGGCGGCGTCGGCATAGGCGGTGTGCTCGAACCGCCAGGTGCGCGGCCTGTGATCGTTGAGGACGGAGCGTTCATCGGCTCACGGAGCATCGTCGTAGAAGGCGTGATCATCGAGGAGGGCGCCGTGCTCGGAGCGAACACGACGATCACCTCATCAACCCCGATCATCGATGTCACAGGACCCGAGCCGCTCGAGAGAAGGGGAATCGTTCCAGCGAACTCGGTCGTGATCCCAGGAACGAGACCCAAGACGTTCCCCGCAGGCTCGTACGATCTCCCGTGTGCGCTCATCATCGGAAGACGTACCGAGTCGACGGACAGGAAAACCTCGCTCAACGACGCGCTTCGTACCTTCGAGGTGCAGGTGTGACGATGCTTGACACACTCATCGACATTGTCAATATCCCATCGGTGACGGGCTCTGAGGGCGAGCTGTGCACATGGATCCATGACAGATATCGGAGCCGATATCTGACACAGCGAATCGGGAACGCCGTCGTCATAGGGGGACGGCCCGAGCATGGAACGTTTGTTGCGTTGTACGGGCACACAGACACCGTCCCCCAACAGGGTGATCCCGAGGCGCGGGTCGAAGGGGACCGGCTCGTCGGCCTTGGTTCGTCTGACATGAAATCGGGTCTCGCGGTCATGATGGCGCTGCTCGACGCCGGCGTCTCAGAGACGCCCAGTGGCCTTGTCTGTGTGTTCTACGACGCCGAGGAGGGGCCAGCGGACCGCAACGGCCTCGAAGCGGTGCTCGACGAAATGTCGTGGCTCACCGACGCCGAACTTTCGATCGTGCTCGAGCCGACAGACCTGAAACTGGAGCTCGGTTGCAGCGGCGTGTTGAACGCCGACGTGATATTCACAGGATCGAGTGCGCACTCGGCGCGACCGTGGCTCGGTGAGAATGCTGTAACGAAGGCCGGAAGGTGGCTCGCTGCCCTCCATGAGTGCGAAGCGCAGCCCGTCATCGTCGACGGCCTCAGCTACCGCGAGGTGTTCTCCGTCACCCGCGCCGCAGGAGGTATTGCTAACAACATCATTCCGAGCGAATTCGTGATCAACCTCAACCACCGGTTTCCACCGAGCTTCACCCTCGAGGAGGCTGAGGCTCGGCTCCTTCGTGTAGCCGCCGAGGCCGATGCAGTCATCATCAAGGACCGAGCACCTGCAGGGATGGTGGATGCCTCCCATCCAATGGTCCAGCGTCTTGAGGCGCTCATCGGTGGAGGTCGAACCGCAAAGCAGGGATGGACCGACGTGGCTCGCCTCACCGCCCGCGGAGCGGTGGCGGTGAACTACGGGCCAGGTGAGGTTGCACAAGCACACCAGGTGAATGAATCGGTTCCCGCTGGCAACCTCGACGTGGCATACGCGGTGCTGGCAACATTCTTGGGCATCTAGACAGGCACATCGGCTAGTCAGGCACGTCGACGTACGTTGGCGGAACGCGTTTCGCGAGCAGTGCGAGGGCTGCACGGTTGCCAGTGTCGCGCGGATCGGTACCATCGGCTCATGCCCGTAGACATCGACATTGCGAAGGTCGCGCATCTCGCCAGGATCGCGCTGACCGCCGAAGAGCTTGAGGCATACTCCTCGCAGCTCCTCGACATTCTCGAACACGCCGAACGCGTCCAGGCCCTGCCAACGGATGGTGTCACCCCGACATCGCACCCGCTGCCAATGGTCAACGGGTTTCGCCAAGACGAAGTGGGAGAGTGCCTCGAACCTGACTCCTTCCTGAGTCAGGCGCCTGACCGTGAGGATGGCAGATTCCGGGTCCCGAGGATCCTCGGTTGACATGAGCGATCTTGCCAACCTCACCATCACACAAGCCGGTGCAGGCCTGCGATCGCGTGACTTCACGTCTGTTGACCTTCTCGAAGCCGTCACGACCCGCGCCGCGGTGACAGAGGCCCACGTGCACGCGTATCTGACACTCGACAAGGAAGGCGCACTCGCGTCCGCCGAAGCGGCAGACGCGGCACTCGCCCGAGGCGAAGACCTCGGTCCGCTGCACGGCATCCCAGTTGCCTTGAAAGACAACATGTGCACGCTCGGCCTCGAGACGACGGCTGCATCGAAGATCCTCGCAGGCTGGAAACCCCCATACGACGGCACCGTCGTTGCACGGCTTCGCTCCGGAGGGGCCGTTATCACAGGGAAGACGAACCTCGACGAGTTCGCCATGGGATCCTCCACCGAGAACTCCGCGTTCGGCGAGACACGCAACCCGTGGAACACCGACGTCGTTCCGGGCGGTTCCTCCGGTGGTTCGGCCGCGATTGCAGCGGTTGGATCCGCCTTCGGATCCTTCGGGTCCGACACCGGCGGATCGGTCAGGCAGCCCGCGGCGCTGTGCGGCGTTGTCGGCATGAAGCCGACGTACGGCCTCGTATCGAGGTACGGACTCATTGCGTTCGCTTCGTCTCTGGATCAGATAGGTCCTTTCGCGCGGTCGGTTGCCGACTCTGTTGCGTTGCTTGGTGCCGTTGCCGGGTGGGACCGGTACGACGCGACGAGTATCAACGGGCCGGTACCCAGCTTCGGCCGGTCGCTCGAGGCGGGGGTTCGCGGGCTCAAGATCGGTGTTGTCAAAGAGCTGATGGCTGAGGGGATCGACCGCCAAGTCGTCGACGCAACCGAGCTGACGGCTCGGAGACTTCAGGACGCTGGCGCGGAGATCGTCGAGATCTCGTTGCCGTCGACCGACTTCGCTCTTTCTGCCTACTACCTGATCGCGCCGGCCGAGTGCTCAGCCAACCTTGCTCGGTTCGACGGTGTCCGCTACGGCCATCGCAGCACAGTCGAGGGCACCACAGAGGACATGATGGCCCATTCGAGAGCAGAGGGCTTCGGGCCCGAAGTCATCCGTCGGATTCTGTTGGGCACCTATGCCCTCTCAGCCGGGTACTACGACGCGTTCTACGGCCAGGCGCAGAGGGTTCGCACACTGGTGCGCAAAGACTTCGCTTCTGCATACGAGAAGGTGGATGTGCTCATCTCTCCAACGAGTCCCACGACGGCCTTCCCCATCGGAGAGCGAGCAGCCGATCCGATCGCTATGTATTACTCGGATGTGTGCACAATCCCATCGAATCTCTCTGGTGACCCAGCAATCTCGGTCCCTGTCGGGCTTGACGACACGGGCCTGCCCATCGGCTTTCAGATCATGGCGCCCGCTCTCGGCGAGGAGGTCATGTACCGGGTTGCCGCTGAGGTAGAGCGACTGGTCGACTTCACCGACCGCCCCGTCCTCGCAACGTCCGAGGTGGTGCCGATATGACCGAATGGGAAGCCGTCATCGGGTTGGAAACGCACGTTGAGCTCTCAACGAAGTCGAAGATGTTCTGCTCGTGCCCTGCAGAGTTCGGTGATGAGCCGAACACCTCGGTGTGTCCTGTGTGCCTCGCTCTCCCAGGTGCGCTGCCCGTACCCAATGAAAAGGCGATCGAGAGCATCGTCAAGATCGGACTTGCGCTCGATTGTGCAATCAACGAATCGTCGCTCTTCTACCGAAAGAACTACTTCTACCCCGACCTTCCGAAGAACTACCAGATCAGCCAGTTCACGTTCCCGGTCTGTGAGCACGGCTCACTTGAAGTGTTGCTTGACGGTGAGCCAACGGTTGTTGGCATCACGAGAGTCCACATGGAAGAGGACACGGGCAAGAGCTCACATGTGGGTGAGGGCGGAGGCAGGATCCACGATGCCGATCACACGTTGCTCGACTTCAATCGTGCCGGCGTTCCCCTCGTCGAAGTGGTGACCGAGCCCGATATCCGATCCGCAGATCAGGCCCGCGCCTACGCCGCGGAGCTCCAACGCATCGTGCTCGCCTTGGGTGTCTCTGATGCCAGGCTCGAAGCGGGATCGATGCGTTTCGACGCGAACGTCTCCGTGCGCCATGTCGGTTCGACGACGTTGGGCACGAGGACCGAGACGAAGAACGTCAACTCACTTCGGTCGCTTCAGCGAGCGATCAACTTCGAGATCGACAGGCAGATAAAGGTATTGGAAGGGGGCGGCAGCATAACTCAGGAGACTCGGCACTGGAACGAGGACACAGGTGTTACGACCTCGATGCGCACCAAAGAGGAGTCGGAGGACTACCGCTACTTCCAGGATCCGGACCTGCTCCCTCTTGAGGTCACTCAAGAGTGGCAGGATGAGATAAAGGCGACGTTGCCTGAGTTGCCTGCAGCGAGACGTCGCAGGTTCGTCGAGGCGGGTGCCGATGTGGAAACCGCAGGCATCCTCGTCGACAGTCCCGATCTTTCCGCGATGTTTGAGGGTGCTCTCTCGCACGATGTTCCTGCGCGAACGGTCGCTATCTGGCTGACGGGAGACGTGGTGGCGTACCTCCGTCGGCAAGATGTGACCCTTGCAGATACGTCTCTGACTCCCCGGTACGTCGCCGAGTTGGCTCGCATGGTCGATAGGGGAGACCTGTCATCGTCCGCTGCCAAGGAAGTACTCGTTGGGGTACTCGAAGGTGAGGGATCGCCCTCTGAAATCGCCGACGCGAGAGACCTGATTCAGGTTTCAGACACGGCAGCAATCGAGGCAGCTGTTGATGTAGTTCTCGGTGATAACGTCGATGCGCTCAACAAGATCAGGTCAGGCGACATGAAGCCGTTCGGGTTCCTCATCGGCAAGGTCATGCAGCACATGGGCGGCAGAGCGGACCCGAACGTCGTTCGCTCCGTACTGGTGGACAAGACGAGATAGCGTCGTTTTCGCACCACGCTCATAGGCTGCCATCATGCGGTCCTTGCCAACCTGGAGAACGCATGGGTCATCACAAGGTCGTTATCGCGGAGTCAATCGCACCGGCGGGCATTGCCGCTCTGGAGCGTTCGTGCCATGTCGTCACCGTCGTTGGCGAGCCGCAAGCTCGGTTGATCGCTGAACTTGCTGATGCCTCTGCGCTCATCGTTCGTTCTGCAACCAAGGTCGACAAGGAGATGATCGAAGCTGCCCCTCATCTCGCGGTGATCGGGCGCGCCGGAATCGGTGTCGACAATATCGACGTCGCAGCAGCGACCAGCCACGGCGTAATGGTGGTGAACGCCCCGAACGCGAACACGATCTCGGCAGCGGAGCACACAATGGCGCTCATACTTGCTCAAGCACGACACATAGCCCTGGCCGATCGTTCGTTGCGTGAGGGTCGCTGGGATCGCAAGCTGTTCCAAGGTGTCGAGCTCAAAGGAAAGACGCTCGGCGTGCTTGGCCTCGGCAAGATCGGTACGTTGGTCGCTCAGAGGGCGGCAGCCTTCGGCCTGGAGGTTGTGGCATTCGACCCGTACGTGACATCGGATCGTGCCAGAAGGCTGGGAGTCGAACTTCTCCCTGTCGATGACGTGTTCGGCGTTGCCGACATCATCACCATTCATCTCCCCAGGACACCCCAGACCGAAAACCTCATCAATGCCGAGGCGATCGCATGCATGAAGGATGGCGTGGTGATTGTCAACGTCGCCCGTGGCGGCATCGTTTCGGAGGAGGATCTCGCCGCGGCGATCCGATCGGGCAAGGTCGCTGGTGCAGCTATTGACGTGTTCGACAAGGAGCCATCCACAGACAGCCCCCTCTTCGACCTGCCGGAGGTGACGGTGACACCGCATCTCGGTGCTAGCACGAAGGAAGCCCAGGACAAGGCAGGCGTCGCTGTTGCCGAGTCGGTTGCAGAGGCACTCGCTGGAGAGATGGTCCTGAGCGCAGTCAATCTCGATCTCGGGCCTCTGGCTTCACCCGAGCTCAAGCCGTTCATCCACTTAGCGGAACAGCTCGGCAAGATCTTCACGTCGCTCGGCCGAGGTTTGCCTGCCGAGCTGGAGGTGCTCGTGCGAGGCGAGATCGCGGAGGAGCCGACGAAGCCCATAGCGCTGTCCGCCCTCAAGGGGGTGCTGGCTGCCAGCAGCGAGGCTCCCGTGTCATACGTCAACGCGCCGCTCGTAGCCGAGTCTCGGGGCGTGAGTGTTGTCGAAGCATCTCAGCACGACGTCGTCGATTACCAGTCCGTCATCCGCCTCACCGGCGAGGTCGGAGGGCGCACACGCACCGTCGCGGGCACGGTGATGGCGCGCAAGGGAATGGTCCTCGTCGGTGTTGACGGATACGCAATCGAGGTACCCCTCACAGACTTCATGCTGCTCGTGCGCAACGAGGACATCCCAGGGTGCATAGGGCGCGTCGGCACCTATCTCGGCGACATCGGGTGCAACATCGCAGACATGGTCGTTGGCCGTGGCCCTGACGGATCCGCGGCCATGATGGGGATCGCGTTGGACGCCTCCGTTCTCGAAGCCGACCTCGATGGTTTGTTGGACCTCGACGGTGTCGGTGCAGCGCGCTACATCGACCTCTCATAGCGATCCTTCGATCAGGCGACGTGATCGCGGAAAGCGCGACGCCGCTGTGTACCGTACGTCGTCATGAAACGATTCGTTGCGTCAGGATTCTCTGTCGGGCTGATCCCTGCAAGGCTGTGGGGATCAGACAGCGGCGCCGGCACGTTCGGTGCAGCACTCGCAGCCGGCCTCGGCCTGTTGTGGTGGAACCGGCCTTGGTGGATCCAGCTTGCAGCGTTCGCCATCTTCTTTGCGCTATCGATGTGGTCGGCTCGGCCGTTCGCAGATGACCACGCCGACCCTGGATGGATCGTCATGGACGAGATGGCTGGGACATCCATTGCGGTGATCGGGCTCGGGGGATGGCCCTGGGTAGTCGCTGTTGTGGTCGCTCGACTGGCCGACATATTCAAAGTCCTTCCAGGTGTGCCTCAGTCTGAGAGCCTCGACGGCGCACTCGGTGTCACCATGGACGACGTTGTTGCCGGCCTGTACGGACTTGCGGCAGGATGGCTAGCGACCCTCTTCCTGTGACGAATGCTCTGCACCGCTGACGGCACGACACATCGTCGAGAGCGAGGTGCGGTCTCAAGAGGGCCTACCGTTGGGCCTACCGACCATGACAAGGAGTCCCCATGCGTCCTGACCAGATTGGCGAGTTCCGGGTACCGTCCGATGCGTACCTCCACCCGGACGGTGAGCGGATTGTGTTCGTCGTCACGCAGATGGACCTGGACGCAGACGAATACGTCAGGCAACTGTGGCTCTGGAACGGTGACGCCGCCCGTCAACTGACATCTGGACGCACAGATCACTCTCCGAGGTGGTCCCCCGACGGGTCGGTGCTTGCGTTCATTCGGAAAGGGCCAGAGGACGACGACAAGCCGCAACTCGCCTTGATGCCGGTCGACGGGGGAGAGGCCGAAGTGGTGACCGACTTCGAGCTTGGTGTCTCTGAGATCGCGTGGTCACCGCTCGGCGACCGGATCGCTGTGGTTGCACCGCAGTACGTTGATGACATAGACGATGAAGACGAGCGAAAGCGGCTCCCACGCCGTATCGAGCACCCGTCGTTCCGCTTCGACAGTCGGGGCTGGACATACGACAGACGGTCTCACATCTGGCTCATGGACGCCGCGACGAACGACACGACGCAACTCACCGCGGGGGACTGCTCGGAGACGGCGGTGTCATGGAGTCCCGACGGTGCCACGATCACGTATCTCTCGGCAACGGCTGAGGATCGATGGACGAATCCTCTCAACCAGGTATTCACGGTTGCTGTATCGGATGGTGAGACCGAGGACGTGACTCCTCGTGGTGCATGGATATGGTCCGGATTCGCTCAAGAAGGATCCCTTTACGTTCTCGGTGTCGAGACCGACAGGGTCTCCCTTCGTCCGCCACAGCTGTACAAGGTAGGGTCAGATGGCGGTCTTATCCGGCTTACCGACTTCGATCGGAACCTGATGCCGCAGCATCCACCGAGCGCTCTTGCAGGACCACGATTCACCCATGACGGTCGGATCACCTGTGTACTCGAAGATCGGGGAGCACAGAGGGTCGTCACGATCGATGGAGACGGATCGGTATGCGACGTCGTTGGAGGCGAGCGAATCATCACAGGGTGGGACCCAGGTACAGACGGTTCAACAGCCGTGTTCACATCGTCCTCACCGACCCAACCAGGTGAGGTCTATTGGTGGGACGGCTCGTCTGAGACGGTCCTCACCTCACTCAACGAGGCGTTCCTCAGTTCAGCCGACCTCGTCGCGCCAGAGGAGTTCACGTTCGAATCCGGAGGCGCCGAGATCCACGGCTGGGTGTATCTGCCTCCGGGTGACGCCGACGTTCCGCTGCTGTTCAACATCCATGGAGGACCGGCAACGCAGTATGGGTGGGGCTTCTTTGACGAGTTCCAAGTGTACGTCGGCGCTGGGTACGGCGTAGTCGCCACGAACCCTCGGGGATCATCGGGGTACGGGTACGACCACGTTTCGGTCCCTTGCGGGCGATGGGGTGAAGACGTGCCGCCCGACATGGCCGACCTGAAGGCGGCTCCGTACGCCGCGGCGGAACGTTTCGGTCGCCTTGACACGAACCGCATGGCGATCATGGGAGGCTCCTACGGTGGGCTGTCGACGGCGATGATCACCTCGATGGACCAGTCGTACCGATCGGCTGTGGCAGAGCGAGGCGTGTATAACTGGGTCTCGATGTCCGGAACAACGGACATCCCGTTCTTCACCGAGTTGTACCTCGGTGCTTCCATGCCAACCGGAGCCGATGAAATGTGGCGAGCGAGTGCCCTTGCCAGGGCACACCTGATTACGACACCAACCCTTGTTGTCCATTCAGAGACCGACTTCAGATGCCCCATCGAACAAGGACAGCAACTCTTCAGCCTGCTACACGATCGCGGCATCGACACCGAGCTGCTGTTGTTCCCACCAGGAGAGGGCCATGAGCTATCTCGCAGTGGCAGCCCCAAACATCGTGTCGAGCGGTTCGAGGCGATCTTGGAGTGGCACGCACGCTACGTCGAGTAGATGACACACACACGGTCGAAGTACACAACCGTTGGCAGCATGCCAAACTAGCCGTCATGAAAGCTACTGAATACATCTGGATGGACGGCGCTCTCGTGCCGTGGGGCGACGCAACGGTTCACGTTCTCTCCCACGGGCTGCACTACGGGACCGGCGCTTTCGAAGGGATCCGAGCATATGAGACAGAAACGGGCACTGCCGTGTTTCGCCTCACCGACCACATTGAACGGCTTCGACGATCGACGAAGGCGTTCGGCATACCGTTCGAATACTCGGTCACCGAACTCGTCGAGGCGTGCAAGGAGTTGCTTCGCGTCAACGGACTTCGCTCCGGCTACATCAGGCCAATCACATTCTACGGGACAGGATCGATGGGTTTGAACCCTGCTGGCGCCAAGGTTCACCTGGTCATAGCGTCGTGGGAGTGGGGTGCGTATCTTGGCGAGGACGGAGTCAAGAATGGGATCAGGGTCGCGGTGTCGTCGTGGCGTCGCCTCGGACACAATGCTTTCATGCCAGATGCCAAAGGCACCGGTGGATATGTCAACTCGGTGATGGCGAAAATGGCTGCGATCAACGCTGGATATGACGAAGCACTGCTGCTGAACGAGGCAGGGCTGATCGCTGAGGGATCGGGAGAGAACCTGTTCATGGTGAGGGACGGGATCCTCTACACGCCACCGTCATCGTCGGGTGCCCTCGACGGAATCACCCGTGACTCTGTGCGTCGGCTCCTCGAAGAGGATGGCCACACGGTCAAGGAGACGGCGGTCACCCGGACGGATTTGTACTACGCAGACGAAGTGTTTTTCACGGGTACCGCAGCCGAAGTGACCCCTGTGAGGGAGGTCGACGATCGCCCTGTCGGAGATGGAAAGCCTGGACCTGTTGCGCGGAGGGCCCAGGAGTTGTTCATGGGGACGGTCCACGGCGAACTCGATCTTCACCCTGAGTGGCTCGAATACGTCTAGGGACGTGCGAACACCATGACTGAGCGCTACCGCTACCTGACAGGCCACCACGTCGACTTTCAGCCAGAGATCACAGACGTCATCGGTTCCCACACGCCGTACTGCTGGGGGTGTGGGCCGAGGGCCGTTGACGGTCTCGGTCTCGTGCCGCGCCTTGAGGGGACGACCGTCGTCACCGACCTCGAGTTCGCTCCCCGGTTCGAAGGCGGCCCCGGCGTCATCCATGGAGGGGCGATCGCTGCATTCATGGACGATCTTCTGGGATACGTGCCCGTGGTGTATGGCTCACCCGGTGTCACGGCGCGCCTCGACACGAATTATGTGCGGCCTATTCCGCTAGGTGTGACCGTACGCGGAGCGGCGTGGCTGTCGAAAGTCGCCGGTAACAAAATGTGGGGAGAGGGAACGATCGAGGCCGACGGGAAGGTCCTCGTTGAGGCATCCGCGTTGTTCTTGGCTATCGGTGTCGAACACTTTCAGAAAGTATTCGACGGACTCACAGATGAGCAGCTTGAGCGCAACGCTGCCTACCGTTCCGGTGACTACTACCCCTGATTGAGAGGCACCATGAAGATCGTTCGCGTCGACGCCGAGGCAGACGACATCACCTACGGCGCGGTTGAACCAGAGGGAATTCGGCTATACCACGGCTCACCGTTCTTTCAGTGGGAGCGGTCCGAGACCGTGCTGCCCATCACGCAGGTCAAGCTGCTTGCCCCCGTGATTCCAACGAAGGTCGTAGCCGTCGGCAAAAACTACGCGGACCACGCTGCCGAGATGTTGTCAGAGGTCCCTCAGACGCCGATTCTGTTCATGAAGCCGCCAACGTCGGTGATCGGACCATTGGCGTCGATCAAACTCCCGCCAGAATCGGAGGAAGTCCATCACGAGGCTGAGCTCGCCATCGTCATCGGAAAGGTGACGAGGAGTATCGACTCTGAGGATGCAAGCAGCCACATTCTCGGATACACGGTGGCGAACGACGTCACCGCACGAGACCTGCAACGTCTCGACGGGCAGTGGACCAGAGCGAAGGGATTCGACACGTTCTGCCCGTTGGGTCCCGCCATCGACACCGAGTTCGATCCAACGGAACCCAATCCGATCACGTGTGCCGTCAACGGCGAACTCCGTCAGGAGGGCACAACGAGCGACCTCGTGTTCGGTGTGGCCGAATTGGTGTCCTTCATATCGAAGGTGATGACACTTCTCCCAGGTGACGTCATCCTCACGGGCACGCCGAGCGGTGTCGGTCCGATCACACACGGTGACAGGGTCGAGGTCGAGATAGAAGGCATCGGCGCGCTGTTGAACCCCGTGGTGCGACCATGACGGTACGTGTCAGGTTTGCGCCGTCTCCAACCGGCTATCTGCACGTCGGAGCTGCAAGGACGGCGCTGTACAACTACCTCTTCGCCCGACACAACGAGGGGACATTCATCCTGCGTTCGGACGACACGGACGGGTCTCGCAGTACGCAAGAGTTCCAAACCGACATTCTTGAGCACCTCGAATGGCTCGGTCTCAACTGGGATGAGGGCTACACGGCGGGAGGTTCTCATGGCTCGTATCGGCAGTCTGAACGTTTCGACAGATACGCACAGGTCGCGCACGATCTTGTGCGGCAGGGGAGCGCGTACTACTCGTTTGTTACCCGTGAGCAACTCGACGCGTTCAGGCAGGCTGCCCGCACAGCCGGTACCTCACCGGCCTACGACGGTAGCCTCGAGCCGCCGAGGGAAGATATGTCGAGGCGTCTTGCCGAAGGGGCTACTGCGGTCGTGCGTTTCAAGGTTCCGCGGCCTGGAGAGACGTTGTTCGATGACGTCGTGCGTGGCAGCATGCGTTTCGATCACCTCCAGGTGGATGACTTCATCATTCTGCGATCGGATGGGACACCGACGTACCACCTTGCCTCGACAGTGGACGACGTCGATTACGCCATCACGCATGTGATCAGAGGAGAGGACTTGCTGTCGTCGACACCGAAACACATCTTGTTGACACAGGCGATGGGCGCTGAACCGGCGACGTACGCGCACCTCTCCCTCTTGATGGGGCCCGATGGCAAGAAGCTATCCAAGCGACACGGCGACACGGCGCTGTCTGCGTACAAGAAGGCGGGGTATCTGCCAGAGGCCATGAACAACTACATGGCCCTTCTCGGGTGGAACATCGGGGATGACGAAACGATCGCGTCACTCGATGAGATGATCGAGCGATTCGACTTGTCCAGCGTGTCTCGAAACCCTGCGGTGTTCGATCCGAAGAAGCTGGAATGGATGAGCGGCGTGTATATCCGAGAGATGGACGATGCGACGTTCATGGCTGAAACCTTGCCAATCGTCGAAGCGGCCGCAGGTAGGAGCCTCTCGAAGGAAGACCGGGAACGATATGCGAGGCTGGTTCCCCTCGTGAAGGAACGCACGAAGCTGCTGGCAGAAGTCGGTGCACAGGCTCGATTCCTCTTTGTTGACATCGACGTGTACGACGAGGCGTCGTGGTCGAAGGTGATGGACGTCGAGGAGGGCCCTGTTGCGCTCGATGGAGCCCTTGGCGTGCTCAAGGGTCTGGAGCCATGGACGACCGACGCAATCGATATGGCACTTCGCGGCATGCTCGAAACACTGAGCTTGTCTGCTCGCAAGGGCCTCCAGCCGATCCGTGTTGCGGTGTCAGGATCGACGGTGAGTCCGCCTTTGTTCGAATCCCTCGACATTCTCGGGAAGTCAGAGACGTTGTCCCGCATCGAAAAGGCAAGAGCGTTGCTCACACCACCGGCCTCTCCGCTCGCAGGCGACGCTGACTGAAGGCGTCACCTGCGTAGTCGGTCGTCGATCAGGGGCAGAGTTGGCGCCATGCGTCGAGGTCGAAGCGTTTCCTCATCGACGAAAACCCGAGCGCAGTCGTGGTCGGGCAGAACGTGCTCGTCTTGAGTCCGTACTCAACATGGAACACTGCCTTGCCGGCGTTGATGAACACCTTGAGCAGACCACACTCTTGGTATTCGGCGCACTCCTCGTTGATCGCCCAGTCGAAGAACGGCTCAAGGGCGGCAGCCTGCTCAACATCGTTCTTCAAGCCGATCGATAGGCCCCTCGCATGTGCAGCGTCGGCGAGAAAACGGTTGTAGGCAAGCTGGTCCGCGGCAGTGAGCGGGAACCCTGAGTTGTTGCTATAGCCGTCGACGTTGTCAGCTTCGACGCCGTCGAAGCCCTTTGCTCGGCACAGGTCGAGCCTGGCTTCCATGATCGGGCCGAGTATGTCAATTCGGCGGATGTCGAGCCACCGCTCACCTGGCCATCCGTTCGGGTTTCCGAGAACGGATGCGGGGAAAGCGTCAGAATCGGGCCGGAAATCCTCCCAGCTGCCCGCGCTGAGGTAGCACACCACGGCGCGGCCGCGGTTCTTGAGATCATTGATCACCGACGCAGGCGCTTCGAACAGGTCGATGTCGAACATCTGGGCATCGACGGTGGTGTCGATCCTGC
The DNA here is from genome assembly GCA_964460075.1 of uncultured Acidimicrobiaceae bacterium. GTDB lineage: Bacteria > Actinomycetota > Acidimicrobiia > Spongiisociales > UBA5794 > JAMBLL01. The sequence continues at coordinate 16,676 of CAYWPC010000030.1, forward strand.
CAGAGAGCTGCCACTGCCAGGTCACGCCGGGCTGGGGACGCCACAGACCAGATGTGAGCCCTAGCGGTACGGTCGTGGATGTTGTGCTCGGCGGGGTGCTCGTTGTGGGCGCCACCGATGTTGTGGTGGTGGATGTTGTGTT
>CAYWPC010000030.1:16917-22559 GCA_964460075.1 uncultured Acidimicrobiaceae bacterium
GTGGATGTTGTGTTCGGCGGGGTGCTCGTTGTGGGCGCCACCGATGTTGTGGTGGTGGATGTTGTGTTCGGCGGGGTGCTCGTTGTGGGCGCCACCGATGTTGTGGTGGACGGTGTCGTGTTTGTGGCGGTCGGCGGCTGCACGGTTGTTGGTGCGCTCGCCGTCTCCGGTGACGTCAGCGTCGTTGACGAGGTCGAAGACGGTGCGGTCGGTGCGGTTGCAGGTGAGGTCGATTTCGATATTGGAGCCGTCGCTGCCTCTGTCAACTGTTCGGCATCGACCTCGCCGGTCGAGGTGCACCCGGCCAGCATCAAGCCGACAGCACCAGTGATTCCCATCATGATCCACCTGTTGGGGAGGTGTGATCGTTGCATCTTCCCCTCGATCCGTCGTCCCACGGACTCTTGCCACACGAGCATACCGGTCGCTTCCAATAACTGATGTGCCGGATGCGCAGAGTGGGGCGACGCATACTCTCGTGCGGCTGGGGCTATTCGGCGTAGTCACTCGACCGGTGCGAGCATACGCACACGGTCTGCACACGCTCCACCACAATTTTCGTGAAAACAAATGGTGAGAGCGACTAGAGTCGCGTTCTAGGAAGGCATTCGCTGGCGGATTTTCGAGTTCACCGCTACAGCGTTGCATGGGGGAATCGGAACTGACTCGGGGGGATCTTGAATACGCTCGGTATGCGCCGATGGGCGGCGGGCTCCGCTTATCGCTACCGCGAATGTACAGCTGAATGTACAGATGTACGTCCGCGCACTCATCTACATAACTACGTACATCGTGCCAGCTGCAGCACCGCGATAGTCGGTCGGTGGCGCCGATGACACAGGCATTGAGCGACGACCGTACGACGACTCGGACGGATCGAGCCGGGGACGAGAGTCCTCAGCTCATCACGTTTCCGATCTTTACGGACAGGCGGAGTAGCCACCCGATCGATCGGCTGTCTCGTGAACTGAATGAGGCGTGCACCACAGCCGTTGCCGCGCAACAGATTGCTGCGCTACTCGAGGCCGAGGGCCTCAACGACCGAATTGTTCAAGATCGGTTCGCACGCTCTGGGGTCTTCACGCTCGCAGTCGATCTGTACAGCCGAGTCCCGTTGCGCACATCGAGTAACCCGCCTGACGAGACCGCCCAGGACTCGATCGGCACGCAGCGATCACCATTGGCGCTCATCATGCGCGGACCCATCTATCTGGTTCCTGTGCTGTTCTTCATCGCTGCAGGGGATCTCCTGCAACGTCAGCAGATGCTGTGGGTGGGGCTGCTCGCTCTCCTCCTTGCGTGGGCTTGGAACCAGGGGTTCGGTGCGCTCGTCCATCGCCTCCTTGGCCGCGGCAACCTTCCTGGCGCCTATCGGCTATCTCGATTGTCGCTGGCGTCGGGGACGACGATCATCCCGTTCACGGTCTGGGCGATTTCCGTTGCCGAATTCGGAGACGGTTCAATCATTCTTTTCGCGGCAGGACAGACCGCCTACTTGATTGCTGCGGCAACACTGCTCACCTTTGGGAAGGATCGCCTCTTGATCCTCGTGCTTCTCCCTGGCGTTGCCGTCGTGCTTACCTCGTTCGTGTTCTCCTCCGTATCCGATCGGGCTGTCGTCATCGCAACGATCCTGACCCTGTTACTCGTTGTTTTCGCAATGTTCTGGGTTTCCAACGACGGGAACCGGGTTCGTGTCCCGAGATTGACCAGAGTCGACCTGTCGATCGCCGGCCTCCACGCGGTGCTCGGAACCGTCTGGGCGATACTGATAGGGCTCGCGGGTTTCAGCATCATCGAATCTCGCGGTGTCGTACAGATCGTGAGTCTCGCAGCCGCGCCGATGGTGCTCTCCATGGGGTTGGCTGAGTGGCTGCTGCTTCGCCTCCGGCGTGAGATCCGGGCACTGTTGATCGCAACGGACAGCCCAACAGAGTTCGCCAGGCTGGCACGTCAGACGTTCGCGCGGTTGACCGGCGTGTTTGTAGTGGTGCTGACGGTGCTCGCGACGGTGATAGGAATAGGTGCGTATCTCTTCGGAGCGCTCGAGGGTCCAGGGATCCTTCTTGCGTTCGCCTTCGTCTGGCTGGGAACCGCGTTTTTCGCCGGTCTTGCGCTCGTGTCGATGGGACAGATCTCTATTCCGCTATCCGGCTCGATCTATCTGGCGGTCGTAATGGTGTTCCTCCTTGCCACGACATCGTATGGATCGCTCGGCGCAGCCGGCATGTACGCAGTTGCGTGTTTCGTCCTGTGTGCCGGACTGCTCACAGCGGCTTCCACCGTTGTTTCTAAAGCCGTGGTGCATCGATGAGCGGCCTGTCGCTCGATCGAAGCGATCGAGGAAGAGACTGCACGGTTACCAAGAGTGATTTCCCAACGATCGGCGGTAGCGAATGAAGATTGCACTCATCACAGAAGGTACGTACCCCTATGTGCACGGCGGGGTCAGTGTCTGGTGCGATCGCCTGATACGAAAGCTGCCAGATGTCGAATTCGCGTTGTACGCCATTGCACCCGCCGCCGACCGCGCCCCGGTGTGGGAGATGCCTCCGAATGTCTCATCGCTTGAAGCCATCGATCTCGAATCCACGATTGGCCGAAGTTTCGATCGTTACCCGATGCAGGACCAACAGAGGTTCCTTGAGGCATTCGACGCGTTCCTCGTCGCGACGCTGCGAGGCCCTACCGGTAACGAGGGCGAATTCCTCGTAGCGCTCAGGGTGTTGTTCGAAGCGACCCGCCACCTGCCGATCGGCGTCGGCGTCCGCTCGAGTGAAGCGTTCGAACTTGTTCGCAGTCGTTGGACGGAGCGCCGTGTGGGAGACCGGCTCGATGAGATGGGTGTGCCGAGCCTCTTCGACGTCCTAGAGGTCACGTCGTCACTCGGTCGATTCCTCAAAGCGTTCCAGGTCGTTCCCAACGGAGATATCGCCCACACGACGGCCAACGGGCTGAGCTCGCTCACAGCGCTAGCCGCCAAGTGGACCCACGGCACGCCGTGTCTCCTGACCGAGCACGGCATATATCTGAGAGAGCGATACCTCGAAGCTCAAAAGTCGGGGCTAGGGGACCGAGTGAAGGCATTCCAGCTCCTCTTCTTTCGAAGGCTCAACGACGCAATGCTGCAGATGGCCGACGTCATTTCCCCTGTCAGTAATTACAACAGGCGGTGGGAACTTGAGACGGGTGCCAACAGCGATCTCATTCAGACGATCCACAACGGTGTCGAGCCCGCACTGTTCCCTCCACTCGACACGGAGCCGGACGTGCCGACGATCTCGTGGATCGGGCGGGTCGATCCGCTCAAGGATGTTGTGACACTCATCGAGTCGTTTGCTCGAGTGCGCCGCGTGATTCCCAACGCTCGCCTGCGACTTTTCGGCCCTGTGCCAGGAGGAAACGAGGGCTACCACGCCGAGTGCCTCAGGGCGATCGCCAGCAACGGCCTCGGAGACTCCGTCACGTTCGAAGGATTGATATCGCGCGTGTCGTTGGCGCATGAGGCTGGCCACATCGTGGTGCTGTCGAGCATCTCTGAAGGATTTCCCTTCACCGTCCTCGAAGCGATGATGTCGGGAAGGGCAACGGTATCTACCGACGTCGGTGGCGTCGCAGAGGCCGTTGCAGACGCAGGACTCCTCGTGCCGCCCCGAGATCCCGATGCCATGGCAACAGCGCTCATCCGGCTGCTCAAGGACGACGGCCTTCGCCGCGAACTTGGTGCGGCTGCCCGAAAGCGGGCGCTCTCTCTGTTCACACTCGACCAGATGGCGGGGCGATACCGCGAAGTGTACGAGGCGCTGGCCGCACGGCCTGCGCCGCTCGAAAAGATCCCATTGGAGCTGCTGAATGCAGCAGGAGGTAGCTCATGAACGTATGGAGACGTGTGCTGACGATCGTGCTGTCGCTGTCGATGCTTGTCGGCATCGGCCTCGGACCGGGTGCCGCGAGGAGCGATGCGTCCCAGCCGGCACGCATCGACCTGCGCGTACTGCTGATAGCAAATGGCACCGGTAGCCCATCATATGACGCCTGGGTTGCGCTGCTCACACGTGAAGGTGTTCCGTTCGACGTGTTCGACGCCTCCACCTCGACGCTGACGGCGGCGGTGCTCAGTACCGATGATCGCGCCTTCTACGAGGCCGTCGTGTGTGCCACGTCGTGTGGCGCCGATCTCGGTTTCGCCTCTCCTGAGTTGGCGGTGCTCGATGCGTTCCAAACGACGTTTGGCATTCGGAGGGTCAACGCCTTTGCCTTCCCAGGGACGGTGTTCGGCCTGAACGCCGGCACGGCGGGCTCTGACCGTGGTGGCGACACGCTCAGCGTGACGGCAGCAGGCGCATCCGTTTTCCCCTATCTCGTTGGTACGGTGCCGATCGACGACTTCAGTTTCGGCTACTACAGCACCGTTGCGGACCCAGCCCTGCACACGACGTTGGTGTCGGGGCCTGGTGGCGCTTCGGTGGTTGGCATCTACAACAACCCGGCGGGCTTCGAGGAACTCGTCATGACCGTCGACGCCAACGAGTACCAGATGCAGGCACTGCTCCTCGGCCACGGTCAGCTCAATTGGGTCACACGAGGCATCTATCTGGGTTACAGCAGGAACTATTTCAGAGCAACCGTTGACGATATTTTCATGGCGACCTACCGGTGGGACACCGTCAACAACAACACCCCTGGCGACGACCCGCTCATTTCTGGAGGCGGTGACCCACCGTTGCCAACGATCCGTATGGTCGCCTCGGACGTGACTCGTGCCATCAACTGGCAGGCGACGACGGGGATGCGATTCGAGTTCGCTTTCAACGCGGCAGGCAGCGACGACGCCGTCGCCGCGCTTGGTGGGCCGGATCCACTCACTGCGGAACTGCTCGCACAGAAGGCGCAGTTTCGCTGGATCGACCACACCTACGGTCACATGAACCTCGACGGTAGATCTCAGGCGTTTATCGAGAGCGAGCTTCAGGCGAACGCCGACTTCGCCGTCGCCAACGGAATTCCCTACGACTCTAGGGAGCTCGTCACCGGTGGGCACACCGGACTTGGAAATCCGGTGATGCCTGACGTCTTGACTAACTTCGGAGTCGAGTGGATCGCGGCGGACAACTCGCTGCAACCAAACCAGTACTCGATCGGGCCGGCTATCACGGTTCCCCGGTACCCCTCGAACGTGTATTACAACGTCGGTACTCAGGCGGAGCTCCTCGACGAATACAACTACATTTTCAACATCAACGAGGGTTGTGTGAATACGTCGACCACAACGTGCAACAACGGTGCGGTGACGTGGAATCAGTATGTCGATAGCGAAGTGTCGATCATGTTGCCGCAACTACTCGGGAACGATCCGCGCCCCCACTACGTCCACCAGGCGAACCTCGCCGAGGACGGGACGTTCTATCTCGTGTTCGACGAAGTTCTCAACAGGTACAACCAATACGTCTCGGTGGGGCTTGTCCAGCCGACACTCACCGAGTCGGGCCAGATCATGCAGCGTGCGTCGGCTTGGGGGAGTGCCAAAGACGGTGTGACAGCCTATGTGCAAGCAGGATCGCTGTACATCTCCGCGCCGAGTGCCGTGCAAGCTCCGATCACAGGTATCCCATCAGGGGAACTGTACGGAGGTGAGCGGTCCG
>CAYWPC010000031.1:0-13395 GCA_964460075.1 uncultured Acidimicrobiaceae bacterium
TGGCCCACAGATCTGTGGCGCATTGGGACGGGGCCGCGGTCACGCTCTCGTGAAGGCCTGCCACTGCTGTGCGCTGCTGCGGTCGATCACGTCGAGGGCGGCGTTCGCTCGCAGGACTGCCTCCGGTGCGCTCTCGAGGAGGCGTTGCGCCGCCTGTGCAATGGCGTCAGGACTGTCGGGCTGGTCGAGCGTCGTCAACTCATAGAGGTCACGGTCGTCGACGAACAGGTCAGACGTCCTCGATATCAGGCATGGGACGCCGAGACGGTACGACTCCATAGGGAGCATCGGGTGGCACTCGGACAACGTGACACCGAGCGTGATGTCCATGGCCGCCTGAATCGGGAGGAACTCTTCTCGTGGCAGCTCTCCACAGATCGTGAGATCGTTTCGAGACAGATACGGCACGTTCGGGTCGTCCATGACGAAGGGGCGCCACTCCAACAGGCGGGCAGCAAGGATCTGCGTCGTGACGTTCTTACGCCACATCGGGTACAAGAAAATACCTACGTTGATGCCGTCTGCCACCGTTGCCGGCTCGATCGTGTCGAGGACGGGTACACGGTTCCCGACGTGGGTGACATCGAAACCGAGTGCGCAGAATGACTGTGCAACACCGGCCTTGACCGTTGCGACACCAGCCACGACACCTGCCGTTTGGAGATCGAACATGTCGCCAACAGCCTCTGCCTCCCCTCCGTCGACGCCGTGCTGAGCGGGGGAGGAGTGGAACATCGTGAGCACCCGAAGTCCGGCATCTACAGCAGCAGCGGCGAACGTAGCAGCGTGTGGCGGCCAGCCTTGGATGACGATCGTCGCAGCCCCCGACGTCACAATGTCGTCGAGGCGGCCGACCAACGAGGCGAGGTCAGCGGCCTCGAGCACAGGGTCACCGAACGCCTCCGCGGAGGAACGCACCCCGCGCCAGAGCGGATGGCACACCTGGAGCACGCCGTCTGGCACAGGCGGAACCTCAGGTACCGCATCGGCACTGTGCGCTGTCGACCTCAAGATTCGCCTCATGACGTTTGCTCCACCAGCGAATAGATGGCTTCGACGCACCGCCGAGGCGCCGACGTATCCCCGAACGGGCTTGGCTCATCTGCAAGGTCAGCTGCACGGCGAGCCGAGCGGTCGAGCTCGTCTGCGAGGCGTGACGCCAGATCGGGCCCCGGTGCGAAGCGTTGAACAAACGTGCCTTCGACTTCTTGGCGTTCGGTGGAACGACGGATGACAACAGCGGGCCGCTTGTAGATGGACACCTCCTCCTGAACGCCTCCTGAATCCGACACGATGAGGCGTGCCTGTGACCCGAGACCGATGAAGTCCCTGAACCCGATCGGGTCGACAATGCGGAGCCCGGAGGCGACGTCTTGGAGGCCGAACTCTGCGATGCGTTGCCGGGTTCTTGGGTGCAGCGGAACCAGGACAGGTGCGTCGAGCGATGCGAGGGAGTCAAGCACGACCCTGAGGGTGTTCTCGTCGTCGACGTTCTCTGGGCGATGGAACGTTGCAAGCACGAAGCTGTCAGGCGCAACATCGAAGCGACGCACCAACTCGGCTTGATCGTCTCGCGTCGGCATCAGACGCTCGACAGCCTCAACGATCGGGTTCCCCGTCTCGACGACGGTGTCGCCGCTGATCCCCTCAGCTTTGAGGTTCGCGACATTGTGGGCGGTCGGTGCAAGGCACAGGTCGGCAAGATGGTCGGCAATGACCCGGTTGTGTTCCTCAGGCATGCGCCTGTCGAACGACCGGAGACCAGCCTCGACATGCACGAGAGGCACCCCGCTGGCGTTCGCCGCGAGCGCACCGGCTGCCACAGCGTTCGTGTCGCCCTGGACGACGACGGCGGAAGGCCCCAGCGACGCAAACAACCCGTCGAGAGCCGCCGTGGCGTCACCTATCTGGGTGCCGCGGGTCTGGCCGCCAACACCGATGTGGGTGTCGGGGGGGCGCATGCCGAACTCGGTGAAGAACACATCAGACAGGTTCGCGTCGTAATGCTGGCCCGTGTGGGCGATGTGTGCGTCGTCGCCGAGGAGCTGCGTGATCCTGGCCAGCTTGATGATCTCAGGGCGCGTCCCCAAAACGACAACGATCGGTCCTCGTTTCGTGTGCTGTGACATGCCGCTCGTCGATCCTGATTCGCTACTCTGCGCGGCATGTTACGGGTACTCATCTGGTTGGGGCAGCTTCTGTTCGTCGTCCCAGCCGCGTATTCGTCGATCGTGGCTCTCTGGGGGCTGCGCACACCGGCCAACCAGGGTCTCAAAACGCCGACCCGCAGCGTCAGGGTCGTGGTCGCGGCCAACAACGAAGCGAACGTCATTGCTGGGATCGCATCCGACCTCGCAGCACAGACATACCCATCCGACCTTCTCGAGGTGTGTGTGATCGCAGACAGATGCAGCGACGACACAGCCGAGATTGCCCGGACGTTCGTCGACGTAGCAGAGCGAACACAAGGTGAGGGAGGGAAGGGCGCAGCGATTTCGTGGTACCTCGAACAGTTCCCGCTCACAGACAGCGAAACGCTCCTCATACTCGACGCAGACAACCGCATAGACGCCGACTATGTGGCAGGTGTCGCCTCCGGGATGGACGCAGGCCCAGACGTCGTCCAGACGTATCTCGATGTTGTCAACCCGCAAGGCTCGGTTTTGGCAACAGCAAACGCGCTCACCTATTGGGCGTCGAACCGGATGGTGCAACTCGCCAGATCCAACATCGGGTGGTCCTGCGACCTCGGCGGCGCAGGCATGGCGGTGACCAGCCAAGCCCTCGACGACGCAGGTGGGTTCACCGACGACCTGACGGACGACACGGCGCTCAACATCCGTCTCAACCTTTCGGGGCACCGAGCCACATGGCTCCACCGGGTACGGGTGTACGACGAGAAACCAACCGATGCCCGCTCGACCGTGACACAGAGGGCACGGTGGGTTCGAGGCAAGAGGGAGCTGCAGCGACGCTACGGATGGTCACTCCTGCGTGCCGCCGCGACACAGAGACGGGCAGGGCTCCTCGACCTTGCATTCCGCCTCTACAACCCAGGGCGCTCAGCGGTCGCGCTCGTCGTGGCCGTTCTCGCCGTGCTCGCCGGTGTGTTCCCCGCGATCGGGCTGTGGCCCTGGTGGCTGCTCGGCGGAATAGCCGGCGTCGTCGTGGCACTACCCATGGTGTTCCTCGCTATTGACCACGTCCCTGGTCGCTACATCTTGCGGTACCCCTACGTTGCCCTCATTGCCGCCCTGTGGCTCCCGATCCGCATCGCGAGTCGCCTTCTCCCGTCCTGGAAGCGAACCGCACACCACGGCTAACAGGACCTGTCGCACGAGGGTTTGCCATGTGGACGAGTCCGGCAACGACCCTGCTGTCTGACACCGATCGCACGTGACCCGATTCGTCTGCGTATGTGCGTCAAGGACGGTCATCGAGTGTGCCACTGCCGAGTTGACCTTTCCCAATGAACAGATAGTATGTCACATAAGTGATACGGAAGTGTGACATGGCTACGGTTGCAGCAGAGGTACGTGCAAGAGGTCTGTCGAGACGCAATGCCTTCATCCGTGTCGCCGACGTCGCTGGGATTGGGACTCATGGGGCGATTCGACAGGCGCTGTCGCGCCTCGCTCGTGATGGGGAGCTCATTGCTGTCAGGGAGGGCCTTTATTGGAGAGGTCGCAAGACCAAGTTCGGAATGACACGTCCGAGTGCCATCCAGGTTGCAGAAGCGGTCGTGGGAAAGGGCGGTGTTGGATTCAGCGGAGTTTCCGCCGCCAACGCGTTGGGACTCTCAAGTCAAGTCCCTGGAACGATTGAGATCGCGGTCCCCGTTCGGGCTCCACAGTCATTCGAGCAGGCACGGTTAGTGTCGCGTGCTGCGCGCAGCGAGCGACGTACAGCGCGACTGAATGCGCTCGAAGTCAGTCTGCTGGAGACACTCGATGGGTGGGACGAATGTGTCGAAGAATCGTACTCCTTTGCTATTGATCGGCTCAGGCACCTGTTCGTTGGCGGTGATCTTGACCCAGGCAGGCTTGCCAGAGCTTCTGCTGGTGAATCTGCCAAGGTTCGCGTCAGGCTCAAGCAACTCCTTTACGACGTCGGATATCGATCTGAAGCTGATGCAGTCCGAGACGCAGCGCTGCCCTCCGATCACCACTTGATCGCTGTATAGGTCATGTTCGAGCCCGATCTAGCGGATCTTCTCCAGACACTCGGTCCTGGGGAACCGGTGCCGTGGATGGTCGACAAGGACTACTGGCTGGCTCGAGTGCTCCGGCGAGTGAACGCCGAATTCCATGGAGAGTTCTTGTTTAAGGGTGGAACCAGCCTATCGATGGGCTATTCGCTCATTGACCGGTTCTCCGAAGACATCGACCTTCTTGTGACGGGAGACACGCCCGGAGCAGTGATCGACGACATCGTCAGCGTGATCGAAGACGAGATCGGAGAATCAGCTGTTATCGCCAGAGAGGGCGACGCATGTAAGTTCTTGGTCTTCCCATTTCGTGCCGCCGAAGTGGCTCCGGCACGACTGAAGAACCTGCGGTCGATCCGAGTGGATATCGGGGCACAAGGAGGCAGCCATCCCAGCGAAATGCGCGAGGTCGCTCCTATCGCAAGGCGTCTCATCAAGGACCGCGGGTTAGACGTGGACGAAGACGACTTGCAGCCATTCTCGGTCGAAGTTCTCCACCCGGCGCGAACCTGCCTCGAGAAGCTTGATGCCGTCACTGTTGCTGCCCTCGATGTGGGAGCGGGCAAGCGCGATACGTTGAACAGTCGTGACGGAAAGCACGTCTACGACATTTACTGCATTCTCGGACACAAGCCCTCGGTCGAGATCCTCTCGGACGAGGGTCAACGCTCGGCGATCATTGAGGCGATCAAGGAGGCGAACGAGAAGTGGTTCTGCAGTCCGGGTCACCGACCCGAGGGAGGGTACGCGCTGTCGCCCGCCCTAGTCGATGCTGAACTCGCCTCGAAATTCCAGGTAGCTTGTGAAAGCGCGATGCGTAGCTACCTCTGGAAGGGGGCGTTCGTGCCAACGTGGGGGGAGATCACTGATCGAATCTCGGCAAGCAAAGACCTGCTGTAGGAGATTGGCGAACATTTGCGGTCTTATACGTCTCGTCGAGGACGATTGCTGATCCCCCTGCATCGTCGCTGGCGTTCCTCTGCCGTCCTTGGAAGGGGGACGTGGGGGACCAGGGGCGATGGTGGTCAGGATGCGCGATGAGGGCCAGGGTGGTCTGCTCGCCTGATGCAGTTGCGTTTGGCTCTGGGCATCAGCTCTCCACATCGCGGTTCGCCACGGATCTCGATCACCGCAAAGGCGTCCGACACCGGTGAGGTTCCATGACGTTTGAGGGCAGCCGTGATAGCCCTCCCCACATCGATCGTTCCGTCTTCGTCCCATGCAGCGTCGAGCGCCGCTTCGAGCTCGTCCTTGGACAACAGCGCTGCGACCTCTTCTGGGAGAGCGTGGGACCTCACCGCGGCCTTCCGCATTCCGGGTGGAGCTGGCTGAGGGCGGTAGTCCCAGTCGTCCAATCCGACCGTCTCAGCAACGACGTCGAGAAGCGCCAGAGCATCCCATATTTGTGTCACGCATTCGTCGTCGACAAGACCAGCATCGAGCAGCGCCCTCACGGTGTCATAGACTTCCGAGTCGGTGCGTGGGCCGATACATAGAACGTCGATCACACCAACGCCACCCGCAACTCGTGCGTGGTACACCACACGCTGCTTCCTGCTCAGTACCTCAACAGTGTTCCAGCCAGTGAGCGGCGCATGGAGCGGATGGGTACCGGCGGGCTGTCGGCACAGGCGTTCAATGGCGACCAGGACATCTTCACCTTGCGAGCGATCGAGACGTTCCAGTTGTTCGACGAACTCATCGGAGAAGACGATCTCGGCCTGATCGGAGGGGAACCGCTCGCCGGACCTCACCGTGAACGCAACGCCCTCTCACGCACGTGCTCAGGGTCGATGCCGAGACGGGCGCACACCGCACCAAGATCCCAGCGCTCTCCGGCCTGTTCAGATGCAGCAAGAGTCACAGACTCCATGACAGCTGCTGCTGCGGTTCGTAGCAGACGAAGATCCTCATCGATCCTGTCTGCCGAGTCGACGACAGCCACCGGCCGGCCGTGGCTGGTGAGGACGACGCGGTCCTTCTCAGCGGCAGCAACGACCTTTGACAGGCCCTTGCGGGATCCAACCGAAATAGGCATTCGTGTAACCATGTGTGCAACTATACCCACATATACCCATACTTGCAATGCGATCCCCCTGCATCGTCGCTGCGCTCCTCTGCCGTCCCCCTTGCTGCGCGATCCCCCTGCATCGTCGCTGCGCTCCTCTGCTGTCTCCCTGCTACGCGATCCCCCTGCATCGTCGCTGCGCTCCTCTGCCGTCCCCCTTGAAAGGGGGACAGGGGGGAACGGGGGACAGGGGGACAGGGCGATCTGGGGGTTTTGGGGGAGTGCGGGTGGAACGCTAATGGCGGATCCGTGCCCTTGACGGGTTTGCAATGAGGTACCACAACGGCACAGACGCAAGAGTGAACAGGTAGAGGCCGAAGGCGTAGCGGAACTCGTGACTTGGTGAGGTGATGAACACGTTGCCGAGCTGAAGGACGAACAACAACCCGATCCACGACAACGGCCGCAGCTTCTCCTTCCTCCACAGGGAAGCGAACGTGAGTAACCCGAAGAGTACGTAGATCGCAGGTCGCCACGTGAGCCACTCGATCGCGGGACGCTCCACAGCCTTGTACGCCCACAGGGTTGCTGCATACGCACGATCGGACAGCGGGGCCCGCTCAAGACCGAGCTCGTTCGGCCAGATCGCAAACGGAGGCCGATGCACAAACGTGTCCGTGCGGTTGAACGGTGACAGCAGATACTCACCCGCGCACCAGCGGTGGCCAGCAACCGTAGCTGGAGCAGCGAGCACAGCCCGCAGGATCAGCCCACGGTACGCAGACGCATTGTCCTGCACGACGGAGTTGTCGTAATCGGCGTTGAACAGCAGAGGCGACGAATCGCCGCAGGCATACTGCTCCTCCCACACCGAGAGGGGAGCCACGGCAGTGACAAGCTCGAGATCCTCAGCCGACAGCGCATCCCTTGCATGCACGACAACGGCGCCCACATCCGGCATGAACACCTGTGCAGGTTCGATCGGGCGGTTCGTCACGGGCAGCACGGCGATGAGGATCCCAGGCAGGACGACACCGACGCCGAGCATCGCCCCGCCACCGATCAGCAGGTTGCGCCACCGCGCAGAGAACACGACGGCTAGAACCACAGCGAAGGCGATCACGGTGAACTTGCCGTTCGCCCGCAACGCCCACATCAGCCCGAGCCCGACACCGAGCCGCACAGGGGCATGCCACGTCGCCCAGAACCTGTCCCGATTCGCCGCCAACAGCAACAACTCGGTGAAAACCCAGCCCATTGCAAGCGTGAACGGGACATCCTTCCAGATCGTGATCGTCGTAGCAGCCGTCATCGGAAGGAGAGCAATGATCCACACCGCAGCGACAGCCATCGGCATGCGGACGCCGAGCTGGACGAGTCTGCGTGCAACGACGGCTAGCAGCAGCGCCATGAGCACCACCTGCACGAGGGCGACTGCCCCTGGAGACGCCCACACGAGAGACACGACCCACAGGAACGCCGTGTCGGTGATGGGGTGCACGTTCTGGAAGCTGAACGCAAGCACCTGGCCCCACTGATCGGTGGAATCGCTGCTCATGATTGCTGGGAACCAGCCGGCCCACCACACAAGGAGAGGGATGATCGTGAGCGATCCCAACACGGTCGCACGGCGAGTTTGGTCTGTGAGCACGCTGGTCACGGCGTGCATGGTACGACGCTGCACCCAGAAGCGGCCTGCACTGGCAAGTATTCGGTTTCCAGCGGTCCAGTGGGTAACCTCAGCGTTCGTTACGGTTACCGGTTTCGGTGAGCTGGAGTACTTCGTTGTCCACAACTTTCTATGACTCAGACAGTGCGCGAAAGCCGCTGGCGTCCGAAGTTTCGAACCTGTGGGCGCACCGCGGACTCGTCAGGCTGATCGTCGGGCGCGACCTCACGGTGCGCTACAAACGCTCGACGCTCGGGGTGTGGTGGACGCTCCTCAACCCGCTCCTCACCACCGGCGTCATGTGGATCGTGTTCGGAAACATCTTCAGATTCGGGGGGACAGGCGACACACCGTACATCGTGTACCTGTTGTCTGGGATCCTGCTCATCACCTACTTCGCCCAAGCCGTCATGGCCTCGGGATCGGCAATCGTCAACAGCGCAGGCATCCTCACGAAGGTGTACGTGCCACCGGAAGTGTTCTCCGTCTCTGCCGCGATTGCGGCCGCGGTGAACTTCATGATCAGCCTCGGGATCCTGCTCATCATCCAGATCATCACAGGCATCGGCATACCGTGGACCGTCATCTTTGTGCCGATCCCCGTACTTGCAATGCTTGCCCTCACGGCAGGCCTCGGCCTCCTCATCGCCTCGGCAGCCGTCCACTTCTTCGACATTCTCGACCTCACCGGTGTCGGCATACAACTCATTGGATATCTGACACCGACGTTCTACCCGATCGCCATCGTGCCGGAGAGCTTCCAATGGTTCATCAAAGTGAATCCGCTGTACTCGTACCTGACCGTGTTCCGTGAACTCGTCTACGGCAACGCAGGCGCTGAACTGTGGATGTGGGGATACATGCTGGCGTCCGCAGCGATCGTCCTCGTCGTAGGCGTGTACCTGTTCTCACGGAGTTGGCGGAGGCTGGTGATCTTGCTGTGATCGAACCAGCCATCAAGGTGACGAACGTCCGGCTCGAATACCGCCTCTCACGGTCCAACATCGGGTCGTTCAAAGAGTACGTGATCAAGACCGTCAAGCGGCAGATGAAATACGAGTCGCTCTGGGCCCTCGACGGTGTGTCGTTCGAGGTCGGCAAAGGCGAAGTGTTCGGCATCATCGGGCCGAACGGTGCAGGGAAGTCGACGTTGATGAAGATCATGGCGCGGGTCCTGCCGCCAACCGAGGGCAGAGTGATCGTACGGGGATCCGTTGCACCGATGATCGAACTCGGCGCCGGGTTCAACGCCGACCTCACCGGATACGAGAACATCGTGATGTACGGAACGCTGCTCGGGCGAACACCAGAGCACATGCGCGAACGTGCACGTGCCATTGCTGAATGGGCGGACGTCACAGACTTCATCGACGTGCCGCTCCGTTCGTACTCCTCCGGCATGCTTGCACGACTCGCGTTCTCCGTTGCAACAGACATCGAACCAGACGTGCTCGTCGTCGACGAAGTGCTCTCTGTCGGTGACGCTGCGTTCCAGATCCGATCCGAAGAGCGAATGCGGCGCCTCATCGACAAGGGAGCATCCGTTGTGATCGTCTCCCACGACCTCGTCACAGTCGAGAACCTGTCGCGACGCACCATGTGGCTCGACCACGGCAGAAGCGTCATGATGGGGGACCCCGCAGAAGTCGTTGCGGCGTACAGGCAGACCGTCCAGGATGGTGCACCATGAGCGCCCATAGCCCACACGTCTCGATTGTCCTCCCCGTCTTCAACGAGATCGAACATCTCGACGAAGAGCTCGAACGTATCCGCGACGCAATGGAGGCCTCGAAGTACAGCTTCGAGATCATCGTCGTCGACGACGCATCGACCGACGGCAGCCTCGAGCGCCTCGAAGAGATCCCCTGGATTCGCCTGATCGCGTTCCGATCGAACCGCGGCCCTGGTGCAGCGAGGAAGATCGGGACGGAGGCCGCCCGTGGCGAGGTGGTGCTGTGGAGTGACGTCGACATGTCGTATCCGAACGACCGGTTCCCCGACCTCGTCGACGCACTCGACGGGTACGACCAGGTGGTGGGGGCACGCACAACAGAAGAGGGCAGCCACAAGATCGTGCGAGTTCCAGCGAAGTGGTTCATCAGGCGGCTGGCGCAGTGGCTGTCGAACACCAAGATCCCCGATCTCAACTCGGGATACCGTGCGTTTCGCAAGGACGTCGCAGACCAGTTCCTCCACCTCCTCCCCAACGGCTTCTCGCACGTGACGACCCTGACAATGGTGTTCCTCGCCAACGGATACTCCGTCGGGTACGTCGACATTCCGTACGGGAAACGCTCTGGGAAATCCAAGTTCAGGTTCATCGCAGACACCAGGCTGTATCTCCAGCAGGTGACACGGATGGTGATGATGTGGAACCCGTTACGGGTGCTCACACCCATTGCGACGGTCCTGTTCATCTTCGGATTCTCGAAGATGGTGTTCGACCTGATCGACAAGGACCTCCGAGTCGGCACGAACACGCTGCTCGTCATCGTCTCGGCAGGCATGATCTTCGTCGTCGCGTTACTTGCAGACCTCGTCGTTCAAGTGACCCGCCCGCGCCACACCGTGCTCCCAGCAGCCGTGCAGGAACGTGGCGGCAGGCCGGGTGAGCGCGAAACGGAAAGCACCGACGAGCTGCCGTGATCCACGTATTCATCGGCACCAAGGCACAGTACATAAAGACGGCGCCGGTCATGCGAGAGATGGACGACAGGGGAACCCCGTACCGGCTGATCGACTCCGGGCAGCACGGCGAATTCGCACAGCACCTGCGATCCACGCTCAGGGTCAAAGAACCAGACACGTTCGTGGGCGGCTCACGGGACATCACCACCATCAAGGACGCCGCGGTGTGGTCGTTGTCACTTGCACGCCTCGGGCTTGCAAAGCGCCGTCTCCAAGAGCACGTGTTCGCCAACGACAGACACGGTGTGTGCGTCGTGCACGGCGACACCCCAACAACGCTCCTGTCCGTGATGCTCGCAAAACGGGCAGGCCTCAACGTGGCGCACCTCGAATCCGGTCTGCGCTCACGCTCGCTGCGCCACCCGTTCCCAGAAGAACTGATTCGCCTCGCCGTGATGCGAACCGCTGATGTGCTCTTCGCCCCGGACGACACCGCAGTGGCCAACCTCGCAGCGATGACGATCCGAGGCGCCGTCGTACCGACGTGCGGCAACACATCGATCGAGGCGCTTGCCTACTCCCTCGGTACCGAGACGATCGATGCGACAGGGCCCGCAATCCTGACGACACACAGGGTCGAGAACCTCAAAAGTCGCACCACGATGACCCGTTTCGTGTCGCTCCTCGAATCGGTGTCGGCGACACGCCAGACAGTCTTCGTGATGCATCGCCCAACGGAGGTCGCCCTCGAATCATTGGGGCTCATGGACAGAGTCCAACGCTCGGCGGCCGATATACGCCAACTCGTCGACCATGCAGCATTCGCGCGAATGATCGCCCATGCGCCGTTCGTGGTATCGGACGGTGGCAGCATTCAGGAGGAGTGCGCACTCATCGGCGTGCCGACGCTCGTGTGGAGGAGACACACAGAGAGGCCGGACGGCGTCGGCCGAAACGTCGTCATTGCAGGATTCGACGAATCAACCATCACAGAGTTCCTCGGATCCCACGAGGCGCTGCGCGTGGCAGCGAAGGTGCTCGATGCAACGCCGAGCCGTGGAATCGTCGACGTGTTGGAAGGGTGGGCCTGAGACGTGTGGAACGACCAGCTTCACCCTGAAACGCTGCTCACAGCGACACGAACCGTGACGGAGCACCCGTGAAGCGACTCGTGCCGACGCTCGTGACCCTGGCCCTCCTCATTGCTATGGGTGCGTATGTGGCGACCCAGCGAACCCTCATCGCAGCGCTCGGAGACGTCAGCCCAACCCAGGTGGGTCTGCTCGTCACCCTCGCACTTGCGGGTCTGGTCGCCCAAGCCCAGCAGTTCAAGGTGGCTTCGAGCGTGTCGACGATCGAGATCGGCACCGTCGAAGCGACAGGACTCACCGCGGTCAACACGATGGCGAACTACTACGTGCCTGCCCGCGGCGGCACCGTCGTGAGGGCCGGATACATGTACGGCGTCCACGGCATGGCCGTCAGCGCATACGCCATGCTCACCGTCGTCACGGTCACAGCAGGGCTCATCGTTGCAACGCTCGGCGGCCTCGGTGCAACCGTGTGGCTGAACGTGACAGGCTCAGACGTCGGCCTGCGGCTGCTCGTGCCCTTCATAGGCGTCCTCGCACTCGTGGGTGTCGCACTTGGTGTGGCCGTGGCGAGCGCGAAGGCATTCACAGGGTCGAATCGGTTCTCCCGAGGGGTCACCCAACTCACCGTCGCAGCAAAGGTGTGGCGGAGCGAACCCGTTGCAGGGCTCAAGCTTGTGCTGTGGACAGTGGTCGTGCTCGTCGTTCAAGTCACGCGGCTATTCGTAGCGTTCTCAGCTGTGGGAGTAAGCGTTGGGGTGGTCGAGATGGTCCTCATCGGCTCACTCGTGAGCATGAGCTTCGTGCTGTCCATCACCCCAGGCAACCTCGGGATCAAGGAAGGTGTCACCGCTCTTGCCGGCGCCCTCGTCGGCGTTGAATCCAGTGTCGCGTTGCTGGCGTCGCTTGTGGACCGCGGGGCGGCACTTGTGGTCACCTTCGGTGTCGGGGTGGTGGTCCTCGGCCCGTTGATGCGTCGCGGCGCCGCCGCTGGAAGCACAACCGCCGATTCGTGATCGCAGACCCGAACGTAGGCCCTGCCGGCAGCACCTAACGCTCGGGCGATCAGGCAGGGATTCCGGTGTTTGGCTTAGGGAACCACAGGCAAATGATGTCACAACTCTACCGATAGCGGTATAGTTGTGACATCATGGGAGATAGAGTGAAGTACAGGCAGCGCATCTGGGAATTCGCATTGGACCATCACGGTCTGATCACGACAAGCCAAGCTCGGGATCTTGGGGTACCTGGTATCGAGCTGCCGAAACTCGCTCAACGTCATGGGCTAACGCACCTTGCCTACGGCCTGTACCGAGTCGACGACGTGCCAGTCGATGCCGGTGCCCAATACGCCGAAGCTGCACTGCGAGCGGGTGAAGACGCATTTCTCACCCATGATGCGGTTCTTGCATTGCACGACCTCGGCCTGGTGAATCCGCGAGCGATCCAGGTAGCGACCTTCCGGCGGGCACGTCCGAAGCTTCCGTCGTGGATCGAACTTCGACGACGCGCTGATCTGTCTGAGGGCGACATCACTGTCTATGACGGGATTCGCTCAACAACTGTGGCGCAGGCCCTCGTCGACTGCTCAGCCATTGTCATGACTGAGCGTTTGCGGGACGCCGCCCACGTAGCGCGGTCACGTGGGCTGCTTCGCCACGCCGATTATGACCGGGTACTCGCAGACCTCGGTGCGTA
The DNA here is from genome assembly GCA_964460075.1 of uncultured Acidimicrobiaceae bacterium. Taxonomy (GTDB): domain Bacteria; phylum Actinomycetota; class Acidimicrobiia; order Spongiisociales; family UBA5794; genus JAMBLL01. The sequence goes on from CAYWPC010000031.1 coordinate 13,302, forward strand.
GACACGTGGCTCAACACACCTACACGGATCCTCCCAGCGGCGTGAGAGCTCTCGATGCTCGCATAAGGAACCAGATTCCTGCCGACGTCGATTC
>CAYWPC010000031.1:13495-22263 GCA_964460075.1 uncultured Acidimicrobiaceae bacterium
GCGTGAGAGCTCTCGATGCTCGCATAAGGAACCAGATTCCTGCCGACGTCGATTCGGCGAGGCGACGAGGTTGGTTCAACTACCCGACCCGACTATGTCATAGCAGACGAGGTCAGAGAACTCTTTGTGGCGGTCGGTCTTCCTCATCCGCAACCTATAGCGGTCATGTCGATCGAGCATCAGATAGTGCAGAAGCTCCATGCCTGCACAGGTTCCGGTACGACACTCCGAAACGACAGAGCGCACGATCTTGTGGACCTGCAGATCCTCGTTCGGGAGTCACCTGACTTCGCAGTGATGCACGACCTGGCGACACGCGTCTTTGCCTTTCGTCGGACACATACATGGCCCCCGACCGTACGCCCCCATCATGGATGGGACGAACTGTACGCTGCCGCCGCGTCGGGGCTTCCTGTACTAGGAGACGTCGAGAGCGCCATCGTGTGGGCCAACGATCTGGTCCGGCGTATCACCAGATCAGACGGCAGCTGACAGCAGACTCGTGCAGCGTGCCAGGTCGTGCTCAGGCTCCCTCATTCTGATGCCGTGGTGCGCAAACAAAGGTGACACTCAGCAAGAACGGTGGCGCCATCCAGTGATGAACCAGCCCATGCCAGTGGAAGGATTCCCACTAGTGTCAGACACAACGTGACGCGGACACAACCACTCCAAGGGCTCACCCTCCTAACGCCGCATCGCTTCACAGACGAACGCGGCTATTTCACGGAGGCCTACAACAAGACGCGTCTCGCCGCCGAGACGGGGTACGAAGGCGAATTCGTCCAGGACAACCACTCCCGGTCCCGCAGCGGTGTCCTGCGAGGCCTCCACTACCAGGTGGAACCGAGATCTCAGGGAAAACTCGTGCGTGCCGTCGTCGGCGCCGTCTTCGACGTCGCGCTCGACATTCGCAGATCCAGTCCGACATTCGGGGAGTGGTTCGGCGTCGAGCTTTCAGCAGATGCGGGCAATCAACTCTGGATACCTCCAGGGTTCGCCCACGGATTCCTCGCGCTGAGCGACCACGCAGAGGTGCTGTACAAGACAACAGATTTCTACTCGCCCACACACGAGCGGACGATCCTGTGGAACGACGAGGCGCTCGCCATTGCGTGGCCGATCGGAGACGTCGGCAGCGTCGTGGTGTCAGACAAGGACGCTGCGGCGCCGTCACTGGCCGAAGCCGAGGTGTTCGCGTGACGTTCGGGGAACAGTGATGGGCCACAAATACCTCGTGACCGGTGGGGCGGGCTTCATCGGGTCGAACTTCATCAGATGGATCCTCGATCGTGACGACGACGCCGAAGTGACCAACCTCGACGCCCTCACCTACGCAGGGGTACCACGGACCGTTGCAGAACTCGACGAGTACCGAGGCCACACCTTCGTCAAGGGCGACATTCGTGATAGCGACCTCCTTCAAGACGTAGTGCCGGGCCACGACGTGGTCGTGCACTTCGCAGCCGAGAGCCACGTCGACCGATCCATTGCAGGCCCCGGCGTGTTCCTCGACACGAACGTCGTTGGGACCGGGGCGCTGCTCGAGGCCGCCTACCGAGCAGACGTGCCACGATTCGTCCACATTTCCACCGACGAGGTGTACGGATCGGTCCCTCAAGGCTTCCCGACCGAGGGCGCTGCGCTGAACCCGACATCGCCGTATGCAAGCTCGAAAGCCGGATCGGACCTGCTTGTGCGCTCCTACCACGCAACATACGGCTACGACACAGTCATCACGAGATGCACGAACAACTACGGCCCGTATCAGTTCCCGGAGAAGGTCATCCCCCTGTTCGTAACCAACCTCATCGACGGCAAACAGGTCCCCCTGTACGGTGCAGGTGAAGCCGAGCGTGACTGGCTGTACGTCGAGGATCACTGCGCAGCCATTGCCCGCATCGTCGAGGAGGGCGAACCAGGGGAGATGTACAACGTCGGGGCGAACGCACAGTTGGCGAACATCGACCTGACCCGTGCAATCCTGGACGCGACGGGCAGGGACGAGTCGTACATTCAACATGTCCCAGACAGGCCAGGCCACGACATGCGCTACGCCGTAGATTCCCGAAAGGTGCGTGCGCTCGGATGGGAGCCTCTCCACGCTTTCGAGGATCGTCTCGCCACGACCGTTGACTGGTACAGGGACAACGAGACATGGTGGCGGCCACTCAAGGAGCAGACGTGAAAGGCATCGTTCTTGCAGGGGGAGCGGGCAGCCGCCTCGACCCCATGACCCGTGTGGCGAGCAAGCAACTCCAGGCGGTGTACGACAAGCCGATGGTCTACTACCCGCTCGCCACCCTCATGGAGGCCGGTATACGCGACATCCTGGTGATCTCGACACCCCAGGACCTCCCACGGTTCGAGGCGCTGCTCACCAACGGATCCCAATGGGGCATCAACCTGACCTACGCGGAGCAACCAACGCCGGGAGGCATCGCTCAGGCTCTCCTCATCGGAGCAGACTTCATCGACGGCGACGCTGTTGCGCTCATCCTCGGCGACAACATCTTTTACGGCAACCTCGGCATCGGGGAGTTGATCTCCTCCTTCGAGACGGGGGCCACAGTGTTTGCGTACCCGGTGAAGGACCCGCAGCGCTACGGGGTCGTTGAGCTCGACGGCGACAGAGTCGTCTCCCTCGTCGAGAAGCCGAGCGAGCCCGCCTCGAACCTCGCCGTTCCCGGTTTCTACGTATACGACGAACGCGCCGTTGGGTTCGCGGCAGAACTGCGACCGTCGATACGTGGGGAGCTCGAAATCACAGACCTCAACCGCACGTACCTAGACCTTGGCGAGCTGCGGGCCATCCGGCTCGGCCGTGGCATTGCATGGCTCGACTCTGGCACCCATGCCAGCTTGCTCGAGGCGGCGAATTTCATTGCGACCATCGAACGCAGGCAGGGTCTCAAGATCGCGTGCCTTGAAGAGATCGCCCTCGAACGCGGATACGTCACACACACAGAGATGACCGAACTGGTGCTCTCGATGCCGAACTCCGAATACCGCGACTATCTCCGGACCGTTCTCACAGAGGGCAGAGCGAGTCGGTGATCGTCGTCACGGGTGCCACAGGCCAACTCGGGACGGCCTTCAGGAGGATGCTTCCCAGCGACACGGTATCCCTCACCCGCACCGACCTCGACCTCGGTGACGTCGAACAGATAGCGCCGACACTTGGCGCACTGGCACCGTCGGTGGTCATCAACTGTGCTGCCTATACGGCGGTCGAGCGCGCCGAGAGCGACTCCGCCACGGCGAACACCATCAACGGGAGGGCAGTCGGCGCAATGGCTGAGGCGTGCAGGGAGAACGGTGCACGCTTGGTGACGTTCTCGACGGACTACGTGTTCGACGGAACCAAGGACGGCGGGTACGTCGAATCCGACACGCCGAACCCGATCAATGCGTACGGTCGAAGCAAGCTCCTCGGTGAGCGCCTCGCGTTGGAGACAGACCCGGATGTGTTGATCATCCGCACCTCGTGGCTGCTCTCTGGGACGCATTCCAACTTCGCCCACACCGTGCTCGAACGTGTCGCAGCGGGTGAAGTGTTGGTGGTGAACGACCAGTTTGGGCGACCCACGATGGTGAGCGATCTCGCTGTCGCCACCTGCAACGCCTTGGATGCAGGCATCACAGGCGTTCTTCACATGGCAAACACGGGTGTCACCACCTGGTACGAGTTGGCACGCCAGATCGTTACCTTCGCAGGTCTCGACAGCAGCCGTGTTCACCCGTGCTCGACGGCACAACACCCGACACTGGCGCCGCGGCCCGCCAACTCCGTCCTCGACTCCGAACGCCTCCCAGACGCCATGCCCCACTACGGGCCCTCCCTCGAAGCCGCCATCCACGACCTCAGGCGTCTGGCGTAGATTCCCGCACTATGTTGCGTGTTCCTACGCCAGACGCCTGAGATACGTGGTGGATCGCTATGAGGGTCGCAGTCGCTCGAACGTGGACAAAAGCCAAGATAGATCTCGTGCATCTTCGGGAGGTGTGATGGTGTCGATGGCGTGCCTCGTACGTTCGCACGCCGACGTGAGAGCCGTCTCCATGTTCGGCAAGCCCCACGATTCGACTTCAGCCCGCAGGCGGTTGCCGTTGACATATTCGGGTTTCGTTACGTTGCGGTCTATCGGTTGTGCAAGATGCCGATCGTGGCCTGCGTAGTGATAGGTGGGGATGACGTCGTAGGCGGGTGCCAGGTGGACGGCGCCGCCAGGATCATGAATCAATGATGTGTTCCGTGCGTGGGCATCGCAGTTCCCGATTGCCACGTTGACCAGCAGCATGGTGAGGAAGTGCTCAATGTCAGATCGAGGGTCATCCGTGTTCTCATAGATTGCGCGGGCAATCTTGATCAGTGACGTGGGTGCACGGTGACTCGTTGTGTACTTCTCCTTCGGGCGTGCCCCAAGGGCCATACACATGTCTTCTTGATGGACACGGGCAAGCTCGGGCGCCACTCCAGGCTTTCGATCGTACCGGTCGACGACGAGGACAGGGATGTCACTGATCGTCAGGACTTCGTGTGGCGGTACGGGAACACCTGCGGCACTCATCACGTCGAGTCCCCAATGCTCGAGCTCGACCAACCGCGGCCAGGCACCGGGCTCTGGTTTGAGGATCACATCTGACGGATGTGAGAACGTTGGATCCGCAAAGGTGTCACCGACGCGCACGAGCGGCAGTTTCGGCTCCGCGCCGGCGATCGACAGTCTGACCTGAGTCGCTGGAGCGACGCCGAGTGGGGCCGAGTCGAGTCGGCGGATCCGGGCCGCAATGTCGGATTCTGTCAGTGGTGTCAACTGCTCGTCGCTACTTGGCGTAGCTGGGACTGCTCCTTCGGGGAGAGCTATCACCGCACCTATCGTTTCTCGACCGAGCGCGAGTAGCAGATCGCCATACCCGCCGAATGCTTGCGTGAGTCTGTCGAGAGCGTCGCCCTCCGGTAGGAGCCCCTCGACGATCGCAGCCGTCGGGCCCGGTGTGAGCGTTACAGTGCTGATCGGTTCGGCGATCGTAAAGATCCGCGAACCGAGACCCCATTTCCGTATCGCAGCATCCGAATAGGTCATCCTCATGCGACTGGCGCGCTCTACGGTGATCGTCGCCAGATGTGTTCCGTACAGCCAGAGATCAATCATCGCGACTCACCGCTTGCATCCGAACACCCAAGATGCGGAATGCAGCAAGTATGACACGCACCTGTTCGGTTACGTCCCCGTCCTCGACCCGCATCACGAGGTGGCGACTCACCCCAAGGCGTTCCGCGAGGTCTACCTGCGTTAGCCCTGCTTCCTTGCGGTAACTGCGAAGGGCAGCGCCGAGGGATCGCGGGGTCTCAATTGACCACATGTCGTGATTGTGTTCCACAATACACCTCGTCGGATTGGTACAATATTGTACCATAGCGTCATAGTGACGTAATGTACCAATATCGCACCAGTGGGTGAGGGTATCGAACGCGAAGGGGATCGGCCCGTCACAGAGCCGATCCTGAACTCGTCAAGGCGTGACGGCTGCACCTGCAGATCTCAGGCGTCTGGCGTAGGAACACGCAACATAGTGCGGGAATCTACGCCAGACGCTAGCGAGCGGCTGGCACTGAGTCGATCGCCGAAACCAAGGTAGTCGCCGTCGACTCGGCGGTGCGTGTCGCCTTCGGCGCCCCTGCCGTACCCATGCGCGACGCCTCGTGCGGATCTGCGACAAGGCCTGCAATCGCCGAAACGAGTTCCTGCTCGCTCTCGACGAGGATGCCGTCGACACCGTCAGCGACGACCGACGCAACAGCCGGTACATGCCGAGCGATGGCCGGCCTGCCCATCGCCCACGCCTCCGTGATGCCAATGCCGAACGACTCGGCAGCCGACATCGAGACCGATGCAACGGCACCCTTGATGAGCTCCCACTTTTCACTCTCAGACACGGCGCCGATGATCTCGACAGACGGTCCGAAGGAACGAAGCTCCCCATCGAGGTGAGGGTCATCACCAGGGCCGGCAACGATCAACCGAAGGGGAGTCCCCGCGGCATTGACCTGCTGCACCGCACGAGCGGTCGTGACCAGCTCCTTGGATGCGGTTCGTCGACCGATTGACACGACATAGGGGGTCTCGAAGACTTTGGCCTGCACCGAAGCAGGATCCGGTGCCTCGACGGACGGCGGCGCAACCACTGTGCGATCGGCGTGCGCGCCGTAGGCATCGACCAGCCTTGCGCGCTCCCACGTCGTCAAAGCGAGAATCACATCACTCTTCGCAACCAGGTTCGCTACCGGATCGATGCGCCACGCAGGGTCCTCCTCGTGGAGGAGCGGGGCGTACACCGCAACGCCACGCCCTGGAGCGTCGAGAGCAGCCGAGACATTCGGGAACGCGTGCGGCAACGTCACCGTAGCGTCGGGGGCGAACCTGCCGATCTCCCGCGTGAGGGCCTTGGCGTACCGTCTCCACATCGCCTCGGCTCGTGCCGCAGGCATAGCGCTGATCGTCCCTCTGTTCCCTGACCCCCACAACCATCTCGAGCCGAGAGGGAGCCGATGCACCGCAACACCGTTGATGGTCTGCTCACGTGCACCGACACGTGGGTGGCCGTACTCGTAAAACGCCTCAGCCGATGTGCGGTCTGGGACAACAACGTGAACGTCGTGGCCCATCGCGACTAAGGCCTCGGCAATTCCCTGGGTGTAGCGCTCCGCTCCGCCGATGGCTGGAACGTATGCGTGTGCTGCAAGAACGAGTTTCATGGTGGGGGTTTCCCTGCACCCTTCCGTTACGATGTCGGTCTAAGACTAGAAACCGAGAGGCACAAGGGTGGAAACCAAACGCGCTTTGATCACAGGGATCACCGGTCAGGACGGTTCCTATCTCGCTGAACATCTCATCTCCGAGGGGTACGAAGTACACGGCACCATCCGCACCACGACCCAGGACATGGAAGATACACGCATCGGGCACCTCGTAACCGGTGACGACCCCGCAGTCACGCTCCACGTAACCGACCTTGCCGACTCGCACTCGCTCGGGCGCCTGATCGACGACCTGCGTCCCCACGAGGTGTACAACCTTGCGGCGCAGAGTCATGTGCGTGCCAGCTTTGACCAGCCCGTCCACACAGGCAACGTCACAGGTCTGGGAGCCGTACGTCTTCTCGAGGCGATACGCACATCAGATTCGAGTATCCGCTACTACCAGGCTTCGAGCAGTGAGATGTTCGGTTCCACAGCACCCCCGCAAGGCGAGGACACACCGTTCCATCCACGCAGCCCGTACGCGGTTGCAAAGGTGTACGCATACTGGGCGACGATCAACTACCGCGAGTCGTACGGCATGCACGCCTCCAACGGGATCCTGTTCAACCACGAGAGCCCGCGGCGCGGCAAAGAGTTCGTGACACGGAAGATCACCTCCGCAATTCCCCGCCTTCGCTCCGGCGATCAATCCAAGCTGTACCTGGGAAACCTCGACGCCAAGCGTGACTGGGGTCACGCCAGGGACTATGTGAAAGCCATGCACATGATGGTGAACCACGACGAGCCGCTCGACCTCGTCGTCGGCACAGGCGTTGCACACTCGGTTCGAGAGTTCCTCGATGCAGCGTTCAGCGTCGTCAGCCTCGACTGGCACGACTTCGTCGAGATCGACCCGAAGTTCTACCGACCGGCAGAAGTCGACTTCCTCCAGGCCGACATCACCCAACTCACGTCGCTGCTCGGCTGGGTACCCGAAACGTCGTTTGCAGACCTCGTGCGTGAGATGGTCGAATCTGACATGAAGCTGTACGAATCGTCGCGATGATGCTCGACAAGGTTGCGATCGTCGGTGGCTCCGGGTTCATCGGAAGCCACGTCGTTGCTGCCGTTCACCAAGCCGGAGGCGACCCTGTCGTCGTTGGTGTGGAGGATGCGCCGCATCTCACCTGTGAGGTGCGGGTCGTGGACGCGTCGAACGTCGACGACCTCACCGTAAGCCTGAAAGGCTGCACGTCGATCATCCATCTCGCTGCACGCGCCGGCGGCATCCAGATGCAGCACGCCGCCGGCATATTTCGCACGAACCGCCTGATAACGGACAACGTGCTCGAAGCAGGCAGGAGAAACGCCATCTGTGACGTGTTCCTCGCCTCATCCCAAGTCGTGTACAGGGACTCTCAGAGTGCTGTGGACGAAGCAGCGCCACTCCTGTCGAGCGTCGACGCCCCAAGCCAATACGCATGGTCGAAAGCGACAGACGAAGTGATCGGCCGATGGTGGGGAGACGACAACGAAGCACATGTGGTTGCGGGGCGGTTCGGGAACATCTACGGCCCAGGCGCCCCGTACGCAGAGGAGCGCTCAACCGTCATCCACGCGCTCGTGGCGCGCATGGCAATGGCACAACCGGGATCGACTGTATCGGTGTGGGGCGACGGTTCCGCCACGCGAAGCTTCCTCTTCGTTGAGGACGCGGCACGAGCCGTCGTCACCGTGCTCCTCGAAGGCGCGCCGGGGTCGGTGTACAACATCGACTCGGGTCAGCCGGTGTCGATCAAGGACCTTGCAGGTGAGATCGGTCGCCAGGTTGGCGGCGACCTGCGCCTGGCCTTCGACGCGACGAAGCCCTCGGGCGTCGCGTACCGTGTGGGGACACCAGACAAGCTCAGAGGCATCGGCTTCTGTCCGCAGGTCGACCTAGAGACCGGCGTTGCCCTCACTATTGCGGATTTTCGCTCTCGCTATCCGACAGGGCGCTAGGGCGCCCAAGCGGGAAGTGATCGAG
>CAYWPC010000032.1:0-21589 GCA_964460075.1 uncultured Acidimicrobiaceae bacterium
GTGTCGACGTTCTACTTCGGCAACCCCGGTGATCTGCCATTCATGGGGGACTGGAACGGTGACGGTGTCGAAACGCCTGGTCTGTATCGCCAGTCAGACGGCTTCGTGTATCTGCGCAACACCAATACCCAGGGCAACGCGGACCGCGAGTTCTTCTTCGGCAACCCAGGGGACGTTCCCTTGGCAGGCGACTTCAACGGAGACGGGCACGACACGGTCTCGATTTGGCGGCCATCGGAGGCACGCATCTACGTGATCAACGACCTCGGTGTCGACGGTGGAGGGTTAGGCGCAGCAGAGTTCAGCTACCTGTTCGGTAGCCCAGGGGACACCCCGTTCGTCGGCGACTTCGACGGTGACGGCGTCGACACGGTCGGGCTGTATCGACCCTCTGACGGGTTCGTGTACTTCAGGAACTCGTTGACGGCAGGGGAGGCGGACCTGTCGTTCTTCTACGGGCTCCCAGGCGACCAGATCCTTGTGGGGGACTGGGACGGCGACGGTGACGACACGATTGCGGTGTATCGCCCCTCGGTCGGTCGGGTGTATGTGAGCCTCTTGAACACGAACAGCCCAGCGGATTGGAACGGCTACGTCGGGTCGTATCCGTACGTGCTCGCCGCGGGCAGAGGCTAGCGGGTACCTGACACGGCAGTCACTCTGTTGGTAGGTCACGATCGCCGCGCCTTCCAGACGTCGTCCGTGCCCGGTGGAGGGTTGCTGTCTGGGAACGCGGGTAGCGCCACTGCATTGCACGAAGAAGCTCGCGGTCACGGATGTGACGAAACGACCGGACCTGTCTCCTGCGGTTTCGCCGCACCGCACGTCGCTCCGCAAAGCTGCGATACGACCGCAGCTTTGCGGCGGTGAGCGTCGATCGCTTCCTGATGGCATACAGCCACACGGCGATCTCGGTCGTGAGAATCACGGGGGCGAGCATGACCTTCGTGCTGAGCCTCAGATCGGTGCTCAGCATCTCGAGGCGGTTCCGCTCCAAGAGATAGAACTTCTCTGGAGACATCGTGAGGACGTAATCGTGGAGCACAGGGGGAGTTGGGACGTAGGCGATCTCGTGGCCTGCAAGCCGCAACGCCCACGACAGTTCCACATCCTCGTGATACAGAAAGCCTCCGGTGTACCAACCCCCGACGCTGTCGAACGCATCGAGCCTGACGACGAACGCTGTGCCCTGGACTCCTGGCACGGTGACCGGATCGACGCCAGCGCCTGTGAGGGGGTGGCCGAGGTGCCTGTTGAAGCCGAAACCGGTCTTGTGGATATCGAGGCCCTCAGCGTTGAGGGCATCACCGTCCCTCAAACCGAGTGTTGGGGACCCAGCAGCTACGTCTGGATGCCGGTCGAGGTAGTCCACGATCGGGGTGACCCAGTCGCCCGTTGATACGCAGTCGGCGTTCATGACCCCGAGATATGCCGTGTCCATGTTGGAACGAGCGATGTTTACCCCGGATGCATAGCCGCCGTTGTGGGGGGAGCGGATAGCGGTGACGTCCACAAGCTCGGAGGCAAGCGCCACCGCAGTCGCCCACGTCTCGTCCTGAGAGTGGTTGTCGACAACGATGATCGGTACATCGACAACAGAGCGAAGCGACCGCACACACGAATCGAGATTCTCCTCGTCGTTGTACCCGACGACCGCGACCGTCACACGAGGCGTCATCGCGTTCTATCTGAAAGCAGCGTCACGAACAGCGAAGCCGACAACAACTGCAGGCCGAACACTGCACCGGTTGCCGTGAACACCAGCGAACGGGTGGCTGTGAACTCCGGCCCACCCGCAGCGACCCACCCGATGATCGTCGTTGCTAGCCACACACCGCCGACGACGGTCAGCAGCCCACCGGTGATCGCTGCAATGGTGCGCACGGTTGGTGAGGTGATGGCAGCTACCGCTGACGAACTGCGGTACCCGAGATGCTGGCGGTACACGGCGCCTGCGATCCCGAACGTCATGAGCTGGAACCCTGCAAGGATCCCGAGGGCTGAAACGATGAACGTGTGGATGGCGAGCCCGAGATAGCCGGTCACGATCGGCCCACCCGAGAGGGCCACCGCTGCGATGAGAGAAACAGCGGACAGAACCAGGCCAGGGAGACCGAAGAGGAGGAGCGGCCGATAGATGAGGACAAGACGCAGAATGCGGCCAAGGATCTTTGCGCCGTCACGCAGAGGGCTCAGTTTCTTGTCCCCGATGCGTGGCAGATATTCGATCGGCAGCACCGCAACCGACAGGGCGTGCTCCTTTGCTTTGATCCCGATCTCCACCTCGATATCGAAGCCGGACGCCTCCGTTGCAAGGCTCTCCAAGACGCCGGAACTGAACCCGTACAAACCCGAGAGATGGTCGCCCGGTCCCAAGCCGTGCAGGGTGCGCAGCGTCGCCCCGAGAATCCTGTTCCCTACCCGGTTGAGATACGGCGTGTTCGAGTCGTCGATTTGGCGATCGGCCCGAACGAAGTCGTGATCCTCGAGCAGCTCGACCATGTGTGGGATCGCAGACGCCGGATAGGTGGCGTCTGCGTCCATGACGATCACGTCGCCTCCGCTCGTCTTCCCGAGTCCGCTGCGCAATGCGCTCCCCTTTCCGCGGTTCTCGCCGTGAGAGACGACAACGCATCCGAGGTCGTGTGCGACCCTGGCTGTTGCGTCCTGGCTTCCGTCGTCTACGACGATGATCGTTGCTCCAGGCACCGATGCGCGAATGTCGGCAACGACGGTTGGGAGTGCCGCCTCCTCGTTGAGGGCAGGCAGAATCACCGATAGCGGCTCGTCCGCCCGCCCGTCAGCGTGGCTTGCGGGTGTTAGGTCTTTTCGATCTTGGGACACGTCGACACGATAACGGACGAGATCATCCGCCCCAGTATCCAGCGATCGGGTTCATCCACGACTTGCCCAGCGTGAGGGTGATGTTCGCCGACTCCTGCGTGAAGGTGTCACGCAGATAGAACGTCGACGTCGACGGTCTGAACACGCCGAGGGTGTCGTGTTTGTCGTTGTCCCAGTCGCCCGCAATGATCTTGTCGCCAGGTGCGGTGCCCGTGTATTCGAATGTCACCGAGATCGTAGGATCGGTGATCGAGTCGGTGAGATACACCATCTTCGTTGACGGCCTGTACACCCCAACGGTGTCTTTTCCGTCGCCGTTCCAGTCGCCGGCAACCGGCACGTCACCGACTTCACCGAACTGAAGGTCGATGTCTGCAATACCTTGCGTGTTCGTGTTTCGTAGATAGAACCTGGCCTCTGAGGGTCGATAGATACCGACCGTGTCGACGCCGTCGCCGTTCCAGTCGCCACCGACGGGGATGTCGCCAGGTATGCCGTAATAGATGTCGACGTTCGCGTAGCCCTGCGTGTTCGTGTAGCGCAGGAACAGGAAACCGACACTCTTTCGATACAGCCCAACCGTTTCGATGCCGTCACCGTTCCAGTCGCCGATGAACGGGATGTCGTTCGGGTCACCGTAGTAGAACTCTTCGGTACTGCCGTCGTGTGTCTGGAGCGTCCAGATGCCGGTGCTGGGATCTTGCACACCAACCGTTGAGGGGCCGGACGGCGGCGGTGGTGGCGGCGGCGGTGGCGGCGGTGTGCCCTGGCTAGGGGTTGCGAGACCTTGGAACAGGGTAAGACCGGTGATGTGGGGGGAGCGCAACCCATACCAAGACTGGATCATCGGCCCGTCGATCGGCTTCCCCTGGTACGAACTGACCGCGACGGCTGAGCCGTTCGACCGCACGCCGGAGATCGTGATCGACGAGGCCATGCCGCTCGCGTAGGTGGCGTTGACGCTGATCGAGTCGATACGCCCGAGGTTCAGCTTCGACTTGATCAGGTCCGTCGACTTCATGTAGGTCCACGAAATGTACGGGTTCCCCGTTGCAGGGTCCAGCGTGAACGGGTCCGGTGCAGCGCGCAGATACGGCACAGGCGTATCGCCTCGCACGTCTTCGTTGTTCTGCGTCGAGCCGCCATTGGACGAACCGAATTCGGCGAGGATCGGCACGCCGTTGTACAAGATGACTTCGTCATCCGTTGCTGCAGCAAGTGCGGTCCACAGGCCGGTCGTGACACCGGGGACCCTGCCTCTGTACGCCTGGTCGTTGACCTTGTCCGATGCCTGCTCGTCCGAGGAGTCATAGATCGTGCACCAGCACCACGAACGCCGCTGCACCGCTTGGAGGAACGTCTCACCGGCCTGCATGCGGGACGCAGAGCGGGCCAGAGCGTATGTGCGTGCCGCAACGGCCTGGGCTTTGAGCGCCTCAGGTGCGAGGATCCCCCACGATGCGGGCACCTCTCCGATGCCTCGAACGTATTCGTTCACACCAACTACTTGTGAGAGGTCGATGCCGCGGTTGTTGTCTGGACGTATGCGAAGCTCACCGTATTCGTATGAGCACACATAGGGTGCTGAGCGGCTGCACGATGTCGCGTCTTCCGGCAACGATGGATTCGTCCCGTACTCCCAGTGACGGTTGAATTCGATGGCCACCGTTGGAATCGGCTCCCAGCCGTCCCACGCCACATCGAAGAAGCATCCACCTGGCGCAGACGGTGCCCCGCCGTCGAGCGCGAACGTACACGTCGCCCCGTCCCCGTTGATGGTGATGGACGTGTTCGGTGGTACAGAGATCGTGTCGGTCATGCCGCTCGCTGTGCCACGGGTGATCGTCGTAGCGACCCCACCACCGACGATGGCGACGGGCCTGAGAACGATCTGAGTTGCTTCCTGTTCAAGCCCGACCCAGAGGGGCTCCGCCACAGGGTTCGGTGCGACGTTTGTGAGGTTCTGTCCTGGTGCGTCGTAGTAAAACTCAAGGATTTCGAGATATGTCTGGCCGGCAAGGGCCCGTCCGTACGCCCCGTACTGACTCATGCCGATCGTATGCCCCCAGCCGGATCCGGCGATTTGGACCGAAGACACGTCGCTACCTGCGATTGCGGGTATTGCGGACGCGATGATGAGAGCGAACGAAGCTATGAGGAGACCGATTGAGCGTCGCACGTTCCTGCCCTTCATGTGGCCGATGCCCTTCGGCGTCGGTACCAATCTATAGCGACCACCAGATAAGTGGTGGTTTCGGCTTCGAACAGATATCGGCTCGAAATCGGCTTCGCAGGAGCAGTTTGTATGGACAGCGACGGTTACCATCGTCATCCATGGGGGAGACGACGTGAAAAACATTCGGAAGATTCGGCTCGATGTGGCACGCCGAACGCTTGTGCGAGCCGTAGTGGCCGTCGTTGCAATGGCGACAGCCTTCTCGGTGCTCACCACCCCGGCCTTTGCCGCAGAGGTGGACCCGACCAGGGACTCGGTCGGCGTCGTCAACACAGGCCAGGGCTACTGGTACCTCAAGGATGCCGCGACAGGCAGGACGACGTCGTTCTTCTACGGGAAGCCTGGCGATGTGCCGTTCACCGGCGACTGGGATTGCGACGGCGTCGATACGCCGGGCCTGTATCGACAGTCCGACGGCTACGTGTACCTCAGGAACGACAATTCCCAAGGTGTTGCCGATGTTTCGTTCTTCTTCGGCAACCCAGGAGATGTGCCGCTCGCCGGAGACTTCAACGGAGACGGATGCGACACCGTCTCGCTGTTTCGTCCTTCGAACGGCCGCTTCTACGTGATCAACACTCTCGGATCGGGTGACACAGGGCTGGGCGCAGCCGAAATCGACTACGTGTTCGGTGACGCTCGCGACACGCCGCTTTCGGGTGATTGGGACGGCGACGGCATCGACACGTTCGGCATGCGACGTGCATCGGACGGCACCGTGTTCCTCCGTAACGAACATGGAGGCGGTCCTGCCGACGTCTCGTTCGTCTTCGGAGACACAGGGGATGATGTCATCACAGGTTCGTGGCAGGGAGGCGGCACCCCCGACACCGTTGGCGTGTACAGGTCGTCGAACACGTCGTTCTATTTGAGAGACGTGAACGCTGCAGCATCCATTGGACGTACGAGCGTGTACGGAGCCCACGACTTCGTACCGATCTCCGGGCGGTTCGGCCACCTTCCAGGCATCGACGCGCCACCGGTCAACGAATCGCTGCTCGTGTCGTCGTTCACCACCTATCACCCGGCAGGCCAGAGCCGCAACATCAACATCAACCTCATTGCGGACAAGATGGACGGCGCTGTGGTGCTCCCAGGGGAAGTGTTCAGCCTCAACGACTACGTCGGGGAACGAAAAGAGGAGGACGGGTTCGTGCGAGCGGGCGCCATCATCGGTGGAAGGGTCGTGTGCTGCGCCAGCCCCATCAACGTGGGAGGCGGCTCGTCGCAGTTCGCAACGACGTTCTACAGCGCCATCTTCTTCGGTGGCTACGAGGACGTGTTCCACCGGCCCCACTCCCTCTACTTCTCACGGTACCCGGTCGTGCGTGAGGCAACGCTCGGTTTCCCAGGCCCGGACGTGAAGTTCCGAAACGACACCGCGTTCCCTGTCACGATCAAAACGGAGTACACGGACACGTCGATAACTGTGAAGCTCTACGGAGACAACGAAGGGCGAACGGTGACAACCCGAACCGAGGGGACGGTCTCACCGAGCTCGGGTGGCACGGCAACGGTGTACCGCACCATCACGTATGCCAACGGGACGAGTACCACCCAGTCGTGGACCCACACGTACAGGGCGAAGATCAAGGACGTTGGGAGCACCAAGCCGCCACCGCCACCTCCAGACCCTCCGCCTCCACCACTCTGGAGTCCGGCGTAGAAACCCGCAACATAGTGCCGTTTTCTACGCCAGAGCCCAGTGGGGGGTCAGTCGACGGTCCAAGTCCCGCGTGAGCGGATGAGCTCGGCGAGGTTCCCTGGACCGCTCTTGGCCTGAGCGTCTGCGATCTGGCGCTCCATCTCGTCGCCATAGTTGGGAACGTCGACGTTCCTGAAGATACCGAGCGGTGTCGGGCCGTACGGTCCCAGCGATATGCGACTCAGCGTAAAGGCAGCCGAAGGGTTCGGCGCCGAAGCGTCATGGACATGGATGTTGTCCATGCCGACCTCGGCAACCTCGACGATTCGGGCACCGGACGGCTCCACCACGACACCGTATTCGCTGTTCGGCCCGAACACGACCGGTTCACCGTCCTCGATCCAGATCCGATTGGAATCTCTCGTCGCCTTGTCCGTGAGGTCAAGGAAAGCCTTGTCGTTGAAGACGTTGCAGTTTTGATAGATCTCCAGCAGTCCTGCGCCCTGGTGCTGATACATGGCGTCGAGCATCCCCATCGTGTGCTTGCGGTCCATGTCCACGGTGCGTGCCACGAACGCGGCCTCTGAGCCGAGAGCGAGGCTGACAGGGTTGAACGGCCGATCGATGGAACCCATCGGACTTGTCTTCGTGCGCTTACCGACCTCGGATGTCGGGGAGTACTGGCCCTTCGTGAGCCCGTAGATCTGGTTGTTGAACAGGATGATGTTCAAGTTCACGTTCCTGCGAAGGGAGTGAATGAGATGGTTCCC
Source organism: uncultured Acidimicrobiaceae bacterium (assembly GCA_964460075.1). Taxonomy (GTDB): domain Bacteria; phylum Actinomycetota; class Acidimicrobiia; order Spongiisociales; family UBA5794; genus JAMBLL01. The sequence goes on from CAYWPC010000032.1 coordinate 7,496, forward strand.
ACCGATCGAGAGGGCATCACCGTCGCCTGTGATAACCCAGACCGTCAAATCGGGGTTCGCCGTTGCAACACCCGTTGCGATCGCAGGTGCGCGACCGTGGACGGTGTGCATGCCGTAGGTGTTCATGTAGTACGGGAACCGGCTCGAACAGCCGATCCCTGACACGAACACGTGCTTCTCACGGTCGACGTCGAGGCTTGCGAGATAACTCTGCACTGCTGCGAGGATCGTGTAGTCACCGCATCCTGGGCACCACCGAACCTCTTGACCCGTCTGAAAGTCTGCGCGTGTGTAGCGAGCTGTGTCGGTCATTTGGAGCCCTCCGAGTCGAGGAGTTCGTGGATCTTCGTCTCGATCTCCCTTGCGCGCATCGGCTGCCCGAGCACCCGGTTGTACGAGATCGTCTCGATGAGGTATTCGGCCCGGATGATCCGCGCCAACTGCCCCAGGTTGATCTCGGGGATCAGCACCTTGTCGAAACGTTTGAGCACTTCTCCAAGGTTCTTCGGGAGCGGGTTGATGTATCGAAGGTGAATCTGGGACACGGAGCGGCCAGACTTCTCAACCCGGTTGACCGCTGTGCGGATCGCACCGTAGGTGGAGCCCCATCCGAGTACGACGAGGTCGGTACCTTCGCCGTGCACATGGACGTCGGGTATCGACGCAGCCAGCGCCTCGATCTTCTTGGCCCTTGTCAGGGTCATGACCTCGTGGTTGTTCGGATCGTACGACACGTTGCCGGTCGAGGAGTCTTTCTCCAACCCTCCGAGCCTGTGTTCGAGGCCATGCTGGCCTGGGATCGCCCACGGTCGTGCCATAGTCTCGGGGTCTCTGTCGTATGGCAGGAACGCCTCGCCCTCCGCGATACTTGCGAACGGTCTCGAGATGTCAGGGAGAGCGTCGACGTCTGGGAGCCTCCACGGCTCCGACGAGGTGGCGATGTACCCGTCCGTGAGCAGGATGACCGGTGTCATGTACGTGATGGCGATCCGTGCCGCTTCGAATGCTGCGTCGAAGGCGTCCGATGGCGCCGACGTCGACACGATCGGGAGCGGCGACTCTCCGTGCCGCCCGTACATTGCAAACAGCAGGTCCGACTGTTCCACCTTCGTCGGCAGACCCGTCGATGGCCCCCCGCGCTGCACATCGACGACAACCAAGGGGAGTTCCATCATGAGTGCGAGCGACAAGATCTCGGACTTGAGCGCAAGGCCAGGACCGGATGTCGTCGTCACAGCGAGGCGGCCGGCGAACGCCGCACCGAGCGCAGATCCGATGCCTGCGATCTCGTCCTCCGCCTGGAAGGACTTCACGCCGAAGTTCTTGTTTCTTGCGAGTTCCTCAAGGATGGTCGTCGCGGGCGTAATGGGGTACGAGCCTATGTACAGAGGGAGATTCGCGTGCTGCGCCGCGGCAAGCAAACCCCAGGCGGTCGCGACGTTCCCCACGACGTTGGTGTACTCACCAGGCGGGAGCGGCGCAGGCTGGATCTGGAAGGTGTGGTGATACGCCTCGGTTGTGATCCCGAAGTTGTACCCGGCCTTGAGCGCCATGATGTTGGCGTTCCCAACAGGGGTGTCGGCCCCGAACTTGCTGTGCACCCAGTCGACGACGGGATCGATCGGCCTCGTGTAGATCCACGACATCAATCCGAGGGCGAAAAAGTTCTTCGATCGCAGCGTTGCGCGACCCTTTATGCCCGAGTCGACGACCGCTTCCTTCGTGAGGTCCTCCATCGGGGCTGTGAGCACCTGATATCCCTTGAGCGAGCCGTCTTCTAGTGGGTTGGTGTCATAGCCTGCCTTGGCGAGGTTGCGTTCGTCGAACGCGTCGGTGTTGATGAGGAGCAGGCCACCGTCCACGAGGTCGTGGAGATTGGCCTTGAGAGCGGCCGGATTCATCGCCACAAGGCAGTCGGGATTGTCGCCTGGTGTGAGGATGTCCCAGTCGGCGATGTGGACCTGGAAGGACGACACACCGCCGATGGTTCCTTGGGGGGCGCGAATCTCTGCGGGGAAGTTCGGCAGCGTCGAGAGGTCGTTCCCGAACAGCGCCGATGAGGCGGTGAACTGGGTTCCTGCTAGCTGCATGCCGTCACCGGAATCTCCGGCAAAGCGTATGACCACATCGTCGATCTGCTCTGGTGCAGGCCGTGAATCGGTCAGGCTCTCATTGGACACGTGAGTGGCTCCTGCTCTGGTTTGGTTCGTCGCCAAACTTGGTGTGGAAACGATGGTCGGGTTTGTATCCCTCGACCCGTACAGCATATTGCGTACAAGGCGGCAAGGTACCGATTCATCTGGTGTAATTGCTCTCGCGGCCTATGGAAAATCTGGCATTCAGGCTGCGTTTACGAGAAGTGCAGCGGCGGCGGATCGAAACCGACGATGCCTGTGCTTTCCATCCACTGGGCAATGGCGAGAAGGTGGCCCTCTGACCATGCCGCTCCGATGAGTTGCACACTCACAGGTGGAGCGCCGCTGCCAAGGATCGGCATCGCAAGAGATGGCACTCCGACGGCGTTCACCGGGGCCGTGAAACTCGCAAGGGGCACACGGTGGAACACGGCTGTGCCGTCGATATCGACATCGTCGACGCCTATCAGTTTCGCCTGAACTCCCACGGTCGGTGCGATCAGGGCCGAGTAGCCCTCCGTGTGGAGCCGTGCAACGGTTGCCTGGGCCCGACGAATCCACCGTTGCGCCGTGACCATGTCGCTCACCGAAACGCGTTGCGACTCGGCGAGCCGAAGCCGAACGTCGTCTCCGTAGCGTTCGGGATGCTTCTCGAAGCACTCGCCGTGCACTTCGAGCACTTCGGCGCGCGACGCCATCGTCAGTTCGCTTATCGGTCTGAGAGACGGTTCATCGACTTCGGTCACTTCGCAGCCTGCCGACGCGCACCGATCGAGAAATCGGGTGATTTCGTGGGCGATGTGACGTGTGTGGGGTGCCTCGAGCCACTGCATGACGACCCCGAGTCGCAACGATGCCGGATCGTCGAGTGTGCGTGGCCGCTCCACAGCCACAGGAAGCGACCACGGATCCGAGGGGTCGTCTCCCGCCATGGCGAGGTACGCCGCGGCGAGATCGTCGACTCTGCGAGCAAGCGGGCCGACTGTGTCGAATGATCCAACAAGCGGGTAGACACCGGTGAGGGGGACCCGGCCGTGGGTCACCTTCAGGCCAAAGATGCCGCACAACCCAGCAGGAACCCTGACCGATCCGCCCGTGTCTGTACCCACCGAGATCGGGACGACACCCGATGCGACCGCAGCGGCAGAGCCGCCGGACGAACCGCCTGTGGAGCTGTCGAGATCCCACGGATTGCGGACGGGGCCGAACCAGGGATTCTCAGACGTGAAGCCGAACGCGAACTCGTGGAGGCTCGTCCGCCCGATAATCACGGCACCTGCAGCACCGAGCCTTCGCACAACAGTGGCCGAATGTGCCGGTGTTGGGGCAGGGAATGCTGCGCCGCGGGTGTTCGGAAGTCCAGCCTGGTCGATGAGATCCTTGAGCCCTACGGGCACGCCCGCAAGGGGACCGGGATCCTTGCCCTGCTCGACGAGTGCGTCGATGGCCTCGGCACGCGCCATGGCGCCTTCGTGGTCGATGAGCGTAAAGGCGTTCAGATCGGGTTGGGACCGTTCGGCGGCTTCGATGGCCTCCTGGACGATGCTGGCTGCGCGAACCCTTCCTGTGCGTACCTGCGAGCCGATCTCGACCGCTGATCGCACCGCATCTACTCCCAGGTGACCGGACGTGTGTCGGGTACGATCGAGATCCAGAGCCTGCTCGGTGGGAGAACGATCTCGTCACCAGCCGGTGTCGAGAGGTAGAACGGGTCCGACTTCGAGCCGCGTTCCCACGTTCCCTTCACGACCACCCCGCCGGTGAACACGAACGCCTCGCCCTTGCCGACGGTGTCCATTGCGGGAACCGACGAGCCCTTGCCTGCAGGATCGGCGGCGATGTACTTGCGTGCCTTGAGCACAACGATCGTCTCGAATGCGACACGACCTCGCTCACCGTCCCTGTTGACCCATTCGTGAGGCTTGTCGCCGTTGGAACGGAGATACTTCTCTCCGTCGAACTCCCATCGAGCAGGAGGTGCGTCCGAGAATTCGATTGTGACACGCGTCGCTATTTCGACGCCTGGCGTTGGTTCCCCGAAAGCAAAGAGGTTTCCAGGGTTCTCATCGTCCCAGCCCTTGGTGTCTGCACGGTCACGGATGGCAAACGTGTTCGTGTACAGGTTCTGGGGTGCCGAACGATGCGACACTCGGTAGGTCGTGACACCGTTGTCGTACAGGACGCGGATTCCCTCCGCCTTCAGGACTTTCTGCACCCACGACTGGGCGCCTGAGATCTGGAAGACAGGATCGATCGCCTTCAACACCGCTGCATCGGTCGGCCGCCCCGATCGGTTCGGCCCTACATAGTCGAGATCCGACTGGTGGAACAACGCGATGAAACGAGTCACGCCACCTTCGACCAGGATCTCGTAGACGACGTCTGCGACCTCGAGGCCCGACTGTGGCCGCGCCTTTGGATGGTTGTCGATCTTGACGGCCACGACCCGTCGATCGATGAGTGCCTCATCGGCAGGAAGGCCGTTGATCGCGTCCGACACCTCGACTTGTGGAACGGTCGTGGTGGTCGTCGTAGGAGCGACGGTGGTGGACGTTGTTGATGTTTCAGCGACCTTGGCGATCGTGGTCACCGGCGCGAGTGTTGTTGCGGGTTCGGCAGTGTTGTCGCTCGAGGAGCATGCTGATGCAATGATCGCCAGCGCGGCAAGAACGCCGAAGAGCCTGAGGGATGAACGAAGCATGCCGAAAGCTTACAAGCCACCATTCTCAACCTTGTGTCGCGCGATCCTCACGTTACGGGTGAGAACAAGCCCAAGCATCCCAAGGCCTGTGCCTTCCCCGGCCGCGAAGGCGAGTGCGACTCGGCTGATCGGCTCAATGTCGGTAAACACGAGGACCGCGAGTGCAGCGGCGAGTCCTGCGGCCCACCCAGCAGCGAGGCGCCTCCCCAACGCTGCGGCCGAATACACCTGGGTCACGAACAGGGCACCGAGGCCAAGGCCGACGCCTGCACCGCCGAGAATCGCCGCCATGAGTGGAGGTGAGAAACTCTCGCCGTAGATCGTCTCGATGATGGGCTTGAGCAGTATCCCCGATCCCGCAGCGGCAGCAGCGGAGGTGACGAGGGCGCCGCCGGTGATGCGCCGTGCCCACATCCACAGCTGGTTCGGGTCCTGGCCGTGCGCGAGCTCTGTGAAGTCCGGCAGCACGCGGGCAACGAGGTTGTACGCAGATGTGACAGGGCCTCGAAGCAGGGCGAACGTGGTGAAGAAGATGCTCACAGCCGCTGCTGTTCCTCCGGCGTAGCTGACAGCGATTGGACCCCCGGCAATGATGATCTGACTCGCAGCTGTAGCGACGATGAGCCATACGAGGAAGCTCCCAGGCTGAGCGTCGATCAGATGGTGATCTTGCGGTTCCCTTGGCGCATTGAAAGGCATAGCGAGCATCGTCGCAAGTGGAGCGAGGGCCATGATGATGGCAAATGACAGGGCGCCGCCACCGGCAAGGGCCACGGCGACGCCTCCTGCGAGGAGTGCCGCTGCTTCGAGTCCTATCGTTGCTCCGTATCCGGCAAACCGTCGATGGCCTGCAAGCGTGCCACGGCCGATGGCCATGACAGAGCGGGTGACAACGATCAGTGCCGTGACCGCGATGTACGACGCTGACCCCTGGTAGAAGCGCTCGAGCGTTGCTGCTGTGAACACGACACCGATGACAAGGGCAAGGGAGAACGCGATCAGCATGTCGCGCCGTACCTTGGCGATCTGTGACGGTGAACGGGTGACGACGAGCGCCCGAGTGAGGTGCTGCTCTGCGGGCAGTTGGAGCACGGTGTAGAGCAGGAACATCACGGTCCACAGGACGGCGACCGGTGCGAACCTGTGCGGTCCGAGCGTTCTGCTCGCTAATGCCTGAAAGCCGAGTACAGCAAGGGCGCCGAACACGGTCGCTGCGACGATGACACCTGTGCCCCTGTTGTCGCGTCGACGCTCCTCTGTGGGCCTGTTGTGCATGCGGCAACCGTAGTCAGGCTTGACAGCATCGCCGCTGCGCTCGATGTCAGGACACCTGCCCGATCCGGTCTCGTGGCCAGTAGCGGGCGACGACCTGCCACCCGATGCCTTCGACGGGTGTGGTCCCGATCGTTCGACCATCTGAGCGCGAGACGCCGCGGTTGTCTCCGAGCACCCATACGTGTCTGTCTGGTACGTGCCATTCACCGTCTGGCGCAGTCACGCCCTGTGCCCAGCGGTCCGCGAGGATCGCCCCGTTGACGCTGATCCTTCCATTGATGATCGCGATGTGCTCTCCTTGAGTCCCGATAACCCGCTTCGTGAGGTTCATGCCCGAGCCGCCCGGGTCTCTGAATACAACGATGTCTCCTCGTTCCGGGAGACCGGTTCTGCGTCGTGCGATCACCCAATCTCCTGGCTCGAGCGTGGGGGCCATCGACGCTTCCTTGATTTCGAAGCGTCTCGTGACGCCGCGCATGGCAGCGACCGCGGCGAGCGCTACGGCTGCGGTTCCTGCGATGATTCCGCGTTTCGACACGATCCCTCCTGTTCCAACCAATCCGACATTGCTTCGTACATCTCGGTTACAACGATCGGTAGGGTGGACCGTGCAGTTCAACCACGGAGGACACTGTGCAATTCATCGAACGTCTGCTCGCACCCCGCCATGTAGCCCACGCCCACTGCGACCTGTTCTGCGGTGTGTACGACCCAGCCCAGGCGAGAATCGAGGCGATGTCGTGCCTCAAGATCGCACAGAAGTACCAGGCCTCGGACGACGACGCGTTTCGATCTCGCTGTATCTCCATCAAGGAGGAGCGCGCCGAGCTCGCGAAGCACCATCTCATGGTTCTGTGGGCCGACTTCTTCAAGCCGCATCACCTCGATCAGTTCCCAGCTCTCCACGACCTGTTCTGGCGTGCGCTCAAGGCTGCGGGCGATGCTAAGAAGTCGATGGACCCGGCTGCGTCCCAGGCGTTGCTCGACGTGATCGACGAGGTTGCCGCAGTGTTCTGGCAGACCGAAGAGTCGAAGGCAACGGGCCTGTACCCGCCCGCCTGACCGTCTGGCACCTCTTCGGCTTCCTTCCGAGAATGCACGAGCGCCGAAGGAGAACGCCGCGCTCTCATACACATACTGCGTGAGAGGTAAAGCACAGAGTCTGTGAGAGGTACGGATGAGCACGGTCGACTTCACGAAGGGGTACGTTCGTCGCTCAATCGATGCAGAGCTTGATGACCTGGTTCCCATCCGACAGCGGCGTCGTCGCTATCGAAGTCAAGCTGTCGGCCACCGTCGACAAGGACGATGTCAAGCATCTCAAACGGCTGAGCGAAAGGCTCGGTCGGTCATGCAAGGATCTTGTCATCGTGACGACAGGGACCCGAAGCGTGTCGTCGGACAGACGGCGCGGCAGTGGTTCCTCTGGCACTGCTGGGTGCATGGACAGCGTATCTGCGCCATGCGGGCACCCCTGCCATATCGGTTGCGGCTGGCTCCGACCCCGTCATCGAGGGGCGCGTCGGTTCGCAAGCGCCCATAGCGAGTCGTGGAGCACGGCTCCGACACCGATGACCACGCCGGCGTAGGTGGCGCCTCCGGCGATAAGGGCGATCAGACCTGACACGACCGGCGAGCCTGACATCCCGGTCGAAATCATCCAGGCCACGCCTCCAGCGGCGAACGCTGCTGGAACGGTGAGGGGAATTGCGCGGCCTGCCGCCTGGAGCACCTGTCTCAGGCCAGCCCGCGTGTCGAGTGGTCGGTACCAGATCATGAACAGCACGGCGGTGTAGGTGCCGAGTGCAAGCACAGACGCAAGAGCTACACCGCGGAATCCAAAGGCGTTGACCATCAGGAAGTACACCGGCACGGCAACGATCGTGGTTGCCGTGCCAACGATGACGGGTGTCCACATTGCGCGCTTGGCGTAGAAGGCCCGCGTGATGATTTGGAGTGCGCCCCACACGGGGATGCCGAAGGCGTACATCAACAGAGCGGACGCGACGGCGTCTGTGTCCTGTGCCGTGAACGCGCCCCGTTCGAAGAGCACGCGGATCGCGGGCACCGTCATCGCTGCCACGATGCCTGCCGCCCCAATAGACAGTACGAGCACGTATCGAAGCGCCTTGCTCACCGTGTCGAGCATTTGGGCACGCTTCCGCTTGGCGAAGAGCATGGCAAGCGTCGGGTACGTGGCAACGGCAGCGGCCTGGGCAATGATCCCGATCGGCACGAACATGATTCGACGGGCGTACTGGAGGTCCGTCTGGGCACCGGATCCGGCCATCTGGCCGAACACAGACATGAAGATCTCGTCGAGGGCGACAATGGACTGTCCAAGCATCAGCGGCAAGGCAATAGCGAGGTAGGTCAGCACGGCTCTGTGCTTCCACGGCGAACGCATGTCGATACGCATACCCACTCGGCGGGCTCCCCAGATTTGTAGAGCGAAGTTCCCGATGAACGCCCCGACGAGTGCACCCCAGATGAACCCGGCGGGGTCTGGTGTGCCTGTGACCACGGCGTAGGTGATCCCACCTGTGATGATCCCGAGGTTGTAGGCGATCGGTGCGATCGTCGGGATCGTGAACACGCCTTTGGCGTATTGCACGGCTGCAAACATGGCGCCAACAACAAAGGCGAACTGCGCAGGCAGGACGATTCTCGTGAGACTCGTCGTCGACGCGACCTGCTCGGGTGTGAAGTCCGGGTATAGCCAGTTGAGGAGCCCAGGAGTTGCGTACCAGGCAACGACGATCGCTGCCGTGATTCCAAGAACGAGCCACCGCAGGATCGACGAGAAGGCGCGCCAGCCCTCGTCCTCCTCACCGTCTGCCATGTACTGGGTGAATATCGGGATGAAGGTGATCGTGAGGAACCCGCCGGCGAGGAGATAGTTGGCGAAATCCGGGATACGAAACGCAGCGACGTAGATATCCGTCACGTCGTCTGATCCGAGCATCGCAGCGAAGATGATGTCTCTCAGGATGCCGAGGATGCGGGATAGGAGGATCCCTGCGGCAACGACCAGTGCCGCGGTTGCCAGATCTCCGCGCTTGAAGCGGGCGAGTAACGCCGTCATGCCGCCACGGTACAGGCGGGTGCGCCTAGTTCTCGGTCTTGGCGCCCACCCGCTCCCAGGCGTCTTGCGTAGTTTTCCGCAACATGTTGCGGAAAACTACGCAAGAGTCCGTGGCGAGGTGGCTTCAGGCAAGATCTCGTCGAGTGAGCATCTGTGTCGTGATGAGGGCACCGACCACAAACAGCACGATCACCGCAACGACCGAGCGCGTCACGGAGAGTTCGAGCGACCCAACAACGTTCGCAACCATGAGCGAGGCCTCATCAACGAGGCCTCCGAAGGCTGCGAGTCCGATTCGCCACGGTGAGAGCGTCGAGAGTGACAGGAGGGCGGAAGCGACGCCGTTCTCGAATACCAACAGGTACGCCAAGGCAATGATCACGGCGCGGTCGGTGATGAATCCGAGGGGAACAGTCACCGAGACGTACAAAGCCGTTGCAACGACGACGCCGACACTGAGCCCCGTGATGATCGCCGGATCTCCAAAACGAAGCGTGTGGGCGATACCCAACGCCAACGCACCCACCAGGTTGATGGCTGACGCCGCAACGATGGTCGCAACCATCTTCGTGGCGGCGAGTGTCGTTCTTCGCATGGGGCGCATCGCAATGAAGCTCAGCGTCTGATCGCGCCGTTCAACACCGAATGCCGAAGCACCCAAAACCATGGCCACGACAGGAACAGCGAGCGCGAACAGGATCGCTGTTGCCGTATCAACCATTCCCTCGAATGCCGCGAACCGCGTACGGTTCGCCGTTGCGAACAAGTAGATAGCCATGGGTGCCAACTCGATGAGAATGAGAATGATCGTTCTCCGTCTCGGCAGGGCCTGGCGGACAGACATCACGAAGAGTGCAGATTGCGGATTCATCGTCCCTCGACGAGGTAGCGGAACACGGATTCGAGGGACTGATCCTGAGGCCGGAATGCGGTGATTCGCGCACCGATGCGGGCTGCGACCCGTGGCGTGTCACGGCCGAGAGTCGTGATGTCGTTCGTTGTGACTTCCAGGCCACCATTCGTGACCGCGACGCTCACCGCAGCCGGTGACGAGAACAGTGCAGCGCCGAGGTCGCGTGGCGCGTCGGTGACGATACGGACCATGTACGGGATGTCGTGCATTGCCGCCCTGATCGCATCGACCGAACCTGCAGCGGCCAATCTCCCGTCGACGATCGCCACGACACGGCTCGAGACGCGCTCTACCTCCTCCAAGATGTGCGAAGAGACAATCACTGTCTTGCCATTCGCGCCAAGTCTCTCGAAGAGGTCGATGAGGTGGGCCCTCTGGATGGGGTCGGTTCCGTTGAGGGGCTCATCGAGGATGAGCACGTCAGGGTCGGTCACGAGTGCAGCTGCGACCTTGATACGCTGGCGCATGCCCTTGGAGTATCCACCGATGAGCCGGTCTGCCGAGTCGGTCATGGCAACGATGTCGAGTACCTCTTCAGTGTTGAGTGCTGCGTCGTGGTTCGACAAGTCGGCGCTGTACTGCACAAATCGTCTGCCAGTGAGATTCTTGTACACGGAATCCTCATCGGGTACCAGCGCGACCTTGCGGTAGACCTCGTAGGTGCGGCGCGGGTCAGCACCGAGCACGGCGACCTCTCCATGAGAGACAGATGTCAGGCCGGAGATCATGCGCAGCAACGTTGTCTTGCCAGCGCCGTTTGGTCCGAGCAGGCCGGTCACACCAGGGCCGAACGAGCACGACAGCCTAGAGACGGCGACCTTCTGCCCGAACCACTTCGACACATCCTTGACTTCGATGGTTGCGTTAGCGGCAAATGCCGGGTCGCGTGTCACATCAACCTCCGATAGCGGATGACGGACAGCATCGTGGCCACGGCCCCTATCACGACGAGAGCGAGTGCACCGACATACGGGTGAATGTTGGCCGCTGCGAGGAGCGAGTCGTTGCCCGGCGTGCCGAAGACTTGCAGATTCGCCGTGTCTGCTGTGTTGATCGGAGCTAGCAGTGCTACCCAGCGGCTACCGCTGAAGGAGGCATTGCGAACGATCGCCTCTGCAAAGGCAGTGAGTGCGATGATGCCTGCGAGGTAGACGCTCGTCGCGATCGATTTGCGGTTAGAGAGGCTTGCCACGACGAATCCGAGCGGTACGTAGGCAACGGTGTAGATAGCTGCGACGAGGACGATCTTCGGGATCGTGTCCGCGGCGTTGCCGATCCCTCGAATCAACCCGTCAGGATCGGTACCTGCCTGTCCGACGAACAGGACGACCTGAGGCAGGAGGAGGAAGGCCCCGACGATCGTGAACAGGCTCGCGAATCGTGCAGACAGGTAATCGGTCGACGTCAGAGGTCGCGACGCCAGCATCGAAAGAACGCCGTCGCGGCGATCGGGGATGAGTAGCTCAGGGGCCGCGAGCGCGGTAAAGAGCAACGTCATCGTCCCGCCGAGAAGAAAGAAGTCTCCGTTCTGGGAAGCAATATCGAACCCGTCTGCGGCAGATATCGGAAGAATGAACGCCACACCGACAGCGATGATCGGGGGACTGACCGCGATAGCGATGAGGAGCCACGGCATGATCTTTCGTCGCGCCTTTCGACGCAATCCGAGCACCCGACGCAGACCATCGGCCCACACGGTGACCCAAGCCCCCTTGCGGCCTCTTCGCTCACCCTCGAATGGCTGATATCCGAGGTCGTACACAGCTCCTTCGTTCGAGGTCATTGAGCGCTCCCGTGTTGCAGAAACATGTCCTCGAGGGATGAGCCGGAGGTGCTCAGGCTCAGCAGCGGGGCACCGGTTCGCGCAAGCGAGTCCCGCACGAGGTCGAACACGTCCCCCTCGCCATACCGCACAGCCAGTCTGTTCCCTGTGACCTCGACTTCTGCACCGGCCGCTCCGAGATCCCGCTCGACACTCTCGGTGCCCGAGATAAGTTCGATGTGGACGACGTCTGTCTGGTCTTGGGTACCAATGGGGCCGGCGTGGAGAAGCGTCCCACTGTCCAGCATCACGACGAAATCACAGGTTCGCTCGATGTCGCGCATCACGTGGGACGACACGACGACGTCGATGCCGAAGGCGCCGAGGCGGCCGATGAGGTCGAGCATCTCTTCTCGTCCGCTCGGGTCGAGGCCAGACGTCGGCTCGTCGAGGAACACCAGCTTGGGGTCGTGGACTATGGCCTGCGCTAGTTTCGCCCGCTGTTTCATCCCCGTGGAGAAATCTCCGAGGTATCGGAAGCGTTCCTCGTTGAGCCCGACGAGGGTGAGCACGTCAGAGGCCCGTTGGCGGGCAGCTTGCCTTGGAAGCCCAGCGGTCCCAGCTGCGTACACCAAGAAGTCCGCTGCGGTTTGGTCGAGGGGGAGACAGGGGCCCTCAGGCATGTATCCAACGACGGTCGCAATGTCGATGGCCTCGCGTGCCGTGTCCATGTCGAGAACGGTTGCGGTCCCGGTCGTCGGTGTGATGATGCCGAGGAGGATCTTGATGAGGGTCGACTTGCCTGCCCCATTCGCGCCGACCAATCCCGTGCGACCGCGCGGCACCGTGACGTCGAGCGAGTGGACTGCTACAACCGAGCCGTAGGCGTGGCCGAGCTGGTTCGTCGTGAATGCAGTGTCCGCCATCCGGATCACCATAGGCTCGCTTGGGTCCTGGGGATCACCGTTTGCGAGGTAGCATTTCGCATGTGGATGTTCTGTTGTCGATCGTTGGTGCATCGGTCGCCTCGTGGCTAGCGATCGTGCTGGTTGCCACATGGCGGACGAGAAGGCGGCTGCATGCAGAGATCTGGTCGTTCGCCTTCGGAGCGTACGCCCTTGCGACGTGGGCACTTGCATTCGGTCTCGGATTCGGCTGGACGTCATTCAGCTTCCGGTCCTTCTACTTTCTCGGCGCAATCGCGAACATCCCGCTTCTCGCAGCCGGTTCCGTAGCGCTTCGATCCGAGCGCGGCGGCCGGGTGGCTATGAACGTGGCGAGCCTTTGGCTCATACTCGGTTTCTTCGCAACATTCTTCGCAGAAATCACTGAGCCGCTCACTTCAGGTGGCATCCCAGATGGGAGCGATGTGTTCGGCTTCACCTTCCAACTCGATGCCCTCACCCTGCCAGGTCCGAGGATGTTCGCTGCTCTGTCGGGCGCCGTTGGCACCCTGATCATCATCGGGTTGGCGCTCGTGTCCGTAGCCAGGTCATGGCGTCCGACCAGGCGTCTCGCCTACGGAAACCTGCTCATCGTTGCTGGGACACTCGTGCCTGCAACCGGTGGCTCGCTCACTGCCCTTGGCGCATCGGCTGCGCTCTCCGTCACGTTGACGGTTGGGATACTGCTGCTGTGGGCCGGCTACACGATGGCGAGCACAGCGAGGTCCGGCGGCGACAGCCGAGCGTCACGGTCAACGGATGACCACACCACGGCCTAAGGGCAGAGCAGACGATGCTTCGTCGTGGCGAGCCGATCTTGAGGGGTTGAACACGCACCACGTGACATGTGACGGCGTCTGACCGAACCGGACCCTCACCGTCTCCGACGATCTCTCCACCCCTGCGTGACGTAGCGCCAATAGGTCGTGGACTCGCTTGCTTCCTTTGGTGCTGCATCCTTAACGACGATTTCCCCGCCATCAGACGGGTCGTTGGATGCCTTGGAGGAGACATCGCTCGTTGTCGCTGCATCGCTGCGTGCAGCCTCGGCACGCAGCTCTGACAGGCGCTCACGAAGGAAGACGGCTTCGGTTTCGGCCTTTGCCGCCCTCTCTCTCGCCTCGGCGAGTTGCTGGCCTGCCTCGTGGAGGTTGCCGAGTTGGGAGAGCATCTTGTTCCACGCATCGATCGGGACGATCATGGTTCCAGGAGGAGGCCCCCCTCGCTCGCTTGTCCCGCCTGGGGCTCTGGCCGTGCCGGGCTCGCGGGCTCGCAGGCC
>CAYWPC010000033.1:0-21531 GCA_964460075.1 uncultured Acidimicrobiaceae bacterium
GGCTTCACCCTCGACGATGCCCGGATGCGCAGGGCCGGCCTCGATTACAGGGAGTACGCGTCCGTTGAACTGCACCCTTCATGGGAGGCGTTCGTCGAGAAGGCAGCACCGTCAAGAGTGTTCGCGTATACGCAGTACGCCAGTCGCCTCTACACGTCTGTTGCGTACGAACGCGGTGACACGTTCCTCTTCGGCAAGGAATCGGTCGGACTAAGTGAGGCTGTGATGTCGCACACTTCAGTGACTGACCGGCTGCGAATACCGATCGCGGCGAAGGGAAGAAGCTTGAACCTCGCGAACGCTGCCGCAATTGTCACCTACGAGGCATGGCGACAGATCGGTTTCGCCTAACGGCGTATCGTGGTCGGCTCATCCGATCCGTGGGCCACATTGCACGTACACGTGCAATAGAACCCTGGGTTCGGTGAGGTGCCTACCGTGGGGGCATGATTCATCGAACGCCGATCAAAGTTCGGTTTTATGAGCTTGATCCGTATCGGCACCTCAACCATTCGGTCTACATCCAATACTTTGAGGTTGGTCGAATTGACCTGTTCGGTGCGTTCGGCTGGTCGCTTACCGGGATGGCAGACCTGGGAACCCAGGTCGTGGTGACCGACATGCAGACCCGATTCCTAGCCCCAGGAGTCGAAGGCAATGAGCTCGTTGTGGAAACCTGGGTTGAGGAGCTCAAGCGTGTCACGGCACTGTTCGGACAGCGCATCATGCGTAACGAGGAGATTCTTGCGGTCCAATCGATCAGGGGAGCCTGCGTCACGCTCCAAGGGAGACCAACTCGGTTCCCAGACGAGTTGCTGGCAGGCCTCGAGAGCTACGTCTCCGTAGGGCAGTGATGCCTTCGATCGAACGCATAGAGAGATCCGGATTCGCCGTGTGGTCACCCGATGAGACGACGAAGATAGCGGGGTGGCGGGTCGCCTCGAGTGGTGGCTACACGAGGCGACTCAACTCTGCCACGACGATCGGTTCGGCCGATACCTCTCTCAAAACGAGGGACGACATCGCCAGGTGGCTTGCAGACCGCTGTTCACCGCTCACCGTTCGGGTGACACCGCTCATCGAACAGACCACAATAGATGTGTGCGCAGGAACGTGGGGACTCGACGCAGTCGACGAAACACTGGTAATGGTGAGTCGATCGCTTGAGAGCAGCAGCGATGGGGATGTCATCGTCCTCGACGCAGGTGACACCGGATTCACCGCTGACCTGTTCTCCCTCAATCATCGGGACGTTGCACTGCGTAAACCGTGGAGTCGAATCGTCGAGCGTGTCGGCTCCGACGGAGTTGGTCTGTGGATCCCGGGAAAGGCAGTGGGATTTGCTGCCTTCTCCGGCGGTATTGCATCGGTGTTCTCCGTTGCTGTCTCGCCGAAATATCGTCGGATGGGCTTCGCCAGTCGCGTCATGGACGCGGCACGGGGATGGGCCTTGAATAGGGGAGCAGATTCAATGTTTCTCCAGGTCCTTGGTAGCAACGCTCCAGCCCGAGACCTATACACGGGTCTCGGATTCACAGAGGAGTATCGCTACCACTATCTACAGCCGTCACATGGCGGTCGCTCTGGCTCCTAGCATCGCTAGATGCGATCAACGAACATAAGTACGTGGAGTGAGCTCGAACCTGGCGCTCTTCTTCACGCGCTCGTCGAGGGTGTCGACATCGTCCTGGTTCGCTGGCCTGAAGGCGACGGTCACAGCGTTCTGTACGGTCGGTGCGCCCACAGGGGAGCGCTCATGGCCGATGGACGCATCGACGGCGAGAACATCGTGTGTGGACTCCATGGATGGGACTACCGCTACGACACGGGTGTTTCGAGCTATCGCGAGTCGGATGTTCTCCACAGGTTCACCTCGTGGTTGGAGGGAGATGCCGTGTGGGTCGACGCAGACGAGATCGCTGCCTTTGCGGCTGCTCATCCTCAGCCGTTTGACCGAAACGCCTATCAGGGGTCGTACCAGGACCCGCATGGGACCGATGCGGAGCCACACGTTGGCTACATTCGTGAACTTTCAGAACATGGGCTTGGACGCACAGGGCATCACGGCCCGATGGGGGCCATGGGGGTCCCGCGAACGGAGCTGCCATCGTGGGATGACATTCAGATCGTTACAGCACAACTCGCCACAGCGCCACTCCTCGACGACGAAGCCGTTGACACAGGCCTGACGATCGGACCTGGAGCAGCGAAACCACTCAGGCTCGACATTCCACTGTTCGTAGCAGACATGAGTTTCGGTTCGTTGTCAGAGGAAGCCAAGATTGCACTTGCCAGGGGAGCCGAGCTCGCGGGGACGGCTGTGTGCTCAGGTGAAGGCGGCATGCTGCCTGAAGAGCACGCTGAAAGTAGCCGATACCTGTACGAGCTTGCTTCCGGACGGTTCGGCTTCACGTGGGAGAAACTTGACGATGTGCAGGCCTTTCATTTCAAGGGCGGTCAGGCAGCCAAAACAGGGACCGGCGGGCATCTCCCTGCAGCCAAGGTCACAGCAAGAATTGCCGATGTTCGCGAGATTCCGATTGGTGAGCCGGCGATCTCACCTTCACGGTTCCCGGAGTGGGATAGGCCAGAGCACTTTGCTGACTTCGCAGCAGAAGTCCGCGAACGGACCGGGGGTATCCCGATTGGTTTCAAGTTATCGGCCCAGCACATCGAAGCCGACCTGCAGGCAGCGCTTGAGGTTGGTGTTGACTACATAGTCCTCGACGGGAGGGGTGGCGGCACGGGTGCGGCCCCACTGCTATTCCGTGACAACATCTCAGTACCGACGATTCCAGCCCTGGCAAGAGCAAGACGATTCCTCGACCAGGCGGACGCAACCGATGTCACGCTCATCATCACCGGAGGGCTACGCACCCCTGCCGACTTCGTAAAGGCACTTGCCCTAGGTGCAGACGGTGTGGCGATCTCGAACGCTGCGCTTCAGGCCATCGGGTGCATAGGCATGCGAGCGTGCAACACGAACAACTGTCCTGTTGGTATTGCAACGCAGCAGAAACATCTCCGTGCGAGGCTCCCTGTGGATGAGGCAGCGCACCGGCTTGCCCAGTTCTTCGACGCCTCGGTGGAACTCATGACCGTTCTTGCCCGTGCTACCGGCCACCGGTCTGTGTCCGCATTCCACATAGACGACCTCACCACCTTCGACCGCACCATCGCTGAGCTGTCGGGCGTCACTTTCGGTGGGGTCTCGAACTGAACTCGTAGGCCGTAGAATCCAGCCAACGGGCCCGTAGCTCAGTTGGTTAGAGCTGTCGACTCATAATCGATCGGTCGCAGGTTCAAGTCCTGCCGGGCCCACCGATAGGTACTCTCTTCGCTCGATCACCGATGTGCAGCTGTGGGCAGCGATCCATTCTGGTGCGGTTCTCTCGTGGGGTTGTGTTGGTTGACGAGGGACAGGATGATGGCGGCGCGTAGGGTCATGCTTCGGATGCGACCGCCGCGTCATCGGGAGCTCTTCACCGTGGGTCTTGTTGCCGTTACTCTCGTTGTGCTCGGTTCATGTTCCGGTGGGAGCGGACGAGCGAGAACCCCGAGACGGTGATCACGTCCTCTGACGGCGCTGCCAGACTGACCGTGCCACGTGGGGCTTTGCCCAGTGGAGTCGATGTGTCCGATCTCAGTATCTCATTGGCACAGAATCCCGAGGAGTTCGCCGGTTTTCCAGGTGTTGTCACCTACGAGTTGGGTCCGAGTGGAGTCCGGTTCGAATCTCCTGCAGAGATCACGTTCGAACTCGAGGCCTCTGGGGCCGAGCTGCCGCTCGTGACGCTGCTCGACGAATCAGGCGTCGAGCTGGTCAGCGGGGTTCACTCCGTGTTTGATCACGATATCGGACGGCTGGTTGTCAGCGTGCCTGTGGCGCATTTCTCCAGAGTGACAGCCATGACTCGCGGTTTGTTTTCGCTTGAGAGTTACGGCATCCGAAAAAGCGGAAAGTATTTCGTCGGAGAGAAATTTCCTTGGATCCTGAATTTCTCGACGGTTCAAACCGTTGATCCGTTCTCTGGGCGGGGCGTCGCCGTGACGGCGACAGACGTGAGCGTTTCGGGGACGCTGAGTGTCGGTAACTCGGGGATATTGTCGCCAGCGTTCGTCGTTGACATGCCCTCAAAGTTCGATCGTGATCTGACGTCCATGAAGATCGGGTGGACCTACGTGCGCTTATGGGACTCGATGGTCGAGTTCACCTGTCTCCGACCGGGAACGACCTACATCAAGTATGCGGTTCGTACGTTCTGGTCTGCAACGTCGGGATGAATGATCTGGGATTCGACACTGTACTCGTATGGAGATCTCGAAGACCTGACTCCTGTGGAGTGCATGGCACCGAGCGGTGCCACCACTTCGACGACCATCGAATCGGCATCGAGCACGTCATCGACGTCGACGTCCACATCAAGCACATCGACGTCCTCTACGACCACGATTCAGCCCACGCCCCAAACGAGCTCTTTCGAAGGCAGCATTTCCGTTGAGCAAGATGACTGTGGTCATTCGCCGTTCATTGGTGAGTTACCGAAGAACTTTAGGATCGACGTGCAATCTGCAGGTGACCGCGATGCCATAACGATCGATGGCTCGCCGCCGTTTGTTGGCCTCAAAGGCATATCCGATCAAGCCGACTTTTTCAGGACAACCGGGTCAGACACGGTCGCGGGACGAGCAGGCACATCGGTGATGGGAATCGTGGTAGCCGATCACGATGGTTGGTTCATCCAATACTCGATGGGCCTCAAGCGGGAGCTTGGAGCTGGCTGCCCGATCGGGTACGTCATCGACCTCGGCACCGATCTCAGCTCGTATCCATCAGACGCCGAGGTCGGCATGTTCCTCAACGACCTCGCTGGTTGGTTCCGCAATTCGGATTCCAACAATCTGCTTGCCAGGTTGCACCCGGTTATTCGTGGCACATATGGAGACGAGCAGTGCAGAGCGTTCACAGCAAGTCTTCAGTCGGAGGATCTCACGATTGAGACGATCTCCGTCGGGAAGCCAGATCTATGGCGCTTCACGCTCGATGATGCGAACTTTGTCGTCAACGACACGGTGTCTGCCACGGCAAGACGGTCGGAGGGCGGCACGACGACTGAATCCGTGATCCATGTGGCATCGGTCGGTGGCCAGTTGCGCTGGTTCGCTGACTGTGGGGACCCGTTGCCATAGGAGGTCGTCCTATGGCCTGCCCGCATAGGCTCTCCCGGAGACGCGCCGATGATCACTCCACCGGTGATGAAGCGACGTCGCCGCTCAATTCCAATCGAGGCCCGACTGAGCGTGCGTGTGGGGGAGCCCAGCGAATCGTGGCGTGATCATCGTTACCGCTCGAATACGCCTTGCAGATAGGGCAGCCGCACACATTGCTGAGATGCAGGCGCGGAACGCAGCGTATGTTGCCGACGAACTCAGCCAAACTGTGCCGGTAACTGTCTGATTCTGCGCACACTCGGGATTCGTGGCAGACGCGGTGAGTGATCTCTTACGACGCATCGAAATGTGGGTACTATCTCGCCAGCAAGAACAACGCGGGACGGTTGCCAGGGGGCTTCGTGCGTAGATCGTGGATACCAGTGGGGGCATTGTGGCTCGGCTACACCGTGGCGCTCATCGTTCTCGTGCGACAGATCAACTGGTTTCCTCAGCAGTGGGCTGCCGAGGCCGAAGTGGTCGACGACGCAATGCTCCTCCTGCAGTACCTAGCTGCACCGGTGATGGCTCTCGTACTCGCCGTCATGACATGGTCACTGATCGGTTGGCGATCAAGCGGTGCGCAGCGTGACGACGGACCACCCCAAAGGAACAATCGGACCGTCGTCACGACATGGCTCGTCATCACGTCGGCACTTGCTATCTATGTTGTCATCAATCCAGGGTTCGTAGGTCTCGCAGAGATCCGCGGCGAGCCGGAGTCGGACTACGTCATCAACGTCCAAGCACAGCAGTTCTTCTGGGAGATCACCTATCCCAACGGAGCGGTGGCCCTCGACGAACTCGTAATCCCAGTCGACAAGCGGGTCCGCTACGACGTCATCAGCACAGACGTTCTCCACTCATTCTGGATTCCAGCGTTCCGCGTCAAGATCGATGCGATCCCTGGTGTGTCGACGACGCTGTATGCAACCGCGGAGCGTGAAGGCACGTTCCAGGAAGACGACGTGAACTTGCGCATCCAATGTGCCGAACTGTGCGGGGCAGGCCACGCAACGATGATGCTCCCAATCAGAGTCGTGTCGGATGCAGATTGGACACAGTACATCGAGGATTTGGTCAGCAATGGATAGCCACACAGATAGCGGAACGAGCATATGAAGTACCTCGTACGAGCCGCAGGAATGGCGTTCGCCGGATACGTTGCCGGTATCTGGCTGACGGTGGCGATCCGGGGTGGGAGCCCGACGGATGAGCTGGCTGTCATTGCTGGCTACATCCTGGCCCTCATGGGTTGGCTCGGTGGCATTGGAGGTCTCGAAGCCTTTGGCCGGCAGTGGATAGGGAAGAAGACTCAGGTCTCGACGGACAGTGGATGGCAGCGTTATTTCCAATTCAGTGTCGACCACAAGGTGATCGGCATCCAATACGGTGTAACGCTGATCGCGGTGCTGCTCATTGGTGGCCTCTCAGCGATGATCATTCGAATCGAGCTTGCGTCACCTGGCATGGGCATCGTCGACCTCGACGACTTCAACAAGATCGTCTCGATGCACGGCATCCTGATGGTCGCCGTTGCCGTAGCAGGCATACTCGGCGCCTTCGGAAACTACATCATCCCGATCCAGGTCGGCGCATCCGACATGGCGTTCCCTCGCATCAACGCGATCGGGTTTTGGCTCATCCCACCGGTTGCCATAGCACTTCTCGCGTCGCCCCTCCTGGGCGCGTTCAACGCCGGATGGACCTCCTACGCTCCGCTGTCGGTTACGAACGAATCGGGTCAGATTCTCTTCAACATGGCCATCGTCACATTCGGTTTGGCATCGATCCTCGGTGCTATCAACATCATCGTGACCGTCATCACCATGCGCGCACCTGGCATGACGTGGGGCCGTTTGCCGATCTTCACATGGGCTGGTTTCGCCACAGCCATCCTTGCATTCTCCGTGACACAGTTCTTCGCTGCGGCGGTGATTCTCGTCACGATGGATCGGGTCGCAGGGACGAGTTTCTTCTCCCCAGATGTTGGAAGTGCTCTCCTCTACGAGCACATTTTCTGGTTCTACTCCCACCCAGCGGTCTACATCATGGTTATCCCTGGCTTTGGCGTGATCCTTGAACTCGTCACGACCTTTGCCCGTAAGCCGCTGTTCGCGTACAAGGCCACCGTCGCGTCGATTTTCGGGATCGTCGGCCTCTCCGTCGTCGTCTGGGCACACCACATGTTCACATCAGGTATGCCGAACTTTCTCCATGGTCCTTTCATGATCCTCACAGAGGCAATATCGATACCAACAGGAGTCATCTTCCTTTCGATAATCGGAACGTTGTGGCAGGGCAAGCTCTGGTTCCGAACGCCGCTCGTGCTCGCGTTCGGCTGGCTGTTCAATTTCACGATCGGTGGTATCACCGGTATTTTCCTCGCAGACGTCGCAACCGACATCCACCTCCACGACACCTACTTCGTTGTTGCCCATTTCCACTACACGATCGTTGGCGGCTCGATTTTCGCTCTCCTCGCAGCCACGTATTACTGGTTCCCAAAGGTCACAGGGCGTATGTACAACGACACTGCTGGGAAGATCTTTGCGGTGTGGGTGACCGTTGCGTTCAACTTCACCTTCATCCCGCTGTTCTGGGCGGGCATGAACGGTATGAACAGACGAATCGGTGACTACCCACCGGCATTCGAGACGGCGAACAAGATTGCTTCGGTTTCGGCGTTGATCCTCGGAGCGAGCTTCCTCCTCTTCGTCGGCAATCTCGTCTACTCCGCGATTTGGGGCCCGAAGGCGGGTCCGAACCCATGGAACGCCAGAACGCTCGAATGGCTCGTTTCGTCTCCACCGACTCATCACAACTTCCTGTCGCAGCCACAGGTCGTGGGCCACCCGTACGCATACGGCGTCAAGGGCTCTGTGCACGCCGTCTTCCCCGACGAGGTGGCCGAATCGCATGAACCACCGAGTTCCGACGACGGGGGTGACAACACATGACGGCCCAGCAAGTGCCCATCGACCGTGAGTCGCTCAGGAGCGCCACGAAGAGAGGCGTCGTTGCCGCGGTGATCCTTGCGGTGCTCTCCATCATCGAGTTCGTCGTGGCGGTCAACTTCGCGAATCCCCTCTATCCACTTCTACCATTTGTGGCCCTGAAGGGTTGGATTATTCTCGACACCTTCATGCACGTTCGCGCGGTCTTTGGCGAGGACCACTAATGGCGCTCCACACGACCGAGACCACCCGAGCCGATAAGTCGCACGCCGAATATCACCAGGACGCGTCCTTTCAGCCGAGGGCGAATCGGATCGGACTCTGGCTGTTCATCGTCTCAGAGGTATTCCTGTTCGGTGCCTTCCTGTCTGCGCGGTATTTCACGACAGGGACCTTCAAGCCAGATGAGCTCAACCAGTCGCTCGCACTCGGAATCACTATCATCCTGCTCCTTTCATCCATAAGCGCCTTCCTCGCCGAGACTTCCATCCGGTACAACCACAGGCGCAACTTCGTCATCTTCACCGTGATCACCATTGCCCTCGGCCTCGTGTTCCTTGGCGGTGTCGCCATCGAGTTACGCGAAGCGATCGAGGCGTACCCGCCAGAGACCCCGTACGGGACGTCATATTTCATGTTGATCGGGCTGCACGCATTCCATGTCATCAGCGGTTTGATAGCCCTGGGCGTCGTTCTCTTGCTCGGTATCAAGGGCCACTTCGGCTCAGGTGACTACTGGGGCGTTGAGGGTGTGGTGAAGTACTGGCATTTCGTGGACCTTGCATGGGTGCTGATCTACCCGTCGCTCTACCTCTTTTAGCGAAAGTGGGCGAACCTCACTCAAGAACGCGTCCGATCTCGCGACGCAGGAAGCTGATCGAGGCGGTCGCCCTCATTGCAGGGTCGACGCTTGCGATGTTCATCCTGTCGACCATCGCCCTCTTGATGTACACCGGAGGGACACGTGCCCCCACCACGCAGGTGTTGAAGATCTCTTCTGGGGCATCTGTGCTGATCCAGGATGGTGCGAATCCGTTGGAGGTCCCTCCGACGTGGGATTTCTTTGCAGGCGACACACTGGTGCTCGTCAACGGTGACGCTGTGGCACACACGCTCGGTGAGTGGTCTGTAATGCCTGGCGGGACGACCCGGATCGAGTTTCAGCTCCCGGACCGCGGCCTTCTTCCGACGACCTTGAATTCGGCGGGAAGCGTGAGCCTTGAGATTGAGCCGCGTAGCTTCGACTTCTCACTTATAGCGTACTCGACGTTCGGATTCGGCTTCTCTGTCGGCATCATCCTCCTCATCGGACTTACCATCGTGCGCGCCCTGGGCCGCAACGACGACGAGGACTGGGTTGATGGATCCTGTGCTGGGGAGATTGGTGGACGACCGTCGGGGACCTACGAGCCATAAGGCTGGAATCTGGGCGCCTGAACTCGGTTGTACAGACGAGCCGAACGAAGGGTTGATCATGAGCATCGAGGGTTTGCCTAGCGACTGGGAAGCAACACGAGCCACCTTGCAGCGTTATGCACACGCCGTAACCGCCGCCCCGCGTGCTGCCGCGCCGCCTCATCCACGGTGGGCGCAGGTCGCTATGGATTTCGGGTCCACGGGCTTGGCGACCGCTGCCACTCCTCTTGCCGACGGAACCGAGCTAGTGTCCACAATCGACTTGGTTGACCACCGGATCGTTATCACGGCCGGTGACACGACACGCACGATCGACCTCACCACGGGACCGTCACCAAAGTCGGTTGGTGAAGCTGTCTTGGCCGTCGCGGCATTGCACGGAACGGCAATCGACGCAGATTCTGCTCGATTCGAGGATGACTCGTCACAAGAATATGACGAGGCTGCAGCGGCGGCGTTCCTGTCGGTAGCTACCTCTGTTGTGGCGGCATTCGACGCTATCAACGAGTCCATCGAAGGCGAGATCACCGGTCCACATCTGTGGCCTCACGGTTTCGACATCGCGACTGAGTGGTACAGCTCGAAGTCTGTCGACTACGAAGGGACGCCGACGAGCGCCCAGATCGCGGTCGGTTGGTATCCCGCAGGTGATGCCTACTTTTATGCCAACCCGTGGCCGTTCGAGGAGAGTTTCACCGAGGTTGCACTGCCATCGGGGGCCGTTTGGAATACCGAAGGATGGCACGGAGCCAAAATCGATGTAACCGACCTCGACCCCAAGACCGCGGGCGCGACGGTTGTCTCCCTTGGTAAGGCCGTGCACGCAGCGGCACGGGATTCGTTGACGAGCTGACCGGGGTTGTTCATCGAATGGGGCTCGTCTTGACGAGCGCACCTACGATGCGTAGCACACGGATGTCAGGCACATCGAACGAGGCCACATTGATCGATCGTTGGTCGGTCAACCTGGCTGCACGGGGCCTAGTGCGATGGACTTGGAGCGTGCGATGTCACTCTTTCGGAGACGGTCCTCGATTTTGGCGAGCTGTTCGTCGCTGACATCGCTGAAGCCGAATGCGACACGTACGAATGTGGCGAGGTCGGCTCTGTAGTCGTGCCCGGCCGATCCGAACTCACCTGGGACGACGGTCGAGGCGATCTTGGTATCGATCAGGGCCTGCCAGAAAGCGATACCCGGTAGCCACCGTTGGTACGGATTCGTTCCCCGACCCCGGTCGGTTCGCTTCAGCCAAGCCGGCATTCGAATCGTGATTGATGGCGCGAACTTCGTCACCGGATCATTGTCATGATTGAGGAAGGTCACTCGTGGTCGATCCTGGGATACAGGCTCGGAAAGCTTGGCGTCGTATCCATCGAAGACTGGTAAGCCATCATGGTCGGTGAGTCGGTCAAAGAGGGCAGATCCGCTTGGTGTGCCAACCCACAATGCCGCGTCAGCGATGAAGCTGTTCGTCGGTGAGGCTTCATCGACACCATTCTGCGACGTTGTTGCCCCGAGACTCTCACCGTATACAACGAGCCTGATGTCACGGTCGAGCCGATCGATTTCCTCACGAAGTCGCCGTAAGAGCAGCGCATAGAGGCGTGAAGCCCGGCCGACCCTTCCCATCGAGAGCATCGATGGGAGCCCCCCATATTGGATCGCGACCGTCGCCACATCGCCCCGCGTCATGAGTTCCGCGGCCTCGACCGTGATGCAATTCACGTACCCGGTGCCGGCCGGT
Organism: uncultured Acidimicrobiaceae bacterium; assembly: GCA_964460075.1. Lineage (GTDB taxonomy): Bacteria > Actinomycetota > Acidimicrobiia > Spongiisociales > UBA5794 > JAMBLL01. The sequence continues at coordinate 11,330 of CAYWPC010000033.1, forward strand.
GACGCCGCAATGATCGTGGAACGATCGAATCCGCCTGCTCTTCTGAGTTCTCGTATGGCGACTTCGATCCGCTCTTCATCGGATGTAGCCGGATCCAATCCCACATATACCCGGACAGGGTTCTGGAGCACAGAGGTGCCCATGGTTCGCTCGATGACCTGAGGTGACGTGACACTCGACACAAAGCGTCGTCCTTGAAGCCCAAGCGTCGTGTAGGGAGTGAGGGTGAAGGCGCTTCCAGACACTGCGAGAGATGTGGGTGGCTCCGTGAACGCCATCTCGGTCCGTTCGTTGCCCATCTCGATGCCGGAAATCAATCGACTTGTCACGAACTTCGCCGCGGTCGCGATTGCAGACGCGGTGAGGATCCCGCCTGCAGCAGCGGCGAGTCTTTCACGTCTCGGAGACGAGACGGCTTTTGCTGGCATTCTCGCACCTGCCACGACGAGGCCGCCAAGGCCCGCCACGACAGCGTTTGCACCTACGGCTACGCCTCCAGCAATGGCAAGATATCTGAGGTTGGGTGTGTCGGTGCGGTTGGCGAGTGCACTTCGGAGATCGAGGGCGGCTGCGACTCCGATCGTGGCGAATCCGGCGACGTTCCCCTGGGATGTCCTGGAGTCGACACGCGGTCTCGACACGGCGATACCTCGCACAATATCGCCTCCCAACGCTGCCCATCCAGCGGATGCGCTGTGAGGCGTCTGAATCGGCCTGTCCATTGAGCGGACTAATTGGGCGGAACGAAGACCGGTTGCAGCGAGTCCGGCGAACCGCAATGCAGGTGAAGTACTCACGCGGGGAATCATGGCTACGAGCCGTGCAACAGCAGACCCTGAGACGAATCCCGTGAGGAAGCTCGCTCCTGTGACGAGGCCCTGATCGACCGCCGATCGCTGCATGAGGCTCGGCTCGAACGACTTGGTTGCGAAGCCAAGGCCGGTAACGGTTCCCGCAATGAGCGCCGATCGTCTTCGGTACGCCACTTCACCGTCCCCCGGGCATTGCGAGCAGTTGTTGCTTTCTGACCTCGCTGATCGTCACGCACCAGACCCTAGTGCAGGCCAACGCGTGTGGCAGAGCGGTGCAGACGTCGGTGCCGCCAGACGGTGCATGCATCGAGAACGCTCTCTCCGCGGATCCCAATTGCTGCTCAGGCGTTCGAGTTCGAGCAAGGACGACTCATCTGATGCAAACGGTGGCTGGTGCGTTATGCCCCTGCTGGAGCCGCGCACACATCACCGAGTTGCTCAAGTCCCAACTCTGCCACGGCGCGTTCGGGGTCTTCGATGACGAGCTTGACATGCTCGCGAACGAGGTCGACGTTGGCGACCCGGCCTGGCTTGCCGTCGTCTCGGAACTTGAGGTGGTATTCGGGCGGTATGAACCGCACCGAAACGACGTTCTCAAGGTCTATGTCTGGGATCAGTTGAACGAGTGCAGGGAGTGTGTCAATCGGGATGTCGGTCGACACGGTTCGCTTGATCACATCAGCGAGTTTGCCGAAGTTGAGCAACAGCGACGTCGGATTTGCTTGCTCCAACATTGCCTCAATCACACATCGCTGACGGTTCATGCGGAAGTAGTCGCTGTCCTGGTTGCGCGAACGCGAATAGGCGAGTGCCAGATGCCCGTCGAACGTCTGCCAACCTGTCTGGATGTCGATCCGTTCGTAGGTGCCGTCCTCGCGCGGGTACTTGTCGTCAACCACCGGTGACGGGACGTAAATCTTGACACCTCCGAGGGCGTCGACGATGTCGACGAACCCGTCGAGGTTCACCATGGCGTAGTACTGGATCGGTATGCCGAGGAACTCACTGATGACACCCTTCACAGCGTTCTCTGAGGGAGTACCGGGACCTGGAAACGCGTCTGGATAGCGTTCGCCTGCGACCCACAGCTCATTGATGAGCTCGGGATAACAATTGCAATCCCAGATGCCCATTCCCTCGGGAAGCGGTGCCTGCGTCCAGTTTCTCGGTACGGAGAACATTGCAGCGTCGCCGGTAACCGGATCGATGGAGATCGTGATCATCGTGTCGGTGCGGATGCCGGTCCTGCCCTTGCCGAAGTCACCTCCGATGAGCAGAATGTTCAGTCGCTCGAGGCCGTCCCAGAGAACCGGACCGCCTGCGGTTGGAATCGTCGTCGAGGCGGGCACGGTTGTCACGGTCTGCCCTGAGGCGTTCGTAACAGGGGGAGTGGGCTGGGTGACGGTTGCCGGAACAGAGCTAGTCGTCGCAGGTGTCGGGGCAGCAAAAACAGATGTGATGAGGTCGTACTGGACCACATCGACGTAACCGAACACGACGTGGGGAGCGAGCAGTAGGAAGGCGATCAAGGCGCCTCCGCCGAACAACACAGCAGACGTCGGCTTCGTGTCGGCAGGCAGCCGAGCCTTAGCCAGGCGATAGGCATCGTCGGCTGCCCACACACGAAAACCGAGCATCACAATGTTGCCGATCATCATCAGTGCGAGCGACGTTGGGCGGATCCACGCCGTCAGGATCGCGACCTTGTCCCTGAAGATGAAGGCGAGCGTCGCGAGGATGACGACGTCGATTAGGAACAGGAGTCGTGCCCGTCTGGGACTGCGTGCCACGACGTGGCCGGCACCAGGGATTATCGCCGACAATCCAGCGGCGACAAAGGGCGTGAGAGAGGAGCGTTGACCAGAAGACGACATCGTCCAGCATGGTAAAGGCGAGGTCCCGATAGTCGTCGCATTGGTCCGGGGTACGGTGTCGATAGCTCGACAGGGTGGCGCCGGTATGCTCCTGTGCGCCGATGTGAGGAACCGTGGCAGACCACCCAGACGTACAATCCGAAGACCATTCGAATGGTAAGCGAGCAACACGCTACGCCTATATGCGAAGCGATGGGACGCTCGACATCGTCCTCGGCAGCCTCGTAGCGGGTCTCGGCGGGTACGCCTACCAATTCATCGGAGGCAGGTCTCTCGGTGTGCAGGGATTCGCGCCGATCGGGGTTCTCCTCACGGCACACTTCTTGTCGTTCGTAATCATCCTTCTGCCGATCGAGCAGTTCATCATCCGTCGCCTGACCGTTGGATTCCAGGGATGGGTTGTGCCGGCCCACGCGATCGCGCTCGCGATATCGACCGCGGGTGCAGCTGCGATCGTTGTCGGTGTCGCTGGTGATGACTACTTCACATCGAGGCGTGAGTTTGTAATGTTCGTGATCCTCACCGTCGTCGTACATTCCTTCTTCGTCGTTGGTCGTGGATACCTCGCTGGATATCGGCGATTTCGTGCATACGGGTATGTGTCTGCTGCCGCGTCCTTGCTTCGCGTCGCTGTCGCGATCGCCGTCTCCGTTGTCGCTCCAACCATTACCGGGTACGCGTGGGCATACATTCTCGGCCCTGTAGTCGTCGTGTTCTGGCGTCCGTGGAGAACCCCGCCTGAGAGACCTCGACTCACGGATCTCGAAGCAGCAAAGGAGACCGAACGGGGCCTCCTTGCCGGGCTCGTCATGTCCGCAGCAGCATCCCAGGCCCTTCTTCTCGCTGGGCCGCTCGTTGCTTCACGACTCGGTGCAACAGATGCGCAGTTCTCGATCACGTACGCCACGTTGCTCATTGCGCGAGCTCCATTGACGCTTGGATACGGCCTCATAGCGAGAATCCTGCCACCGTTTACCGAGATGGCGGTCAAGGGCGAACGAAAGGAGCTCCGTGCCTGGGCGAGGGGCATCGGTGTTGCATCAGGCGTCCTCTCGGTGTTCGGTGCAGCAGCCGGTGCCGTTATCGGTCCGTCTCTTGTGGCGGTCGCCTTCGGTGACGCATTCGCCCCGACGACGTTCGTCGCTGCAGTGGCCGGTGCAGGCGTCGTACTTGCAGCTGGTGGCCTCTTTATCGGACAGATCCTTGTCGCTCGTGGCCAGTCGCTCAGGCTCCTCATCGCGTGGGTGGTTGCGGTCGTGGCTGCTGTTGTTCTCGTCGCCATTCCCATGGATGACCCGATCGTCCATGTCGTTGTTGCATTCTTGGGTGGCGAGGCTGCTGCGCTGATCGCGTTGACGTTTGCCGCCGTCATGAGAGACAGCGACGAAGTAGCTATCTCTCACGGCTATTCGGTCGTGAAACGCACCATCGACATCGGAGGTGCCCTCGTGGCACTCGTGCTGCTGGTCCCGGTGCTTCTCGTTGCTGCGTTTGCTGTGAAACTCGATTCCCATGGGCCCGCATTCTTCCGACAGCAGCGTGTAGGTCGCGCAGGGAAGAGCTTCTGGATGGTCAAGCTGAGGACGATGGTGTTCGACCACGACGAGGAAGTGTTCCATCGGCATCTCGACAAGCTCACTTCGGGTGACGAGGAAGCCTCCAACTACACGATCCGTATCGAGGAGGATCCAAGGATCACGAAGGTTGGTGCTCGACTACGGGCGTGGTCGGTCGATGAGCTCCCAAATCTCTGGAATGTACTCAAGGGCTCGATGTCGCTCGTCGGCCCGCGACCTCTTGTACGTGAAGAAGCGGAACTGATCGGTCTTGACAACGTGCGCTTCGATGTGAAACCAGGTATCACGGGATACGCTCAGGTGCATGGGCGTGACTCCATAGGTCTTGCTGAGCGCACGGCCTGGGACGAGCGCTATGTAGCGGAGTGTTCGACGAGGTTGGACATAAAGATCCTTCTTGCAACCGTCGGTACGGTGTTGTCGTCGTCTGGCGACCGGACCACGATCGACGGTGAGGAATAGGCCTCGGCCCCGAATGTTGGAGTTGCTATGACCGATCCCGTATCTGAACGTCTCAACCTGCCCGATCCGTTCATTGCGGTCGTGGGCGCCACGGACGAGCCAGGGAAGTATGGCGGGATCGTCTATCGGGACCTGAAGGCGAAGGGGTACAGCGTCGTCCCTGTGAACCCTGATCGGGATGCCGTTGACGGCGACCGATGCTACGCGTCGCTCTCAGAGCTTTCATCTGTTCCAGACATCGTGAATGTTGTGATTCCACCGGATCGCACTCTGCTCCTTCTCGACGAGATTGCTGCGATCGGTGACGTGGCCGTCTGGATTCAGCCCGGTGCCGCCGACCAAGCGGTACGGGACCGTGTTGCAGAACTCGGCTTGTCATCGCTGATCGATGCGTGCATTATGATCCGCTCACACGTCAAGAATTAGCGCACCGCCGGTGTGCGCCGCGATATTGCGACACGACGTTCCAGGGGAGATCGAGTGACAACCGACAATCTTCGAGATGACATTGCAGCTCTACCAGGCGTCGCGTCTGCTGAGGTGACGATCCGCGACGATCACGGACCGACCGCCCGCGTCTGGCTCGACGGTACGAAAGCCGGGACCGAGGTACGAGAGCTTGTCGACATCTTGATTGGACGAGCTGTGGTGGCTGAGCCGGAAGAAGGAGAGCAGCCGTCGAAGCGCAGGAGCGGACTTGGCAGGGGACTCAATGACTTGCTTCCCTCAGACGGACCGCACCCACTTCCCACGCACCTCCAGCCTGATGCTGGGCAGCGTCCGATCATTGTTCGGGTCGCAGTTGTGGAGACCGCAGACGGTGTCTCGCTCGAGGTTGAGGATTCGAAAGGCCGCTGTGCTGCCGTACCCATCGAGGCCGACGGGAGCACCGATGCGGCTGCTGTCGTTGCGGTTCGCGAGGTCCTTGCTGTCGATGGAGATATCGAGGTGCATTTTGAGGACCTCGAAGCGGCTGACGGATTGCTTGTGGTAGCTACAGCGAAGATCGGCGATAAGCGGACGGCCGGTGCTGCCTTCGTCGAGTTTGGTCGTCCGTCCGCTGTTGCGCGAGCGGTATTCCAGGCGTTGAGTGATATCTGATGTCGGTTCGGGTGCAGTGTCCCGAGTGCGGCGAGTCGGAGGCTCTCTCTGGTGTTCGGCGCGATGAGGTCATCGACCTGACCTGTGGTCGGTGTGGGGAGACATGGATTCGGCCACTCAAGGCGTTCTGTCCGAGGTGTGGCGGTGATGACCTTCAGACGGTGCCGCTTGCGATCGTCGAGCGGAGCAGAGGCACACAACTTTCGATTGTTGGTACGCGCCCGGTCGAACTGTGCTCCCAGTGCGATGAAACAACACTTCAGCGATATCACGCGAACCGCCCAAATCCGCTGATGCCCTCGGCGTTGCCTACGGTCGGTGAGGAGCAGATGAACGGCTAGTTGGTTGCTTGTTCTGCAGCGGCTATCGATCGTTTCGTCGGCCTGGACACGACGTACGCTGCGATCGCGAGGGCCAAAACCCACATCCCGATGCGCAGATACATAGAGGTGTCGCTGAGGGCGAAGATCGTGCTGATAGCGAAGGACGCAACGATGGCGGCTACAGCGATCATCTTCGCTCGTACTGTGAACCCTTCGCCTGCTCTCCAGTCCCGCACAATGCCTCCGAAGATCCGGTTGTTGACGAGCCAGTTGTCGAACCGCTCGGAGGAGAGCGAGAATAGAAATGCTGCGAGGAGCACGGGACCGGTCGTCGGGATTATGGGAAGCACGACACCGATGAACGCGATGGCGATCCACAGCCATCCGAGGGCCATGAGAAGGATGCGCAGCGCTCTGCTTCGGACAACCGCCATGTGCCCAATCGTACGAGGCGGTGGGATCGACACCGTGTCGGCGGTAAGGTCGGCACATGCGCGATTGGGTCAGGAACCTCATGTCACCCGGTGTTCGTGAACGCGTCGCTGGAGCGCCGGAGAGCCCGAACGGGGCCTCCTCTTTTCACCTGTGGTGGGATGCCCCATTCGGTGACCGCTTGACGTCGGTGTCGGTGACGCTCAAGGTGACGCAGCGCCCAGATTCGGATTGGCTCGTGTTCTGTGCTCTCCAGGTTGCGTTTGTCAAGCCCGGCGGCGGCGGGGGACACCTCGGTTTGCAGCATCACCCCGACTTTCCTGGACGTTCGGCGGTGAACTGGGGTGGCTACGACCCACATGGTGGGCTACTCGACGGCTCTGCTTCATCGCTTCCCTCGGTAGCGGACGACGTCAATACGAGAAACTTCCGTTGGGAGGCAGGTGTTCCCTATGAACTGACGATCAACCGTGGCGATCAGCGAAGTGACGGGTGGTTCCGGTGGCAGGGATCTGTGACCGATCTCGACTCGTGTCACACAACCCATGTGCGCGAGCTCTACAGCGCAGGCGAGTTTCTGCGTGGCCCTGTCGTGTGGGTGGAGTCGTTTGCACCGTGTGACGCGCCGGGATTCGAGGTTCGTTGGTCGAATGCTTCAGTCGTGACGGACAGCGGCGACGTTCGGCCTGTCAACGAGATGCGTGTCGACTACCAGCCGTACGCGGCGGGCGGTTGCACCAACACCAACACGTTTGTTGATGGCGGAGCTTTTGTCCAGAGAACAGGCCAGCTCCGTACTACGAGACCGGGAACGACGATCGCTATCGATTGACCTTGTCCCAGACCTACCATTGTGTTTCGCGGGCGTTTAGCTCAGCTGGCTAGAGCGCCGCCCTTACAAGGCGGAAGTCGGGGGTTCGAGTCCCTCAACGCCCACCGAATTGCTGAATGGTGAAACCTGCCGTTTCCCTTGCTATGACTCTATACCACGGTCCGCTGAAGGATGCTGGGCGAATTCCCCACTCCGCAAGATCCGTCGCCCGCGACAGCTTTTTGCCACCATTTGTGTCAAGAGCGTGTCACACATGTCCTCGTACAAGCAAACTCGGTTCCGGCCGATCCAAGACGGTAGGAACCTGTACTTATCAGGGATGCAGACAGGATCGATGCCTCTCTGAACAGACGGAAGTCGGCCTTCGAGTCCGGTCCACCAATCGGTGCGCTGGAGGTCACACAGCAGGTCGGCAGTGTACGCTGATCCTGCTTGAGCAGTTCGTGCATCCCAGACTACGGTCGGCAAACCGCTTGGCACCAAGGCGTCCCATGGCTTATGGAGGAGCAACGTTGTACAACATGTCCGAGAGCACGACTTCTACGATCGACCCTCTTCGGCGTCTACTCACTCGCTGGCGTGAGGATCCGCTAGGTACCTACCAAACCTGGTTTCTGTGGGAAGAGCGTTTGAAGAACTTTCGCTCGATTCAACAGGGTGCTCTCGTGGTGGTCGCCGAGATCGAGGCGGGCACTTTCGGCAACGTCTATAGGGGCTCATCGTTGGAGACCGTCGTCAAGTCCATCGCAGAGCAAAGACAGATATTCCGAGGAGCCGACCACGCGTTTCTGTGGAAACCGAAGCTGCGCATCCCAGACATATACGAGAATCCGGCGAATCAGCTCGCTTTTGGCCGCTTTCTCCATAGCTGTATCACGTGTTCCGGTGAGGAGTCGGAGGTAATCGATGCCATACGATCCTTGGATGCTGTCGCCGTCAAGGGACTCGGGCCTGCCGCGGCGAACATCTTGTACTTCCTCCATCCAACGGTCGTTCCACCGTTCAACACCGCAATAGTCAAGGGTTACAACGCTGTAACGGGCTCGAAGGTCAGGATGGGGCGATGGGACCAGTTCCTCGCCATGCGCCACGGAATCTTGGATTTGAATGCTCGGCACCGAGACCTTCTCTCCAACGACCTCGGCGCAATCGCAGGCCTTCTCTTCGATGTTGGGTCTGGAAGATATCCGGCACCGCCACGCCACTTGGATGAAGAAGCGGTCGCGGCATGGGAGCGTGACCTCGCATCAGTGCGGGCCGATGCGGACCGTGCCGACAGACGGATTCAGGCTGCCCACGACGACGACCTCACGCATACTGAGGTCCAAGGGTGGCTTCGGGATCTCGGACTCGCGGTCGGATTCGAGGTCTGGATCGCCAGCAACGACGTCAACCGTCGTTATGACGGTGGGCGTCTCGCCGATGGATGCCTTGAGAGTCTCCCTGACGCTCTGAGGGAGGCACCGTCGTTCGACGCGACACGGCTCATCGATGTGCTTTGGCTCGATCCGGTGACCGGTCGTGTGGTGGCGGCTTTCGAGGTTGAGCACACGACTTCGATCTACTCCGGGATCCTACGGATGTCAGATCTCGCACTCGGCTTGGAACATGAAGGGATATCTCTGTTCGTGGTGGCTCCCGATGCCCGCGAAACTGACATTTGGAAGCAACTCGAGAGGCCAGCCTTCAGCCGAGTGGCCGATATCTTGGATGTTCACTTCATCTCGTACAGCGACCTGGAGAACAACCGCGAGGCGATTACGCGATTCGGACAAGGCATGAAGCCAATCGAAGCCATCGCTCGAAGGCCATGGTGAACGGACGGTTCCACGCCTAGATACGTATACGTGACCGCTTTTGTGCGTGTATCGGTTGGTTATCGGCGCTCAGGCGACCACGCGCAGAGACTTACGAAACGCTCAGCGGACATGCCGCGTTCGTAACGTGAAGTTCGATGCGGCTACATCAGTGAGCACCGTATCGCGTGGGTGTTCGTACCCACCGAGCCGGCCGCCCAAGATTCGACGGTGTTCTCGGGTGTCTTGTCTCGGTCCGGCCGGTGTCAGGTGTGTGGTACTTACCCTGCGAGATCGAGCACTCTTGCGAGGAAGAGTGCCATCTGCCAACGGGTCACGACTCCTTGGGGGTCGAATGTTTGGTTGGTTGTTCCCTTGGTGATGCCATTGGCGTACAGGCGGCCGATAGCGTTGGTCGCTTCGGTTGAAATGTTGTCGAGGTCGGTGAAGCCTGTTGTGACGGGTTGTGTGAGTGTGACGCCGCTTGCGATCATGAGTCGGTCGAGGAACAGAGCCATTTGTACGCGGGTCACCTGTCCGTAGGGTGTGAACGCAGTGTCGGATGTTCCCTGTGTCAGGCCCATCGATGCCAGGCTTTCGATTGCGTTCTGGAACGACTGTCCTAGTCCTGCGATGTCGTCGAAGGCCGGTCCGGTCGAGGGATCGGGGATGGTGAGTCCGAATCCTGTGTTTGACATGCGTATGAGGAAGACGGCCATCTGCCAGCGAGGTACAGCCTCGTAGGGGGAGAAGGTTGTCGGAGTGGTTCCGTAGGTGATGCCTGCGTCGAATATCTGTACAACGGCGTGGTGCGTCGTAGTGGAGAGATCGGATATGTCCACGAACGGGGATTGAGAACCCGACGGTGGAGACGGCGGTTGTGGTGGCGGCGGGGACGACGGCGGTGGCGGGGACGACGGCGGTGGCGGCGGCGCCACCGGTGTTACTGCTGTTGAGGTGGTTGATTCGGTGCTGTCTCCGTTGGTGTTGGTT
>CAYWPC010000034.1:0-20947 GCA_964460075.1 uncultured Acidimicrobiaceae bacterium
CCAGCGACACCCGGTTTAGGAAACCGGTGCTCTATCCCCTGAGCTACGAGGGCAAGATGTCACGAAGCCGCTGGTATGTCTACCTTTCTGGTCTTCCCGGATAGGTCTGTAACACTTTCCGAATTGCGCTTGGGCCGCACTGTAAAGGGCCTTCATCGATTCTGTGAGTGTAGAACGGAAGGACATGGGTTCCACCATGGGTTCTCCGTGCAGGATGAGGGTGGTTCATGCCGGGGCGATCGGTGGCAGATCGTTGCAGCCGATGTGAAGTCGGACTCCGAACCCGATGATTACGCATATCGGCACGGATAGTCCGAGGCGGGGGGCTCCGGCGTCGACAATTCGACTTCAGGATCGCGCGAAAGCTAGGAGTTCTTTGATGTCGCCGCCGTCGGTACGACGGAGTGCGTGGAGGTATGCGGCGCGCAGTGCTTTGGTATCGCCATCGAGCCGGATGCCCCACGTAAACGGTTCACCATCGAGCGCAGCGATGAGGTAGTCGGCGGCGATTCTTCCGTGCCGTCCGTTGCCGTTCGGAAACGGGTGGATGGCTACCAGGCGATAATGAAATCGAACGGCGATTTCGTCACAGTCATATGTGCTGTGTTCGATCCAAGTCCTGGTGTCGTTCACAAGATTGCGTATGTCGGTTGGGATCTGTTCGAAGGCGACTCCGATATTTGTCTCCCGGACTCGGTATAGGCCTGCCCATTCCCACACCTGGTCGAACATGGATCGGTGCAAGCGTCGGAGGTACGCGTCATCGAGAAGTGCTGTGACTGACGGTGGCCGTCGCAGCAACGCCAGAGCAATATTGTGTTGCTCTGCATCGAATAGGTCGCCGCGGGTCGCAATATATGTGGGAATGAGCCCGAGACGATCTTCCTCTGATAGCTCCGTGTGGCCATCACCCGGAGGGACGAGCGGGTCGATCATTTCGGGTCGTCGGTCTCGGACCACAGACCTTTGCGGTCGATGAACTCGGACGCGAACTCTTCGAGTTGTGCTGCTTCATCGTCGTTGGAGAGTGCCTGATCCTCGAGTCGGCTGTGATGGGCGAGCGGGGCGAGGTGCCGAGCCGCCTTCTTATGAGCCTGCTCCCTGACTGCCTCATCCAAGCTCGTGCGCGGTTCAAGGACATAGACAAGGTCACAGTCGAGAGCATTCGCGGCTCGCCGCAGGGTCTCGAGCGTGATCGTGTCTTGCACCTCGCTGTGTTCCATCTGGGAAACGCTCTGCTGGCTCACACCGATTCTGGCCGCCAACTCAGTGCTGGACATGCCGAGTGCGTCTCTGATCGCTCGGATCCAGCCTCTGTGTGGGCGCGGCTCGTCGGCAAGCGGTTTGAGCCGCCTGAAGCGTTCGTCTAGCCGATGCCGAGCTTGGGCATTGTCTTTCGCCATGGTTACACTCTACAAGGTATGCCTTGTAACTACAAACAAAAACTACAAGACATACCTTGTAGGTGAGTGAAGTGTCTACAAGGTAGACCTTGTGGGTAGATGAGTGTTTCGCTTGGCGACAGAACAGGTTGCCCAACCCCGCGTGTAGCCAATGTCCCTCAGTTCCACAATCTCGCGTCGGTACACCGAGACGCTGGCGCATCCTGCCTCGAAGCGTTGAAACATCGCTAGGTTTCTCTTGATGGAGACCACCTGTGGCTGATCGACCCAGAACCGATGACTGGTGGCTCGCGTCCGACGGCAAATGGTATCCGCCGGAATTCAGGCAGGACACCGCTATGACACAGCCAGAGACCTGGGTTCCGCACTCCGAGCACCCAAAGGTAACCGCCGTTCCCGTCGCGCTGACGAAGGCCCTGGTGTGGGCCTTGCTGGCGACGTCGGTCTCCCTCCTGGTTGCAGCATTCTTCGGTCTGCAGCACGCAGGAGCCGTCCGATCGGCGACATCGACGCCGCAGTCGATCGACTCTGCAGAGCTCGCAGCGATCGGGTGGGCAGGAATTGCGATCGTCGGTATCGCGGTCTCTGGTGTGCTTGTCATCGTGTGGATGTTTCAAACATCCAAGAGGATGGATGCTCGTGGTGCTGTCGGTCGTCGCTGGCGAGGCGGATGGACGATCGGATCCTGGTTCATACCAATCGCTAGCATCGTATTGCCGAAACTTGTATTCAACGAAATCGAGCGGATCGCGCAAGTGCCCTACACGGGCCAGCCGATCGGCGAGACATGGAAGACGATGTCCCGTACCCAGCTTGGTGACCTCTGGTGGTTGCTCTGGATCGCGGCCTTGACGCCCCTTCAGATCGTCCAGATCGTGGCATCGGATCGTCTCGACGATGATGGAACAGTCGCGATGATCGCGACCGTGACAGCGGTCTCCTATGCACTGTTCGCAGGTGCAGGCGTCGCATTTGCAATGGTGATCAGAGGAATCGAGCGAGTTTCGCGGTCCTGACCGGTTCCGAGGTGTCATTGCGGCATTCAACAGCGCCCCTTCTGGCTGTGCTGAATCGCTTGGCGACTGGTGTTTTCGTGAAGGGCAAGCAAGCAGCGGGTACAGTCGGTTTCGCACTGCTCACGGCCCGAGGCTCGACGGGCCACACATAGCGGAGGGTTGTATGCGCTCGATCGAAACGAATGGAGTCACGCTCGCGGTTGACGACAGAGGAGACGGCGAACCCGTCGTCCTGCTTCACGGCTTCCCGGAGTTGGCTTACTCATGGCGTCACCAGGTCCCTGCCCTCGTTGACGCCGGATACCGCGTCATCTCGTTCGACCAGCGCGGGTATGGAGCGAGCTCCAAACCTCACGGCATCGAGCAGTACACGCTCCAACACCTAGTTGGTGACGTGGTCGGTGTTCTCGACCGACTTGGCATCGAGAGATCGACCATCGTGGGGCACGACTGGGGGAGCATTGTTGCTTGGACGGCCGCTGTGACTCATCCCGACCGCGTTGAGCGGGTGGTGAGTCTCAATGTGCCGTATCGCGGTGCCTGCTTTGGGTTCCCGACGACCAAGGTCTTGGCTGAACAACTCGCAGACCGGTTCAGCTATGTGTTGATGTTCCAGCAGGAAGGTGCTGCAGAGGCGGGATTCGCTGCCGACCCTGAGGGGTGGCTGATGGCCTTCTATGCGGGTGGGGCGCGTGGCGAGACCTACATGACTGATGAAGAGTTCTCAACCTACGCCGAGGCGTTCAAGGCTGGGGGGATCACCGGGCCTGTCAACTGGTACCGCAACATCGACACCAATGCTGCCGCGTTAGCTGAGACGGTCGATGCCGACATTACGCAGCCGGTACTCATGATCGCGGCTGACGATGACCCTGTGCTCCCGCTATCTCTCACAGAAGGGATGGATCGTTGGGCGAGCAACCTCGAGGTGGTTGTGATCGAAGGCTCAGGGCATTGGACACAGCAGCAGCAGCCGGATGCGGTGAACGCTGCATTGATCGGCTGGCTGGACAGGACAGGTTGATGCGAAGGATTCGTGACTGGGTCTTCTCTATTCCAACCGTGGCCGCCTTCGGGCTGACGCTTCTGGTCTTCGACCTCATCGGCCGAGTGGCGTTGCTGTTCGGTCTGCGACCGTTCGAATGGGTCATGGCAGTCATGCAGCGAACCCTGCTGGCGTCCTTCTCGATCTCAGGCGTACGCATCGATGTCGAGGGTCTCGACGGGTTGCGCTCCTCTGGCGGCTATATCTTCGTTTCGAATCATCAGAGCATGTACGACATCCCCATTTTCGGGGGAATCCTCATCAGGAATTTCCCAAAGTACGTTGCAAAGACGTCACTTGCGAAAGGCATACCTGCGATAAGCCTGAACCTCAAGAGAGGAGGGAACGCTCTCATCGATCGCGACGACAGGAACAAGGCCGTTGCATCGATCACCGCAATGGCGCGCGACTGTCAGGAGCGTGACGTGTCGGCGGTGATCTTCCCCGAAGGTACGAGGTCCCGCGACGGATCCCTCGGCTTGTACAAGGTTTCAGGCATCGCCGCCCTGATGGAAGGCGCTCCCGACCTCGAGATCGTCCCGACCGTCATCGACGGCTCATGGAAGGTATTCGCCAACAACATGTTTCCCATTCCCTTTCGTACCCACGTAAGGGTCCGGTTCGGAGAGCCGATTGCGCGCAGGGACACCGACGATCCAAGAGATGTCGTGAATCGATGCACGCGGTGGGCCTCAGGCGTGCTCGCATCCTGGAACCAAGGGGAGGGCGCTGTTCCCTGATAGTCTTGGCGCATGGAAGACGTACGCATCGGTTTGTTTATTGACTATGAGAACCTCGCCATTGGGGCACGCGAGGATCTCGCAATTGCCTTCGACTTCGGCCCCATTGCAGATGCGCTCGCTGAGCGCGGAAGGGTTGTTGTTCGGCGTGCATACGCCGACTGGTCCCGATTCGAGGTCGACAGGCGAATGCTCACCGACAACCATGTGGAGCTCATCGAGATTCCTCAGCGGCGCGGCGCGGTTCGCAAGAATGCTGCTGACATAAAGATGGCGGTCGATGCGGTCGAGTTGGCCTTCGAGCGTGACTACGTCACGACGTTCGTCATATGTACTGGTGACTCCGACTTCTCTCCTCTCGTTCACAAACTGCGCGAGCTCAACAAGCAGGTCATCGGTGTCGGGTTGAAGGCCTCGACCTCGGCGCTGCTACCCCCTGCGTGCGACGAGTTCTTGTTCTACGAGAACCTGGAGGGTGTCGACATCCCACAGGCCCGCGTCATCAAGAGGGGTAGGGGTGAGCCGAAGCCGCAGGTCAAGGACCTCAAAGCTCTCGACGGCGTGATCTCGCGTACGCTCTCTGGACTGTCACGCTCAGGCGACAACGAGGTGCGGTCATCGCAAGTCAAGCGAGCGCTGTTGCGAAAAGACTCCACGTTCGCCGAGAGCGACTATGGGTTCAGGTCGTTCGGAGAGCTCATGCGAAACCTCGCAGAGCGCGGCGTCGTACAACTCGACGAGTCGGAACGTCAGGGAGATCCTGTTGTGTCCTTCCACGCCGAGGGGAAGAATGAAGCAGGGGCATTCGAGCTACTCAAGTCTGTCATCGCCGATTCCCACGACACCCAACCCGTTCCGATGTCGGGGTTGAAAAATGACATGCGAAAGAGCGACTCCTCGTTCTCAGAGAGACGGTTCGGATACACGGGGTTTCTCCAGTTCGTGAAAGCTGCAAGTGCCAAGGGGATTGTCGAGCTTCACTTCGACGAAGACACCGGATCATACAGCGTATCGATAGCGTCTTGATTTCGCTCGCACAGGGCGCCTCGATGAATTACAATGGTGTCATTCACTGCGGAGGCGGAGATGGCAGTAGCAGTACAGGAACCAACGACAGGTGTCGACTTCGTCGCTGAAGCGGTCCTCGACGTGTATCGCGCTCACGTCGAAGACGCGACCCACATGTCGCTCGCAGAGTTCATCGACTCGCCACGGTCCGTAGGGGCGATCAGAGCGATCGTCGCGTCGAATGCCCGCGTTGTCGAGGTGGTCTTGGATGCTGATTCACCGACACACGCGCTCTGCGACGTTGCCTGGACGGTGGTTGATCGTGGATGGCACTGCAACGTACTCGTGAGCCTTGAGAGGCTCGGGGAGGCGCACACAGCTCTGCGTGGTACGCCTTGCACGCTCCAAGGCTGGTGGTTCGAGGGCGAATCGGTTCGATTCACCAATCACGAGAGGCCGTAGTGGAGGCCAGGGCTCGGCTGGACCGGAGATCGAAGAAGCCCTAAGTTTCACTTATGCCTGCCCCGTTGTACACCCAGACGGTCATCGCCTTCATTTGGGATTTCGACAAGACGTTGATCCCATCAAATATGCAGGACCCGATATTTGCTGAATATGGCGTCGACCCCGCGATGTTCTGGGCAGAGGTGGAGGGGCTCGTGGAGTACTACGCCCGCAACGGCGTGATCATTCAGAAGGACACGGCGTATCTCGGGCACCTCCTCACCTACGTGCGCGAGGGCATATTCGGAGGTTTGTCGAATCGGAGGTTGGAGAAGTTAGGCGCATCGCTCGTGCCGGTTCCCGGCATGCCTGACTTCATGACGGCGATTCGCGATCGCGTGGCCGAGATACCGGAATTCGTTGCCGAAGGCATCACGGTTGAGCACTACATCGTGTCGACCGGTCTTCGACCGATGATCGAAGGCAGTGTTTTCGGGGACAAGATCGATGGACTTTGGGCGAACACCTTCATCGAGGATGTCGCTGAACCGGGATACTTGGATCGCCTCCCAGTTCGGTCGAGCAAAGGCCCGATAGCCCAACTCGGCTACACGATCGACAACACATCCAAGGCGAGGGCCATCTTCGAGATCAACAAAGGTGTCAATAGGAGTCAGGGACTCGACGTAAACGCTCGCATGTCGGAGGACCAGAGAAGAGTCCCGATCAAGAACATGATCTACATTGCTGACGGGCCGTCCGACGTGCCCGTGTTCTCGATACTGAATACTGCTGGCGGCCGGACGCTCGGTGTGTACACGCTCGAGCCTTCGAATAATCACAAGAACGTCAAGACCCTCCAGGAACAGGGCAGGATCCAGGGGATGGCTGAGGCCGATTTCAGGCAGGACAAGCCTGCGTACTTATGGCTTATGGATTCGCTCGAGCAGATTGGCTTCGAGATCGTCGAGGCACGTAGGCAGGCGTTCTCCTCGATCAAGAACCCCCCTGGGCACGTCTGACGCTGGCTATCTCACCTTGGTGGCCAGAACCGAGTACATGAGGGGGACATGGTTGTGTAGATGGGGTGGCATTTCGTATCGCGATCCGTGCCTGACCATCCAAGGGATGGTGGGCCACTCGAGGAAGCGGTGCTCCTCGATGAGGTCGATTCGCAGTCCCGCCGAAATCAACGCGTTGAGTACTTCGCCGAGACCATGATTCCACTCGTGTGTCGTTGTGTGCGCAAGTGTCCCCGATCCAGAGTACGTGTGAGGTTCGTCCCAGGTGCTTGGCAGTTCCGTTTCGAAGTACGGCTCTGAGATGACGAGCAGGTCGTCATCTCGTTCCTGGTCGAGGCTCCAGAGAACCGGGTGTCCTTCGCGCATGTAGAAGCGTCCACCAGGCCTGGTGAGACCAGCCATCACCCTGGCCCAACCGTAGATGTCTGGAAGCCAGTTGATGGCTCCGACACCGGTGTAGACGATGTCGAATACATCTTGAACGGTGGAAGGGACCGCGTATAGTTCGCTCTCGATGAATGTCGCTTCGATGTCGAGCTTGGCAGCTATGTAGTTGGCTTCCTTGAGCGCAGGAGCGGAGAAGTCGATGCCGGTTACGGTCGCCCCGAGCTTCGCCCATGACAGTGTGTCTGTCCCGATGTGGCATTGTGGATGGGCAAGGGTGAGTCCGGACACATCGCCCACGTACCTTCTGTCGAAGTCGACGACCTCGCTCAGCAGCGTCCTATCAGCGGTGAATGCTTCAACGTCATAGCCATCTGGGCCTGTGTGGATGGGAACTCGGTCGTTCCAGTTCTCGAGATTGTTGGAAGTGAAGCGGTCCATGATGCCCTCTGTCGCGGCTGGTGGCCTGGTAGCGGCTCGAACCTACCATGGGTTCATCGAAGAGGAAGGGCGTATATGGGGATCACCAAAGTCGGAATCGTCGGCGGAGGCCAGATGGGTGGTGGCATTGCTGAGGTTTGTGCCAAGGCGGGCGTCGACGTTGTCGTTGTCGAGGTTTCGGACGAACTCGCTGACCGATCACGTGCCGGTATCACGAAGTCGCTCGATAAGGCGGTCGAGCGTGGCAAGCTCGACGCTGACGGTCGAGACACTGCACTCGACCGGTTGACGTTTTCGACAGACTTGGAACGGTTTACGGATCGTCATCTGGTTCTTGAGGCTGTTGTGGAGAACGCAGACGTCAAGCGGGACCTCTTCGGCCGCATAGACGTCATCGTCGAGGCATCGGACGCGATTCTCGCATCGAACACGTCATCGATCCCGATTACGCAGATAGCAACGGCAACCGCTAGGCCGGAGTCGGTAGTCGGGATGCATTTCTTCAACCCTGCACAAATCATGCCACTCGTCGAGGTGATCTCGACTGTGGTCGTCGATAGCGCACAGGCCGATCGTGCGGCGACGTTCGCATCCGAGACGCTGGGAAAGACGGTGGTTCGCGCCAAGGATCGGGCTGGCTTCATTGTCAACAAGCTGTTGTGTCCGTACATCTTCGAGGCGATTCGCATGTATGAGGAAGGGTTTGCGTCACGTGAGGACATCGATGCCGCGATGATCAACGGTGCCGGGTACCCGATGGGTCCCTTGACCCTCTCTGATCTCATAGGCAACGACACCATGCTCGCCGTTGCAGAGGCCTTCATGGCCGAATACGAGGACCCGCGTTACGCCGCACCCCCGCTACTTAAGCGCATGGTCGAGGCTGGCCTTCTCGGGCGCAAGTCCGGAGCCGGCTTCTATGACTACACATAGGCGTCTGGCGTAGGTTCCCGCAACATGTTGCGGGAACCTACGCCAGAGCCCAAGAAGGGTCAGGCGTCGACCCGTCGAGCCCCGTTGGATTCGAGTAGGAGCGATAGCTGATCCTTCTGGACCAAACCGGAGGCCCGCCATCGCTGCGTCACCGGCCGGACTCCCCCTGGCGTGCCGCCCTGTCGGTTTCGAGGTCGCTTCGACTTCTTCGGCGGTGCAGAAGCGAGCAGGACCATTGTGGGTGTCGAGCGTATCTTGAACGTGGCAAGCGCATCTGGCATCCGGGCAATGTCTGCCTTGACAACGTGTGCCGATGGCCCGAACTCGCGCGATAGTTCGTTCATGATGCCGTCCATGACCTGGCACGGCGCGCAGCCAACCTGAAAGAAGTCGATGAGGACCGGTTTGCCGGTCGCAGCGAGCTCGTCGATCTCGGTCATCGACATGACGTTGCGAGCCTTCGGCTTCTTACTGAACACGATGCACCTCGTCTGTTCGGGGTCTTCGATCGTGAACGCGCTGCGGCGTCGATCTATGCCGGAAATCTCAATCCCGAATCGATGTGATCGTCATGGAGATCCGAGTCGGGTAGTTCTCAGCGAACCATGTCGGCGTCCAACCGTACCGGTCCAAATACGACTGATACTTCGCAATATATGCACGATGTGACGAAATCGGAGGTGCTGCGTGGTCGATACGTGCTGTTCCCCCCAAAACGACGATCATGTCACCGTCACCGTCACCTTCGAGATGCAACGTGACACGGTCGTTTGCACGCAGGTTTCGGACACGGACGGACGGATCCTTGCTCGTGAAGCTGATGGTGTCGTCTTCCTCCAGGAAGAACCAGACCGGTGCTGTCGACGGCACGCCTCGGGCGCTGACTGTCGTCAGCCAGGCAATCGGTTCTTCGACAAGACGTTGTCTAGCGATTGCGTGTGTGCTCCACATACCCCAAGCGTACCTCCTCCACTCACCGGTACCCTGACAGCCATCCACTGCATCATCGGTGAGGAGTGAACATGGCCAAGATCCACGGCGGTCAAGTGATAGCAAGAGCGCTCAAACGTGAGGGTGTCGACACGGTATTCATGCTCACCGGTGGTCACGTCCTTCCGATCATCGACGGATGCGTTCTCGAGGGCATACAGGTGGTCGACGTTCGTCACGAGCAAGCAGCCGCCCACGCGGCGGATGCCTACGCCCGGCTCACAGGGAAGCTCGGCGTCGCGATCGTCACCGCTGGACCTGGGGTCACCGATGCGTTGACAGGTGTCGCGAACGCGTACTTTGCGAACACGCCGATGCTCGTTCTGGGTGGTCGTCACTTGTCCAAGGAGAACCTGAAGGGCGGCCTTCAAGAGATGGACCATCCGAAGCTCTTTCAGTCGATAACGGTCTGGGCCGACACCGCCTACGACACCGGTCGGTTCCCTGAGTACATTGCCATGGCCTCGCGTCACGCTTTTGGAAACCGTGGAGGACCGGTGTTTCTCGATATCCCTTGGGACGTATCAGCAAACATGGTGGAGGAGACGGCGATCATCTGGCCCGAGCGGTATCGAGCGAACAGGCCTGCGGGGGTGCCCGCAGAGACGTTGAACGAGATTGTTGATGTGCTCCAGAACGCAGAGAGCCCCGTCGTATTCGGGGGTACGGGGTTGAGGTGGACCCACCAGGACCAGTTCATCGACCACCTCGATGCATTCTCTCGGGCGCTGCGTGCACCGGTGTATCTCAACTCGCTTGCTCGTGGCTCGCTGCCCTATGGCCACCCGTACCTGGGTAATCGTGCTCGTGGTGACGCGCTTCGAGGCGCCGACGTCGTCCTTGCGCTTGGCGTCGACTGGGACTTCCGAACCGGTTTCGGTCGGCGAATGAACCCGGACGCCACGGTGATTCAGATTGACGCCGACCCAACGAAAATCGGATGGAATCGTGACGCGAACGTCGGAGTCGTTGCCGATCCAGGCACCGTGGTGGCGCAACTCGTCGCCGCAGCCTCGCGATATGGACGCACCGAGGACTCGGCATGGACGGGTGAGATCTTCGACATTGAGCGGGCCAAGCAAGAGATCGCTGACGTTGCGTCGATGTCAGATGAGGCTCCGGTTCATCCGGAGCGATTCGCCAGAGAGGTTGCTGCCTTCTTCGGCGACGACTCGATCGTTGCCGCGGACGGTGGAGACATCGTGTCGACGACAGCGAAGTGGCTTCGGACGTCGCGACCTGGCGGTCTGCTCGACCCTGGGCCGTTTGGCTGCCTCGGAGTCGGCGCCCCGTTCGCGATCGCTGCCAAAGCGGTGGAACCAGACACCCGTGTTGGGATCGTGTACGGGGACGGCTCCTTCGGATTCAACGGCATGGAGTTCGATACGTTGGTTCGAAATGACATGCCGGTGATTGGTGTCATTGGCAACGACGGCGCATGGAACAACATCAAGGCGATCCACCGGATGCTCTACCCCGATCGGATGGTGGGCGCAGACCTCGGCATACGCCCGTACCACAAGATGGTGGAGGGACTCGGCGGCTACGGTGAGCTCGTCAAGGAACCGGCCGAGATTCGGCCTGCACTCGAACGCGCACAGGAGTCGGGTTTACCTGCGCTCATCAATGTGCACATTGCCGAGCAGCTACGGATGTCATCTGCGTACGGCCTCTAGGCCAATGCCGGGAGCACCCGTCGATGCCGCTTCCCTTGGCGGTTGCAACGCCCGCGCGGGTGGCTGTACTGCGTTCGACGATGCGCACGCCTAGTCTGCGCGTATGCTCGATGCGATCCTGTGGGGCCTCATCCAGGGTCTCACTGAGTTTCTCCCCATATCATCTTCAGGCCACCTCGTGCTCGTCCCTGCCTTGCTCAACCGTGCAGGGCCGGACCTTGCCACAGCGGCCATGTTGCACCTCGGCACACTCGTCGCGGTGCTGATCTACTACCGCACCGACCTGCGTGCGATGGCGAGATTCGACCGGCCCGGTCGCAGGATGATCACGCTCATCGTGATCGGCTCGATCCCTGCGGCCGTTCTCGGGTTCCTCTTCGAGAGCGAAGTGGAAGGCCTGCTCGGCGATCCAAGGACGGTCGCCTTCATGCTCATCGGCACCGGCGTCATATTGCTCGCCACCACGCTCCTTCGTCTTGGCGACAGCGGAGTCGAAAAGATCGGTCCGCTCGACTCGCTCCTGACGGGGGTAGCTCAAGCCGCTGCGCTCATCCCAGGCATATCGCGCTCCGGCATGACGATCAGCGCAGGTCTCGCCCGTGGCATGTCTCGAAAGGAAGCAGCAAGGTTCGCGTTCCTGCTCGGCATCCCAATCATTGCAGGCGCAGGGCTCCTCGAAATCGTTGATGTGATCTCATCTGGGGCCAGCATTCCCGGATCGGCGTGGGTCGGTGTTGCAGTGGCGGGAATCTCGGGATATGTAGCGATTGCCGTTTTGCTCCGTGTCTTGGCCCGTATCGGGCTCGCACCGTTTGGCATCTACCTTGTCGTGGTCGGTGCTATCTCCGTGATCCTTGTCTGATCAAGGCTCGACGAGGATAACCAAGTCGCCGAGCGCTCCAAGACGTGCAATGGCATCCGCGACGGCTGCTGGGAATCCGACCGCACCTCGCTCGACGGATCCGAAGCTGTCGCGCACGGCAGGCTGTGTCACGACGCCTGTCACCCCCTGCCCATCGGGTAGTACAACGCGCACCGATGCACCAGGTGGCGTACCGATCGGAAGATCGACAGGAACGGACCACCACCCGTCCGGCAGCGACGTAGCGTGGGACAGCACTGATGCGGTGATGGGGTCGCCAGAGGCGATGTCGACGGATGCCGACGTCCCTGTCAGATCCGGGATCGTGAACGTTCCCGCTGCGACGTTGCGCCACTCGATCGCGGCATCGGTGAGTTGATCGCCCCGCGCAATGCGAACAGCAGCGAAGGGATGCGGCTGCGTCTGGCGCTTCGATACGTCCCATGCAAGTGCCGCCAGGACGATTGCCACTGCAGCGAACCAACGCAGGTACGGAGGTCGCGTGAGCCAGAGCACATTCAGAACATATCTCAGCAGGCAAACGAAACATAGACCCTCGGTTTGTGCCCTCCAGTCATCCCTTGGTCTCTCAGGCAGGATGCGAGCCGGTCCTGGTGCGTGATGTGGGCAATGGCGCACCCTGCACGGCGGAACCGGTGCTGAGCCGGCGAGAAAGAGGTGATCTGCGACCTCCTACACTCTGGTCGTGATCCAGGTTCTCGCTGTTGCAGTCGCCTATCTGCTTGGAAGCATCAACTTCGGTGTGCTCGTGTGCCGGGCGCGTGGCGTCGATATCTACTCGGTCGGCTCTGGGAACCCTGGCACGTCGAACGTGATGCGGGCGCTCGGGAAGAAGCTCGCTGCATTGGTGCTTCTCGGTGATGGAGCCAAAGGAGCTGCCGCTGCAGCAATAGGTCTCGCGCTTGTCGACCCCGGCTTTCCGTATGTGGCGCTTCTCGCCGCCGTTGTTGGCCATGCGTTGCCGATCTGGCATCACTTCCGTGGCGGGAAGAGTGTTGCCACAGCCATCGGTGGGCTGGTGTTCGTGGCACCAGTCGCCGGCCTTGCGCTCGCCGCCGTGTGGATCGTCGTGCTCGGTCTCTCCAAGATGGCGTCCTTGGCTTCCCTTGCAGCAATGGTGATCTCGGTGCCGTTCTTGGCGCTCGCTGGGCGCCGAGGTATTGATTTGCTGTTGGCGGGAGCGATCGCGTTGTTCGTGATCGTGCGCCACGGTGGAAACATCAAACGTCTTCTCAGCGCATCCGAGAGGAAGGTGTCGTGAAACCTCTAGAAGATGCCCAGAAGGTGATTCTGGCCGCCATGCCGCACCTCGGATCCGAGAAGGTCTCGCTCAGTAATGCGCTCAATCGAATCATCGCTGAGCCGGCTAGAGCCACGAGCTGCGTTCCGCCGTTCCCAAACTCGGCAATGGACGGGTTCGCCGTGCGTGCCGAGGACGTTCGCGAGGTACCGGTCACCCTGCCAGTCAATGAGGACGTTCCCGCAGGTTCCGTTCCAACAATGACAGTGCAGGCCCACACCGCTACACGGATCATGACGGGGGCGCCGATGCCTGGGGGTGCGAACGCCGTCGTTCCTGTAGAGGACACGGTATCGAGTGATCGCTCGGTCGTGACGGTCGCTGTGGCTGTCGAGCCAGGCACCAACGTTCGTCCCGCCGGTGGGGACATCTCGCCGGGCGACCTCGTCGTTGACGCAGGCGTGCGTCTGACGGCTCGCCACCTCGCCAGCCTTGCGAGCGCAGGGATAGCGCCGGTGGTTGCTGCTGTGCCCACGGTTGCACTCATATCGACCGGTGATGAGCTCGTTGAGCCAGACATTCGCGACCTGGCACCGGGAATGATCCGAGATTCGAATCGCGTGATGCTTCGCAGCGCACTCGAAGGCTTCGGTGTCCCGTTCGTCGATCTCGGCGTCATCGGTGATGATGTGAGCGAGCTCCGGGCGGCCTACCGCAAGGCTGCTGACATTGGGGACGTGATCATTTCAACCGGCGGCGTATCGATGGGTGACTTCGATTTTGTGAAGCAGATCCTGGCCGACACGGGTTCTGTCGATTTCTGGCGGGTTGCAATGCAGCCTGGTAAGCCGTTCGCCTTCGGCCACGTGTCCGGTGTCCCTCTGTTCGGGTTGCCCGGCAATCCAGTGTCGACCTTCGTCGGATTCGAACAACTGGTACGTCCTGCACTGCTCAAGATGATGGGTGCAACAAAGCTGTTCCGTCCCCGCATCAGGGGGACGATGGGGGAGGACGTGGAGACCAACCCTGAGAAGGCTGTCTTTGTGCGAGTGCTGCTCGCAGAGGATGTCAACGGGTCGTTCATTGCGGTGCAATCAGGGGGTCAAAGCTCCAACGTGCTGTCGGCTTTGGCGGCAGCGGAAGCGTTTGCCGTGGTGCCCGTCGGAACGGGGTCGCTGTCTGCGGGTGACCCTGTCACACTTGAGATGTTCACCTGGGACGAAAGTAGGGGACACGATGGCTGACATGAACCACCTCGATGCGGAAGGCAACGTGCGGATGGTGGACGTTGGGTCGAAACACGTGTCACGCCGAGTAGCTGTTGCCGTAGCTGTTGTCGAGATGGCTGAGAAAACGAAGGGGCGCCTCTTCGGTGGTGATCTCCCGAAGGGTGATGCTCTCGCAACTGTACGCGTCGCAGCCATTCAGGCCGCGAAGCGGACACCGGACCTCATCCCGCTGTGTCACCCGCTTGCGTTGACATCGGTGGTGGTTGATATCGATCGGTTGCCCGAGGGTGCCCGCATTGAGGTCACCGCTGCGGTGTCTGGTAGGACAGGTGTCGAGATGGAGGCGATGACGGCTGCCGCCGTTGGAGCGCTTGTGATGTACGACATGATCAAGGGTGTCGACAGGGCAGCGCGGATCGCCGGCGTCGAGCTGATCGCCAAGTCGGGTGGCGAGAGCGGAGAGTGGCGTCGTGGATGATCGCTGCGCTGCGGTTGTGACGGTATCGGACTCGGTCGCGGCCGGGGTCAATCCAGATATCAGCGGCGATGTCGCCCGTGAGATGCTGGAGGCCCTCGGCTTCGACGTCACTACGACATCCGTTATCGCCGATGGGGCCGAATCTGTCTCGACGGAACTCGTCCGTGTCGCTGAGACCGTTTCGCTCATCGTCACGACCGGTGGCACGGGCCTCTCCCCTCGAGACCTCACGCCTGAAGGCACCCGTGAAGTGATCGACCGCGAGATCCCTGGTCTTCCCGAGGCGATGCGGGCGGACACGTTTGGGAAGGTCCCATTCGGCATGCTGTCGCGTGGTATTGCCGGATTGCGTGGACGTTGCGTGATCGTGAACTTGCCAGGATCACCGAAGGCCGTTCGAGAGGGGCTCGCCGTGATCGGTCCGGTGCTCGGCCACGCTGTCGAGATCGCATCTGGCGATTTCGGCGATCACCGATGAGTTCTCCCTATCCTCCCTCTGGGACGACTTGCCGATCGAGGTCGCTCGTGACCAGAATGCACCACGAAATCTTGAAACCACAACACAAATCCTTTGGCACGCACCCCAACCTGCCTACGCTCAGGTTGCCAGCAGAGCAAGAGAGTTCCTAACGATGGCAATCGTCCTCTTCATCCTCATTGCGGGACTCTGGGCAGCGTTTCTTCTGCCCTCCTTCTTTGACCATCGCAACAGTGCCCCAAGGTCGACAACGCGCGACTTCGCTCGGACGAGGAAGAAGCTGGCCGAGGTAGCAATGGCGCACCCGGACAGCGACGTCTACATGCGGAGACACACGCAGTATCGGCGCCAGCGGATACTCATAGGCTTGGCGGTTGCATCGCTATCAACGCTCGTGATCGCGACGTGGACTGGATCTGTTGCATGGCTGACAGTGAACATCGCTATCGACGTCTCGATCGCAGCGTACGTGACGATTCTCTTGACGCTCAAGAAGCAGCGGCTGGTACCAAGTGCTCAGGTTGTGCAGATCAGTGTTCAGGCGCCGGCGCAAGAACCGGCGCGACTGACGGCCGTACCCGATCAGGCATACGCAGACTCCCAAACGGTACGCGTCATCGCTGGTTGACGAGATGGCGCCACATCCCGACCTCACCGACCTCGAAGCCGAAGTGCGTTCAGAGCTCGACGGAAAGTTCGCAGCAAGGGAACTTGCGCTCAAGAACTCGCGTCCCATCATCCGCGATTCCGCAAACGCCATCCGTGCGTTGCACAGAGGTGATGCCGAACTTGCTCGACAGCTCATGGATGAGGCCAAGGGGTTGATCGCGGAGGTCGAGGCAGGGCTCAAGGATCACCCTGATCTGCTGCGTGCAGGGTTCTTCTATGACGCCGTCAAGGAATTCGCCGAGGCGGAGTTGACAGCCGCGCTGCTGGCCAACCAGCCGCTGCCTCTACCGTCACAGCTCGGTATCCATGCGGTCCCGTATCTCAAGGGACTCGGTGAAGCGATCGGCGAACAGCGACGAAGGCTGCTCGACCAGCTCCGCCGCGGCGACCTGCAAGATGCGGAGCGAACCTTCACGGATATGGAGACCGTGCACGACCTTTTGACGTCGATCGACTATCCGGACGGCATGACGGCAGGCCTTCGCCGAACCACCGATGTTGCGCGGTCACTCATCGAGCGATCCCGCGCCGACCTCACGTCGACGATTGTGCAGGAGCGCTTGAGGGTGCAGCTCGCTGATGACGTACGGACGCAGCCAGGCGAGTAACTCGTACAACGTAGGAGGTCGAGTATCCGGGTGGTCGGTGGATGCGCTTCGCTGGGTTTCTGAAGGAATTTGCACGCACGTCGTGATCGAGTCGATTCCAATGTGGGAACGGCAACAACAGTCGAGAACGGTGGATCGCCTTGAGCGGTAACATCCGTGCCTTCCGGGGGTGTAGCTCAGTCCGGCAGAGCACTACGTTCGCAACGTAGGGGCCAGGGGTTCAAATCCCCTCACCTCCACTGATCAGCAGCCCTTGTCTTCAGAGGGCTGCTTGCAGTTTCAGGTTCGGATGGTCAGAGCTCGCGTCTGTGGATCGAACGCGCTCGGTGAGCGATCGCGTCTGCGACGAGCTGTTCGAGGCGGTCGGTGGCGACCTCGTAGAAGTGGTAGCAGACGTCCAGGGTGGTTCTGATCGATCGGTGTCTGGGCCGTGCGATCGCGGCGGCCATGGACGGGTGTCGCGTCCCTAGTCAAACGCATTGCAATTCGATATGCTTTACGCATGACACAACTCGTTACGCAACTCGTTACACGAGTCGACGAGAATCTCGCTTCCCTCGTTGACGATCTCATCGCCGAAGGCGTGGTCGAGTCCCGTTCAGACGCGGTGCGGCGGGGCCTGCGGGTGCTCATCGATCAACACCAACGACGTCGCACCGCGGAGGCAATCATCCGTGGCTACGAACAACACCCCCAGACTGACAGCGAGATTGGCTGGTCAGACAAGTCGACCGTCCGCATGATCAAGGATGAACCGTGGTGATGCCAGCCCAAGGGGACGTCTGGTGGGCCGAGGCCGAGGACAAGCGACGTCCGATGCTGATTGTCACCAGAACCGAGGCGATACCCGTGCTCACCTGGATCCTGGTGGCACCGGTCACGCGGACCATCCGCGGCATCCCGACCGAGGTCAACCTCGATACCGACGATGGCATGCCTGCACCTTGTGTCGCTGCGTTCGACAACCTTCAGCCCATCCGAAAGACATTCCTAACCGAGTTCGTTGGGTCGATCTCGCACCGACGATCCGACGTCTGTCGAGCCCTCTCGGCGCTCGCCGACTGCTGACACCTACGCTCGGCGGATCGCCTGGAGAGCTCTACCCCAGCACCGGGTGTGCGTTGGATGGGAGCGTCGTCGATCGTGCTGCGACGCCATCGACACCGGCCCGTAGGCGAGCTGGATCGTGGCCGCCGCGTAGCCCTCCTCGGTGAGTTCACCGATCCAGTCATGGATGTCGTAACGGGTGACGTAACGGAGCCGCCGGGTGCCGAAGTGGGGGAGGATGAGCGAGCGGAGGTAGGTTTCGTCTCGTTCTCGGGTCGAGTCGCGGATGTGGAGCCGGGTCGCCACACACCGGTCGCTCCATTCCTCAACGGTCATGGTGTCGGCTTCGGGGTCGATCCAGTCGCCGCGGTCGATTAGGGCGAGTTCCCGGCGCAACCACTTGTCGGCGTCCTTGCGCCGATCAAACGTCTTTGAACGAGTCCGGCCCCCAGGTGTGCGGTACCGGGCCTGGTAGCGGCCCGAGTGAGCTCTGCGGATCCACCCGGCCACCAGGCGCCGCCCCGGTGCCAGCGACATGTGGTTGCGTTGCACCTAGTCATGGGACGATCATCGGATACAACCCTCTCACCAGAATCTCAGACCGCCGGGAACCGGTGATATGTTTACTCGGGGGAGATCGGTGACAGATCGTTCCGGACACATGTGTGACAGTGTTCCGGGGAGATGTGTGACACCACCGTGTTGATTGCTGCATGCTGACGTCCGCGTTCTAGCGAGGAGGTCGGTGGCGGTGTTGAAGGTGGTAACGATGGCAGAGTTACGTCTAGAAGTATTGTTGGAGGCCGAACGCACCGGGTTGACGGTGACCGAGATCTGTGAAAGATGTGGCATCTCTCGCCAGACGTATTACCGGTACCGGCGCCGGTATCTCGCTGAAGGCCTACCGGGTCTTGAGGACCGGTCCCGTCGGCCTCATCATCCTGCAAACCAGATTCCAGCTGATCTCGAGGTTCGGATTGTTGGGATGCGCACCGATCATCCGCGTTGGGGTGCACGGCGGATCCGCTCTGAACTCGCAAGGGCAGGTGTTGATCCGCCGGTGGTGTCGACGATTCATCAGGTGCTCTCTGACAACGGCCTCATCTTCACTGGAAGGTTGCATGGCTCCGAAGTCGCCTTTGAAGTGTCGTTGAAGGATCTGGGAGTCGAGCTGATCAACTCGGCGCCGTATCACCCCCAAACCCTCGGGAAACTCGAACGGTTCCACCGAACCGTTAAAGAATGGCTCCACGATGAGGGCCCAGCCGAGACCCTTGAGCATCTCCAAGAACTGCTCGACGGGTTCCGGTTCCACTACAACCGGAGACGCCCCCATCAAGGCATCGGAGACGCCACACCTGCAGAACGCTACGGCGTCGCCCCCATCAACCCAGATGTGACCCGGATATCTGACTCCGGCGAGGTGACTGAGCCCGCTTATCCACCCGGCGCCTACGTCCGCAAAGTCGCTGAAACCGGCACCATCGGCTGGCGAGGCAAACTCGTCTACGTCGGAGCCAACTACGCAACAGCCAACGTGAGGGTGATCGAAGTCGACCGCCTAGTGCACATCTACCACGGCGACGACCTCATCCGGGCCCTCACCATCGACCCCGACCGCCGCTACCAACGAAAACAAGGAGGAAGACAACCCCCACAACAACGAAGAAGTGTCACGTAAGTTTCAAGTACACGGCGTCACACATCATCCCGGAACAAACACGGGAACCGGTGATACATAAGGGATCCCCGTGTCGCCATCGGGTGTTCGTAGACGCTGGGTTTTGGTCGGTGGCGGCGGGTTGGAGGGTTCTTGAAACTCTGTCGAAAGGGTCGGGGCGTCTCGTTCATGGACATGGAGCATGAAACGCTCATCGGCCTCAGCGGAGGCGCCGCCGTCGAAGCCGACCTCGGTGGTCTAGTTGTCTATTCAAGGGTCGAACAACCCGTCCGTGCCCTGTCTGGATCGGCCAGAACCCAGGCACAGAACCATTCTCCGCATCCGCCTCATGCCAGGATGTCGCGGCAATCCCACGAGCAGTGGTTCAGCTGGTAGACGGTGTCGCATTCTTTGTAGGTGGTCTTGCCGTTGCGGCATAGGTCCTGACCCTCTACGGCGTTGCCAACCGAGCCAACGTCACGCTTGGCGGTCAAGTACGTGCTACTTGAGCCCGAGTAGAAGTCGTCGTATTCGTATCCCGAGCCCGTATGCCACTGCACGTCGCCCCATGTTCCGTCGTGCTCTCCTTTGAAGGTCAATGACGAGCCTCCCATGGACTGGTTGTTGGAGCAGTGCGCCGCGGTCGAGATCCCCCTGGTCGAGCTCTTCTTGACGGTGAACCCCGAAGTGCATGTCGACATCGCGTCGCCGCCGTAGATGTTTGCGTCGTTGCCGAGCCTCACTCTCTGTGTGACCTGGACGCGTACGCTGTCCAGCGTCACTCCTTCGGCCTTCAGGTAGCTGGTGAGCGCTTCGGCGTCCCACGATTCGGCGGCGTCGCGAGGCTCGACGACGATGGTGATCTCACCTGTGGCGATGTCGTAGCCCGATGAGGCGTTCGCGACGACATCGTCGTGCTTGAGGACGGAGAAGTGTGCGGACACGAGACGCTGATCCAGTTCTTCCTCGGAGTAGCCTCGATCTGGCAGGAGGTCCACCTGATACGACGATCCCTTGAACGGGCTATCCGCATTGGCCGAGAACACTTGATTGTTAAACTGCTGGGCCGTTGATCTGGCTGTGCTTGGTACGTCGGCCTTAAAGGCGATCCATGGGTTTTCGGAGGTCTCGATGCGGGCCCCCGCATAGCTGTCGGGGTACAGCCCGCGGAACCTATCAGCGAGCATGGCGAATGACTCGTGCCATCCCGAACGTTCAATCGATTCCTCGAGTGTGATGCCTCGTTCTTGCGCAAGCGTCGCCAGGTCGGTGAGTTGCTCAGGCGTCAGGTCGTCACCAATCTGTGTCGGCGCGGCGTCTGGTATGTCGACTGGCACCGCTTCATCCGATGCCGCGCCTGCTGCGGACGTCATGGCTGCCGCGAGGGCCAGGCCTGCAATGAGGGCCGCGAGTGGCGCTCGTCTTGTTACGGGAAGCATTGTGTATTCCTTTCGCGTGATCAGTGAACTGCTTGGGCTACGGTGACGGCGCGTTGGCGTCTAGCGGTCACAGATCCTGGTTTTCGATATAGCCTGGCATTGGTTGTCGGACTC
>CAYWPC010000035.1:0-20201 GCA_964460075.1 uncultured Acidimicrobiaceae bacterium
GCGTCGTCGGCTTCGTCTGCGGCCTCATCTGTGGCGTCGGTTTCGTCTGTCGCGTCGGTTTCGTCTGTTGCGTCAGTCGTGGTAGTTACGTCTACCGCGGGGGTCTGATCGACGACGACCGCCTTGTCGGTTTGAGGAACCGTTGTGGTCACAACTGTGTCGCTGTCGTCATCTGGGTGGGGGAGCTGGATGCCGATGTTGTCGGCTACGTTGGAGACAACTGCCTGCACTGGATCGGGAAGGGTACCAGCAGCAGCAAAGGCGCCGCCGGTGGCTGCGAGAGCAACCGAACTAGCCAAGATTTTTCCGATCAGGCTTGAGGTTATGTAGCTGAACACTGTTCGTCTCCTTGGTCTGCGGTGTCTCGTCTGCTTGGTCGCCGGAGTCACCGGGGCTGGTGGGTTGAGACGAGCTTCGTGAACGGCTGCTGCGACGTGAGCGGTCATCGTCTCGGGAGTCGGCCAGCCCATTGCCTCTTCCCTGAGATCCATGATCGCTCGACCGAGGCGATCATCGGGGTCGAGTTGGCCCGCAATCATCGCTTCGAGTCGTTCGTCGTCAGTGTGGTTCTTGCTCATCTCGTTGTGGTTACCCCCGGAGCGTGTCATTGGGTTACGGTCTGATGAGAAATTGTGCTGCGGAGCTTCTGTAGCGCGCGCCGAGTCAGTTGCTTTACGGCGCCCGAGCTTGTGCCAACTATTCGTGCGGTCTCTTCCACACTGAGGTCGACGATGAATCGAAGGGCGATGACGTTGCGCTGGTCACGTGTCAGACCATCGAGCATGCTCATGGCTGCCTCGGTTCCCGCGACCGACAGTGCCTCGTCCTCTGCAGAATGATCTACGCATATATCACGTGACGGCTCTGCACTCAACACTTCTGGTCGACGGAGGAAGCGTCGCCGTTCGTTGCTGAGCCGGTGATGGGCGATCATGAATACCCAGGAACGGAACGAAGACGCGTCTCCCTCGAACTTCGAGAGGTTGCGTGCCAGTTGGACGAAGGTCTCGCCTACGAGATCGTCTGCGTTGCGAGATCCACGCACCCGGAAGTATGCATGCAGGCTCGGAGCGACGTCCTGATATAGGCGCGTCCATGCCCATTCCTGACCGAGTTGGGCAGCACTAATGACGCCATCGAGAACGTCGACATCCATGATATGTGATCGGTCGAACGGTGTCGTACCTTGAGGAGAGCGGTGACTCTCGCGTGATTCAGGGCACGAAACGCCCCGATCTTCGCCGCGGGTCATCGACGCTTTCGTGAGAAAGCAACATATGCTAGAATATCAAGTGATGGAATTAGCAGCAGTTAGGGGATGAGCGTATGGACCGTGGCGTCGACCGTTTCGAACATCTGCTGAGGTGCCTCGAAGAAGCCAGGCTGGCCGACGAGGACGTGCATCGGCGATCGTGCTCGCTCTCGGAACGCATCGCCAGCCATGACTTGCTGGTGAGGTTGCGTGCGGAGATCGCAGAGGTTCGACTCGAAATAGCACCAAAGCTCGTGGAGACCCCAGACCTGCATGCTGTAGGAACGAGGCGGGGCGGAGCGATCCCATCCGCTGCTCTGGATCGAAATGGCCGATAGCGCTGGTCCGACTTGTTGAGCAGTACGCAGCTGTGCGTATTCTGTGAGCCTCACAACGTTTAGGCAGGGCATGTGATGAAGCAGCCAGGGGACCACGCCGATAGGGAACGTTCTGACGGGTCCGATCCCCAGTGGTTGCTTCTCGCGTACAAGGTTCCGTCCGATCCATCATCGAATCGAATCTCGATATGGCGTGAGCTCAAGCGTCTCGGTGCGTACTACCCCCAACAGGCGGTGTGTATTCTGCCGGGCCATGCCGAGATCAGGGCTCAGATCGGAGAGATTCGCAGACGAATCTCTGATATGGGGGGTACTGACACGTATCTCGAGATCCCGTACGTTTCCGACGAACAACACGAAGGACTGGTCGACGCATTGCTCAAGCTTGCCGGGAAGGAGTACGCCGAGATCGTCGAGGAGTGTGAATCGAAATTCGTCAAGGAGATCGAGTTTGAGCGATTTCGCGGTAACTACACCTTCGAAGAGGCCGAGGAGATTCGGCACGATCTGGACAAGATCGAGCGTTGGTTTAGTGCCGTTACGGCACGAGACTGGTTCGACAGCCCAGCCCGTGCTGAAGCTCATCGCTGGGTGAAAGAATGCGGTGTGCTCCTCGAGGCCTTCGAGGCCGACGTGTTCGCGCATACAGAGGGCAGCGACGAAAAGGGCTGAAGTTCCGGCGTATCGTCATCCAAGGAACCTGCCGCCGGCAGACATCGATGCTCAAGGGAATCTGAGGACACATTGGGCGCTACGGTGGTGGTTTCGGCCGGACCCGCGCGGGGGCTCTCTTAAGGATTCGTCGTGTCTGTCCGTGCGTTATCGTCGACGAAGAGAATCCTCGGGTACAGCGCAATAGCGCAGAGCGCAAGACGTGGCGAGATGGGAGATCTGATGGCCAAGCAGTGGAAGGTGCATAACCCGGAGGGGGCCCTTCGGGTCATCGTCACCAAGGAGCTTCCTGGCTCCCGCTGGCTTGAGATCCTCGACAACGCAGGCTGCCGGGTGGAGGTGTGTCAATCCACGGACGTGCTCACGGCTGACGAGATCGCCGAACGCATCGGCTCGCAGTGCGATGGCGTGATTGGGCAACTCACCGAGGCGTGGAGTGTCGACCTCTTCGAGGCTCTCGCCGCCGCAGGTGGTCGTGCGTACAGCAACTATGCAGTGGGATACGACAACGTCGACGTTCCAGGGGCCACCAGACACGGTATTCCTGTCGGAAACACCCCTGGAGTGCTGACAGAGACAACTGCCGAGATGGCGATAGCGCTCACGTTCGCTACTGGCCGTCGCATCGTTGAGGCAGATCGTTTCATGCGGGGCGACGAGTACGACGGCTGGCTTCCCACAATGTTTATGGGTCAGCGATTCTATGGGGCGACCGTCGGTGTGATCGGAGCGGGCCGTATTGGATCGGCATATGCTCGAATGATGGTTGAGGGGTTCAAGATGAATCTGGCGTACTTCGATCCGTACAGGAACGACCGACTCGAACGGTTTGTCTCGGACTACTCGGCGCTCATCGTCGGGCACGGTGAGCAGGCTGTCACGTGCCGACGTCTCGACTCTATCGAAGATGTGCTGAGGGAGGCCGACGTCGTGAGCCTCCACACCGCTCTCGATGAGAGTACCCGGCACCTCATCAACGCGGAGAGGCTCGCCTTGATGAAGCACGACGCCATCCTGATCAACACGAGTCGTGGTCCCGTTGTCGACGAAGCGGCGCTCGTCGAACATTGCCAATCGCATCCCGACTTCAAGGTTGGTCTCGATGTGTTCGAGGACGAGCCCGCGATGACACCCGGCCTTCCACATCTCAACAATGTTGTCATCGTGCCACACATCGCCTCTGCAACCGTGTGGACACGGCAGGGCATGGCAACACTCGCGGCAGCCAATGTGGCAGGGATGCTTCAGGGCTATGCGATATGGGACCGTGACGACGTGCTGCCGTTCCTTGAAGGTGACCTGCCGACCGCTGCACCGAGCATCGTCAACGCCGCTGAACTTGGACTGAAGTAAAAGGAGAACAAACAGATGCGTATTGCCGATCGGATAGACCGCCTCGGAACGGAGACCGCCTTCGCTGTGGGTGCGGAGGCTGCTGCATTCGCTGCTGAAGGCAACGACGTGTACCCATTCCACCTGGGGGATCTGAACCTTGCAACCCCCACGACGGTGGTTGACGGCGCCTTGCAGGCGATCAGGGATGGTAAGACCGGCTACTGCCCGAACGCCGGGATCCCGCAACTGCGCGAGGCTATTGCCGAGAACGTGTCGGCTTCTCACGGTGTCGACTACACGTTGGAGAACGTGGCCGTTCAACCAGGAGGCAAGCCGACCATTGGCAAGTTCATCATGACGTTGATGAATCCTGGGGACGAAGTCCTGTACCCGAATCCCGGGTATCCGATTTATGAGTCGCAAATCGAGTTTCACGGTGGCGCTGCAATTCCGTATGCGTATGCCGAGGGTCCTCGAGGGTTCGAACTGGATCTTGAGTCGATGGAGCGGAGCATCACAGACAAGACTCGGTTACTGATCCTCAACGATCTTCAGAATCCGATGGGTGCAGAGTGTTCGATCACCGAGCATGAACGTCTCGCCGACCTAGTCCATAAACACGACCTGTACGTGCTGTGCGACGAGGCATACTTCGATATGCGGTACGGGAACAGTGCCACGTCCTTTGTTGAGCAGCCAGGCATTGCAGAACGCTCCGTTGTCTTGTACACGTTCTCCAAGAAATTCGCGATGACAGGGTGGCGGCTTGGTGCCTCGATCGGGCCGCGAGAGGTTATCGATGTCATCGCCAAGATCAATGTGAATGATGAGTCGTGCTCGAATCATTTCATTCAGTATGGGGCGCTCGCAGGACTCCAAGGTGATCAAGCTGAGGTGCTCGCGATCCTCGCCACCTTGCAAGAACGACGCGATGCAGCAGTCGATATTCTCAATGACATCGAAGGCATCCGATGCTTCCGACCAGAGGCTACGTTCTATCTCTGGCCGAACGTGACCGACCTTATGCGCAATAAGGGCATCGCCGACTACGAGGAGTTCCGACGAGCAGCTTTGCACGCTACCGGTGTGTCGTTCTGCTCTCGGTTGCACTTCGGCCGACCGGCATCGGACGAATCGGAGCGCTACATCCGTTTCGCATACTCAGGAATTGATGTCTCAGACATTCAGGAAGGCCTGACCCATTTCAAGCATTGGTGCGAAAGCTAGCGGCTTGTCGTGCGGGCTGCCGACCGTGGGTCGGTACGTCTTCACACCAACAACGGAGCGTTCACGCTACGACAGCAGCGTCGATGAGACGATTGATAGCGACCGATCCGGGGATCGTCCCGAACGTTGCACCCCAGTCGCCCTCGATCCGGGTGGCAAGGAAGGCATCTGCGAGTTCCGGTGATCCGTGGCGGACCACGAGTGATCCCTGGAGTACAAGGGCCATCTCCTCGGCAACTCGCCGGACCTGACCTTCTGGAACATCTGAGGTGAGCGTCGTCTTCAGACGGCCGATGGCATCGTCGAGACGCTTGTCGGTGTGGATGGATCCCTCGAGTTCAGTTACGAACGCATCAACCGCATCCGGGTCTCTCGTCATCACGCGCATGAGATCGAGCGCGATGACGTTGCCGGATCCTTCCCAAATAGCGTTCAGGGGAGACTCTCGGAACAGCCTTGGCATCATGGATTCTTCCACGTATCCGTTGCCTCCAAAGCACTCGAGAGCCTCATACACGACTGCGCTGCATCGCTTCGTTGTCCAATACTTCGCGACGGGTGTCAGGATCCTCTGGAGCAGAGTTGCATGTGCATCACTGTCCGCTTGGTCGAATGTTGCTGCCAGTCTCATCATCATCAGCGTTGCCGCTTCGACTTCGATCTCTAGGTCAGCAATGACGGCCCGCATCAGAGGCTTGTCGATGAGGAGGCTGTCGAAGGCAGAACGGTGTGTTATGTGATGGGTTGCTTGTGTAACTGCCTGGCGCATGATCGCGGTCGAGCCGATCGTGCAGTCGAGCCGCGTGCCATTCACCATTGCAATGATCGCCTTGACGCCGCGTCCTTCCTCGCCGACCATGCGCGCCCATGCCATGTCGAACTCGATTTCTCCCGAGGCGTTTGATCGGTTGCCGAGCTTGTCCTTGAGACGCTGGATGTGGAAATGATTGGTCTGTCCGTCTGGTGTCCAGCGCGGCAGATAGAAACACGAGAGTCCGCCTGGTGCCTGGGCCAACACCGCAAAGCCGTCACACATTGGTGCGGATGTAAACCACTTGTGGCCGGTGATTACATACTCACTTCCTGGTCCGCTCGCGCCGATGGGTGAGGCGGTCGTGGTGTTCGCACGCACGTCGGATCCACCCTGTTTCTCGGTCAACCCCATTCCCAGGAGGATGCCTGTCTTGTCGGAAGCCGGGGCGAACGAGCTGTCGTATTGGCGTGACAGCAGGAGGGGCTCGAGCTCCTTAGCGATCTCAGGCTGGGCCTTCAGAGTGGCGGTCACCGATGACGTCATCGATATCGGACATCCATGGCCCTGCTCCATCTGGCTGTCGAGATACATGAGCGCTGCGCGGGCCACGTGACTGCCTGTGCGGGCGTCGGGCTCGCGATGTAGCGAGTGAACGCCGTGGCGGATGGACAGCTCCATCAGCGAATGCCAAGCTGGGTGAAACTCGATGAAGTCCGAACGGTGCCCAAACTGGTCGTGGGTGTGAAGGATTGGCGTATTCACGTTGGCGAGGCGCCCCCATTCGCGTACCTCTAGCTGCCCAACCGCCCGGCCGTGCTCGGAGAGCTGTTCTTCAGCCCAGCCTGCTCCCTCCCTGTTGACGGCGTCTGCGAGAACGGGGTCTGTGCGGTAGAGGTCGTAGGCTCCGAGCTCCGGTGGCTGGTTGAGGACTTCGTGGGTAGGCATGTGCGACCTCCTGTCTCTCCAACGTATCACTCTTGATGCGTGTTCCAGGCACCCATGGTCGCCGCGCCAGTAGCGAGGAGATTGCCTGCTGCGTGCCGTGCCGTCTGCATGGGTATCCGGTGGGGAGGCGTATTGAAAGAGCGTGAGCAACCTCTGTGGGGGAGGTTGCTCACGCTCTCCATTCTTGGCGAGCGGTTTTACGTCGTGTTCAGGACGTGAGTCGGCAACCGTCCGAACAATGGGCGACGCGAGGTACAGAGAAGCGTTTCATACGGTCTCTCCTTTCGTAGTCATCGTTGGTTGATCCTTCGCCCGCTACGCGGCGCAGCAAGAGAGGTTCTTGACGTCCTTATTGAAGGTTTGAGCAGCGAGCTTGAGGGCTTCGGCCATGGTCAGGTACGGGTGGAACATCCCTGCGATCTCATCGATCGTGGCGTGGTAGTACATGGCCACAACCGCAGATTGTATGACGTCACCGGCTCCCTCGGCCAGTATGTGAGTGCCGAGGAGTTCGCCTGTTGACTCGTCGGCGACCAGCTTCACCGCACCGGTGGTGTCACGATTTACCAGTGCTCTCGGCACAGATGAGAGAGGTAGAACCGACGTCATCGTGGCATGTCCTGCCTCGCGAGCTGCTTCCTCGGTCAAACCGACCGAGGCGATCGATGGGCTCGTGAAGGTGACCCTCGGCATCGTGCGGAAGTCGATTGTGCGTCCTGCTGCACGCAGTGCGTTCTCTGCTGCGATGTTTCCCGAAGCGGCGGCGACGTAGACGAACTGTGGTGTGGTGGTCACATCGCCGGCAGCCCATACGGTTGGATTCGAGGTCGCAAGGCCCGCGTCGACCACTACGGCTCCGCGTTCATCAGTGGTGACTCTTGCGACGTCGAGGCCCAGGCTCGCCGTGTTCGCTCGGCGACCTGTCGCCATGAGGAGTTGGTCGGCTTCGAGGCGCTTGCTCCCACCGTCGATTTCGATTTCGAGCCACACCCTTCCTCCATCTCGACCTGCTCGGCGAGCCGTCGCCTTTTCATAGATGTCTGCACCTTCGTGGGTGAGATGCTCTCGCATGAGGTCCGAGATTTCCGGTTCCTCGAAGGGGGCGATCCTATCGAGAGCCTCGATCCACGTGACTTTCGATCCGAGATGCGCGAAGAGCTGTCCGAGTTCGAGGCCGATGGCGTTGGCACCGACGACGATGAGCTCTGCTGGGAGATCCGTCAGTTCGAGAGCGGTAGTCGACGTCAGATAGCTCGTATCGTCGAGGCCTTCGATCGGCGGTACCCACGAAGAGGCTCCCGTCGCAATCAGGTAGCGGCTTGCCGATATGTGCCTGCCGTCGACTTCGACCCGCTCAGGCCCGGTGAAGCGAGCCGTTCCCTTGATGAGGTCGATTTCGTAGACGTCAAGCAAGTTGGCGTACTTCTCTTGACGCAGCATCCCGACGAGTTCGTCCTTGGATGCAACGAGGGCACCAAGGTCGACGTCTCCTGCGGACGTGTCCACGCCAGCAAACGGTGAGTGACCCGCCTGGTAGAAGAGCTCAGCGGGGCGCAACAGCGCCTTTGACGGCACGCACCCGATGTTCACGCATGTTCCACCGATCGTGTCGTTCTCAACGATCGCGACGGTGGCCCCGAGGTCCTTGGCCTTGATCGCGGCGGCGAACGCGGCCGAACCGGAACCAAGGATCAGCAGGTCGTAGTCGTAGTCTCCAGTGGCAGGTGCGCTTGCTGTGTCGGTGTCGGAGGTAGATACGATTGCATAGTTGGAGCCCTCGAGTGCCTTTGATGCTCGCGTGATATCGAACGAGCCAGCGTCAGTACCAGCGGCAAGCCCGCGGCGCCAGTCAACTTCGATGTCGGTGAGACCCGCAGCCGCGAGCGCTTCTCCTACGTGGCCTTCGCATCCGTCGCAGGTCATACCCGAGACGTTGAGGGTGATCTTGGTGTTCATCGTCTGCTCCGCGGTAGATGGCTCCACAGGATAGTGAAGTATTGTGTAAGTAGAATCATTCCGGATTTCCCTGCTTTTCACTCGTCACGATTCGGCATGATCCGATATCGCCGCTCGTCGAATTCAGGAAACCGACACCAAGGTCGAGCAATGCGGCCACCCTCCCGCTTGCAATCTTGTATTCCACTACACGACCTCGCCGTTCACTCTTGAGGTACCCACACCACACCAGGCAAGAGAGATGCTGCGAGACACGCCCCTGGGATAGGCCCACTTCTTGGACGATGTCCTTTTGGCTTCGAGATCCCTCGAGTAGGAATCGAAGGATTCGGATCCTCGACGCGTCACCGAGTCCGCGGTAGATTCGAGCGATGAGCTCCTCATCGGAAAGGGGAGTAGGTTCGAGTTCGATGATGGCTGGTCGTCCCACAGGACCTCCGGTCAGGGTCGTTGGAGAAATCGACAATATGCTATGTGTTCTACCCGTCTATGTGACTGTGGTGCCAGTGACCACGTAGGCGCCCGGCCCGCATTGTGGGCATACGATCTGCTGGGCGAGGGCCGACCGGAGTCGCCGTCTAGCACGACGAAGCCGTGCCTTCACGGCGTCTTCGGTGATTCCGAGTTGTGCTGCTGTCTCGGCAGTCGATAGGCTCCTACCGAGTCGAAGAACAAGAACGCTCGCTTGTCCCGCAGTGAGATCTCGGATAGCCAACGCCGTCCGGCATCCCAGTATCGAAATATCGAAGATGTCCGCGGGCTCGACCGGACTGGCGAAGTTCTCGAGGATGGCATCTGGGGAATAGACTACGGGTCTCCTTCGGCGCCTGACATCCAGGCAGGTATTGCGCGCTACCGAAAAGATCCAGGTACCCACTGTCGAGTCGCCTCGGAAGTGATGGAGTCCCTTGAGGATTCGCTCGTTGATCTCTTGGGTGGCATCCTCGACCTCGCCAGGCGCCAGCATGCGGTGGGCACAACCGAGGAGTCGCCCTTCGTAACGGACGAACAGTTCACGGAGCCAGTCCGGATCGTCGTAGAGGGCTGCTCCCATGAACTCATTGTCCACAACCGTGCTCCAGTTTGGCCTCGACGGTTTCCGCATGGTGCCTTTGTCTCAATTCGCGGTGCTGGAATACCGACGATTCTAGCGGCGTCGCTGAGCCACTGGAATTGTAGTTAGCAAATGTTATGCTTGTGAAACCCAACCGGCACGAAGGACGCTCGTTTGACGAACACATCCCTGACTCGACCTCGCTCGAAGAAGGACGCCGCGCTGCTGTCCGGTGGTGTGGCCGGTGCGGTAGCGTTGGGCTTGTGCTGCGGCGTTGCGGTGCTGGCGATAATGTTCGGTCTCACGGCTCTTGCCGCGTTTCTTCTCAACCCTTGGTTCCTGATCCCTGTGGTTCTCGTAACTGCCGTGACCGTCTATTGGCGGACGACGCGCAAGTGTGCAGAATTCAACACAGGTGGAGACGAGCGGAAGCAAACTCGATGAGTAGGCAGCAGCGTACACAACCGCGAAATGGGGGACGTGGGAAGGAGCGCCCTCAGAGTTCGAAGGCGCGGGCGT
This sequence comes from uncultured Acidimicrobiaceae bacterium, assembly GCA_964460075.1. Taxonomy (GTDB): domain Bacteria; phylum Actinomycetota; class Acidimicrobiia; order Spongiisociales; family UBA5794; genus JAMBLL01. Next base: position 10,053 of record CAYWPC010000035.1, read on the forward strand.
GGGCCATCGTCGCTGGCGTCATCGGCGTGGCGATAGTCTCGTTGCTTGCTGTCACCAGCTTGTCTGGCGATCCGGATGTATCAGTATCACCTGGCGCGGATGCGTCGACAAGGCTCCGTGGCGAGGCTGCACCAGGATCGAGTACCAGCACATCGGCACGGCCGAGTGCCGCGGCCGACGTGGCGATGGTGGACTTCGATGGCAACTTGGTCACCATCGCCGAGTTCGAGGGGAAACCTCTCGTTGTCAATTTCTGGGCTTCGTGGTGTGCACCGTGCCTTACCGAAATGCCAGGCTTTGAGAGGGTGTACCAGAAGCACCGACAGGCGGTTCAGTTTCTCGGAGTCAACCTGGCCGACGACGTCGTGCCAGCCTTGCGTGTGGTAGAAGAAACCGGGATTACGTACCCGTTGGCACGCGACATACAAGGTGAGGCGTTTGCAGCCTTCGGTGGTTTTGGAATGCCGACCACGGTGTTTCTGGACGAGAACGGTGCTGTGATCGAACTGTACACGGGTGGACTTACGGCCGATGAGCTCGAGGCACGAATCGTGGAGTACTTCGAGAGCTGATGATACCCGCCGCTCCACTTCTGTTTGCGTTCGCAGCGGGCATGGTTGCCACGGTGAATCCGTGCGGCTTTGCGATGCTGCCTGCTTACGTGTCAATGTTCCTCGGAGGGGACGAGGGCGATGGTCAACAGCGCGGCACATCTCCGGGCGTAGTCACAGGTCTCCGGGTTGGCGTTTCTGTGACAATCGGCTTCCTTGCCTTGTTCAGCGTCGTCGGCCTCCTTGTGTCGTTTGGCCTTCGCCGGATGCTCGACTATGTGCCATGGGCTGCCTTGGCGATCGGTGTCGCGTTACTCGCCCTTGGCATCGCCGTTCTCCGGGGCTATCACCTCACCTATCGCGTCGTTAGCGTGAAGAAGAAGACGGGCCGATCGTTTCTTGCTATGTCAGGGTTCGGCGTGGCGTTTGGAACGGCTTCGATCTCGTGTACGCTCCCGATCTTTCTTGCGGTCGTCGGCCTTTCGACGCGATCCTCGAACGTGATCGCTAGCTGGTCGGTATTCGTCGCCTATGCCGTTGGTATGGGCGTCGTGTTGACTGCAATTGCTGTGGCATTGGCGACATCGCGGGAGGTCCTCGTGGCTCGGATGCGGAACATTCTCCCGTACGTCGAGCGCATCGGTGGGGTACTCCTTGTCGCCTCTGGGTTGTTTATCGTGTACTACTGGGGCGTACTGTTGTCTGTCAGCCCCGGCCAGGGTTCCGTCCTGTATCGACCGATTTCGTTCGTATCCGGTCTCTCCGCCTGGTTCACAAACAGCATCGGTAGCGCACCGATACGGTGGGCAGTCAGCTTGGTCGTTGTCGTAGCGGTTATTGGGGCTGCTGAATTGATCCGTCAGCGTCGTAGCCGACCCAGGGATTTCGCATCGTGACAGAGGTCGTGGATGTTGACACGGTCGTCATCGGTGGAGGGATGGCCGGTCTGCCGTTCGCGCTACGAGCAGCCGGACAGGGCCCAACGGTGCTTATCGAGGGTGATCTGCTTGGAGGCACGTGCCTCAACAGGGGGTGTATCCCGACCAAGACGATGATCCACTCCGCCAAGGTTGCTCACCTTGCACGGCGGGCTGGCGAATTCGGGATTGATCTCATCGGTGTGTCGGTCGATCTTGGCCGGATCGTTGACCGCAAAGACAGCCTGGTCACGGCAATCAGAAGCGGCTCATATCGTGCAGCAGAGCGGGCCGTTGACCTCGCGTTGGTCAAAGGTTGGGCGCGCTTCGTCGACTCAAACCATGTCGAAGCTGCAGGCCAGATGTTCCGTTCTGATCGGATTGTTATCAACACGGGTGCTCATCCCGGCGTGCCGAATTTATCTGGTATCGAGGATGTGCCAACGCTAGATTCGACGTCAGCGTTGCAACTCCGCGCAGTCCCTGAACATCTGATTGTTCTCGGCGGCGGATACGTGGGTTGTGAGTTCGCCCAAATGTATGCCAGATTCGGGTCCCGTGTCACGGTGGTACAGAGGCGGTTGCACCTGCTCCCGACCGAAGATGCCGCGGTATCAGAAGTGATCGAGCGCGTGTTCAGACGTGAAGGCATCGAAGTGCTGCTTGGCGAAGATCCCAGCGCCGTGAGTGCACTCGACGGTGGAGTGGTCCTGTCGGTCGGAGAGCGACGTGTTGAGGCGTCCCATCTCCTCGTTGCCGTCGGGAGGGAGCCCAACACATCACAGCTTGGCCTGAACAGTGCTGGGGTGGTTGTTGACGAAAATGGGTTCATTCTTGTATCCGACGAGTTCGAGACATCGGTACCTGGTATATATGCGATTGGCGATGTCACAGGCCCGCCATTGTTCACGCACTCGGCGAGAGACGACGCAGCTCTCCTCGCCCGGTATCTCCTGAAAGGAGAGGACATCACGACATCGAACCGGCTCGTTCCCCACGCAGTCTTTACGGATCCGGAAGTAGCCGCTTTTGGGTTGTCAGAGAGTGAGACTGAGGCTCGATACGGCGACGCAATCGTTGGGGCTGAGGGCTTCCACGGCGTTGCCAAGGCGAAAGCCATCGGTGAGACTGACGGCTTCGTCAAGATCGTTGCTAGACCTGATCGTGTTGTCGTCGGGGCAACTATTGTTGGGCCTGACGCCGGAAATCTCATCCATGAACTCGTCGTTGCTGCATATGCTGGCCTGACCGTTGACCAAGTGCGTGGTGCTATTCACATCCACCCGACGCTCGCCGAAGCCGTCAACGCTGCCGCCGGGGGTGTGCACAGGCCAGCATCAGCGTGATGGCGTACCACCGATTCGTCTCGGTCGTCCAGAGTGCGCGGAGCAATCGTCAGTTTGCAGTGGTCATCGTACGACTGCGGGATAGCCCATGGACTCAAGCACTTCGACGATCGCCTCAAGATCGGCACCTGGTTCACGCACGGTCATTGCAATCTCGTTTGCGCCCTCGTTGACTGTGACCGCCACGACGAATGGCCATGTATGGAGTTCGTGCTCGATTGCGTCAGCAGCAGCCACTGCGCAACAACCGCTCCCGATGAATGGCTGACTTTTCAGTCTCTGGACGGTAAGGAAAACGAGAGTTTCAATAGGGCCGTCGAGATGGGCATGTGATGGAGTAGGACTCGGTGCATTCTCGGTGTCGACAGCGGAGTCTTGGTCTGTACTCACGGCGATGTCTGTCCCTTGATCGTTTTCGTGGTAACGCTCAAGAGTTTCCGGACGTTCCGTGGCAACGGCCACCCCGGGTATCGGGTTCGGTTCCGTTTCGCTTCATACTTGTCGTGATCGCTGGCAAGTAGAGAATCAGCGACGATATTGGAGACGTTGGACCCGAGTGCTCGGACCTGATTCTCCGCTTCGACTTCCCGGTATCCGACGGAGGAGATGCTGGTCCGAAGGACACCGCGACAACAGTGAGGGTACGTTCACGCGATGCTTTGCCACGCATGGTGGCCGTACGCGGTCAGCTTGGACTCGCCCCTGCACGTGTCACGGGAGAAATTGCTGACAGTCGCAGTATCTGCGACGTTCTCGAGCTGCGTCCCGTGATACCAAAGCTGAAGGCCATCCCGACTGGATCCGTGAGGTCCCGGTACAGATTGGCGTTGGCGACACAAACGGCGACACCTTTGGGCCGTTGGACCGACTCAACGTACGAACCGATCGATTAGGAGGTGTCCGGTGGACGGGTCAGTGCCTGGAGGATCAGCACTCGTTCTCACCGGTGGAGGCAACTGCGGTGCGATCCGGGCGGGCGCGTTGCTTGCATTGTCCCAGCAGGATCACCGTCCTGACCACACTATTGGAGTGTCAGTCGGCGCGATCAACGGTGCGATGTTGTCGTTCTATCCAACGACCGGTGGCCTGTACCGGGTGTTCGACATCTGGCGTATCCTCGATGGAGCAGTTCTGTTCGGACCACGATCTCTGATCTGGCGGGGCCTGGCAGCCCACAGTCTTCGCCGCCCTGCCGCCTTCTCGAGTCGTAGACCTCACGATCTCCTCGCTCAGTATTTGCCATCACGTCGATTCTCCGACACCGCCATTCCCTTTCTCGCCGTGGCTACGAATCTTGGGAACGGCAGGGCGACGTGTGTCATCGACAGCGATCTCATCGGCGCGATTTTTGCGTCTGCGGCTGGTCGGCTGCATCTGCCTGCTGTCAGAACTGGGGGAAGATATGGAACCGCTCTTTCCGTAGTCACTAAGGATCAGCCCGCCCCCGGAGACATCTCCCTTCGTCCCCACGTGGATTGACGTGTCCGGGGGCGGGCCCAAGCCAGCGACTGCACCAATTTCCTCACGCCATACGGCCATGAAGTGTCGGCAATCCGACACAATTGGAACGTGCCTAGCGACACCATCTCAGTGCCGGAACGACTCAATGACTGGGACGACAATCAAAGGAGATGTGCCCATGCGTTGGTTCAAGAAGGACAAGAGCTCGAAAGCAGGACCGAATACGCCGACTCCCGGCGGAATGCCAGAAGGCGGGCGGTCTGGTATGGATCAGATGGTTCGCATGATGGCTAAGGCACCAGAGGACCAGCGCTCGTCGATGCTCGGTGACCGCGTAGCCGTTTTCGCTGGACAGGACCAATCAACCCGTGAGCGTGGCATGAAGAGCATGCTTGTGGCAGCGCTGGAGCTTCCCAAGGATGACTACCAGAAGATTGCTGCGTCACGATTCAAGGCGATGAGCGCGCTCGCTGCCGAGACGCAGATGTCGCTGATGAAGTCGCATGCGGCCGTGGTCAAGTCGTTGCCGGCTGATCAGCAGCAGAAGGAAATGAAGGCCATGAAGCAGATCGTGTCCTCGCTGCCAGAAGACAAGCGTGTCCAGGTCGTGTCAATGATGGAGAATCTCGGCCTCATGGGCGGCAATGCATGAGCACACCCGTTCGCTTTGCAGTGGCCTACCTCGCGGTCTTGGCAACCATGCTGACGTGGTGGCTGGCAATGAAGCAAGCAGCAACCGTCGGACCGATCCTGCTACTGGTGGTTGCTTACACCGTGCCGCTAGTCGTTTGGTGGGCGGTCGTCGCCGGGGTTCGGAGCGGGCAGGCGGTTCACCATGAACGTTGAATGGAGCGCGATCCTTGGAATAAGCCTGATCAGCGTCGTTGTAACGCTGATGCTCTTCCCGTTCGCAGGCATAGCGATGTATCAGCGATACCGACCGGCAACATTCGTAGGCGGTGTGCTGTTCATGCCACTGTTTATCTCGATCGCCGTCAGCTTGCAGGCCGATTGGACGCTCACCGAAACTGCGCTGATGTTGCCGATTCTCTTCCTCGGGTTCTGGGGGTCGGCTGTGTGGCTTGTGCGTACTCCGACCGAGGGATCGTTCGTGCGCGGCCTCGAGGTCGGACCCAAATTCAACTTCCGACCTGACCTGGTCCTTCCTGGCGGCGTGATGCTCGTGAAGGGCATCATTCTCATGGGTGTGGGGATGTTGATCTCCTTTCAGGATGCGCTGCGTCTCCCGAAATGGAGCTGGTGGGGCTTCGTACTTGCGTTCTTCGGCATCATCACGATTATTCCCATACGCGGCGTAGCGAAGATGCTTTTTCGGAGGACGCGATTTCTGGGTAACGATCCTCGGTGGCAAGGATCGGTCCGATGGGCGCTGCTCGTTGGTGGACTCGCGATACTGCTGTATGGCTTTCTGAGCGCGTTCATGGGTGTTGTTCCCTTCGCGGTAAGCGGACTCCGCCCGCGTGCCGCCCTTGCCTGGGTGGCGGTCGCCCTCATTGGAGCGGGAGTATTGTCGCTGGCCTTGCGGGAGATCTGGAAACGATCACTGCTCGAAGGCGATGAGTCCCCACTGCAGCGGTTCAACTCGAATCTATGGATGTTGCTGTCGGTCTTGGCGTACATGTACGGATTCGTTGTTCTGTTCATGGGTCGGTTCATGTTTCCACAACCAGGATCGAATCTCGGTGGTGTGGTGCTCGGAGGATCCTTGTTCGGATTCGGGGTGATCCTGATTCTTGCAACACGACCGATCGCCTTGCGCCGCGAGCTTGTCGGAACGATCAACATCATGGTTGGAATGCTCGCAGCCCTCGAAAAGGAGGCGCGATGGAACATGACGATGGGTCGCATCCGAACAATCGCGGCGTATCCGACAGCACAGTGCACGTGGCATGTCGGAGCGATGTTCTCAGCCCTCGACGGGCTGTCGACCGGCGATCGGGAGCGCGTGGAGACGACTCGCAGCGAAGTCATGATGACCCTCTCGAGCCGAGAGCGCCAGGCTCTCATGGCCGCCATGGATCAACTTCAGGACGCCTGAGATCTTTGAGCGAGTCGTGGTTAGCTTGTGCGTGTCTTGGCGGATGTGCTTGGCCGCCTGCCGGCCACGACTCGGTAGACATGGCGAAGCTCGCCGGAGCGCGTCGGAAAGCGTCACAGGCACCTATCCTGGTGCACGGCGTAGCCACAGAAATTATCTTGATGTTCAGAACAGTTTTGAACTAGAGCAGATTTGAGAGGAGGCACCGATCATGAAGCGATTCTCCATCCCGCGCGTAGCGCACTGTTCAGACGGTTGCAGATCGATGTCCTGAGCAGGACGTGAAACGGCTCGACGAGGTTTCGACCACCCCGCAGTGGGTGGTCGTGCCGCGTGGGGGAGACTGTTAGGGAGCCAACGAGCAGGCACGGTGACCAACCACATGGCTATGGTCGACGATCGTGACCACACACAACATCGATGCCCGTCTATATCAAATGGAGATTCCGTTGCGCTCACCGTTCGAGACGGCGGGCGGTACCGTCACGACGCGCACGGTCGGTCTTGTCTCCGTCACCCAGGGCAGCCTGGTCGGATGGGGAGAGGCGGCACCGTTCCCTGGCCAGGACGAGCCCTTCAACGAAGTCCTCGAGGCCGCCCGAAGCGGTGGCATGACCTTCACGCTTGCGGCCGCCATTGACGAAGCCGTGTGCGACATGGTCGCGCGATCACGAAATGAGAGGTTGGTCGACGAGCTCGGTTCGCCCAGAGACCGCGTACCGGTATCTGTAGCGGTCGGCCTCGGAGACGACGCGGTCGCCATCGTCGGGGAGGCCGTCGACCTCGGAATCGGGCGTGTCAAGGTCAAGGTCGCCCCAGGTCGCATCGGTCACGTGATAGACATACGTTCACGGTTTGCAGACTTGATCATCGGTGTCGACGCGAACGGCTCGTTCGATACGTCGACGTGGACAGAGTTGCTTGTGCTTGCCAACCTCGATATTGCATATCTGGAGCAACCCTTCTTGACGCTTGACCGGCCGGAGATTCCCATGCTGAGCAACGCAGGGTTCGTCGTGTTCGCAGACGAGTCGGTCCGTGCCGTACAAGACGGCGTAGCGAACCTTGCGCTACCTGGAGTGGCTGGTGTCGTCGTCAAACCTGGTCGGCTGGGATGGCAGGCATCCGTCGCACTCGTTCGAGTCGCTCGTGCTGCAGGCAAGATGTGGCGATCCTCGGGGCTTCTCGAGTCAGGAATCGGTCGAATCTATTCCGATCTGTTGGCCGGTGCTTCGGACGCCTTTGTGTCAGACGTAGCTCCCGCTGGCTGGTTTCTCACTTCCGACTTTGTGGCCTCACGTTGTGAGGGCGGGGAAATCGTGATTCCTGATGGTGTCGGTTCCGGACTCGATATTGACAGTGAAGCCGTTGCCGAGAGGGCCGTGTCAACAGTACCGATCAACGGATCGGGAGTCCCAGGCCTCTGCTGATCACGAGGCGCTGCACCTCGGATGTACCTTCGCCGATCTCAAGGATCTTGGCATCGCGATAGTGCCGTGCAACCAGGGTCTCGTCCATGAATCCGTAGCCACCAAAGATCTGCGTCGCTTCTCTGGTTGCGGTCACTGCAGCCTCAGTCGCATAGAGTTTGGCGATCGCTGCTTCCTGTTTGAACGGCCTTCCTGTGTCCTTCAGCCAGGAAGCGCGGTATACGAGTAGACGGGCTGCCTCGGTCATGACCTGGAGATCGGCGACCTTGAAGGCAACGGCCTGGTATGACCCGATCGGGTGGCCAAAGCTCGTCCTCTCCTTGGCATAGGCGAGCGACTCTTCGAGGCATGCCTGGAGCACACCGACTGCGAGCGCCCCGATAGCGATTCTTCCGTCGTCGAGCGTTGACAGGAACTGGTGAAAGCCTCGTCCGCGCTCTCCGAGGAGATTCTGCTTCGGAATCCTGCAATCGACGAAGGTCAGGCCGTGTGTGTCGGAGGCGTGCCAGCCCATCTTCCGGTAGGCCGGTTCGACGGTGAACCCCGCGGTGCCGCTCGGCACGATGAACGTTGAAATCTCGTCGGGCCCGGTGCGTGCCGTAATCGTGACGAGGGAAGTCAGCTCAGTTCCTGAGTTGGTGATGAAGGCCTTTGATCCGTTGATAACCCATTCGTCACCGTCGAGTTCCGCCTTGGTAGCTGTTGCCCCCGCGTCCGAGCCAGCATCGGGCTCCGTAAGTCCGAATCCTGCAAGCGTGCGGCCGGCAAGGAGATCGGGTAGCCATCGCTCCTTCTGCTCAGGTGATCCGAACTCGTGGATCGGATTGATACCGAGCGTTACCCCGGCCTCCAATGTGATGGCCATTGACTGATCGACGCGTGCCAGTTCCTCAATCGCAATGCAGAGGCTCGTATAGTCTGCACCTGCCCCTCCGAACTGCTCATCGGCTGCTATGCCGAAAAGACCGAGATCGCCCATTTCCCTGACGACGTCCGTTGGAAAATGGTGATCGAGATCCCACTGTTCTGCTTGCGGTGCGATGCGTTTCTCTGCGAATTCGCGCACCATTGCGCGCAGAGCCTTGTGTTCGTCGGTGAATTCGAAGTCCATCGCGCCTCCTGAGCCATCAAGGATAGGGGGCTGTGGTGGCGTGCTGCTGTGGGTTAGAGCGCCGGTATCCTCGCTCGACATGAAACGCTGGTTCTGGATCCTCGATACTGCCGTGGTCATGAGCTTCGTGATCATTGGAAGGGATACCCACGGATTCGTTCCCGACTGGGGCGACACGATGCGTGTCGCGGCCCCGTTTCTCATCGCGCTTGCCATTGGAATCGTCGCGTCGAGGGCGTGGCGCACACCGACGAGAGTGACAACGGGCTTGCTTCTCGTAGCCACAGTCGTGGTTGTCGGCATGGTTCTTCGCCGAAATGTGTTCGATGCGGGAACCGCCAGGACGTTCGTGATATTCACAACAGCGTGGATGACCGCATGGATCGTCGGTTGGCGACTCGTCGCAGCCCTGGTTTCGCGTGCCAGGGATAGAGGACGCTCCGCTCCGTCAGAACGGAGTGGAGCCACTTCGCCCGACCTGTGAGCGGACCGCTACCATCCCCGGTGTGGATACCGCCGTTGCCCTCGTACAAAGCTATCTCTACGCGAACGGTTTCTTCACCGTCACCGAGTACCCCATTCTCGAGACACTCGAACCGGGAGCCTCTCGAACGGTGACCGACATCGATGTCCTAGCGGTTCGCTTCCCAGGAGCCGGGGAGGGTGACGGTGTCTCCACAACGTCTGGGATCATTCTTGAACCCGACCCGACATTGGGGATCTCCGATGAGTACATCGATGTCATCATTGGAGAAGTGAAGGAGGGAACAGCCGAGCTGAACAGAGCCGCCAGGGACCCAGACGTTCTTCGTGCTGTGCTCGGCAGGTTTGGAAGGATGCGCGGTGAGGTCGCAGACGAACTCGTAGAGGAGCTTGTGCGAACCGGACTAGCCGTGCACCCAGCAGGTATCCGGCTTCGTCAGATGGTGTTTGCGTCGCGGCCGCCGACCAAGCGCAACATTCGCTACACGTGGGTCAGCCACGGCCATATCGCGTCGTGGATGCGTGAGCAGGTCCGAACCCACTGGGACAAGCTCAAGACCATCCAGTCGAAGGATCCCGCATTGAGTTTCCTGCTGCTCTTCGAGAAGGCGCTTCAGGGCGAAGAGTGACGATGTTCAACATCGTCCTATGGCAGCCAGAGATCCCGCCAAACACCGGCAACCTGATGCGTCTCACGGTGAACACCGGATGCTCGCTGCATCTGATCGAGCCGTTGGGCTTCACCCTCGACGATGCCCGGATGCGCAGGGCCGGCCTCGATTACAGGGAGT
>CAYWPC010000036.1:0-19416 GCA_964460075.1 uncultured Acidimicrobiaceae bacterium
CGAAGACAACTCCTGATCCCTCATCCCGACGAGTGCGGCTCTCCCCCCCGAGAGCCGCACTTCTCGCGGGTGCGGTCATCGTGTTGCTCGCAGCTGCCGGTTGCTCCCCGAGCAACGAGACCACGACGCCGGCGACCTCGCCACCTGCGACGAGTTCACCTGTGACATCGGTCACGTCGACCACGCAGATCGACAGCATTGACGCACCTGAGCTCGATCCAAGCGCGTTGCTTGCATCGGCGCTTGCTCAGTACAGCGACGGGTATCGATTTGATGCGCTTGCCGAGATACGAGGTGCTGAGGCGGCCAAGATCAGCGGAGTTGTCATTGGAACGAGCGCACAGATGGACGTCACATCAGGTGAAGCAACCATCTCGTACATCATCACTCCACAAGCGTCATGGATCCAAACCGAAGGCGGAGAGTGGCAGGAGGTGGAATCGTCAGGAACGATCGATCCGCCTCTCGACAATATGGCTTCGCCACTGTCGATCTCGATCGTTGCGACGAGCGATGGAATCACAACTGCAGTCGCAACCTACAACGGTGAAGCGTTCAGCTCCGACGTGGCGATCGATATGAACTTGACGTTCGACAGCGGACGCTTGGTCGAGGCATCGTACGAGACAGAGAGCGCCTCGGTATCCACCACGTTCGGTCCTCTCAATGGTGCAACGATCGAGAGCCCTGGGCAGTCAGCCTGAGGCGGACCTGAGTATTCCCTCGCTTGGCCGGAACGCAATACTCACAAAGACATCGGTGCAATCCAGCGACAAATGTCACACCGACCTGGGACAATCCCTCGTGTGACAAACATAGATATGTCGAAGGGACGTACACGCCGCAGCCGACTCGGTGGGGGTGACATCGGTGTATGTCTCACACGTCTTCACCACGATCGGTTCACGATCGCCGATCACGTGTTCGACGAAGTCCGATCGCGCGATGCCTTACGAGGTATCGAGCATGAGAGGCTCGTAGTCGAAGCACTCGTCGACCTGCACCGCGACGTGGTCCGTATCGGGTCTGGATCAGGCGCCGAAGAACGCACACTGGCTGCCATGGCAAGAGGGATCGAGTTCATAATCGGTGGAAGGCTCAGTTCCGGTGATGACGCCCTCGTGGGTGCTCCTGATCTTCTCGTTCAGATCGGTGACGGATACGCACCCGTCGAAATCAAGAATCACAAGATCGAAAGTTCGAGTGGCATTTCAGCGACATCGTCACCGCTTGGTTCGATCGCGAACACCTCAACCGACCGGCGGAAGTTCCGAAGCAGTCGTCGAAGGGACCTGCTGCAGATTGCCCACTATCGGTACCTGTTGTCTGGCGTTGGCTACGCCTCATCGGATTATCTCGGGGGCATCATCGGCTCCGAGAAACCGTATCGCTGCCTGTGGGTCGACCTGTCGGCAGGCCGACCGTCGATCATGGACACATATGTATCGCTGCAATCAACGGCGATCGTCGCAATCCTGTTCGGCATCGAGCACCCCAACACGCCGTATCAGCAGCCATCGTGGCGATCGGAGTGCAGCAGGTGCGACTGGGCAGATCTCTGCGAAGCCGAGCTAATCAGGAACAAGGATGTCACACTGCTGAGCAAGATCGATGCAGACGACCGGTCTCTGCTCACCGACTACGGCATAACCCGCATCGATCAGATCGCAGCGCTGCACCCAGACCAGGTATGCGTCGCGGACCAAGCGGTGGTGTTCCAAGCCAGGGCTCGAACAGCGGGTCGCCTCCTTCGACTGCGTGATGAGCCCGCTGCCCTCGACGTTCCATCCGCCCGTCGAGAGGTCGACTTCGATATCGAGACGTACAACGGTCAAATCTATCTCGCTGGGTTCCTCACCACCGTGAACGGCGACTCAACATACGAGTCGATCGTTGACTGGACAGGAAGCCACAACGGCGAGAAGCGACTGGTACACGAGATGTTTGCGCTGCTCTCCACGCTGACTGGCGACGACACGGTGACGCTGCATTGGACCGAGTACGAACGGCGTACCTTGGAGCAGGCCGGCGAGCGTCATGGCCTACTGATCCCAGGATTCGGCTCCGTCGCCGACTGGTTCGATGGCCACGCCGTCGACCTGTGCGATTGGGTCCGTCAGAATCTTGCCTCACCGAGCGGTTACAGCCTCAAGGTGATCGCGCCGCTCTGCGGGTTCACGTGGCGAGACGATGATCCTGGCGGACGTCAGTCGGAGATCTGGTTCGAGCGAATGCTTGCAGGAGATCTCGACATGCGTGAGCGCATCCTCGCCTACAACGAGGACGACGTCGTGGCACAGCACGAAATTCGACGTTGGGTGCGCCGTCATGACGATGGGCGAGGTCCTGGCACAGCAATCCCCTCCGTTCGGATCTGGCCCCTCGAGGGCGCAGACTCATTCTGAGCATTCCTCTGGAGTGCGGTTAGCGAATCCGATCGCGACATCGAGGTCCGAGTATGCCCCCGGCAACCGGGCCGCAAACGCACAGCAGTTGTATCGTGATACCGAGCAGCGATGTTCCTCACCGATGGGAGGCAGAGAGGGGAAATGGGAAGCCATCCGCTCGTGGCGGCGTTGCTGTCTGCACTCGTCCCGGGTGCGGGCCAGATGTACGCGAAGAGACCGCTGCGTGCGTTCGTGTTCTTCCTACCTGTGGTCGTCCTTGCGATTGGTGTCTTCACGTTCGCGTCACGCGGAACCATGGGTATGGCGGAGCTCTTGGTACGGCCATCCTTCCTGTCTGGCGTACTCGCAGGGAATGTGTTGGTGCTCATTTGGCGCATCGCGGCGGTCATCGACGCCTATCTGGTGACCGAATCCACACTCGACAGATCGTGGATGTCCATAACACTCGCCCTTCTGCTGTTCGCCGTTGCGATCCCTCACCTCGTCGGTTGGTCGTATGGGGTACAAACGATCAGCGCACTCCAGACAGTCTTCGTCGCCGCGCCCGCAGGCGAGTTATCACCACCACTTGCAGCTACGCCGCCGACCTCGCCGACGACGACCACGGAATCTCTCCAAGACCCGGCACCACATCTCGACCCGGTCGAAGCCGATCAGCGTTCTGTGCGCAACTATATTTTTCGGCCTGGCATTGGAGACCCCGCAGCAATCGCTTCATGGATCGACATCATCGCCCCTTCGACTCCCGTGGCCCCGTTCGTGCCTTTCGCCGAGCGCGTCAACCCTGATCGCTTGACGATCTTGCTCGTCGGCGGCGACGCCGGCCCTGGTAGAGAAGGGCTTCGCACCGACACCATGATCGTCGCGACGTTCGAGCTCGATACCGGGAGAACGGCTTTGTTCGGATTGCCGAGAAATTTCAAACTCGTGCCACTCCCCAAGAAACTGGAGCACTCCTTCTTGGACCTTGAGGAGGAGGTCATCGAGAAGGACCTAACCGACGCCGACGAGGACGGGTATCCAGACTCGTGGGTTGACACTGATGGCGACGGCATCCCAGAAGAGCCGCCATTCGAGTCATGCCTGTGCTTCCCAACCATGCTCAACAAGGTGCACAAGTACACGCAAGATTGGACGACGACGTATCCCAGCACACCCGATCCGGGCCTCGCAGCCTTGAGGGATGTCATCGCCAACCTCATCGATCTCCCGATCGACTACTACCTGATGGTGAAGATGGAGGGCTTCGTCAAGACAATCGATGCGCTCGGTGGCGTAGACGTGATGGTGAAGGAGTCGTATCACGTCACGGTGTCGTCTCCCGAGGAGGGCGTCCCAAAAGCGACAGTGAATATCGATCCGGGCATAAACCATCTCGACGGACTCGAGTCGCTGGCCTATGTCCGTTGGCGCCAAGGCTCGTCAGACTACAACCGAATGAGGCGCCAGCGATGCCTCGTCAGGGCGGCAGCGACGCAGGCCAATCCTGTCACACTGATCAAAGCATTTCCGAAGCTCATAGACCTCATTGAAGAGTCGATAACAACGGACATCCCCCTCACCTTCCTCCCCGACCTCATCAAGATCGTTGGCACCATCGATTTCGACGATGTGGCAACCGTTGGGTTTGTCCCTCCGACCTACAACTCGGGCCGAACACCACGCAAGTACCCCATACCGGATGTCGAGAGGATCAGAGCGAAGGTTCGTCAGGTGCTCCGCGAGGGCGTCGCGTCCCAGAGCAGCACGGGTGCAAGCGAGTGCGCTGCCTGATCCCAGGCCTTTGGCGTAGATATCCGCAACGTGTTGCGGATATCTACGCCAAAGCGGCGGACTCGAGGAGTATCGCGGTCCCCAGCCCTGACCCAGCAGGCACCGTTGCCCCACCCAGGGAGAGGTCCCGTTGCTTCAGTGCCTTGGCGAGGTGCACCGAGATTCTCAGACCCGACATCCCGACCGGATGTCCGAGAGCAACCGACCCGCCGTCGACGTTGAGCCGATCGCGATCCCAGCCTCCCATCTCCTCACACGCCAGGAGTTGCACCGCAAAGCCCTCGTTGCACTCGATGAGATCAAGATCGTCCAGGGCCCTATCTGCTCCGTCAAGTGCTGCGTTGAGGGCATCGACGCAGGAATATCCCATGAGGTTCGGGTCGCATCCGACCATTGCAGTGCCCTCGGTGACAATGCGAGCGAGAGGTTCCATGTCGTATTTGTTCATCGCGTCGGCGCTTGCAATGATCGCCGCTGATGCGCCATCGTTGATGGTGGCTGCGTTGCCGGCAGTGATCACACCGCCAGGTTGAACACTCCGCAATCCACCTAACACGCCGACGGTCGACCCGGTACGCGGATTCTCGTCCACATCGAAGATCACCGAACCTCGCTTCGAAGGGACGTTGATCGGAACGATCTCATCAGCAAACCGCCCACCGGAAATGGCAGCGAGCGCGCGCTCGTGTGACACAACGGCGTATGTATCCATCTGCAGCCTCGAGATGCCGTCCACCTCAGCATGATGTTCAGCGACATCAATCATGTACTTGGCGTCGCCCCACATCCCGGACCCCGCGAGCGTGCACTCGCGCAACGTGTCGAGGAATTCGCCACTTCCAAGCCGATGCCCCCATCTCGACCCTGGCACCATGTGAGGAGCGTTACTCATCGACTCAAGCCCCAGGACCATCACCAAGTCGGCGGCACCAATCGCAACCTGATAGGTCGCCTGGATCAGCGCAGCCATCGACGAACAGCACTGCATATTGATCGTGAAGGCCGGCACACGCTCGGGTACGCCGACACGCATACCGACGATGCGCGCCGGATTCGACTCGGTCATATCCTGGAGGACCATCCCAGCAATGACGAGATCGAGCGCACCCGCATCGATGTTCACACGATCGAGCAGTGCAGAGGCCACCTGGGATCCGAACTCGGTGGCACGGAGAGGCCGCAACGAACCCCCGAACCGTCCGATCGGACTTCTCAGGCCCTCGACAAGAAAGACATCCCTGCTCATTGCGCTCTCCGTGGTTGCGTACGCCGTCAACCTATTTTATAATAACGGACGTTCGTTAGGTTGACAACAGCGAAACACCAGAGCAAGGAGCAACCGTGGCCATTGACGCAACTGATGCTCAATCAAAGAAAGTCGCGGCCACATGGCGCGCCGAGTACGACAAGCTCGTCGCGAAGTTCGGGGATGCCGCACCGAAGCGGGCCACCAATCCAACGACACACTCAGGGCTCCCTCTGAAGTCTGCCTACTTCCCCCACGACATCCCAGACACCGACGTAGTCGAAGCCCCAGGCGCGTACCCCTTCACGAGAGGAAACCTCGCGGCACAATACCAATTGATGCACTGGGCAAACCAACCCGTGATCGGCTACGGACTACCCGAAGACACGAGAGAGCGAATGGACAGCCTCGCGGACCAGGGCATGGTCGGCTACTTCGGTCAGCGGTTCTACAACCTCGTCTACGACCTGGTCTCCCACGAGGGACTCGACCCAGACCATCCAGCAGCAAGAGGCCGCGTAGGTCAAGCGGGGATGGGGGTGTACTCGAAGGCTGACATGGCAAGACTCTTCGCAGGGATGGACCTAACGAAGATGAACGTCATTCACATCTCCTACTACCAGGTGGTCCCCGCTCTTGCCCAGTACATAGCCCTGGCCCAAGACCAGGGGCTAACGCCCGATCAGTTGCGCGGCAACTCGATGAACTGGTACCACCAGTCGGCATACGTCGGTATGAGCGCGTTTCCACCGCGCCAAGGCCATCGATTGGCCGTCGATCTGATCAACTACTGCTCCAAGAACATGCCGCGGTGGAACACAACGAATTTCTTCGGATACGGGGCGGAGGAGGCAGGGGGCACAGCTGTCGAAGAGATCGCGTTCATGCTCGCGTACGGAATCGACTTGGTGCGAGCGTGTATCGCATCAGGACTTTCGGCCGACCAGACGCTGGCACGCTTCGGCTTCCAGATCGCGCAAGCCAATGACTTCTTCGAGGAGATCTGCAAGATACGGGCACTGCGAGGGATCTGGGCAACAACGATGAAAGACACCTTCGGCGCAGAGAACCCCAGGTCGATGCATGTGCGCATCCACACCCATACATCCGGCGTATCGCTGACCGCCCAGCAGCCGCTCGTCAACCTGATAAGAACGACACTGCACGCCTTTGGAGCCGCGTTGTCCGGCGTACAGGCAATGGAAGTCTCCGCGTACGACGAGGCGTACGCTCTCCCGACCGAGGAGGCGGCAACGCTCGCCCTACGGGTCCAACAGGTGATCCAGGAGGAGACCAACATCACATCGGTCTCAGATCCGCTTGCCGGCTCGTATTACGTGGAGTCGCTCACCAAGCAACTCGCAGAGGCGGCCCTCGACCTTGTTCGAGACATCGAGACACAGGGCGGCTATATCGCCGCTCAGGAGTCTGGGTGGCTACGACGGAGAATCGAATCCTCGGCAGAGCGTTGGCGAGAGCTCATCGACTCAGGCGAACGCTCCGTCGTAGGCCTCAACAAGTATCAGATAGATGAGCAGCCACCAACCAACCTATTCACAGTCGAATCCGAGGTCGAGACGATCGCGGTAGAGCGGATCAAGGCCTTGCGGGCAGGAAGGGACACCGACCGCTGGGAGAGGGCCATGCATCGATACAAAGAGGCAGCCGTGGCGCTGGCCACCAAGGAGTATGCCGACATCGATGGCAGCCTCATGGCTGCAGCGATCGACGCCGCTCAGGCCGATGCCACGACCGGTGAGATGATGGGTGTCCTCAAGAGCGCACTCGGATGGAGGGCACCACATGAGTATTGAGATAGCTCCCGGCGAGCCGGTCCGGGTTCTCCTGGCCAAGCCGACCCACGACTGCCACGACCGTGGTGTCCGCCTCGTCGCCAAGAAGATGCGCGACGCAGGCTTCGAGGTTATATTCATCAACTTCCTCCTTCCAGACGAGGTTGTCCGAGCCGCTGTCGACGAGGATGTCCACGTTGTTGGTGTTTCGACATCCGCTGGAGGCCACCTGCCTATCTTTGAGGACCTCATTGCAGGCCTCGCCTCCCACGGTCGTGACGACGCCATCCTCATTGCAGGCGGCGTGATTCCACCCCAGGATGAGGCAACATTGCTGAGTTGGGGCGTCGAGGCGGTATTCGGCCCTGGAACCAATGCGACCCAGGCCATTGAGTTGATCATGCAGCGACGTACTGCGGTTGCACCGTGAACTTGCCTGACAAGGTCGCGATCATCGGCGGTGGCGGCGTCATGGGCCACGGCATCGCCCTTGCGTGCCTACAGAATTCCGATGCAGAGGTCTCGATTATCTCGCGTCGAGAAGAGACCGTTGCGCACGGATTGCACCTGATCCTCGAGGGCCGCTTCGGCCTCGCCAGGGCTGTCGACAAGGGTCGCATCACACCCAAGCAGGCCGACGACGCAAGGTCGCGGCTCTCTGGCACTACCAATTATGAGGAGGGACTTCTGGAAGCCGACCTCATCTTCGAGACTGTGCCAGAGATCCTCAGCATCAAACGCGAAGTTCTGCGCGACGCAGAACACCTGTCACCACAAGATGCCGTAATCGCGACTAACACCTCGTCGATCCTCATCGCCGAGCTGGCGGCTCCCCTTGTCAACCCGAGCCGTCTCATCGGAACACATTGGTTCTTCCCCGCAAACGTCCTCCCGCTCGTCGAAGTTGCCCGGAGCGCGTTCGTCGACGAAGACGCGCTTGCGAGGGTTGTCACATACCTCGACGCAATCGGTAAGAGGCCGGTCGTGGTGAAAGATTCACCTGGGTTCTTCATGACACGTTTCATCAATAATTTCCTAGCCGAGGCGATTCGGCTCGTGGAACTCGGCATCGCGGGTCCAGCTGAAGTCGACGAGATGGTCAAGACAGGTCTTGGCTGGCCCATGGGTGTGTTCGAGCTACTCGACGCATCCAGCTTCGAGGCCTTCTACCACGCTCAGGAGTATCTCCATGAGACCTGCGGCGAGCGCTACGCCGTGCCACCGCTGGCACGCCAGGCCTTCTCAGCGGGATACCTAGGGTCCAAAGACCTCAAGCCCGAGAGCCGGGGCGGCTGGTACGACTTCCTCGGCGTCGATAAGGCCGGAGACACACCATGACGAAGCCGACAACCGCCAACCGCCGCTCCGACCTACTCGAGGCAGCCGCCGCGTGCTTCTCACGCGACGGATTCGATGCAGCCTCGATGCGCGCAATCGCAGACGAAGCTGGTATGCGAACAGCATCGATCTACTACCACTTCAACGGCAAGGATGACCTCCTCGTGGCAGTGCACGAGGAGGCGCTACACCGCATTCGGCAAGCAACCAGTTCGGCACTCATCAACACCGACGAACCGTGGAAGCGACTCGAAGCCGCCTCCGCTGCGCACTTAGAGACTCTGCTCTCCGGCGGAGCATTCTTCACAGCCGTCATGCAGCCTGTACCACACAAGGTCGAGGGAAGAGAGCTGATCTTCAAGCTGCGGGACGACTACGAAAGCATCTTCACCGACCTCGTTGCCGACCTCGAGTTACCGCAAGGCACCGATCGTGAACTGTTGCGCCTGATGCTTCTCGGGGCGATGAACTGGACATTCACGTGGTGGCGTCCCCGAAAGGGGCCGACGCCGGGTGCTCTGGCATCCGGCTTTATCGACAACCTCCGAACCGGCCTAGACGTCACGTGAGCGAGGCACGTGAACACTACGAAGTCGGCCTCGCTGGAGGGGATCGCCGTGTCCTCGCATCGGCTATCTCGGCGCTTGAGAACGACCGATCTGATGCGCCAGATGTGCTCGCGGCTGTCTACGGACGAACGGGACACGCCCATGTCGTCGGAGTGACAGGTCCTCCCGGTGCGGGGAAGTCGACACTCATTGCAGCCCTCATCAGTGAATTCAGGAACTGCCACCAGACGGTGGCCGTCGTCGCGGTTGACCCCTCGAGTCCCTTCAGAGGTGGAGCGATCCTTGGTGATCGGATCCGTATGTCAGACCACGCCCTGGACGCAGGCGTGTTCGTACGATCTGTCGCGACCAGAGGGAATCTCGGTGGCCTGTCACGAGCGACGGGCCAGGTCGTCGACATCCTCGACAGCTTCGGATTCGACGTGGTGATCGTCGAGACGGTCGGCGCGGGTCAGGCGGAGATAGACATCATGCATCTCGCCCAGACGGTCGTCGTCGTTGCAGCGCCAGGATTCGGTAGCGGGGTGCAAGCTGTGAAGGCAGGCATCCTCGAGATTGCAGACATTTTCGCCGTTAACAAGGCTGATATGCCCATGGCAGCTGCAACGGAGCGCGACCTTCACGAAGCACTTGGCCTGCCAACCAAGAGCGGATGGCATCAGCCCATCGTTCCAACGGTGGCGATCGACCGAAGCGGCGTTCCTGAGCTCTTCGAGAAGATACGGGAGCACCGGGCTCAGCTCGACCCTCACGATCGAGTCGAAGCCGCCGCCATCCGAGCCAGAGCGCAGCTAGCAGCCGCTGTTGGTGAGCTCGCCTCTGGTCGCGTCACAAAATGCGCCGGCGTCGACTCGCTCACCGACGAGTTGCTCTCGGGGCGTCTCGGACTCGACGCAGCAGCCAATGCCGCGCTAGAACTCGTCTCGACGCCTCACGTCACCGATTGAAAGGATGCAAGCCATGACCTACGAGACCATCTTGTTCGATGTTGAAGACAGTGTCGGAACGATCACAATGAATCGCCCTGATGCAGCGAACGCACTCAGTCTCACCATGGCAAAGGAGCTCGCGACAACTGCCGTACAGTGCGACGAAGACGCTGACATTCGTGCTGTCGTCCTTACCGGTGCAGGGAGGTTCTTTAGCGCAGGAGGCGACGTGGCCTCGTTCGGGGCGGCAGGTGACGGTGCTGCTGCACTAATCAAGGAGATGACAATGTATCTGCATTCGGCCATCTCGCGGCTCAATCGCATGGACGCGCCTGTCATCGGGGCTGTCAACGGAATGGCCGCAGGAGCCGGGTTCAGCATCGCTGCGTCATGCGACTTCGTCGTTGCCGCCGAATCGGCGGTGTTCCTTTCGGCGTACACCGCAGCGGCTCTCTCCCCCGACGCGAGCTCCACATACTTCCTGCCAAGGCAGATCGGCATCAAACGGACAGCCGAGTTGATGCTCACGAATCGCCGGCTGAGCGCACACGAAGCGCTCGAGTGGGGCATCGTAAACCAGGTGGTAGCTGATGAAGACGTTCTTGAGACTGCTCAATCCCTTGCGGGAAGTCTCGCAAAGGGACCGACGTTGGCATTCGGTGCGGTCAAGCACCTGCTGCACGCGAGCTTGAGCTCATCGCTTGAAACTCAGATGGAGCTCGAAGCGAGAACCATCGCAGACATGACCCGGACCGACGATGGCAGGGAGGGCATCCAGGCGTTCCTCGAAAAACGAGTACCCGAGTTTCGAGGCTCCTGACGTCCACAGAACCATCCTTTTCAATGTTCCACGAACAGGACCGAGGGTGGCTGTCAGGGTGCGCTCAAGCTGTCCCTAAGCACAGCGACGCGCTCCAGATCGACCTCGAACCAAGCCCACTTTCCGCGCTGCTCCCTCGTGATCAGCCCAGCGTCTGTAAGTAGCGAAAGATGGTGGCTGACGGTGGGCTGGCTTCGACCGATCGCCTCCGGCAAGTCACACGCGCAGACCGCACCGCCGGGTGCGTTAGCAATCAGACTCAGTATGCGAAGCCGAATCGGATCTGCAAGCAGCTTGAACACGGCAGCTAGCTTTTCGGCCTCATGGAAGCCGATCGGCTCTGCGAGCACCCGATCACCATCCGCCTCGACGACCTCATTACTCATCCGATCATCCTAGCTACATATTGACGCTCATCAATGTATCTGATAGCCTTCATATCACATCGACAACTATCGATATGAATGAGGGTGTCATGTCAGCCAGCGAGATACAGACCACGATACGCGATCGCTACGCCCGAGCCGCTGTCAGCGCCAATCCAGAAGTGGACAATGTCGACTGCTGTGGCGCAGCCTCCTCCGACGCGTTCGCGACCACAGATTCGGGGGATTTCGGATCGTGGATGTACGATCCCGCTGCGCTCGCTGATGTCCCCGATGGAGCAGCGCTCGCCTCACTCGGCTGCGGAAATCCAACGGCAGTCGCTGAACTCAAACCTGGCGAGACCGTCCTCGACCTCGGATCGGGTGCCGGCATCGACGTTCTACTCTCCGCCAGACGGGTCGGGCCTGAAGGGTTTGCGTACGGGATTGACATGACAGACGAGATGCTCGACCTCGCTCGCAAGCATCAAGACCAAGCAGGCGCCACAAACGTTCAGTTCCTCAAGGGCGTCATTGAGGACATACCGCTCGAAGATGCAACCGTCGACGTGGTCATCTCCAACTGCGTCATCAACCTGTCTGTCGACAAGCCCTCTGTGCTGTCCGAGATGTTTCGGATCCTCAAGGACGGTGGCCGCATCGGCATTGCTGACGTCGTCGCAGACGACAGCCTTACCGAGGCCGACAGGCTCAAGCGGGGTAGCTGGGTTGGATGCATTGCCGGCGCACTCAGTTTCGACGAGTATCGTCGAGGACTCCACGATGCTGGATTCCTCGACGTATCGATCGAGTCAACCCACACCGTTGCCGAGGGCATGCACGCAGCAATCATCCGGGCGTCCAAGCCCGTCAGGTGACTCCCCGGCATCGCTGAATACTCGACTGTTCTTCCCAGCGAGACTCGCCGAGACGATTCGAGACTCACCGCGAAGCAACGGCTCTGGTGGCGAGGAAGGCGCCAGCAATTGCCAACACGACGCCCACCATCGCGAGCGGCCCAACGGTCTCGTTGCGAAACGCGACGCCCAAAACAATGGCGACCACTGGTATCAGGTACGTCGTCGTCGTCATGCGAGGACCCCCAACTCGACCGGCGAGCGTCGCCGAGAGCGCCCGCGCCACACCCGTGCCGATGACTCCGAGAATGACCACAGCAATCACAGCAGTCGCCGTGAACTCTGACTCGTCAGCAGATGCGAGTGCAAACGGAGCGAGCATGACGCTTGAGGCGATCAATGCCCAAACGATCACGGCCGGACCTCCGTATTTCTGCTGCAAGGGCACGAGCAAGTTCGCGTTGAGCCCGTATCCGACGGTTGCCAAAATCACAAGTCCGATCCCAGCCGGCGCAGCGCCGGCACCGCTGAGGGATGGCAACGTCATCATGACGATGCCGACAAATGCGAGTCCGATTCCAAGGACCTGGAATCGACCTGGCAGACTGCGGAGAAGCACGCTCGCTATCACGAGCGTGATGATCGGCGTGCCGCTCGTGATCATGCCCGCGACCGCGGAGTCGAGTTCTGTTTCAGCCATAGCGAACAGCAACGCGGGAGCAGCGTTCCCAACAGCGGCAATGAACGCGACACGAGCCCAGTCGGCCCTCTCGATCCGCTTCCGCGCTACAGGGAAAGCCGCAAGCGCTAGAGCGCCGAGCGCAACCCTGCCAAAGGCAACGACGCCCGGGGCGAGGTGATCTACGCCGAGTGCAATCCATAGGAACGCCGACCCCCAGATGAGTCCGAGCGTCAGAGCAATCCCATATTCTGCTGGACCGTATGCAGCCGGACGCGACCCGACATTGGTGAGCGGCGTTGCTGGCATCGTTCAAGCACTCCCGTTTACCCAGGACGACGATACCGGTGACTCGACATCCTCCGACTCGACCATGGGGCTAATCGAGATTTGCTACCGTGCACCACAATCGATCTCGAACACCATTCATGCTCTCGCACGTCGACCATCTCGTACTCGCAACCCCAGACCTCGCCGCCGGCATTGCCTATGTCGAAGAACGGCTTGCGGTCGAGGTGGTTACCGGTGGCCGCCATACCGACTACGGCACCGCCAATGCACTGGTCTCACTCGGTACAACAACGTACCTCGAGATCATCGGCCCTGACCCTACGAGACCATGGAAGGAACTCCCGACACTCTTCCAGATCGACCTGGTCGACATGCCGCGTCTCGTGACCTGGGCGGCGAAGAGATCGGACCTCCACAATGTCACGGCATCTGCTCGCTCCTCCGACCTCATCCTCGGTGAGATCTCACATGGCAGCCGGTTGCGCCCCGATGGGTCGCTCTTGACGTGGCATCTGACCGATCCGTTCACCGACCGCCTCGGTGGCATCGTGCCGTTCTTCATCGACTGGGGCAGTTCCTCTCACCCAACAGAGACCCTCCCGCCAAGGTGCGAACTTCTCGCCATCGAACT
Source organism: uncultured Acidimicrobiaceae bacterium (assembly GCA_964460075.1). Classification (GTDB taxonomy): domain Bacteria; phylum Actinomycetota; class Acidimicrobiia; order Spongiisociales; family UBA5794; genus JAMBLL01. Next base: position 13,700 of record CAYWPC010000036.1, read on the forward strand.
CGGTCATCCAGATGTTGAAGCCGCCGAGCGGGGCCTTCGTGCAGTCGGGATCACGACGCACGTCGCCAGGGACGCTCACGCTCGAATCGTGGCGACGATCCGCACAGCCAACGGTGTTATCGAACTCAACTGATCCACCCGATCCGTCCGCGTCACGCGGCGCACACCAACAATTGGAGCATCACGGTTGCGTTGCCTGGGCGCGACAAGCCGACGGCTCACCCTGCAGCTCACCGCTAGATTGTTCTCATGAGCACCGAAGCCGGATGCACAGACCACACAGGCCGAGTGATCGACTTCGGCCGCACCGCGGTGGACTACGAACGTCATCGCCCCGGCTTCCCAGAAAGCTTCTTCGATCGCCTCGTCGGCCTCGGGTGGATCACCGCTGGTCAGCGCGCTCTCGATCTCGGAACCGGAACAGGATCTCTCGCTCTGGGCTTCTCCTCTCTGGGACTCGAGGTCGTCGGCATCGACATCTCCACGGAGATGCTTGACGTTGCACGTCGAGCCGCCGTCGAGCGAGGACTGTCTGCCCAATTCTTCCCAGGTCGCGCCGAGGCTACCGGACGCGACACAGCCAGCTTCGACATCGTGAGCGCTGGCCAATGCTGGTGGTGGTTCGACGCAGACCGAGCGATATTGGAGGTGAAACGTGTCCTTGCTCCAGGCGGTCGCCTGCTCATAGGCAACTTCAGCTATGTGCCCTTGCCAGGGAACGTGGCCGGGCGTACCGAGGATTTGATTCTCGAGCACAACCCTGGCTGGCCCAAGGCGGGATGGCGTGGCGTGCACCCGGAACAAGTACAGGCTCTCGATCGCGGGGGTTTTCGAAACGTCGAGAGCTTCAGCTACGTGGTAGATGTGCCCTTCAGCCATGTGCGCTGGAGGGGTCGCATCCGCACATGCAACGGGGTCGGCTCAGCGTTGACCACCGATCAAGTCGAACGCTTCGACACCGATTTGGCCGCCTTGCTCGACGCCGAGTTTCCAGGCGATCTGAACATTCCCCACCGGATCTTCGCTACGAGCGGTATCAAAGCCTAAATCCATGCCACACCGGGTGTTCTCCCACTAACCCGCACTCGCACAGATATGGCACCACAGCGGGCGACACACTGATCCGCCACTGATCGGAAGTCGGGAGGCGGCATCAGACAAGCGCTATGCCCGCAACCGGTCGCCCTCCGCTTAGGCCACCGGATCGGCCAGCGGTGAACAGCAACCATGCGTGTGGCTGCGTGTATCGTGCAGTACACCGATGGCAGATCCCAATCTCCTCCATTTCGACACGCTCAGCCTCCACGCAGGCCACGAGCCGGACACGGACCATCACGCTCGAGCCGTTCCCATCTACCAAACGACGTCATACGTATTCGAAGACGTCGACCACGCGGCCGGTTTGTTCAATCTCGAACGTCAGGGCCACATGTACTCGCGGATCTCGAACCCGACCGTCGCCGCGTTCGAGGAACGAGTATCCGCCTTGGAGGGAGGCGTCGGAGCCGTAGCGACAGCGAGCGGGCAGGCGGCCCTCTTCCTTGCCATACCAACCCTCATGGGGGTGGGCGCACACATCGTCTCCTCAAGTTCGCTGTACGGTGGAACGCACAATCTCTTTGCTCAAACACTGCCACGGGTCACAGGTATCACAACGACGTTCGTTGATCCACGCGATCGGGAGGCGTTCAAGGCAGCAATTCGGCCCGAGACCCGCCTGATCTACGGTGAGACTCTTGGCAATCCCGCACTCGAGGTCATGGACATTGCAGCCGTGGCCGATGTCGCGCATGAGGCGGGGCTTCCACTCATGATCGACAACACCTTCGCCACACCGTATCTGTTTCGCCCCCTCGAACACGGCGCCGACCTTGTCATGCACTCGGCAACCAAGTTCATCGGGGGGCACGGCATTGCGATCGGTGGAGTGCTTGTCGACGGCGGTACGTTCGATTGGGAGGCCTCAGGCAAGTTCCCGACGCTCACCGAGCCCTACCCGTCGTATCACGGTTTGGAGTTCGCAGATGAGTTCGGGACACAGGCGTTTCTCATACGCGCGCGGGTCGAAGGCCTGCGGGACTTCGGGGCCGCGATGGCTCCCCAGAACGCCTTCTATCTTCTCCAAGGCCTAGAAACACTTCCGGTACGCATGGCCCGCCACGTCGAGAACACACGACGCATTGTTGCATTTCTCGGTGAGGCCCCAGAAGTCTCGTGGGTCGTCTATCCGGAACGAGACGACCACCCCGATCACGAACTGGCACGTGAATTGCTCCCCAAAGGATGCGGAGCAATATTCCCCTTCGGAATACGGGGCGGTCGACAAGCGGGACGAAGGTTCATCGAGCACCTCAGAGTCTTCTCCCACCTGGCAAACGTCGGAGACGCCAAATCGCTCGTCATCCACCCCGCCTCGACGACGCACGCCACGATGAGTAGCGACGAGCTCGAAGCCGCAGGGGTCGGCGAGGACCTCGTGCGCCTCTCGATCGGACTCGAAGACGCCGAGGACCTCATCGGTGACCTGCGCCAAGCGCTGCGGGCATCACAGCGCGGGTGAGCGAATGCACGTGAATCTCGACGGACTACACATCCACGCCTCCACCGGAGGACGACCATTTGATGATTCTCTTCCCACGGTGGTGCTCCTCCACGGAGCCGGCATGGACCACACGGTGTGGCAATTCCAGGCGAGAGCGTTCGCCTATCAAGGGTTCAACGTCCTCTCACTCGATCTTCCAGGCCATGGACGCTCAGACGGTCCACCCTCAGCGACGATTTCGGGGTATGCAGATATCGTCACTTCCACCCTCGACGAGGTTGGCGTCGATGACGTGAGCATCGTCGGCCATTCGATGGGCGCATTCATTGGACTCGACCTCGCAGCACGGTTCCCATCCAGGGTCCGGTCCCTCACACTCATCGGTGTGTCCAAACGCATGCCGGTCCACCCCGATCTACTTGCAGCAGCCGAAGCGAATGACCACCTCGCGTTCGACCTTGTGACGTCTTGGAGCCACAGTCACACAGCCCACATCGGTGGTCACCCCACGCCGGGCCTGTGGATCATGGGGGCATCGGTACGTCTGCTTGAACGCAGCAGACCGGGAGTCCTCCACAACGACCTCGCTGCCTGCAACGCCTACGACACAGCGCTGGTGCACGCCGAAGACATCACCGCCCCCGTGCTCGTGCTCATGGGCGAGCGAGACCTCATGACCCGCACCTCTGGCGCGGCATCGCTCACCGAAGCCATTCCGAACGCCACGAGCATCGTCATACCCGGTGCTGGACACATGGTGATGATGGAGCAGCCCAATCCCGTGATCGACGGGATACTCCGGTTCTGGACACGCGTCGAGTCCGACACGTAGCACGAGACCACCCGCACACGTCGCCATGAGCGCGGTCTCGATACCCATATCTCGGCGATCCTTTGGAAGCTGCCGACGTGACCGCCTTGCACACGATTCTTCGCTGTGCCACGCAGTGCACAAAGGCAGAGACATGGACGTCTCAACATTCTGCAATCCACAGCGGATCACAACCGTGGTCGAGGTCACGCTCCGCACAGCTTCCCCTTCATTCTTTGTATGATCACCACACTCAGTAGCATGCCAACCGGACTCTTCCTCGGTATCGCAGCGGTGGGCGCCATTGTGTGGGGCCGGTATTGATCGATGATGGCGACCGGGATCGAGATTCCGTGTAACTCGCTTATGTCGAACGGTTAGGACAACTGACATGCGCAAACTCTCCCTCGTCTTGGCAATCGCGCTCGTGGCTGCGGCTTGCTCAAGCGGATCCGGCTCCGACACTCAGACCGCTGGCGACGGGTCCGGCTTCTGCAACGAGGCTCGATCCATGACCGACAGCCTCCAGGCGCTGGCTCCTGACGATCCGAACGTAGATCCGGTGAAGATGTTCGATCTCGTCATAGGTGTGTATAAGCAACTACAGGTATCGGCACCTGGGCCGATCCAGGGCGATATTGAGGTCGTGATCGACGGCGCCGAAAAGTATGCGGAGTGGGCGAAGGATCCCACCGGCACCCTGCCACTCGATGAAGCTGCCAGTGCGGCATTCGAGAAGGCAAACGTCCGCGTCGAGGACTACCTCCAGGAAGAGTGCGGCATCGATACCGGGTCAGGTTCAGATTCGGCACTCGAGACGACAGGCGACACCCAAGCGACCGCATCTTCAGGAAGCCAGAACCAGGCCACACACACGATCTCCATCGGCGATCAGACGTACACCGAAGCGCTCGACGGGGACTGGGAAGTGTCGTGCGATCTGATCGGAGACCTCGAGTCGGGATCGATCGATATCTACCTGGACGGCCCAGACTTCCTGACTTCGGTCGCGAGTTACGACTCGGGCATCAAGCCGGGGAGCTACGAGGGTCAGATCTTCATCTACCCATCCGATGATGCACTCGATGCTCAGCTCGTGGGACTCCAGGAGCAGGACGGCACCTTCACGCTCGATCGCGCAGAGGAACAGCCGGACGGTCGCTGGCTCTTCGCTGGAAGCTTCAGCGGTTCCACAAATGACCCACCAGCGTCCCTGGAAGCGTCATTCACCTGCGTGGGCCCTGTGGACTCCTAACTTCCACCGACCTCTCGGAGGGACCGCGACAATCCACAGATCGCCGAAACGAGATCGGGTGGCAGCATCGTACATCTCACAATCGGTGTCTAGCGCTTCACGGCGCCGTCGTCTCGGACATTTCCGAGAGCCGACCAAGCTCCCATGCCGCTGCGAATTCCTCTTCGCCAAGCATCGCGCGGATCTGATGCTCATCGGCATCGAACAGCGACTGGAACATGCCGCGTGACAGACCAGATTCGCTGCGTATTCGGTGTGCAGCGCCGCAGAGTTGGGCGGCCCGAATCGGATCGCTACGTGAGAGCAGCACGGTCGCCCTGGCACGGCACACAGCATCGAGAAGTCGCGCAGAGCCCAACCGACGGACCTGGTGGCGCGCGTTGACAAGAAGAGATGCTGCTGCGTCCTGATCGCCAACACGTGACTTCGAAATAGCCGTCACGATCAAAACCGTCGCCGACTCAAAGTCGAACCCAATATCGTTCTGCACCTTGTAGCTGTCTTCGAGGAGTGCGATCGCCCTGGTGTACTCGCCCTCGTAGAGGTGGATGATCCCGAGACCTGCGACATTCCACGCCTCCTGCTGCGGGTTGCATATTGCTTTGGCGATCAGAAGGGCATGTTCGTGGTATTGGGCCGCTTCGGTGAGCAGTCCCCGTTCGCGTGCGAGGACGCCCAGATGCCCGAGAACGAACGCGACCGCCCAGTCTTGGCGTGTGCTGACGACCAGACCGAGTGCTTCGTTGAGGTGTCGCTCAGAGACATCCAGGTGTCCCAGCAAGCGGTCCAGTAGTCCCATCCACCCCAAGGCCATGCCGTGCTGCAAAGCATCGTCGGCGCTTCTCGCAAGATTCCGACTCTTCTTGAGCAATCCGTAGGCACCTTCGATGTCGTGATCGCTCTTGAGCACAGCAGCGGCGGTGAGCGCACGCGATCGTACGATTGGTGAAACGTTGCAGTCGCTCGCGAGAGCGCTCTCGAGGCGGGAAGTTCCTTCAGCAACGTTGTCGTGCATCTTCCAGAACCACATCAACGCCGACCCCATCCGCATCGCGTCCTCGACTTGTCCTGCTTTCAGAAGCCTTTCGAAGGCCAAGCGGAGATTGTCG
>CAYWPC010000037.1:0-15610 GCA_964460075.1 uncultured Acidimicrobiaceae bacterium
CAAGCCGTGTCCTCAGATGCCCAAAGCCGTCGACACAGCCCGAAATGCAAGGCTTCCAATTCCAAAGGAGTCCACACCCGTCCACAGCAATCCACAGAGAATGGCTCCCAACTTGGCTCCCAAGGACGCGGGGCGATGAGTGACACCGCCACGCCAACCAGTGCACTCCATGATTGCGTCATCTCGATATCGTGATATCATGCATTCATGACTAAGCAGACCACCGTTCGCCTTCCCGAAGACCTCGCTGATAGCGCTGAGGCCGTCGCCCGAGTCAAGGGCACCAGCGTCAACGCCCTGATCATCGGCGCCCTCGAGGCCGAGATCGAACGGGTCCGTCAAGACGAGGACTTCACCAGCCGAGCCAAGCGGCTCCTTGAACGGGACCGAGAGCTGTTGGAACGCCTCGCCCAGTGACGCGCTACGTCACCCTGGCAGAGTACTTCTGGCTGGCGGAACAGGTCACCGGTGTCGACTCCGACACCCTCGCCAACGCGTCGCGTTCCGATCTGGCCGACTCAGCGTTGCACGCCCCCCAGGCGGGGTTCGGGGAGGTGGAGTTCTACCCCGACATCTACGACAAGGCCGCAGTTTTGGTATGTCGGCTGACGTGGAACCATCCCCTCCCCGACGGGAACAAGCGGGCAGCTTGGGCAACACTGGCCATGTTCGTCGACCTCAACCACGGCACCTGGGACCCCGACCCACCCAACATCGACCAGGCCGAAGAAGCCATGTTGGCGATCGCTGCCGGAGAGGTCGACGAAACCTGGACCGCAGCGTGGCTCAAAGAACGCGTCCGGTTCATCAACCGAAGCTGAGTATGGGCTGGATCAGCCAACACCCGCAAAACCCACAATGGCTCCCAAACGTCAGGAGGTCGAGGAACCTATCGCAAGCAATAGCCCTTCCCGCGCAACGGCTATCCGAGCACGCCCGGAGGGACTCGAACCCCCAACCTTCTGATCCGTAGATCTCCAAGCCGTGTCCACAGACGTCCACAACCGTCCACACAGCCCAGAACTACAGGCTTTCAATTCCACCGGCGTCCACAGCCGTCCAAAGAGGTCCACAGGGAATGGCTCCCAACTTGGCTCCCAGCCGATCGACTGTGACTCGTGAGACGGTCTTTCTCCTGATCCGTGCCACTCCCGATCGGGCTGGCAAACGACGTGGTTGCTTGACTATCAAAAATCTACTAATCCGTGACGTATTAGTAGTTCAACTACTAGAGTACTTGTAGTTCGCGACGGATTGAACAAATGAAGGTTCCAACAAATCCACCAGGTGTTCCCAGACTGCTATCGGCGCTCGAAGGAAATCGGACCGCCGTTGTCCTAGAGCACCTGACCGGGCCAACCGTGAAGGGACGCTACCTCCACTGGGATGAGCTACGCAGGCGAAAACCACCCGAAGACCTCACACCCGAAGAATGGTGGCTGACTCTCAAGCTCGCCCGAGGACTAGGGCACAGGCAACTCCCGTTCGTTGACACGTCAGGGAGGCCGTTCAGCTACGTACTAACTGACGAGGCGCTGTCGATGTTGCACAGGATCGACCGATTCGCTTCAGGACGGATTGAGGCCCCAGAAGCGATCACCAACGAAGCGACCAAGGATCGATACCTCGTGTCAAGCCTGATGGAGGAAGCGATCGGTTCGAGCCTTCTGGAAGGTGCCGCTACCACTCGCAACGAAGCCAAGGAACTCCTCCAATCGGGAAGAGCTCCCAGGACCATCGCCGAGAGGATGGTCGTCAACAACTACCTCACGATGCAACATATCCGCCGGGATCTGGACGTGCCGCTCTCCACCGACACCGTCATCGAGATCCACCGGCTCGTCACTGAAGACACCCTTGACAATCCAGATGACGCCGGACGAATCCAGGAGCCCGGTGAGAAACGGGTTGATGTAGGCGACCCAATGGATCCCGCGGTCGTCTTCCACCTGCCACCGCCCGCTGCGGAGCTGCCGGATCTCCTGCAGGGCTTGAGTGGGTTCGCCAACGACGTCGAATCTGAACCCGTCATCCATCCAGTCGTGCGCGCCGTGGCGCTCCATTTCCATATGTCGTACATCCACCCGTTTGTTGATGGCAACGGCAGAACAGCTCGAGCACTCTTCTACCGATCGATGCTTCGCCAGGGGTATTGGCTGGCAGAGTTTCTATCAATCTCTCGACTTCTCAATCAAGCACCTGTCCAATACGCTCGCTCATTTCTCTACACGGAAACTGATGAAGCCGACTTCACATACTTCCTCTTGCACCAGCTGACAGTCATCTGTAGGGCGATCGATGAACTCTTCGAGTACCTCGAGAAGAAAGTCAGTGAGGTTCGGCGAGTCGAGCGAGCTCTGAGATCCGTACCAGGTATCAACCATCGGCAGCTCGCCCTCCTCTCTCACGCTATCCGCAATCCTGACACCGCGTATACGTTCGAATCCCATCGCAACAGCCACAGCGTCGTGTATCAGACAGCCCGAGCGGATCTTCTCGATCTCGAGGCCCTAGGCTTTCTCGAGCGTCACCAGGTCGGCCGGCAATTCCGCTTCTACCCTGCGGCAGGCCTGTCGGAGCGGGTACTGGGTGGCTGAGAGGGCACCGCGTGGTGAGACAGGCAAGTCCAGACCGGCGGCGGAGATGTCGACGATCAGGAACGGCTCCCAAACGTGAGAAAGGTCCGTGTGACACAACCGGCTGAAGTCGTTGCGCTGCAATGGCTTTCAGAGCATGCCAGGAGGGACTCGAACCCCCAACCTTCTGATCCGTAGTCAGGCAGTGCGCATGCTCATGCCAGGAGCAGCTCGGCCAACTCCACGGCATTGAGTGCCGCGCCCTTTCGCAGGTTGTCTCCGACCACGAAAAGGCTGATGCCGCCTGCCACGCCGAGCGTCTCTCTCAGTCGACCAATCAGGACATCATCGATTCCCACAGAATCCAGGGGAGTCGCTACCTTCGTGTCGTCCCACAGTTGCACCCCCGGCGCACCGCCGAGGACCGCAACCGCTTCGTCGAGATCTACCGCCCTATCGAACCACATCGATGCAGCGATACCGTGACCCACCATCACGGGAACTCGCACACAGGTAGGTTCGACTGCAATGTCTGACCGGTCGAGTATCTTGCGCGTCTCGTTGACGAGCTTCCACTCCTCATCGGTGTATCCGACGTCGGTGAACGACCCGGCGAGCGGAAGCACGTTGTACGCGATTGGTCGAGCGTACAAGTCGCCGCCAGGATCCTGCCAAGAACCGGTTACCAGACCGTCAATGTCGGAACTGAAGTGCTTGATCTCCCGCTCCAGCTGATCCATCCCTGTCTTCCCCGAACCCGAAACGCTCTGATACGACGTCGCAATCAGTATGCGCATTCCCGCAGCACGATGGAGTGGTCCCGCAGCCATGAGCAGGGCCATCGTCGTGCAGTTCGGATTCGCCACGATGCCAACGTGGTCCACAATCGATGCGTCATTCACGTTGGCGACGACAAGCGGTACGTCGCTGTCCATGCGGAAGGCCGACGAGTTGTCGATCACCGTCGCGCCTGCCTCTACGAACCTCGGGGCAAACTCCTTCGAGCGAGCACCCCCTGCGGAGAACAAGGCTATATCTATGCCGGACGGATCGGCGTGTTCGAGGTCTTCCACCACCACCTCGCCCCACGCGGTGTCGAAGCGCCGTCCCTCCGACTTGCTCGATGCCATCAACCTGAGGTCTCGAACCGGAAAGTTTCGCTCCTGAAGTATCGACTGCATCATGGCGCCGACAGCGCCTGTCGCCCCTACGATTGCGACCCTCGGCCGTGAGTAGGTGTCCATCAGGTCCCTTCGTCTTCAAGTCCAAGTCCTGCGTGCAGCGTCCTGACCGCCTCGATCACTCTATCGGAGGCGATCACACACGAAATTCGGATGGGTGAAGTCGAAATCATCTGAATGTTGATACCAACGTCTGAAAGAAGGCGGAACATGCGAGCGGCAATGCCGGACTCAGTTTTCATTCCAATGCCGACGACGCTGACCTTTGCTATCCCCTCGTCGATCGAGACCCCACCTGCGTCAACTTCACGAGCAACGATCCCCGCTTTGTCTCGCGCCACGTCGATGCTCGCAACGGGCACGGTGAAGCTGATGTCCGTCGTACCGTCGTGCGACACATTCTGCACGATCATGTCCACGTTCACCCTCGACGTTGCGAGCAGTTCAAACAGCGACGCTGCCACACCTGGTGTGTCAGGTACGCCGTACACCGTCACCTTTGCTTCGTCCGTGACGTGTGCAATGCCTCTCACAACAGCTTGTTCCATCGTGTCCTCCTTGATCCAGGTGCCTTCGCCGTCATGGAACGACGAACGCACATAGATCGGAATGTTGAACCTTCGCCCGAACTCCACCGACCGCGGCATGAGCACGCCTGCACCGCCCGATGCGAGCTCGAGCATCTCTTCGAAGGTTGCTTCCTGCAGCTTCACCGCTCCTGGTACGACCCTTGGATCCGCCGTGAACACCCCGTCGACGTCGGTGAAGATCTCACACCGGTCTGCGCCGAGGGCTGCAGCGAGAGCAACCGCCGTTGCATCGGATCCACCCCGTCCCAGGGTCGTGACATCCTTCGACTCAGGATCGACACCCTGAAATCCGGCAACGATGACAACTTTGCCTTGGTCGAGACCGTCGCGCACACGGTCTGCACGTATCTCGACGATCTCAGCTTGCCCGTGCCTTCCTGTCGTAAGGATTCCGGCCTGTGACCCGGTAAAACTCGTAGCAGGCACACCGAGATCCTCGATCGCCATCGCGACGAGCGCCATCGTCACGCGCTCACCTGCCGTCAACAACATGTCGAGCTCCCTTGGATGGGAGTGACCCGAAACGTCCTTGGCGAGCGCGAGAAGCTCATCGGTACGTCCGCCCATTGCGCTCACAACGGCAACAATGCCGTCGCCAGCTCGGTAGCCCTCAACGATCCGCCTGGCGACGTTTCGGATTCGTTCGGCATTCGCAACCGAGGTCCCTCCGTACTTGTGAACCACCAGTGCCATTGCCACCCGAGTGTAGGTGTATGCGGTCCCCACCCATACCATCGCTTGATGCGCATATCACGAATTCTCACCCTCATAGCTGTCATGGCTGTCGTGGCGGCCGCATGCTCGAACAGCCAGAACCAGGACTCGGCCCCTGTCGACGCCACAGATGGCACCCCTGCCACGACCGTGCCACTCAACACCGTGCCTGTGGACTATGCCGGATTCCTACGACAGCCGGCAGCGTGCGGGGCCGAGCAGCCGGAGCCGGCAACCGATATGAAGTTCGATGCCCCACAGAACGCGGGCATCGACGAGCCCACAATCATCTCGCTGAACACGTCGTGTGGCGCCATCGACATCATGCTCGATCCGACTGTCGCGCCCGAGACGGTCAACTCGTTCGTATTCCTTGCAGAATCCGGATACTTCGATGGAACCGTCTCGCACAGAATCATCCCAGGGTTCATGATGCAGGTTGGCGACCCTACGGCTACGGGACTCGGTGGACCGGGTTACACCCTGCCAGATGAGTTCCCCGAAGCCTCCACCTACGTTCGCGGAGTCGTTGCGATGGCGAACGCCGGTCCAGGGACGACGGGGAGCCAGTTCTTCATCCTCTTTGGCGACGCCCAGTGGCTTCAACCGACGTTCACCATCATTGGAGAAGTCGTCAACGGATTCGACGTCCTCGACAGGATCGAGGAGATACCGCTCGGTCGAAGCCCCAACAGCCCCGACCCGAACGCGTCAACTCCACTCGAGTCGCTGTACATCGAGTCCGTCACGGTGTCCCGGTAGTCTGTAGGTATGGCTACCGACAAGAGAGACCGCCAGCGGGCCAACCGCGAAGTCAAGAAGGCAGAGCAAGCAAAGGCAGCGAAACGCAAACGTCGCTTCGACCAGATCAAGAAGTTCGGTGGATACGCTCTTCTGTTCGTGATCAGCATCGTGATACTTCGAATCTTCACCGGCTGACCATGTGAAGGCAGACCTCCACATTCACTCATCCGCGTCCGACGGGGCTGACAGTCCCACGAGTCTGATTGAGCAAGCAGCCGCTGCCGGTCTCGATGGTGTCGCGCTCACCGATCACGACACGCTCGCCGGTATAGCTGAGGCCAGCGAGGCTGCGAGCCGTTTGGCTATCGCGTTGATACCTGGTGTCGAACTGTCTGTCGATCACCACGGATCCAAGATGCACATGCTCGTCTATGGGATTGAGCCAGGGAGGGGACCGCTGCAAGACCGCCTCGATGGCCTGCGAACAGGGCGCCTTGAACGCAACACAAGAATCGTCGCCGCTCTGCAGTCCATGGGGTATGACATCTCGTTGGACGACGTCGAGAGACAAGCAATGGGACCTTCTATTGGGAGACCCCACATTGCTGATGCACTCATTGCCGAGGGATACTTCGGCACCAGGGATGAAGCGTTCGAGCATCTTCTCCACGACGGGGGTGCGGCGTATTTCCCACGAGTCAGACTCTCAGCAGGGGAAGCGATCGAACTTGGGCGAGCAAGCGGCGGCGTCCCTGTCGTGGCTCATCCCAAGACCATCATCCTACGAAGCGGCTCGTATATCGAGTTGTTCTCCAACCTCGCATCCTTGGGTCTTGGAGGCATCGAGGCGCATCATCCGATGCATGACACGGCACTGCGGGCCCACCTCGAGGTGCTCGCTGGCGACCTGTCTCTCATCGCCACTGGAGGATCCGACTTCCACGGGGAAACGAAGAGAAAGTATCGCATCGGCACGGGGTCCGGCGATCTGCGAGTGCCGTCCGGGGCCTTCGAAGCCATCGCCTCAGCCGTTGCGTGATACCTCTTCACTTCTGGACCGTCGGCCCGATACATATCCCAGAGGTGAAGACATGACGTTCCTGCCCACACGGGCACCGATCGCCTACGACGACCTGCGGCTGCAATACAACGCGGTTCGCGGCATCGGCGCGCTCGTCTTTTTCCTCGGTGTCCTCGTGTTCTCCATCGCCAACGGCTCACCTGACCTCGCGATTCTCCTCATCCCTGCCGGGGCGATCGGCATCGACGCTGCGTACCGAATCAGGGAAGGATCAACACCACTCCCTGGAATGATCGTTGACGCAACAGCGATCGGTATCGCCATGTATGCCCGCGGCCCTGCACCGGCGATGCACGCATTCGGGATCCTTGCACTCCTCGTCATCTCGATGTTGCTGCTGCCCTTCCCTCGAGCAGCGCTCGTCATTGCCTATTCGGTGTTGTGGTCTGGTGCCGTGACAGTTCTCTCGGACCTAGGAGACATACCTCTCCTAGGTGTCGTCTCGGAATCGGGGTATGAGTCGCTCATCGACCGCATAACGATCGTGCCGGTGATCGCCGCAGTTGCAGCAATCCTGTTCCAAGCGGTACGAGTTCTCCTCGCAGGTCAGGACCGGCAGGAAGAAGCGCTCGCCCAGGAACGGCGCGCGGTGCAACTCAAGAACGAATTCGTCTCCATGGTGAGCCACGAACTGCGCACCCCGCTCACAGGGATCGCAGGGTTCACTGAGACACTGTCAGAGTCGTGGGATTCGTTGCCGCCGAGTGACGTGCACGAGTTTCTCTCGATCATGATCCACGAGACGGAACATCTATCTAACCTCGTTGAAGATATTCTCGTCATACCACGCCTTGAGGCGGGCCAGCTACGCCTCGAACCGATCAGCCTGGATCTCACCGTCGAAGTGCACAGCGTTGCGACCGTCATTTTCAGCGACACCGACTACGGCGTCTCGATCCCAGCGAACGTGGTCGTGCACGCCGATCGAACAAGGATCCGGCAAGTTCTGAGGAACCTCCTGGAGAACGCCCGAAAGTACGGCGGGGATCAGGTACTCATCGAAGGGGAACTTGCCGCACCAGGCCTCTACAAGGTGTCGGTCTCCGACAATGGGCGTGGCATTGAACCCGAGGATCAGGAGCGAATCTTCAAGCACTTCGAACAGCTCTCCACCGGTGACGGCAGACTCCAACAGGGTGTGGGACTCGGCCTCCCAATCGCTCGCAAACTCGCACGAGCCATGGGGGGTGACCTGTGGTACGAAGACCGATTCCCTGTCGGTGCACGATTCTGCTTCACGGTGACAACCACAGGCCACGTGGGCGACGAAGCAGGGCCACAGCCGATTTCACAGGTTGACACGTGACGCAGTAGCGTGGCGCCACTGTGCTTCCATACAACATCCATCATGTGGCGATAGCAGTTGTCGACGTTGACGCAACGCTTGCCGAATTCGAGCGAAAATACAACGTCAAACCGACCTCGGTCGAGATAGTCCAAGACCAGGGCGTCAAGGAGGCGATGATCGCAATCGGTGGATCCCACATCCAACTCTTGGAGCCGCTCGACAACGCGTCACCCATTGGCACCTTTCTCAGTCGAAACGGAGAAGGCATGCACCACATCGCGCTTGCCGTGGCCGATATCGAGGACGCCTTGCAACACCTCAGTAGCCAAGAAGCGAGACTGATAGACACCTCTCCGCGCATCGGCGGTGGTGGGCACCGCATAGCATTCGTCCATCCGGGAGACCTCGGTGGCACACTGATCGAACTCGTCGAGGTGAACGATGCCTGAAGACCTTGAGATCTCCGGAGGCGCAGGACCGCAAGAAGCGGCGGTCATCGCTGCAGTGGTGGCGCGCATTGAAGCGGACGAGCTTGCGGCAGCGGCAGTGCGGCCGCATCCGATCCATCAGAGTCAGTGGGTCCAGGCGGGTAGACCGATGGAGCACCACGCTCCGGTTGCACCAGACGAGTACAGAAAACAGCCGGAGCATCTTCCATCCGATGCGAATGTGTCCTGAGAGAAGTCGGGCTAGCGCCGACCCTCTGCTTCCTTCGCTTCGTCACGGGCGGTACCATCGTTGCACTCCAACCTCGGAAAGGTCGACATGAACCCTGTCATCTGTTCCATCGCTCGAACCCCGATTGGGCGGTTCAACGATGAGTTCGCTCCCCTCAGCGCGATGGATCTCGGTGGCGTCGCCATGGCCGGTGCACTTGAACGTTCCGGTCTTGATCCGCAACGAGTGGACGAAGTGATTTTCGGCCATGTGCTTCAGGCCGGTCAAGGGCAGATCACCTCGCGCCAGGCTGCCGTCAAAGCGGGCATACCAATGTCGGTTCCTGCCGTGACGATCAACAAGGTGTGCCTGTCGGGAATGACGGCAATAGCCCAGGCCGCGAGCCACATTCGACTTGGTGATTCGACCTTCGTCGTCGCTGGCGGCATGGAGTCGATGACGAACGCTCCATACTTGCTTCCAGGCGCACGTTCCGGGTATCGCATGGGAGACGCGAGAGCTGTGGACGCCATGATGCACGACGGTCTTTTCTGTGCATTCGACTCGTGCATGATGGGTGAGTCCTCCGATCTCAAGAACGGCGAGTTGCACATCACGAGGGAGGAACAGGACGCGTGGTCCGCTCGGTCACACGACAGGGCGATCGCTGCGACCGACTCGGGAGTGTTCGCAAACGAGATCGTCCCCGTGGGCGTTCCGAAGCGCCGAGGCGGCGAACCAACCAACGTAACCACGGATGGCGGGCTGCGCAGAGGCACAACTCCCGAATCCCTCGCAAAGCTGCGACCTGCATTCAGCGCAAGCGGCTCGATTACTGCAGGCAATGCGTCACAGATCTCCGACGGTGCCGCCGCTCTCGTCGTTGCAGATCCAGCGGCGGCCAAGGCGGCGGGGCTCCCGATCATCGCCGAGATCCTGTCCTACGGTCAAGTGGCCGGCCCAGATGCCACATTGCATGAGCGACCAGCCGAAGCCCTTCGCCTCGCACTTCAGAAGGCGTCTCTGGATGTGAGCGACCTCGACCTCGTCGAACTCAACGAGGCGTTCGCTGCGGTCGCTCAGTGGTCGGCACACATGCTCGGCATCGATGACTCGAGGGTCAATATCAACGGCGGAGCCGTTGCTCTCGGCCATCCGCTCGGGGCGAGTGGCGCTCGGATCGTGGTGACACTCATCAACGCGCTGGCTGAGTCCGGAACCGCGATCGGTGGAGCGGCACTCTGCGGGGGCGGGGGCCAGGGAGACGCGCTAATCGTGAGGATGGTGTGACATGCCGGTAGCGAGCTATCTACCAGATAAGAATCTTGCGCTTGAGCTCGTCCGTGTAACAGAGGCAGCGGCCATCTCCGCTGCCCGAGAGCAGGGCAGGGGAGATAAGGAGGCCGTTGACCAGGCGGCTGTCGACGCGATGCGGCTCGTGCTTTCACGCACGGATCTCGATGGCATCGTCGTGATCGGAGAAGGTGAGAAGGACGAAGCCCCGATGCTGTACAACGGGGAACGCGTCGGAAACGGCCAGCCACCCCGTGTGGACGTCGCCGTCGACCCTGTGGACGGGACACGACTCACGGCAGAGGGTCGCGGCGGTGCGCTCGCGGTGATCGCCCTTGCCGAACGCGGCTCGATGTATGCACCTGGAAGCATCGTCTACATGGACAAGATCGCGGTTGGTGAGGCCGCGGCAGGGTCGATCGATATCAATGCACCTGTCTCGTACAACCTGGCAGCAGTAGCCAAGTCCCAGGGGAAGGACGTGCAAGAGATCACGGCTGTGATCCTCGATAGGCCGCGCAACGAGGAGTACATCCGGCAGGTGCGCGAGGCAGGATCACGGATATCGCTGATCGGCGACGGTGATATTCAGGGAGGGATCACGACAGCGATCTCTGGAACGGGTATCGACATCCTGATCGGTATCGGAGGATCCCCTGAGGCTGTTACGACGGCGTGTGCGATCGCTGCCCTTCGAGGTGAGATTCAATGCAAGCTGTGGCCACGAAATGACGGGGAGCGTGCGTACGCGCTGGAGCACGGCCACGACCTCGACAAGGTCTTGACGACGAGGGATCTCGTGGACTCTGACAACACGTTCTTCGCCGCCACTGGGGTAACGACGGGTTCGATGCTTCGAGGTGTTCGTTTCGGTGGTGTGCACACGACAACACATTCGGTCATCATGCGTTCAATGTCTGGGACTGTTCGGTTCATCGAGGCGGATCACCGAGTGGAGTGGATCGAGGGCGAGATACGTCCCTAGCGCTCTACTCGCCAACACGTGCGGCCAACACCTCAAGTACTGCGTCGTACTGCGATGCAACGGCGGACCAGTCGTACATGTGAGTCGCTGTTCGTTGCTCCTCATCGCTCGCCTGCCCAAGAGCGCCCACTATCAACTCGACGGCGTGGCCCACAGATGTGTACAGCGTCCGTTTCGGATCCGCACCGATAGCCGCTACACGTTCGGGATACACGAGGCGATCAGGAAGCACGGGATGTGCACCTGCGGCGACGGCCTCGACAACCCCGATCCCGAAGAATTCTTGCTCCGCAGTCGATAGTACGACGGAGCCTCGCAGCAGCAGATCGTTGTATCGACTTCGCTCCGCCCATCCCCGCTGGATAAGGCGGTCACCAAGCATTTCTGTAATCTCCGCGAAGCTAGGCGGAACCGATACGAACACCTCACCACACATCGCCATCTCGAAGTCTGCCCCGGACTCAAGGAGGCGACAGACGATGGCCTTCAACTCGTCGGGTCCCTTGTCGTGTTCCCATCGTTGGTTCCACACGATGAGGGGTGGGCCTTCTATCTGGACCCGTTCGACCATGAGCGGACCGAGATCGATACCGACCGGCAGGACAATTGACGCGTCCATGACAGAGTCCACACGATGAACGTGCTTGTCCTCAGGGAAGGCGTTCAAGAACCGCCTGGCCTCGTCGCGAAATACGTCGCGATGATATGCGGAGTTGAATATCACAAGGTCTGACACAGCCGCGCTGCTCCAGTTCTTCATCTGATAGGTGAAGTCGCCACGGTCCGAGGGCGAGAGCGGATACGTGAACTGGCTTTCGTGAAAGTAGACGGCGATCGGGACGTGCGGCGCAATGTGTCTCACCGCTCCCGCGAACGACGCGACATTCATCATCGACGAGGCAACAAGTACATCCGGCAGACCGTTGATTTCGATGTCGGCTGCTAACTGCTCGGCAAGGGTCAGGAAACCGCCGTGCATCCGCCATTTCCAAAAACGCGCCGGGTGCGTGATAAGAGTGACCTCGTGGCGACTCGATGCTGTCAAGCCGTCCGCCCATGCACGGTGTGAACCACCGTAATACGGTTCAACGACGCAGATCCGCATCAGAGTTCTGTGCGGCCTGCCAACGCCCGGCCGAGCGTGATCTCGTCCGCATAGTCGATGTCGCCACCGACCGGGAGGCCAGACGCAAGTCTTGAGACCTTGACTCCGAGGGGCTTGAGAAGCCGGGCGATATACATCGCCGTCGTGTCACCCTCAAGCGTGGGATTGGTTGCTGCAATGACCTCTTCAATGTTCTCTGCGTCGACTCGTGTAAGTAACTCTTTCATCCGTAACTGTTCAGGGCCGATACCTGCAATGGGAGAGATCGAACCGCCGAGAACGTGATATCTGCCCCGGAATTCCTGAGTCCGCTCGATGACGGGAATGTCCTGAACCCGTTCCACGACACAGACGATCGTTGGATCCCGCCGCAGATCGACACAGATCGAACACTCTTCTTCTGCCGTCACGTTGAAACATCGCGAGCACAGGTGAACAGATACGCGCATATCGATGATCGCCTCTGCGAGCCGGCGAGCATCCGCTTCCTCCGCGTTGAGCAGGTGGAACGCTAGCCGCTGGGCGCTCTTCCTCCCGATCCCGGGAAGCCGAGCGAATTCGTCTATGAGCCGCTGAACGGGGGGCTCGAACATCAGCCG
The DNA here is from genome assembly GCA_964460075.1 of uncultured Acidimicrobiaceae bacterium. Classification (GTDB taxonomy): domain Bacteria; phylum Actinomycetota; class Acidimicrobiia; order Spongiisociales; family UBA5794; genus JAMBLL01. The sequence continues at coordinate 12,814 of CAYWPC010000037.1, forward strand.
AGCACGCTGCCCAGATCCATGCCTCCTGCAGCCCCCTCGATCGAGTTTTCGGCATCCCTGCTCATTGCAGCGAACGCTTGATTCAGCGCCGCTACGACGAGATCGCCTGCCATCTCTGGATCTTCAGGGTCAAGTGCTGACGGCTCGAACGTGACGGAGGCGACCTCACCTGTGCCTTTCACAACAGCAGTGACAACGCCACCTCCAGCCGTCCCTTCATACGTCTTTGCGGCGAGTGTTTCTTGCGCCGCGAGCATCTGCTGCTGCATCTGCTGGGCCTGCTCCATAAGTTGGCGCATATCTTTTGGCATTCGAGTCATGACGAAAGAATACTTGGTACACGCAAGACCCGCATACAAGGACGTCTTGGGAAACAAGCGTTACCCGAGCACGCCAAGCAAAGCCGACCTGCCGCAACGGTGAGCACAGGCCCGAGCCACAACAAATCAGCGGATCGGCTGGATACTGAGTCCTAGCTACCAAGTACTGTTGGAGCCGATGCAGCACAGAGCCCTCTACAACAAGTACCGACCACAGCGATTCGACGAGGTCATCGGTCAGGACCATGTCACTGCGACGTTGACGCGCGAGATCATCGAAGACAAGGTTGCCCACGCGTACTTGTTCACGGGGCCGAGGGGAACAGGCAAAACCACGTCCGCCCGCCTGCTCGCGAAAGCCCTCAACTGCGTGAACCGTGAACCTAACGGCGAGCCATGCAACACGTGTAACTCCTGTATGGCAATCACGGATGGCACGTCACTCGACGTGATCGAGCTCGACGCTGCGTCACACAACAAGGTCGAAGACATTCGAGAGATCCGGATGAACGTCAGCACCGTCGCTGCAGCTCCAGGGGCGCGGAGGGTCTACATCCTCGACGAGGCACACATGCTGTCGCGGGCTGCGAGCAACGCGTTGTTGAAGACACTCGAGGAGCCGCCGGAACATGTCGTCTTCGCTCTGGCCACGACTGAGCCGTACAAGCTCCTCGACACCATCCGCTCGCGCACACAGAGATTCGACTTTCAGCCAATCGCCACCGAGACACTCATCGAGTTTCTTGCCACAGTCGCCAACAGAGAGGGATTCACCCACGACCGTGCAGCGCTCGGAGCCGTCACGTCCCATGCCGGTGGATCGGTGCGAGACGCCTTGAGCCTCCTTGAACAAGTCGCAGCCCTCGGCGCGGGCACCGTTTCAAGCGCCGGAGTCGGAAGGGCCCTCGGGCTCGCCGACCGAAAGAACCACGGGCGACTACTCGACGCGATGCATCGCAACGACGCACCTGGCGCCCTCACCTTGATCGCTGAACTTGCAGCCCATGGCACAGATCTGCGCCGCTTCGTCGCCGACACCATCGGATACCTCAGAGGCGTCTTCCTGGCTCAGTACACCAACAACGTCGAGGAAGTAGCAGACGAGACCGACGAAGTCATCGACCAGTGGAAGCAGCAGGCCACGACACTGTCGAGTGTTGAGGTGCTGCGAGCGATCGACGAGCTCTCACGTGCCCTTCTCCATCTCCGTGACGGCAGAGAGGAGCGGCTCGTCGTCGAACTTGCTGTGCTGAAGCTGACGCGGCCAGAAACGACCCAAGATATCGAGTCACTGACGGTGAGGTTCGAACGGCTCGAGCGTGAAGTCCGCGAGCTCAAACGCACCACACCGACACCACAGCCGGACGCATCCACCCCACACCAGGACGGGCCGCTGAACCCGGATCGGCCGTTCGCAGCCTCAGATCCCCCTCCAACACCACGTCCAAGTACGTCCACGACCTCCGAAGCACCGACCAAGCCCATTCCAGATGCCGCACCGACGACACCAGATGAGATGCCAACAAAGCCTCAACCTGTCGTGGCAGCTCCAACGGCTGACATCACGATCGAGGCGTTCGAGCGTGTCTGGCCTGCCATCGTTGCAACGATTCGCCAGGACGTCGGCCCCCGTCGCCATGCGCTCCTTCGCGAGGCTGCCCCCGTGTCCATTGAGGGCGGGACTGTGGTGTTCGAGGTCGCATCTCACATGCATTTCCATCTTGAGCAACTCAAGTCGGACGAAGGGATCACCAATGCCATTGCCACAGCAGGGTCCGAGCAGCTTGGACAGCCGATCAATGTCGTCTTTCGCTCTGCGGACGCACCGCAGCTAAGCCAAGAGGAAGATGCAGGACGCGCTCCAGACAAGGACGACCTCCTCGATGCAGGTGACGACGCCGTGGATCCCGCCAGTGTCGTACTCGACATCCTCGGCGGGGAGATCGTTAGCGACACCGACGATTCGGGCCATTGACAATGCGCCTCGGTATCGACCTCGACGGAGTCGTTGCAGATTTCAACACAGGCTGGATGACGCGTTACAACGACGAATTCGGAACCGACCTCAGCCCATCGCTGGTCACCTCCTGGGACGCGATGATCCCGCTCACCCACTTCCTTTCCATAGACGAATTCTGGGAGTGGGCACGCAACGGTTCGGGCCCTGGGCTATTCAGACATCTCCCACTATTCGACGGCGCCAAGCCGGCACTCAACCGACTGAGCAAGAATCACGAGATCGTGATCATCACTACGAAGCCTTCGTGGGCCAACGCTGAGACGTTCTCATGGGTCGGTGAGCATGAGCTCCCAACACGCGAAATCCACATTATTGGAGAGAAGTGGCTCGTCGACTGCGACGTGTACCTCGATGACGGGCCGCACAACCTGGAGTCGCTGGTCGCTCGCCGTCCAGATCGGACGGTGTGCAGGTTCATTCGCCCGTGGAACCGACCCATACGCGGTGTCATAGATGT
>CAYWPC010000037.1:15710-17222 GCA_964460075.1 uncultured Acidimicrobiaceae bacterium
CGGTGTGCAGGTTCATTCGCCCGTGGAACCGACCCATACGCGGTGTCATAGATGTCGACGGTTGGGACACCTTCGAGACCGTCATCGGTGCGTGATCGACTTCTGAGAGATCGCCGTCGCGCAATCAACTAGGCTTGCATCTAGCTGGGGAGCCGCGTTGGCTTCCCTGGGAGGAGATACAGAATGCGAAGGCGAAATATCGTCTTGCTGTTGACAGCGTTCATGCTGGTCCTTGCCGCTTGCGCTTCGACTGGGTCGGAAGAGACAACGACGACCGCAGCACCGTCGGGCGGCGAAGCCGCAACGACGACAACGCAAGCCAAGACTCAGGAAACGACGACGACAGCCGCGCCGACAACGACGCAGGCCGACCCGAAGGCAGACTGGCCTGAAACGCTCGTCTTCGGATTCATTCCTTCAGAACGGCAGGAAAAGCTAGCAGACACCGTTCAACCGTACATGGACTATCTGTCCGAGCAGCTCGGTATCACCGTTGAGGGTGTCATCACTGCTGACTACAACGGCCTCGTGGTCGCCATGGGCGCAGGTCAGGCGGACCTTGGTGCCTTTGGCCCGTTCGGCTATGTCCAAGCGGCTGGGCAGTACCCGACGATCGAGGTGCTGATCCAATCGATCCGGTTCGGATCCGCTACGTACCATGGTCAGTGGTTCACCAACGACCCATCGATTTGCGATGCACCTCCCGTACCTGGTGCCCTGGAAAACCAGCCGGACGGTTCCGTGCTGCTCAAGGGTCCGACAGACGTTGTGGCACTTCAGGTCGGCTGGAAGTACATCGACGGTGTCCTAGGCCCAGAGGTTCTCGAAGACGGTAGGGCTGTCTCGCCAGGTTTGGCTTGCACTGCCTCGCTCGACAAGGTCGCAGGTAAGAGCATTGCGTTCACGAGCGCTACATCAACTTCTGGTGGAGTGTTCCCACAACTGCAACTACTCAACGCAGGAATCGACCTTGAGAACGACATCAACTTCGAATATGTCGGCTCACACGACAACACGGTCGCAGCGGTCTACAACGGCGACTTCGACATCGGTCTCTCATACGACGATGCCCGTCGGACGCTCCGTAAGGACCAGCCGGACGTCGGTGACAAGGTGATCGTATTCAACATCACCAGTGAGATCCCGAACGACGTCGTGGCAGTTCGTGGTGAGCTGCCCGACAATCTCAAGCAGGCTGTCTACGACGCAACCGAGGCGTACCTCGCCACGGATGAAGGTGAAGCAGTCTTCGACGAGATCTACGGCTGGACCGGAATCCGTCCGGCAATCGACTCGGATTTCGATGTTGTTCGTGAAGCAGCCAAGAAGCTTGGCGTCACGGAAGGATGATCAGATAGTTGGAGGGGCCCCGGTCGGGGTCCCTCCAATCTTCTCCCATGTCAACCATTATCTTCGACGGAGCTTCCGTCACGTACCCGGGCGGCCTCGTCGCGCTCAAGGACATCGACCTCACGATCGATGAGGGTGAATTCGTCGTCATCGTCGGACTCT
>CAYWPC010000038.1:0-16516 GCA_964460075.1 uncultured Acidimicrobiaceae bacterium
CCGGATGTTGTGGGTTCGAGTCCCGCCACCCCTGCGAACTACTGAGGAGTACGTACTTGAACCGTGAGATGCGACGCCTCCAGGCGAAGGAAGAAGAACGCGCCAAGAAGCGGCGCGCCGATGGTGCGCGTCCGCAGAAGAAGTCTCAGAAGGATCAGAGCCTCGGGTTCTTCGAGCGGACGACGAAATTCATACGTGAGGTCCGTCAGGAACTCAAGAAGGTCGCGTGGCCGTCGAACGAGGAGCTGACTACGTACACCGTTGTCGTGTTCGGCATGACGACGATACTGACGCTGATCGTGTTCGGAATGGACTGGGTCTTCTCGAAGATGATCATCAACATCCTGGACTCGATCACGTGATGACTGACGCCACACAAGATGTTGCCGTAGACGACGCACAAGATGAAGAAGTTGTAGCGCCGAAGCCGCTGAGCCCATACGACCTTCCAGGCGGTTGGTATGTGGTGCACTCCTACTCGGGCTACGAGAACAAAGTGCGAGCCAACCTTGAGAACCGGGTCAAGTCGATGCACCTCGAAGACAAGATCTTCGACATCGAGATCCCGATGGAAGACGTCGTTGAATATAAGAACGGCAAGAAAGTCACCGTGAAGCGGAAGAAGTTCCCTGGATACGTGCTTGTGCGCATGTACATGGATGACGACTCCTGGTACGCCGTTCGCAATACGCCGAACGTCACAGGTTTCGTCGGTTCAGGGACCAAGCCGAGCCCTCTGTCGCGCCGCGAGGTCGAGCGAATCCTCGGTGTTGCCAAGGAAGAGGGGACCAAGAAGGACAAGCCGACCTTCAAACCGGCCTGGGACGTCGGAGAGACGGTTCGGGTCGTCGAGGGCCCATTTGCTGACTTCAATGGTGTTATCGAGGACATCAACGTCGACCAGTCGAAGGTCCGCGTCCTCGTCGACATCTTTGGTCGTGAGACACCCGTCGAACTCGGTTTCGACCAGATCATCAAGTACTGATACAGCAAGGACATTGAATCATGGGTCGCAAAAAACTGATGACCGTACTCAAGTTGCAGATACCGGCCGGCCAGGCAAGTCCTGCGCCGCCCGTTGGGCCTGCGCTCGGTCAACACGGCGTCAACATCATGGACTTCGTGCAAGCGTACAACAATGCGACACAGTCTCAGGCAGGGACGATCATCCCCGTCGAGGTCTCGATCTACGAGGATCGCACGTTTACGTTCATCACCAAGACTCCACCGGCGGCGGTGTTGCTCCGCCAGGCCGCGAGGATCGAGAAGGGCTCTGCGGTACCGCACAAGGAGAAGGTCGGTTCTGTGACGAAGGAGCAGGTCCGCGAGATCGCGGTGACGAAGATGCCGGACCTGAATGCCAATGACATCGACAACGCGATGCTGATCATCGAGGGCACGGCACGCTCGATGGGCCTCACGGTCGTAGACGCATAGACCCCTGCGTTCTTGGACGCAGGACATGGATGTGGAAGGGCACAGGCCCGTGACACCACGAAAGGAAACACCCACGATGGGGATCTCAAAAAACCGCGCTGACGTTCAGCGAAGATATGACGGAGAGACGTTGTACGACCCGGTCGATGCAGTCGGCCTTGTCAAGAATCTCTCCTTTGTGAAGTTCGACGAGTCCGTCGACATCGCCTTTCAGCTAGGCATCGATGCCAGGCAGGCCGACCAGCTCGTTCGCAGCACCGTTTCGCTCCCACACGGTACGGGCAAGGCGATCAAGGTCGTCGTGTTCGCGAACGACCAGGCCAAAGAAGCTGAGGAGGCAGGCGCCGACATCGTCGGAGGCAAGGATCTTGCAGAGCAGATTACGAACGGTATGGCGCTCGACTGGGATGTGACGATCGCGAGCCCGGACATGATGCCGATCGTCGGGAAACTTGGCCAACTACTCGGACCTCGCGGTCTGATGCCGAATCCGAAGTCCGGAACCGTCACCAAGGACGTTGGCAAGACGGTCGCAGCGTTCAAGGCGGGGCGAGTCGAGTACCGCAACGACAGATACGGCAACGTGCATGTACCTGTTGGTCGTGTCTCGTTCGACGAGGAGCAGTTGGTCGACAACATCGTTGCGATCGCAGACGAGATTCAGCGGGGAAAGCCTGCGGCGTCGAAGGGCAAGTTCATCCTCAAGGTGGCACTGTCGTCGACGATGGGCCCGGGTATCAAGATTGATCCGTCGGCTCTCGCCGATCTTATCAAGTCCCGCAGGTAGGCCCGAACGCTGCGTCAATGACATCACAGGAGACGGAGAGCTAGGTTCTTCTTTCGCGCTCTTGGTTGCTTCGGTCCGGCTATGAGGCGTGGCTGCGTGTCGTTTCCAGAATTGGGTTGACATGACAGGTGTCGGCGGCGACCATACAACCACATAGCGGGGGACCGTTGGATGATGGATCAAGGGCGATCCACCACCGCCTTTGTCGGGTGGTTCAGGCATTTCGAAGTAGAGTGCCGGCCCCTACCCCGGCCCTTCGGAGTGACATATGCGAGTTGATGGCATCCTGGCCCGCCGTCTTCTCGATCCTCGAAAGAGACCACCATCCACTCCAACGTCCCCTCGCTATTTCTCTTAGGGTGACACGTTGCGAGGATGTTGGTTCGCCCATGCACGACGTGTGTGCGCTCAGCGGGCTGACCAAGTGGACGTGCGCACCCTCTCGCCTGTAGTCCCCCGAAGGGAGGAAGATCCTAGGGTGTCTGGTATCGGCCCCTACTGGGTACACTTGCACCAACAACCTCACACCGACCCGAGACCGTTGGTACCGAAAGGTGCAAAGTCGCACGACGCCAACGTAGGCCGAACTTCCAAGGAAGCTCCCGATGTCTTGCGTCGGGGGCTTTGATCATTTCAGATCCCGAGTGAGGCGTGAAGTGGAAGTCCGATTTTGAGGAGGACGACACATGCCACGACCAGAAAAGGTCCGGGCTGTCGCTGAAATCAAAGAGCGTATCGAGGGGGCACAAGCTGTGTTTCTCGCTGAGTACGCCGGTCTTTCGGTCAAGGATCAACAGACGCTTCGGCGTGAGTTGCGTGCGAGCGGAGCCGAGTTCAAGGTCGTGAAGATGTCCTTGGCTCGTCGCGCTGCAGGCGAGTTGAAGATCGATTTTCTCGATGAATTGCTGCTAGGCCCCACAGGTCTGGCGTTCGCAGACGGAGATCCGGCTGGGGCTGCAAAGGTGCTGAGAGATTTCGCCAAGGGTCACGACGTGTTCGTGGTCAAGGGTGGACTGCTCGGTATCGAGTTCCTCAGCTCGGAGAAGATCGCTGAACTCGCCGACATCGAGCCTCGCGAGGTACTTCTCGCAAAGCTTGCTGGCGTGATGAAGGCTCCCATGGCGAATCTTGCTGCGCTCCTCGGAGCGCTGCCGCGTAACACGGCTTCTGTTCTCAAGCAGTTGCTTGAGAAGAAGGAAGCAGGCGAGTTCATCGCTCCAGGTAGCGAAGCTCTAGCCGACGAGGCCGAGACCTCGAGCGGTGCTGAAGCTACAGCCTCACCACAAGAGGCAGACGCTGACGAGCCAACCGATGAGGAAGCCGTCGTCGAGGTTGTCGAGGACGTCGCAGATGATGCGGCCAAAGGTTCCGACGATGACCCAAACGATTCTGAAGAGACCGAAGACAAGATTGAAGTGGTTGCCGAGGTGTCTGACGATGCCGGCGACGTAACTGCAGTTCAGGCCGACGAGGCGTCGCAAGACGACGCCGAGGAGGAGTAATCATGGCCAAGACAACTACCGAGAAGTTGCTCGGCGCGTTCGAGGAGATGTCCATCCTCGAGCTGTCCGAGTTTCTCAAGGCGTTCGAAGAGAAGTTCGATGTGACCGCTGCCGCACCGGTAGCTCTCGCCGCGGCTGCCGTCGCTGACGCAGGTGCGGACGAAGCTGAGGAGCAGGACGAGTTCGACGTCGTACTCACCGGCCCAGGTGAGAAGAAGATCCAGGTGATCAAGGAGGTTCGTAGTCTCACGAGCCTCGGTCTCAAGGAAGCCAAGGAGCTCGTCGACAAGGCTCCCTCTAGCGTCCTCGAGGGTGTTGACAAAGAGACTGCTGAGAAGGCGAAGGCTGCTCTCGAAGCTGCTGGCGGCTCGGTGGAGCTCAAGTAGAGGCGGCGGGCGTCCATGCATGCATACGTGGTAGCTGACCTGCTGCATGTATGTATGGGAGATGACGGGTGCTCAGGTGCCCGTCATCTCGGGACCCGTGATGTCTTGACCATGCGTAACCCTCGCGGTATCGTGTGACCACAGTTGAAGTCTTTTTTACAACTCGCCGAAGGCAGAGATGGGGTAGCTGCGTGCTATCTCAATTTCGTGTTATCCTGACCCATTCGCCCGTAACTGCTCCCAGCTTCGCTGCTGGTATGCCTATTTGAGGAGGACCCGCGTTGGCCCGTGCGCGTTCCAACAGGCTGTCATTCGCCAAGATCCCTGAGGTTCAGGACATCCCGGACCTTCTTGATATTCAGAGGGAATCGTTTGACGTCTTTCTAGAGACCGGTCTTAAGCAAATGTTCGATGAGGTTTCACCCATCGAGGATTTCACCGGCAACCTTGCTCTCGAGCTGACCGATCATCGGTTCGAAGAGCCGCCCTTGACGATCGAGGAAGCGAAGGATCGCGATGCGAACTATTCGCGTCCTCTCTTCGTGACTGCTCGTTTCCTCAATCGTGAGACAGGGGAGATCAAGGAGCAGCAGGTCTTCCTCGGTGATTTCCCGATGATGACCAACAATGGCACGTTCATCATCAACGGAACCGAACGTGTCGTAGTGAGCCAACTCGTTCGAAGCCCCGGCGTCTACTTCGATGAGACCAGGGACAAGACCTCCGGTCGAGCCGTCTACGCGTGCAAGGTTATTCCGGGACGTGGAGCGTGGCTTGAGTTCGATATCGACAAGAAGGAAACGATTGGCGTGCGTGTCGATCGTAAGCGCCGTCAGTTCGTGACGACGTTCCTGCGGGCCCTGGGAATCGCCGAGTCCGATGAGGAGATCATCACGCTTCTCGGAGACTCCACGCTTGTTCGCAACACGCTGGAGAAAGATCCGACATCAACGAAAGACGAAGCGCTTCTCGATTTGTATCGCAAGCTTCGTCCAGGTGAGTTGACGACGGTCGAGTCTGCCCGAAGCCTGATCAAGACGTTGTTTCGCACGCCGAAACGGTACGACCTCACACGTGTTGGCCGCTACAAGCTCAATCAGAAACTTGGTGGCGACGCAACGGTCGAGATGCTCGACAGCTACAGCGCGAACGAGCAGGGTCTTATCACGGACACGGACATGCTCAACACGATTCGCTATCTCATGGCTCTCCACGAGGGTCGCGACGGGTACCGCATCGATGACATCGACAATTTCCAGAACCGTCGTATTCGCACGGTCGGAGAGTTGATCCAAAATCAGATTCGTGTCGGCCTGACTCGTCTCGAACGTGTCGTCCGCGAACGCATGACCACCCAGGACCCGGAAGCGATCACGCCCCAGACGCTGATCAACATCCGGCCGGTGGTCGCTTCGATCAAGGAATTCTTCGGAACATCCCAGTTGAGCCAGTTCATGGATCAGCCGAACCCGCTCGCGTCGATCACACACAGGCGTCGGCTTTCAGCCCTCGGACCGGGTGGTTTGTCGCGTGAACGCGCAGGCTTCGAGGTACGCGACGTGCACCCGTCTCACTATGGGCGCATGTGCCCGATCGAGACGCCGGAGGGGCCGAACATCGGATTGATCGGATCTCTGGCGTCCTATGCAAGAGTGAACAGGTTCGGCTTTATCGAGACACCGTACCGGAGAGTAGGCAAGGGCAAGGTCGCAAAGAAGGTCGACTACCTGACTGCGTCCGAGGAAGAGGGTCACATTATCGCCCAGGCGAATGCACCCCTCAGCGACGACGGGTCGTTCGTCAACGATCGTGTCCTTGTGCGCAAGACGGGAGGCGAAGTCGATATCGTGCCGGCCGATCAGGTCGACTACATGGACATTTCACCCAAGCAGGTGGTGTCTGTCGCTACTGCGCTGATCCCGTTCCTTGAGCACGACGACGCGAACCGCGCGCTCATGGGTTCGAACATGCAGCGCCAAGCTGTGCCACTCATCACTTCGGATGCCCCTCTCGTCGGAACTGGCGTCGAGGCTCGCGCCGCCAAAGACTCCGGCGAGGTCGTCGTTTCAACCGTTGATGGTGAGGTCGTAGTTGTCACAGGCAGCGAGATTGTCATAAAGGAAGCTGGAGCGAACAAGAAGCACACCTTCCCGCTCGACAAGTTCCAACGCTCGAACCAGGGCACGTGCATCAACCAGAAGCCGATCATCGCAGAGGGCGACAAGGTCAAGAAGGGTGATGCGCTCGCCGACGGTGCTTCGACCGATGGTGGAGAGCTCGCCCTGGGGCGGAACCTCATGGTCGCCTTCATGCCATGGGAGGGCTACAACTACGAGGACGCGATCATCATCTCTGAGCGTCTCGTGAAGGAAGACATCCTGTCGTCGATTCACATCGAGGAGCACGAGATCGAAGCTCGTGATACCAAGCTCGGCGCTGAGGAGATCACACGGGACATCCCGAACGTAGCTGAGGAAGTCCTCATGGACCTCGATGACCGCGGCATCATCCGTATCGGTGCAGAGGTCGGACCTGGTGACTACCTCGTCGGCAAGGTCACACCGAAGGGCGAGACAGAGCTGACTCCTGAAGAGCGACTGCTTCGGGCAATCTTTGGTGAGAAGGCCCGCGAGGTCCGCGATGTCTCTCTCAAGGTGCCTCACGGAGAGTCGGGTAAGGCCATTGCGGTCAAGGAGTTCAGCCGTGAGGACGGCTACGACCTGCCACCAGGTATGAACGAGTTGGTTCGTGTCTATGTCGCCAAGCAGCGAAAGATCTCTGCAGGTGACAAGCTCGCTGGTCGCCACGGAAACAAGGGCGTCATCGCGAAGATCCTGCCGGAAGAGGACATGCCGTTCTTCGAGGATGGGACGCCTGTCGACATTATCTTGTCTCCACTCGGAGTTCCGTCTCGAATGAACCTCGGCCAGGTGCTCGAGACACATCTCGGCTGGGCTGCAGCGACAGGATGGGAGAGCTTCGACGATCTCGAAAGCCCCGCATCGATGGGAGCCGATCCATGGACGCACATCGCGACGCCGGTGTTCGACGGAGCCCATGAGGATGAGGTGCTCAACGTCCTGAAGTACTCAAAGACCAACCGTGACGGTATCCAACTCATCAACGCCGAGGGCAAGGGTCAGCTGTATGACGGCCTCACAGGCGAGCCGTACGACTCGCTCATCACGGTTGGCTACATGTACATACTCAAGTTGGTCCACCTTGTCGATCACAAGATCCACGCCAGGTCTACCGGCCCGTACTCGATGATCACTCAGCAGCCGCTCGGTGGTAAGGCGCAGTTTGGTGGTCAAAGGTTCGGCGAGATGGAGGTGTGGGCTCTCGAGGCATATGGCGCTGCGTACGCTCTGCAGGAATTGCTGACGATCAAGTCGGACGATGTGCGCGGCCGTGTCAAGGTGTACGAGGCAATCGTCAAGGGTGAGAACATCCCTGAGCCCGGCATCCCCGAGTCGTTCAAGGTGCTTGTCAAGGAGATGCAATCCCTCTGTCTCAACGTCGAGATGCTGTCCGCAGGCGAAGAGGTCGAACTGAAGGATCTGGACGAAGACGTGTTCCGCACAGCGGTCTCCCTCGGGATCGACATATCTCGACCCGAACGTCCCGACGTAGAAGTTTGATCAGCCAGATCCGAGAACTTTGAAAGCGAGAGCTAACCGATGCCACAACTTTTCGACGAATTGAAAATTGGTCTCGCGTCTTCTGACCAGATTCGGTCCTGGTCGTACGGCGAGGTCAAGAAACCTGAGACGATCAATTACCGCACGCTGAAGCCGGAGAAGGACGGGCTCTTCGACGAGCGTATCTTCGGTCCGACTCGCGACTGGGAGTGCTACTGCGGCAAGTACAAGCGTGTGCGATTCCGCGGCATCGTGTGCGAGCGGTGCGGCGTTGAGGTGACCAGGTCGAAGGTTCGGCGTGAGCGGATGGGCCACATCGAACTTGCGGCTCCTGTGACTCACATCTGGTTCTTCAAGGGTGTCCCGAGCCGCCTCGGCTACCTACTCGATATGTCGCCGAAGGAGTTGGAGAAGGTCATTTACTTCGCCGCGTATCTCGTCACCCACGTCGATGTGGACAAGCGCGCCAAGGACCTCCCCGACCTCGAAGAAGCTGCAAGGCATGAGCGGATACTCATCGCGGACGAACTCGACGAATGGAAAGAGGCTCGACTGGAGCGCCTCGAGGGCGAACTTGCCCAGATGGAGGATGCAGGAGCCAAGACGAACGAGGTCAACGCTCGAAAGAAGGAAGTCGAGCGGGAGATCAAGGACCGCGACGACCGCGCTCGCGTCGAGATCGAGATGCTCGACGAGGCATTCGATACCTTCAAGAGCCTCAAGCCTCGCGATCTCATCGAGTCCGAGCAGCTTTGGCGTGAGATCGTTGATCGTTACGGTGAGTATTACACCGGCGGCATGGGAGCCGAATTCGTCAAAGATCTCATCTCCCGTATGGACATCCAAGCCGAGGTCGAGCGTCTTCGCGGGGATCTCGATGCGAATTCCCAACAGCGCAGGCAGCGTGCAATGAAGCGACTCAAGGTCGTCCAGCCGTTCGCGGACGGCAAGAACGACCCGACTGGGATGATCATCGAAGCTGTGCCTGTGATTCCTCCGGATCTTCGTCCGATGGTGCAACTCGATGGTGGTCGCTTCGCCACGTCCGACATGAACGATCTGTATCGCCGAGTCATCAACCGCAACAACCGTCTCAAGCGGCTCATCGACCTTGGCGCTCCCGAGATCATCGTCAACAACGAGAAACGTATGCTGCAGGAAGCGGTAGACGCGCTCTTTGACAACGGTCGGCGTGGTCGCGCGGTCACAGGGCCGGGCAATCGCCCGCTCAAGTCCTTGTCCGATATGCTCAAGGGGAAGCAGGGTCGCTTCCGTCAGAACCTTCTCGGAAAGCGCGTTGACTATTCAGGTCGGTCCGTGATCGTTGTCGGCCCACAGCTGCGCCTGCATCAGTGTGGCCTTCCCAAGATCATGGCGCTCGAGTTGTTCAAGCCGTTCGTGATGAAGAGACTCGTCGATCTCGACATTGCGCAAAACATCAAGGCTGCGAAGCGGATGGTCGAGCGGCGCCGAGCTCAGGTTTGGGACGTCCTCGGTGATGTCATTCAGGAGCACCCGGTGTTGCTGAACCGTGCGCCGACGTTGCACCGTCTTGGTATCCAGGCTTTCGAGCCTGTTCTCATCGAGGGGAAAGCAATCCAGCTACATCCGTTGGTTTGCGAGGCGTTCAACGCCGACTTCGATGGCGACCAGATGGCTGTACATCTTCCACTCTCCGCTGAGGCCCAGGCTGAGGCCAGGATCCTGATGCTGTCGTCGAACAATGTGCTTTCGCCAGCGAACGGGCGGCCGATCGTGACACCGTCTCAGGACATGATCATCGGCATGTATTACCTTTCGGCACTTGTCGACGATGCGGTCGGCACTGGCAGGGCGTTCTCCTCGGTTGACGAGGCCATGATGGCCTATGACATAGGCGATCTGTCCCTGCATGCGTCGATCAAGCTGCGTGTTGGCTGGCTCTCGGGCGACGCCGAACTGCATGCTCGACTCAAGCCGCTACTCAAGAACCTCATCGAGGACCAACCTGTCGATGGGGAGGGACTTACGGAGACGACGCTTGGCCGGGCACTTATCAATGGGGCATTCCCCAAGGGTTTCCCGTACATCAACGCAGTGCTGCTGAAGTCCGATGTTCGCACGCTGGTAGAAGAGGTGATCCACACCTACGACAAGCCAGATGTCGCGAACACACTTGACAGCATCAAGGAGCTCGGGTTCCACTACGCGACCAGAGCCGGTCTCACGATCGGTCTTCAGGATGTCAAGACGCCTCCGTCGAAGCCCCAGATCATCGCTCGCTTCGACGAGCGTGCCGCGAAGGTAGAGAAGCTGTACCAGAAGGGTGTCATCACGGACGACGAGCGCAAGTCGGAACTGATCGAGATCTGGACGCTTGCAACCGACGAGGTCAAGGATGCAATGCAGGAGACCCTCCAGGCGGATCCGTTCAACCCAATGGACATGATGGTCCGTTCGGGGGCTCGCGGAAACATTATGCAGCTTCGCCAGATCGCAGGCATGCGTGGGCTTGTGGCGAATCCGAAGGGTGACATCATCCCACAGCCGATCAAGGCAAACTTCCGCGAGGGCCTCTCGGTGCTCGAGTACTTCATCTCGACACACGGTGCTCGAAAGGGTCTTGCAGACACGGCGTTGAGAACAGCCGACTCCGGATACCTCACCAGGCGGCTTGTCGATGTGGCTCAGGAGATCATCATCCACGATGACGAAACCGAGGATCCGGGCCTCCTGATGACTATTCGTGACGAGACAGGACAGCCGGTTCGCCAACTTCGTAACCGAGTATTCGGTCGTGTTCTCGCCGAGGACGTCAAGATCGGTCGGGCTGTTGCGGCGCTTCCGGATGGGCGCAGGCTCACGGCCGGATTCGTAATGGACCGCGAGGCTGTGAACGGCATTGTCGAACTTGAGAACGTCGTGGAGCTTCGAGTTCGCTCACCGCTCACTGACACGAGCCGTCACGGTATTTCCAAAGCCTCGTACGGCATCGACCTGGCGACGGGTTCCGTTGTGGAATCAGGAACTGCTGTTGGCATCATGGCCGCCCAGTCGATCGGTGAGCCTGGGACACAGCTGACCATGCGTACCTTCCACACCGGCGGTATTGCAGGTGAGGACATCACCCACGGCCTTCCACGTGTGCAGGAGTTGTTCGAGGCTCGCACACCGAAGGGTGTGGCGATTCTGTCGGAAGTCGGTGGAGCGGTTACCTTCGTGGAGGATCCCGAAAGTGGTGATCGCCACATCGTGATCGTCGACGGTGATGACGAGACTCGCTATTTGTTGCCGGTTCGTGCTCGCCTGAAGGTCTCAGAGGGTGACATCATCGAGCCGGGTACCCAGCTGACCGAGGGCCCACTGGATCCCAAGGAAGTGCTTGAGATTCAGGGTGTTCGCGCATGTCAGCGGTATCTCGTGAATCAGGTCCAGGAGGTGTACCGATCTCAGGGTGTCGATATTCACGACAAGCACATCGAACTGATTGTTCGCCAGATGCTGCGCCGCGTGCGCATCGTCAACCCTGGTGACGGTCGGTGGTTGCCTGCGGAGCTCGTCGATGCACAGGAGTTCAGGGACGCCAACGGTGAACTCGTTGAGGACGGCAAGAAGCCGGCCGAAGGTCGTCCTGAGCTCATGGGGATCACAAAAGCGTCCCTTGCAACCGATTCATGGCTCTCAGCAGCGTCCTTCCAGGAGACGACCAGGGTTCTCACGGAGGCTTCGTTGAACTCGAAGTCCGACTACATGCGTGGTCTGAAGGAGAATGTCATCATTGGCAAGCTGATTCCCGCAGGTACGGGATCGGATGCATACCAGAAGATCCAGCCGATGTTGCCAGATGCTCAGGTCACGACAGCGGCAGCACTGTTCGGTGATGGCGATATTGAGTCGGTCGACGACGCGCTGCCTGCCGATCCTGCTGAGTGGCTTGCAGCGCTCGGCGCTTCGTCGTCCGATGACGCTCCTTCGGAGGCTGCAGACACGGACACATAGTCGCACGCGGATCAAAGACGAGCAGGGCCACCGACAGCGGTGGCCCTGCTTGCGTACAGAGGGTCGTTAAGCACCCCGGGCGGGGGGACGCGGCACGCATGGCGAAGAAGTCGACGCCTGGCGTTACCTTCACGCCATGTTTCGCTTCCGACTCTTCGGCATCCCGGTGGGTGTTCATGCCTCGTTCTTGTTCGTTGCCCTGATCGGTCCGACGTCGAGTGGTGTGGCGGTCATTGTGGTATGGACGTTTGCTGCCCTCGTTTCGATCGTTCTCCACGAGCTCGGCCACGCGCTTGTCGCAAGGAGCTTCGGCGCGCGTGGCGTTCATGTGACGCTCTACGGTCTTGGAGGGCTGACGTCGTACCAACACGATCACCAGATGTCTCACGCGCGATCGTTCGTCATTTCGGCAGCAGGGTCGTTCGTGGGAATCGTCGCCGGGGGTGCTGTGTGGCTGCTCCGTAGCGAGGGCGTGTTTGCAAGCGTGCCGTTCGAGGTCGGCGTGTTCATCAACTCGTTCGTGTTCACGTCTCTCATATGGGGCGCTCTCAACTGGATCCCGATCGTGCCGCTCGATGGTGGGCACATGGTTCAGAGCCTCGCAGCGAGATACAACGAGGAGAAGGCACCGCTGATCAGTCAGGTCGTCACGTGGGTAGCGGTCGCCATCGTGGTTCCGTACGCGTGGATCAACGGGTACCGCTTCGGTGTGTTCATCGTGGTATTTTTTGCAGTGAGCGGTCTGCGAGAGTATCGAGCATCGGTTGCTGACCAAGTGGCTCGGTCGGGTGATCCCTCAGGACCGCGACCGGCGCCGCCGGCCAATCCGACCCCTCCACAGCCACCTCCCGAGTTCCCCATCTAGTGGCGCGTTGCCACGACGGTGCATTGGTAGCGTCTCGTTCCCTCTACGCAGGTATGGCGTAGCTACCCTGGGCGATGGCGACCAGGCGGTCCGGGTCTCTCTCTACCCAGATCCGGATGGTCCCAACGATTCGACGTCGACTCACCGAGTCGAGTGATGCGCTGGCGAGCAGATCCCCGTCTTGGGCGGGTCGCAGGAATCTGATGGACATTTCGCTCGTGACCGCCATCGACTCGATGCCAATAACAGAGAACGCTGCAAACCAGAGCGCGGTGTCTGCCAGCATGAACATTGTCGGACCGCTGATGTAGCGCCCGGGGCGGAGTTGTGTCTCATCGAACGTCCAGCGGGCGGTCGCCGCTCCATCATCGATCGACTCGCAGCGGAATCCGGCTGACGCAGCCGCAGGGAACACCTCGGTGAAGTGCGTGTTGACCATGTCGGCCGTAGGCGAAGCAAGGTTAGTCAATGCAGATCGCTGTGCGGAGGTTCTGTGCCATGGCAGGAGCCTACTTGTTGATCTGTTTGACTCGGTTGTATTGGTTGGCGTGTCTGTGGCCGACCATGACCTGTCCAGGCGCCAGCCGCGTCACATGTCCATGGGATCGCACGCAGGGCGGCGTCGACGATCGGATCGTTCAGGTCACGAATCGTTTCTGCTACATTCCGTGGTTCCAGGTGGTGTTGTGGCCAGGTGGCTGTTTCGCGGTGTGCGTTACAGCCCCTGAGCGATATACTGCGACCTGGTTTTCCCAGCCGAGTCCGCCGGTACCCGGAGGCGCCCAAGGCGCTGTTGTACAGGAAGAGGCTCACACAAGGGATCGGTCTCGCTGTGCAGTTCGCAACGTGGCCGATTTTCGTTCGTCAAGAACCTCGATACCCGGGTGTCGGGTCGAGGTGCGTCGAAGAGAGAGACATAGAGCAAAGTGCCAACCGTACAGCAGCTGGTCCGCCAGGGCCGGAAGCCGCAGC
The DNA here is from genome assembly GCA_964460075.1 of uncultured Acidimicrobiaceae bacterium. Taxonomy (GTDB): domain Bacteria; phylum Actinomycetota; class Acidimicrobiia; order Spongiisociales; family UBA5794; genus JAMBLL01. The sequence goes on from CAYWPC010000038.1 coordinate 13,569, forward strand.
CGAAGAAACAGAGGACCGTCGGCCTCGCTGGGTCCCCTCAGCGTCGAGGCGTGTGCACGCGTGTCTACACCGTCACACCGAAGAAGCCGAACTCGGCGCTTCGGAAGGTCGCACGTGTGCGCCTCTCCTCTGGAGCAGAAGTCACCGCTTACATTCCCGGTGAGGGCCACAACCTCCAGGAACACTCCATTGTCCTTGTACGTGGAGGACGGGTGAAGGACCTTCCTGGTGTTCGTTACAAGGTCATCCGTGGAGCGCTTGATGCTGCAGGAGTCGACGGTCGCAAGCAGGCACGTTCGCGATATGGCACAAAGAAGGATTCCTGATGCGCAGAGCACCAGCTGAAGTTCGCAAACTCGACCCTGATCCGATCTACCAGTCGGTTCTCGTCTCCCAGATCATCAACAAGATCCTCTGGAAGGGCAAGAAGGGTGCTGCTCGACGCATCGTGTACACCGCAATGGACACGGTTGAGCGTCGCACCGGCTCTGATCCACTCCCAACGCTCAAACGCGCCATCGACAATGTGCGTCCGACTCTTGAAGTACGCAGCAGGCGAGTCGGTGGGTCGACCTACCAAGTGCCCGTCGAGGTTCGCCCTCGTCGCGCGCAGACACTTGCCGTTCGTTGGCTCGTCGAATTCGCCAGGAAACGTCGTGAGAACACGATGTCGGAGCGCCTCGCCAACGAGATTCTCGACGCGGCGAACCGTACAGGCGCTGCGGCAAAGCGCCGCGAAGATGTTCACAAGATGGCGGAGTCCAACAAGGCCTTTGCTCACTACCGCTGGTAAGAAACTATGGCACGCACCATCCCTCTCGACACAGTTCGCAATATCGGAATCATGGCCCACATTGATGCGGGCAAGACGACGACGACCGAGCGGATCTTGTACTACACGGGACGCACCTACAAGATAGGTGAGGTCCATGAAGGCGCGGCCGTCATGGATTGGATGGAGCAGGAGCAAGAGCGTGGCATCACGATCACGTCTGCTGCAACGACGTGTGAGTGGGATGGACACACGATCAACATCATCGACACGCCGGGCCACGTCGACTTCACGGTCGAAGTCGAGCGGTCGTTGCGGGTTCTCGACGGCGCGGTCGCCGTGTTCGACGCCGTGTCTGGAGTCGAACCACAATCCGAGACGGTGTGGCGTCAAGCAGACAAGTACGGGGTCCCTCGCATCTGTTTCATTAACAAGATGGACCGAGTTGGAGCGGATTTCTTCGCATCGACACAGTCGATCGTGGATCGGCTCGGTGGCAATCCCGTCGCTATACAGATTCCCATCGGGTCTGAGTCCGACTTCTCTGGCGTTATCGACCTCGTAGAGATGAAGGCCCTCCTCTGGCATGACGATGAGGGCAAGGAATGGGACAAGACAGACATCCCCTCCGACCTCCTGGAGCAGGCAGAAGAGTGGCGAGGCAAGATGCTCGACGTCGTTGCGTCTGAAGATGAGGCACTCCTCGAGAAGTACCTGACGGAAGAAGAGCTCACCCCCGAAGAGATTCGATCGGTGATCCGCAAGGGCACCATCAACCGCGACTTCGTCCCCGTGATGCTAGGGACAGCGTTCAAGAACAAAGGTGTCCAGCCGCTCCTCGATGGGGTCATCCAGTACCTTCCCAGCCCGGCAGAGCTACCTCCCATGGAGGGCTTCAAGCCAGGCAACGAAGACATGTCGATGGAACGGAAGGCATCAGACGATGAGCCTTTCGCTGCCCTCGCCTTCAAGATCATGTCCGACCCCTATGTCGGGAAGCTCACGTACTTCCGCGTGTACTCGGGACGCGCGAACAAGGGAGATTCCATCCTCAACACGCGGACGGGGAAGAAGGAGCGCTTCGGGCGCCTTCTGCGTATGCATGCTGCAAAGCAGGAGGACATCGACGAGATCATGACGGGCGACATCGTTGCTGCTGTCGGTCTCAAGAACACCAAGACGGGTGATACGCTCGCCGCTATCGACGATCCGATTCAGCTTGAGTCGATGACCTTCCCCAATCCGGTCATTTCGGTGGCGATCGAACCGAAGACGAAATCTGACCAGGACAAGCTCGGCAGCGGACTTGGGCGGCTCACCGAGGAAGATCCAACATTCAATGTCCACACGGACGACGAAACAGGTCAGACCATCATTGCAGGCATGGGCGAACTCCACCTCGAAGTTATCGTCGATCGCCTCAGGCGTGAGTTCAAGGTCGAAGCCAACGTCGGCCGTCCACAGGTTGCGTACCGTGAGACGATCAAGCGCCCGGTTACCAAGATCGATGCGAAGTTCAAGCGGCAGACCGGAGGCTCTGGCATGTACGGCCATGTCGTCATCGATCTCGTGCCGCTCGAGCCGGGGTCAGGGTTCGAGTTCGAAGATGCCGTCAAGGGCGGTAACGTGCCCCGTGAGTTCATACCTGCGGTCGAGAAGGGCATGCGCGAGGCGCTCAGCGGCGGCATCCTCGCGGGATATCCGCTTGTCGACATCAAGGCGCGTCTCATCGATGGTTCGAGCCACAATGTCGACTCGAACGAGATGGCGTTCAAGATCGCTGGATCGATGGCGATCCAGCAAGCCGCAAAAACTGCAGGCATCAAGATTCTCGAGCCGGTCATGGAACTCGAAGTCGTCACACCAGAGGAATACATGGGTGATGTCATCGGTGACATCTCGTCGCGACGTGGCAAGGTCGAATCGATGGAATCACGCGGCGCAGCGCGTGTCGTAACGGCGCTCGTGCCGCTCGCTGAGATGTTCGGCTACGCAACCGACCTGAGGTCACGGTCCCAGGGTCGCGCAAACTACACGATGCAGTTCCACTCATATCAACAAGTACCGACAGCAGCGGCCACGGAAATTGTGGCCAAGGTCAGAGGCGAATAGGAGTCCCGTCATGGCGAAGGAAAAGTTTGAGCGGTCGAAGCCGCATGTGAATGTTGGCACGATG
>CAYWPC010000039.1:0-12327 GCA_964460075.1 uncultured Acidimicrobiaceae bacterium
TCCCATTCGTGACATGGCTCGAACCAGTCCCCGACTACGTCATCGGCCTGGTTCTCGTGGCCATAGCCGCTGCGGCTGTCGTCATCTCTGGCCGCCGCAGAAGATTGACAACACAAGACACAGAATCTCCCGATAGGAGCTGCCATGACGGGCAACAAGAAGAAGCAGGCGACGACTCCGTCGCGACCACACCCAAAGATTGACTCTGACAAGGGCCAGGGAGCCAAGAGTTGGGCATGGGCAGCGATCGCCGTCCCTGTCGTCGGACTCCTCATCGTTGCGGTGCTGGGTGCTTTCGATGGCGCCACCGACAACGGCAGTAACGTGAACTCCGCAGCACCCGCGTTCGATCTGCCGACCACTGCGGGGTCTCAAGTGAGCCTCGACGGCGTTCTCGCCGACGGACCAGCGTTGCTCTATTTCGCCATGGGCGTCGGATGTGACATCTGCTTCTATCAGATCCCGGAGGTCGACCAGGCACTTGCCGACAAAGGCATAACACTGGTGCCGATCATGGTCGAGCCTGGCCCGGTCATCGCAGCGGAGGCACAGCGGCTTGGGGTCACAACCCCCATCCTCATCGACAGCGACCTCTCCGTGTCGAAGTCCTATGACATGATCGGGATCTATGGTCACCGCAACACACCGACCCACAGCTTTGCGCTCGTGGATCAAGATGGCCAGATCACGTGGAGACAGGACTACCCGGACGTGTTCGTCCCTCTCGAGCGCCTACTCGCAGACCTCGGTCTCTGAACTGAACCTGACAGGGGGCCTCACATGGAGGACCTTGCTCTCCGAGAGTCGTTGACTATCGGTGGCGTTTGCGTCCACGCAACCCCGATGAGGCACCCCGAAGCAGGAACTCGATCGACGCACAATTACTGAGCTGCGGGATTGGTAATTACGTCGAGCCACAGGTACCTTCCAGACAGGCAGTTGATTCCCGAAAGGGCAACGACTCTTACGGGGACGATCAGAGTTCGGTTTGGAGGAATCGATGCCAAAAGGCGAAGCGCCATGCGACTCGAACCTAGCCGCCGGTCGGCACGTTGGGGTGTCGTGATGAGGAGCGCCTTGTCCGCGTTTAGGGAAGGTTGCTGACGTGGAGGGCCTATTCCTCGGTGGTTCCCTGCTCGCCGCGTTCCTCGCAGGATCCGTTGCGCTGTTTGCACCGTGCTGCATCGTCGTGCTCTTCCCCGCCTATCTCGCAGCAGCGGTCCGAAACAGCAAGTGGCGACTGGTACCGCTCACCTTGATCTACGCCGCGGGGATCGCGGTTGTACTCGTCCCTGTGACCCTCGGACTCGGAATCCTCACCCGTGGCCTTCTCAAGTATCACGGCGCGACATACGTCGTCGGAGGATTGCTCATGTTGGTCCTTGCAGGACTTGCACTCTCCGGTCGGGGCTGGACCCTGCCAATCATGCGAGGATCGCCAGACATCCAACGAACCGACACCGGCGGCGTGTTCGCTCTCGGCGTCTTCTCAGGTGCCGCATCGGCGTGCTGCGCACCCGTACTTGCAGGAGTACTCACCCTCTCGGCCGTAGCACCGAGCCTCATCCAGGGCGTCGGCATCGGACTGGCATACGTCTTTGGCATGGTGTTCCCCCTCGTCATACTCGCTCTGACTTGGGACCGATTCGGTGCCAAGTTCCGCGACAAGATGCAGACCAAGGACAGACACATCCGATTCGCCGGGCGCACGCTTGGCGTAACGACACTCGATCTCGTAGCTGCCGGAATGTTCGGGCTGATGGGGATCGCCCTCATGGTCGTCGGTGTAACGGGTGCAACGCTTGCTCCCACCGCCCAGGTCGCCGTAGGAGTCTGGCTCCAGGAGCGCCTCCTCCCATTCGTGACATGGCTCGAACCAGTCCCCGACTACGTCATCGGCCTGGTTCTTGTCGCCATAGCCGTATTCGCTGTCGTCATCTCGGGACGGCGGCGCAGACTCGACACAGATGATGAACACTCGTTAGATCGGAGTTGCCATGACCAAGATCAAGAAGCCGCCGAGTCGCTCGGCCACACCGACCAGAAATAGTGCCGGCGGCCGACAGCGACCATCCTGGTGGAGTTGGATGGCTATCGCCCTCCCGGTAGCCGCCCTGATCGCTGTCATGGTCCTTGGTGGCGGCGACGACACCAGCGGCACCGCAAGAGTGGGATCACCCGCTCCGGAGTTCTCCCTTCCAGCAACGGATGGCAGCACCCAAACCCTTGAGGCCGTGCTCGCTAACAGTGAAGCGTTGCTCTATTTCTCCATGGGCCCAGGATGTGACGGCTGCTTCCACCAGATCCCAGAGGTCGAGCAGGCGCTCGCAGACATGGGCATCACACTCGTCCCAGTTATGGTCGACCCCGCCCCTCGGGTCTTGGCCGAGGCCCAGAGATTCCAAATATCGACACCGATCCTGATCGATACCGATCGATCAGTCTCTGAGGCGTACGGCATGATCGGCATCTATGGGCACCAGAATCGTCCAAGTCACAGCTTCGCCCTCGTGGATCGCCAGGGCCAGATCGCGTGGATCCAGCATTACGCCGAGATGTTCGTCCCACTCGAGCGCCTGCTCGCAGACCTCGGTGATCTCGCGTGACCGAACGCGGATCTCTTCAGACTGTGTAGGTCTCCTGGCGAGTCGTGCAACGCGAGGACAGAATGGCTTCAACGCGCCATTGGCAGCGACACCACGAAGCTCGACCCGGTGCCTGGTCCCTCCGAATACACGGCAATGGTCCCGCCATGCCGACGAACGAGGCTACGGGCAACCGTGAGACCGATGCCGGTTCCGCCAGGAAGACTCGGATCAACGCGATGAAAGCGATCGAAAACCCTGGCGAGATCCTCCCGAGCAAGACCCTTCCCGCTGTCGGTCACGGTCACCACTGCGTCGGTACGCTCAGACTGGGCACTGACCGCCACTTCCCCACCCGAACTCGTGTAGGTAATAGCATTCCCGAGGATATTCGTAAATACCTGGGTCAGGCGATCCCTGTCCCCAAGAACTGGCAGGCGAACGGCACCTTCGACACGGAATGTGATGTCCTTCTCTACGAACAGTGGTCGGAGAGCAGTAGCGGCCTCGATTGCGACCTCACCCAGATCGATGCGGTTCATCTCTAAATCGAGCTCACCCTCTTCTGCACGAGACAGAACGCTCAGATCGGTTGCGAGGCGCCTCAAGCGGGCAGCCTCTCGCGCTGTTGCACCAAATACCTCTTCCGTCGGCTCGAACACGCCGTCGAGCAGCCCCTCCATGTACCCTTCGATCGTCGTAAGCGGAGTGCGAAGCTCGTGAGCTACCTCGTTGATGAGCCTGAGTCTGCGGTCCTCGGTCGTCTCGAGCGACGCAGCGAGCGTGTTGATGTCCTCGGCAAGGGTGGCTAGCTCTGCCTCGCGTGGTACAGGAACGCGTTCCCGATATTCCCCTAAGGCCAGGCGGCGAGCAGCATCACTCATTCGCTCAATGGGCTCAGCAATTCTCCGAGCGGCGATGACACTTGCCACGACGGCCGTGACCGCACTGGCTGCGAGCGCAACGATGAGTGCGGACAAGAAGGACTCTGTCAACGAATTCTCGAGTCGCCCCATTGTGGAACCACTGCTGGCGCCCATCATGTCGCTACCGAAGCCCATATCGGCCACATGATCGATGAAAAACCTCTGCGTGAGCGGACCCGCCGTGAGAACGATGGTGAGAACTCCAACGAACACGGCTGCGAGATGTGAGAGGATCAGGCGCCCACGCAACGTCCTGAGCGTCCGCCTCATCGTGGCTCCGCAACGAACTTATAGCCAACGCTACGCACCGTTGCGATGTAGCGCTGATCAGACGGATCGTCGCGCAGTGCTCTCCTGAGATTCGAAATGTGCACATCCACGACCCTGTCGACGCCGACAAAGTCCCAACCCCACACCCGCTCCATGAGAAACTCCCTCGTCATGACATGGCCGGGAGCCGACGCCAGCGCGACGAGGAGATCGAACTCCAGAGCTGTGAGATCGATCAGGTGCCCATCAAGGTCCACCTCCCGACGGAGGACATCGACGGTCAACCCATCAAACCGAAGCAGCTGATCACCGTCGACGTCAGGTCGTCCTCGCCGAAGAACAGCCTTGATCCGGGCAACGAGTTCCCTGGGGCTGAACGGCTTCGTAACGTAGTCATCGGCTCCGACGGTGAGTCCGACGACTCTGTCGATCTCCTCTGCCCTAGCAGTGAGCATGATCACAGGAACGGACGAAGACACACGCAGCTCGCGTAGCACCTCGAATCCGTCCAACTCCGGCATACCGACGTCGAGGAGCACCAAGTCAGGCTCATCACGGCGCGCCAGGCGCAACGCCGCTGCACCATCCGTCGCTTCGATGACATCGAAGCCCTCGGAGGTGAGGTATTGCACGAGCATGTCACGCAACGCCGCCTCATCATCGGCGAGCAGGATCCGGGGTTGTGGCATCGTGTCCCTCACAAGAGTCGATCCGAAAAAAATGGTAGCGGGGACCCGATGGTCCCCGCCACGATCAGCATCGAGAGTGGTCAGCCGTGCATCCCGCCCCTGGCAACACCTGCGTCGGATCTTCCCATGTCGAAGCTGAAGGACTCCATGTGGTTCACCATGTCGGGAAACTCGTCACCGAGAACATCCTGCATGTGCCCAACCATCTCCTGCCACGCGTCGCCCATCTCGACCTCCATCTCAGACCAATGGTCGGCTTGCGTTCCTTCCAAGGCAGGCGATGTTCCAGCCACGCTCTGGGACGCAACGGCGAAGGCGGATCCAACGACAACTGCGACCACGATCGTGCCCGCAACAATGAGCTTTCTCCACATCAGATGCCTCCTTCGATGATCGACTTACGTGTGCGATACTCCTCTGCGTCGATCTCGCCACGGGCGAAACGGTCCGAAAGCACCTCAAGCGCCCTCGACTCACTCGGCCTCGAGCGCTCCGGGCGAATCGCTGTGACGATCAGCCACACGAACAACCCGAAGATCGCGAACATGAATAGCCCTCCAACCGGTGCCCACCAGCCATATCCGTACATCATGTCGATACTCCTTTCAGCGTATCTGCCTCTGCTTCCTCCCAAAGTCAATCAGATGAACGTCAAGCCTGTACGAGCTGCTTCGTAAAGCTTGTGTAACGAACACACGGCGTCGGCGTTGGCGACATCAGGCGTGACCACACGTGCCTTCGGAGCAGTAGGTGCACCACACAACGTACTCATCCGTGCACCACCTGTGACCCCGACCGTTTGCGGAGGTGACGCTCGCTGGTAGGCTCACTCGATAGCACTCTCGCTCTGCTTGATGCCTACGTGCCCCAACGTTCCGCGAACAGGCAGCGAGATGCATACCCAACACATCGATGGACTGAGGCTGCAAGGCCTCGAGGAGGAAACCCGATGAAACGATTAGCGATTCTGCTCGTCGTGCTCGCACTCGTAGCGGCCGCGTGTTCCAGCGGCTCCGAAGGTGACGACACCAACACGACGGCCACAACAGCCGTAGCAGGTGACAGTGGCTCAGGCGGCGCCGGTGACACAACGACATCAGCCCCAACGACCACGGTACCCCCAACGGCTGAAGATGCCGGAGGCGTCCTCACGATCGGCCTTTTCCAGGAGCCGGACAACCTGAATCCGTATCTTGCGGTGCAGACGGCAAGCAGGATCGTTCGCGATCTCGTACTCGAGGGCCTCGTTGATGCGGACCCGGACGGCAACTACGTCTCGGACCTCGCAGCTGTGCCCTCCGTTGAGGCGGGAACGATCTCCGAGGACGGTCTCACCGTGACGTACAAGTTGGTCGACGGCATCACATGGTCAGACGGTGACCCGTTCACATCCCGCGATATCCAGTTCACGTGGGAATCGATCATGGACGACTCGAACGCTGTGAACTCCCAGACCGGATACGACAAGATCGTGTCTATCGATACGCCGGATGACCAGACGGCGGTTGTCACGTTCAGCGAGCTGTTCGCTCCTGCCTTGTCGCTGTTCAGCATCCCAGAAGCGATCCTCCCAGCGCACGTGCTGGAAGGCCAGTCCTTCGTCGATGCCGAGTTCAACCGCATCCCTGAGGGCACAGGCCCGTACATGGTTACGGAATGGAACTCCGGTCAGTCGCTCATCCTCGACAAGAATCCGAACTATCGGGTACCGGACCGCCCACTGATCGATCGCCTCATCTTCAAGATCCTCCCGGATCAGAATGCAGGTATTGCTCAGATGCGCACAGGTGACATCGATGTGTTCTGGAACGTCGACACGGGTGTGATCGAGCAGTTCACCAGCATGGACGGTGTGACCATCCAGGTCACCCCATCGTCCAATATCGAGTACCTCGGGCTCAACTTGAGCTCGGGCTCTGAGCCGGGGACCCCGCACTTCGCCTTCGGAGATCCGAACGTACGACTCGCTCTCGCCATGGCGATCGACCGTACGCCGATCATCGAGGAACTGCTGTTCGGCTTGTCCGAGGCTGCAACATCACCTATCGGCCTTGGTTGGGCGGCACCGGTTGGTCTCTCCAACCCTGCGTACGATCCTGAGGGAGCCAAGGCGTTGCTCGAAGAGTCTGGATGGGTCGATAGCGGCGATGGGATTCGGGAGAAGGACGGGAAGAGGCTCACGCTTGAGATCAGCACCCCTGCGGGTCAGCAAGTACGTGAGCTCACCGAGCAGGTTCTCCAGGAGCAGTTCAAGGCCGTCGGCATAGAGCTCGTGATCAACAACGTTCCCGCAGCAACGCTGTTCGGGAACTGGGCGGAGAACGGCAAGCTCAAGCGCGGTGATTTCGACATCGCTATGGATACGTGGGGTGCCGATCTCGACCCTGACAACTTCTTGTCGACCCTGTTCCGTTCGGATCAGATTCCTCAGGAATCCAACGATGGCGAGGGATGGAACTTCTTCCGCCTCCAGAGCGACAGGCTCGACCAGGCAATCAACGATGGCCGCGCGACGCTCGATATCAGCGCTCGCAAGGACGCGTACCGCATTGTCGTTGAGGAAGTCCTCAACGCAGGTGTGTACATCCCGTTGTACAAGCGCTCGAAGCTCGATGCGTTCAGCGACAGAGTGGCGGGACAGGCGACCAACCCGTGGGCTGAGTTCACCTGGAACGCCGAGGATTGGACCGTCAACAGGTAACGACACGTAACGAAGCCACAGACTGAAGACACGAGGAAAGGGGTACGGCTTGCTGAAATTCGTAGGAAAGCGAATGTTGCAAGCCGTACCCATCCTCATTGGCATATCACTGGTGGCGTTCACCCTCCTCCAGTTGACACCAGGTGGCCCTGCTGCTGCATTCCGAGGCCTTGCAAACGTCAGCGCTGAGGACCTCGCCCGTATCGAAGCAGAATTTGGCTTCGACCGACCGCTCATCGTTCAGTACTTCTCCTGGCTCGGACAGTTCATCCAGGGAGATTGGGGGATCTCCTTTGTTGCCCGCCAGCCCGTATTCGGCCTCATCATGGAGCGACTTCCCGCAACCCTGCTGTTGATGGCGTCAGGGATCACCGTCTCACTCATCATCTCAATACCCCTAGGACTCCTCGCTGCGATCAAACGCGACACATGGATCGACCACACACTGACCTTCCTCAGCTTCGTTGGCTTGTCGATCCCGGTTTTCTGGCTCGGACTCATGCTGATCATCGTTTTCTCTGTCTGGCTCGGATGGTTCCCAACGGGTGGCATGGGCCCGCCAGGCCAGGACGTCGGAATCGCGACACGCCTCTGGTACCTCACACTGCCGACCGTGGCGATCTCGATGGTGTCGCTCTCATTCTTTACGAGATACCTACGCGCGTCGATGATCGAGACGATGGACGAGGACTACATGAGGTTCAACAAGGCACGCGGGGTGCCTCCCCTGCGGAGGTATCTGCGTCACGCGTTCCGCAACGCCGGTATTCCCTTCGTAACCGTTGTCGCGATCCACATCCCAGAGTTTCTCGTCGGCGCGTTGGTCGTTGAAACCATTTTCTCATGGCCAGGCACCGGCCGACTCTTCTGGGACTCTGCGTTGCGTTTCGACTACCCGGTGCTCATGGGTGTTCTTGTTCTCGGATCACTGATGGTCGTCGCCTCAAACCTGCTCGCAGATGTGTTGTACGGAAAACTCGATCCGAGGGTGCGCTTTGACTGACAACGGTTCTCATCACGTCTCCCCCGAACACCTCGACGACCTCGCCGAGGACGAAACAGTGTCCGAAATCTCTAGCTGGCACCGAAACTGGCGCACGTTCTACCGAAATCGCCCTGCGCTGATCGGCCTCATCGTGTTGTTCTTGATCCTGGCGGCAGCAATATTTGGACCGATGATCAGCCCGTATGACACGTTGACACAAGATCTCAGCAACCGGTTGCAAGGGCCAACGTTCGCACATCCCATGGGAACGGACGAACTCGGCAGGGACTCGATGACGCGAATACTCGCAGGTGGGCGAGTCTCACTGGGTGTCGCTGCCTTGGCGACAACAGTCGCCCTCACGATCGGAATCCTCGTTGGTTCGATTGCGGGCTTCTACGGACGCTGGATCGACAACGTCTTGATGCGCTTCACAGACCTGGCCTTGTCACTGCCCGACTTGTTCCTGCTCATTCTCGCTGCGTCGCTACTCGGGCCAAGCTTCACGACGATGGTCATCATCATCGGCCTGGTCCGTTGGATGAACGTCGCACGACTCACGCGAGGGTCCTTCCTGACGCTGCGCGAGCGAGAGTTCGTCCTCTCCGCTAAAGCATCGGGAACGCGATCGCGCGGCATCATTTTCAAGCATCTGCTCCCGAACTCTCTCAGCCCCCTGATCGTGGCGGGAACACTCGGCGTCGCCTCTGCCATCATCGCAGAGTCAACCCTGAGCTTTCTCGGGCTCGGCCTCCAGCCGCCAGCCTCATCGTGGGGCACGATGCTGCGCAATGCACAGCAGCAGATCTTCACAGCACCATGGGCCGCGGTGTTTCCAGGAATCATGATCTTCCTCACCGTCGTGTCGGTCAACTTCATAGGGGATGGCCTGCGAGATATCTTCGATCCTGGTGGAGCGACGCTCGGCAAGTCAAGGTTCCAACGCCGCCTCCGATCGTTACGCGACCGTCACCAACCACCGCAACTCATTGCTCAGAACGATCCGAATATGGGCATCAGAGTCAGACCTATCGATCCTTGATCGAGCCGTTTCGGCGATGCTCCGCGGTCCGGAAGCCGATTCGGGATGCCCGGGCTACACCGTACGCGACAGACCATCGAGTTGGTGGTCGACCAGTCCGGCAGGCTGAGGAAAATGACAGGCAATCCAGTGACCCGAGGCGTACTCGACCAGTTCAGGCTCTTCCTCTGAACACCTGCCAGGGACCTGTGCAATGGGACAGCGTGTCCGGAACCTGCATCCGGACGGGGGATGCACAGCCGATGGGATGTCGCTTTCGAGGATGATCCTTTGACGATCCAATTCGATCACAGGATCTGGGATAGGGACGGCCGACATCAACGCGTGGGTGTATGGGTGAAGAGGTGAAGAGAACAGTCCCTTCCTACTCGCCTTCTCCATAACTTTCCCAAGATACATCACAGCGACCTCGGTGCTCACGTGGCGTACCACGGCCAGGTCGTGGGCAATGAAGAGGTAGGCCAGTCCGAGCTGCCGTTGTAAGTCGTCTAGCAGGTTGAGCACCTGCGCCTGAACGGACACGTCGAGCGCTGACACCGGCTCGTCGAGGATGATGAGGGACGGGTTGAGGGCAAGCGCTCTTGCAATGCCGATCCTCTGTCGCTGTCCTCCAGAGAACTGGCGTGGGTATCTCTTCGCGTGTTCCGGCTTCATGCCGACGAGCTCGAGCAGTTCCTTTACCCTGGCTGAGCGTTCCGAGCGGTCCCCGACATGGTGGGCGACGAGTGGCTCAGAGACAATCGCTTCAACCGTCATCCTCGGATTCAGCGAGGCAATCGGATCTTGGAAGACGATCTGTGCCCTGCTGCGTATACGCCGCAATTCAGAAGCGCTCGCCTCCGTGATATCAACGAACGTTGCATTCTGCGAGTGAGGCTCTTGAAAGCGGAAGAGCACCTCCCCCGACGTCGGCTCGACGAGCCGGAGCACACATCGCGCCGTCGTCGACTTCCCACATCCGGACTCACCGACCAGGCTCAGCGTCTGGCCGGCACGCACGTCGAAGGAGACGCCTGCGACAGCCTGCAAGTATTGTGCCTCTCGCCCGATGCCTCTGCGCTGTACAAGAAAGTGCTTTGTCAAATCCTTGACCCTGAGAATCACATCTGCGTCGACATCGACCACATTGCCTGAATGCAGCTCCGACGTCGTCATGCGCCTGCTCCCATAGGCTGAAAATCGACCCTACCGGCGAAGTGGCATGCGCACTCCTTCGCTGCTGTGCCGCCGCAGCGCTCCGGCTGCTCAGAGACACATAGGTCTGTGGCATAGTCACATCGCGGCCAGAATCGGCAGCCTCGTGGTGGAGTCGTCATCGACGGTGCGACGCCACGGATCGAATGGAGGTGCATCTGATCGGCCTCATCGAGACGCGGCACAGATTCGAGCAGCCCACGCGTGTATGGATGCTCGGGATTGGCATACAGCGGACCGGAGGCACCTCTTTCGATGATCTCGCCTGCGTACATGACCTGGACGTTCTCACAGAAGCCGGCCACGACACCAAGGTCGTGGGTTATCAGCATGACCGCGGTTCCGCGATCATTTGCAAGGCCCAGCATGAGATCCATGACCTGAGCCTGTGACGTAACATCGAGAGCCGTGGTCGGCTCGTCTGCAATGAGCAGATCGGGGTCGCACAGAAGTGCCATGGCAATCACGACTCTCTGGCGCATGCCACCCGAGAACTGGTGTGGGTAGTCGGTGAATCGCTTCTCAGGATTCGGGATGTGAACATCAGCCAGGGTGTCGATCGCCACCGTTCGGGCCTCCGCCTTGTTCATGCTCCTATGAATCTTGAGTGTTTCGGTCATCTGGCTGCCGATCGTGAACACCGGATCGAGCGCGGTCATCGGATCCTGGAAAATGATCGCTATCTCGCGACCGCGGATCTTGCGCATGTCACGCTCTGGGAGCTTGAGGAGGTCCCGGCCACGAAAAAGCACCTCACCCCCGACGATCGCGCCAGGAGGTTCAATGAGTCCCATGATGGTTGCTGCAGTGACCGACTTACCGGATCCAGACTCGCCGACAACGCCAAGACGTTCACCTTTCGCCATCGAGAACGAGATGCCGTCTACGGCATGCACGTCGCCAGCATCGATAAGGAAGTAGGTTCGCAGATTCCGGACGTCGAGCAGCAGCTCACTGGCGTTCACCATCTGGCCTCCTTCCCTAACCGCATATTACCTTGTCATCAACGCCCGATTCGCGCGTCCCTTGGATCGTCATCTCGATCCTGCAACCTGTTTCGGCGGGCCACCTTCGACCCAGAGACTTCTCCTACTGCGCTGACTCCTCAGACGACAGACTCATCCACGTCCTGTCGACCCCGGCCTGGCAACGATCGTTCGCCAGACACCGTTGCGCTCGATCTGGACAACCTCGAGGCCTGCGTCAGCTATGTTCTCCTCTGTTCGCCGATTTGCACGGAAACCGAACACTCGCCTTGTGAGAATGGTTGCCGCATCGGCAAGAAGTCCCAGAAACCAATTCCTCGGGCGGACGTGCTCGAGAAAGAGAATCCGCCCACCGGGTTGGACGACCCTGCCAAGCTCCCTCAGACCCGTCACAGGGTCGGCGACGGAGCAGAACACACAGGTGCTCACTACCGTGTCGAACATGCCATCGTCGAACGGCAGGTCGGCAACATCCGCCTCCATGAGGTCGGCATCCATGGGCAGAAGCCCGAGTCGGGCACGAGCTTTCGCCAGCATCCGAGATGAGACGTCGATGCCGGTGAACTCGACTCCCTCGCCGTAGTGGACGAGGTTCCGCCCCGTTCCGACACCGACTTCGAGGACAGACCCGCTCGCCTTCTTCAGGAGCCGACGCCGCAACTTCTTGACGCCCATCATCTCCATCGGCGCGTCGTACACGTCATAGATACGCGCCATTCGGTTGTAGCGCCTCGTGACCTCAGCCTGCTCCGACCCGACGTTCTCGGAATTGGACCTCACGACTTCAGCCGTCGTGTCCTCCGCAGCAGCCGGACCCGGTCGCAACAGGCTCTGGACTGTGCTGAGCGTGGTCTGAATTGCTATGACACTCGTGATCGTGGTCCTCGGGATTGTGGACCTCGTGGTCATGGGAGGCGTGCGCGTGGTCCTCATGTGCGTGGTCCTCATG
>CAYWPC010000039.1:12427-15712 GCA_964460075.1 uncultured Acidimicrobiaceae bacterium
GCGTGGTCCTCATGTGCGTGGTCCTCATGACCGTGGTCCTCGTCATGGTCGGTCCCACAGGTACAGAGGCCACCTGGGTGCTTGCCACAGGTGCACTTCTTCGGCATTGGGTCAGCACCGTCGAGTCGATTCTGATGAGCGCTCGGATCATCGAGGAACGTGGTGCGGCATCCAGGCGAGCAGAACGCTACATCGTCGTAGCCGGGTGCGCGTAGGGCGGTGTCGTCAACAGTCATCCCGCAAACGGGATCGAGAAGCTTGGCCATGCTGGGGTGTCCTCCATGAGATCGGAGCCAATGGTATCAGCAGTATACCCCACCCCGGGTGGGGCTGAGCAGTCTGGGCACAATGGACCGGCCAGCGGACATCTGTCTGTCTCGCAATCGACGAACTCGTAGCGGCCAGCTCATCGCGCTAGCGTGCCAGTGAATGCCCGCAGCGTCGATGCAGCCGCGGACGCTCGATGTGGGCACGCTGGCCGAGAGCACAAGCGAGACGATGCGCGTCCTCACTCCAGGGGCGCATCCCTCCTCGCCTCGGGGGCACGCAGACGTACTGTGACAACAAGACCTCCGTCTACACCCCGTGACGCGGCGATCCTCCCACCAGATCGACCGACGAGATGCGACACGATCGCGAGGCCGAGGCCTGTTCCCGGTTGACTAGACCCGCCACGCCAGAACCGATCGAAGATCCTCGGCAGATCCTCATCGGTTACGCCTTCGCCCGTGTCTCTGACCTCGAAGGCACACAGACCGTCATGCTCCCCAAGCATCGCCACGGTCACGGTGCCGCCACGGGGCGTGTAGCGAATAGCGTTGTCGATAAGGTTGTCGAGGATCTGTTCCAGCCCATCGGGGACGACAGACGCTACATGGCGCCGTACCACGTCGATATCGGTGAGCAAGGTGATCCCTGCGTCATCAGCAACGGGTCCCCACAGTCGTACTCTCTGTTCGACCACATCAGCGACATCAACCGCTACCGTGTCGGCACTTCCAGCACGCGAGAGCTCGAGAAGTTGGTCTACCAACCGAGAGAGCCGCTCCACTTCCACGACGACGCTGCCAACATCGTCCGTCTCGCTTTCGACTACGGTCGCCTCGAGGTTCTCAAGGCGAAGCCTGAGTGCTGTCAGCGGTGTCCTGAGTTGATGCGATGCGTCTGCGACGAACGCACGTTGAGACTCCACCAAATCCTCAAGGCGAGCCGCCATGTCATCGAAGGCGTGCGCCAGTTCAGAGAGCTCAGGTGGTGCATCCTTGATCGAGGCGCGAGCGGACAGGTCACCTCCGGCGATCCGGGCCGCGGCCCTTCGAAGGTCAGCAGTGGGTCGCGTGATCGATCGCGCAACCGCGAAGGCCACGACCGCTGTTGCACCGACTGCAACGATGACGACTGCACCGAGACTCAACCACATGCGGCGCACCCTCGCCTCGACATCACGGTTGAACACGGTAAGCCGCACCACACCGTACACATGGGATCCAGAAGCAACAGGAACTGCAGCAACAAAGAGATCTGCGCCTAGTGTTTGGGAGTACCGCGTCCCGGAGAATCGGCTCCCCGACATGGCAGCAACGATCTCGGGTCGACTCGTAAACGACCGAGGAGCCCCACCATCGGTGTCCACCGTCGAGGTGCCAGATTGGTTCACAACGACCACTCTGGCACCCGTTCGTGCCGTGTACTTGAGAGCAGCCTGGGGGTCAATCATCGTGCCATGCTGCAAGGAGTCTTCGTAGACCGTCGAAAGCACAACAGCGTCGCGCTCAAGCGCCACAGCAAACTGCTCGCGCTGGCGATCTGAAAAAACCAAGCCGAAGGGCACCGCAAGGGAGCCGGCCAGGACCAGCACGATCACCACGTAGCCGAGAAGCAACCTGCGGATCACTGCGCTGACTCAACCAGTTGATACCCGACACCGCGCACGGTGACGATGAGATCCGGGTCTTGCAGCTTGCGACGAAGCGATGCTATGTGTACGTCAAGGGTCTTGGTCGATCCCCACCAATGTTCGTCCCACACCGAACGCAGAATCTCATCACGAGACAGGACGGCGCCGGGATCGCTCGCCAGAAAAGCCAGGAGGTCGTACTCCTTTGGTGTCAGAGATATCTTCTCTCCGTCAAACGTGACGCTCCTCGTCCTGTGATCGATCGACAACCGGTCCAGTTCGATCTCTTGATTGATCACGCCTAACCGGTCGTCGATTCGGCGCATTACCGCACGGATTCGAGCGGTGAGCTCCCTGAACCCGAATGGCTTGACCAAGTAGTCGTCAGCACCAAGGTCGAGAAGTGAGACACGGTCGATCTCGTCAGAACGAGCGGTCACGACGATGATCGGAACCTGAGATACTTCCCGAATCCGTGCCGTGACGAGCTCGCCGTCCACATCCGGCAGGCCAAGATCTAGGAGAACGAGATCGTGAGGACCCTGTGCGATCGCTTCGCGCCCGGTGCGGACCCACGTCACGTTGTAACCTTGCCGCTCAAGACCCTCCGCCATTGGTTCGGCGATTCCGACGTCGTCCTCTACGAGAAGTATCCGCATCTAGGCATGGTCGCACGTTGTGATCGAGATTCCGTGCATCTTTACCTGACACTTACCTTCGTCTTCCCTTCTGTTCACCAGTGATTCGATACGTTGTTCTCGAACACGCAGCTTCCCAAGGAGAAGACATGAAACATCGCACAGCAATCGTCACGGCGGCATCCATTGCTGTAGTGATCCTCGCAGCAACCGCGGCCATCGCCACGAACCTGAGGATCCTCAGTACCGGAAGCAACACCGCAGAGGTCGGCGTACTCACCGTTGACACCACGGTGTCGTCCATGCCACAAGAAGTTCCTCCGGCGTCGGTCATCAAGATCCAGGATGAGGAGACATCGGACACGACCGTCAAAGCCGAGAGCACGCCTGCCGGTGAGATCACGGCCTACGCCGTGGGCGATGCCGGCATCGTGACCATCGAGAACAACGGGTCCATGCTGACCGTCGGCAACATCGAAACGAACTCCGGATGGCAGACCGCACAAGTCCTCGACGGCACATCAGTCGATATCGGATTCGTGAACGCCGACGGAGCCGTGCTGCGATTCCTTGCCGAACTGGATGCATCGGGAACGATCCAGACAGTGGTCGAAGATCTCACCCCCGTGGCATCTCAGGATGGCAACCGTAGCTACGAGGACGACGACAAGTACGAGAACGAGAGCGAGAACGACGACAAGTACGAGAACGGATACGAAGACGATGACGACTGAAGCGTCGGCAGAGCCA
>CAYWPC010000040.1:0-14168 GCA_964460075.1 uncultured Acidimicrobiaceae bacterium
CTAACCCAGAAGCATGATCCACAACCCGACTAGTCCCTCGTGAGCTTCAACCTGGCCGCAGACGCGGCGGTCGGCGTGGCTGCGTTCTGGGCGTTACTCGTGTGGGAGGCAAAACGCGGCAACGCCGCGGGCTGTGCTTTGAACGTTTGGAATGCTGGGATCGTTGCTGCATCGTCGGGAGTCTTGATCGGCAGGCTCACCCGTATGCTGGCGGACGGGATCGATCCGTTGACTGCACCCGCTCAGATCATCAATATTGCAGGCGGCGTATCGACGGTTGGCTCTGGCATTGGAACCGTTGTCGTGTTTACCTTTCTCGCTCGCCACGCCCCCGTCCGAGCCGGGGACGCAATCGCGCCCGCAGCCCTCTTTGGTCTCGCCGGTTGGCATGCGAGTTTCTTCACCACAACTACGTTTCTCAGACCGGAGTTGTTACGCGACACCGACGTCGATCTGTACACCACAGGGGGCCTGCTGATCGCTGGAGCCGCTCTTGCCGTGTGGAAGCAGCGTGGACGGCCACCATTGGGTGCCATCACAGGCACTGCGCTGCTGGCATCCTCGTCGATTCTCCTTGTGGCAGAACTGCTGCACACATCGCCAGCAGGTGGATCTCTCATGCTGTATTCGCTTGGCATGGTCGCCGGTACCGCAACGATCATCTCGTCACCAATCCGTCGCCCGAAGGCCCACCCGCACTCAGATCATCCGCGAGAGTGAGGGAGTACGACCGCTACCACCCCAGTTCGAGCGGAACGAGAGCAGCACCGATGCATCTCGCGCACGGAACCACGCTCCGGCACGGACACAACGCGCCGATCAGGAGAGCTGCCGGCTCATCGCCAGGGACTGCTCGAGCACGTGAGCTGCGGAGCCGCTGTCAATTGCATCTGCAGCAACCTGAACACCCGAGACGAATCCGTCGGCCATGTCTGCCAACACGATCGCAGGCGAAGCGTTGACGATCGCAGCGTCACGGTAGGGACTCCGCTCACCAGAGAGAACGGATCGAGTGATCTCGATGTTGCGCGAAACGTCACCTCCGAGAATGTCCTCGATGCCGGCTCTCGTCACACCAAAGTCCTCTGGCGTGAACTCGGCCTCCGTTATCTCTCCGTCCAACAGGCGGAAGATTCGCGACGGGCCGGCGGTCGACAGTTCGTCGAGGCCTTCCTCTCCGTACACGACGAAGCCTCGGTCTGCACCCCTGGCGTCGAGCACACCGATCATCAACCTCGCCATACGCGGGTCCGACGTGCCAACAGTCATGCAAGCCATGGCAGGATTGCACAACGGCCCGAGAAAGTTGAACACCGTTCGCACACCAAGATCTGTGCGAATCGGCGCGGCATGGCGCATCGCGGGGTGGAATCTCGGCGCGTAGAAGAAACCGAATCCAGTGTTCTCGATCATCTCTTTCACCGCATCGGGCCCAAGTTCGAGGTCGAATCCGAGTCCCGCTAGCAGGTCGGCCGAGCCGGTCTTGGAGGACGCTGCGCGGTTTCCGTGCTTTGCGACACGTACGCCTGCTCCGGCGGCGATGAATGCTGCCGTCGTTGAGATATTGAACGTCCCGAAGCCGTCCCCACCAGTGCCGACGATGTCGACGACGTCGTCGACATCGACACTGACGGCTGCTGCCATCATCGCGTCGACCATGCCAGCCATTTCAGTGGCAGACTCCCCCTTCGTTCGTAATGCAACGATGAATGCAGCCGTCTGACTCGGCTTGGCTCTGCCTGACATGATTTCGTCCATCGCCGCCGATGCCTGGTGACGATCGAGATCCTCGCCAGCCATGAGCGGGCCAAGGACGCTCGGCCATGAGAAGTGATCCATGGCCGCACGATACCCCGCAGTAGTGTGCTTCCAAAGGAGCCGGCAGCAACACAGTGAGGTGGAAGTGAGCCAGCCAGCAGTCGTGGCGCACAACTTGACGAAGATCTACGGCGAGGGCGCAACAGCTACGACCGCCCTTGACGATGTCTCATTCTCGATCAACACAGGCGAGTTCGTTGTCCTACTCGGCCCATCAGGTTCGGGAAAGACCACGTTACTCAACCAGATCGGTGCCCTCGAAGGTCCAACCTCGGGAAGCCTGACTGTCAACGGGTCACAGATCGTAGGCATGTCAGAAAAGGAGAGAACCGAGTACCGACGAGCAACGGTCGGGTTCGTATTCCAGTTCTACAACCTCGTGCCCACGCTGACTGCGCACGAGAACGTCGCACTGATCGCTGAGATTACCGGCGCCCAACCAGATGTCAGATCTGGCGCGGTGCTCAACCAGGTGGGGCTTGAGGACAGGTCAGCCATATTCCCAGGCCAGCTATCGGGTGGCGAGCAGCAGAGGGTCGCCATAGCTCGCGGAATCGTCAAGGACCCACCGCTGCTGCTCTGCGACGAGCCAACCGGTGCGCTCGACCTGGCGACCGGCCGAACCATTCTCGGCCTTCTCAAATCCACAGCAGAGGGCACAGACAGAACCGTGTTCCTCGTCACGCACAACTCGACGATCGCTGAGATGGCGGACCGTGTCTTGAGTCTCAGAGACGGCAGAATCGTCGGAGATGAACCGGTCAACAACCCCATCCCGCCAGCGGAGCTACGTTGGTGAGCTACCTTTCGCGTAAGCGAAGACGGGACATCAAGCGCCAGAAATGGCAGTTCTTGGCCGTAGGCGTCACCGTTGCAATCGGTGTGATGATGTTCGCTGCGACGTACGACTCCTATAGAAACCTCACCGTCAGCTACCAGCAAACCTATGACCGCCTCGCCTTCGCAGATGTCACGATCACCGGTGGAGCCAATCAACTCCCCGACACTCTTAGGTCAATCCGCGGCGTGCGAACCGTTGCTGTGCGACACCGTGTGGATGTCCCTGTCACGATCGCCTCCAAGACCATCCGAGGGAGGCTCATAGGAATGCCCTCCTCTCGAGAGCCGGACATCAACAAGATCGATATCGAAGATGGCAGGTATCTCACGACAGCCGGCAATCCAGAGACTGTGGCAGAGATTCATATCGCTAACACGTTCAAGCTCCAGCCCGGTGACACCCTCACGGTCGACGTCGGCGGCGGCATCGACATGACGATCGTTGGGACCGCGGCATCGGCCGAATACCTGTGGCCTGCAGCGAGCACGCAAGAGATATTCGTCGATCCGGAGCAGTTCGGTGTCTTCTTCGTCGATGACGGCCTGTTGGCACAAGTACCCGAATCGGTGTCTGTTACCGAGACCCTCGTCTTGTACGAATCCGACGTCGACGTCGAAGCCGTCGATGTGGCAATCCGATCCGCCAGTATCGGTGCAGGTGCCACCAGTGTGCTGACCCGAGCCGATCATCCGTCGAATTCGTCGCTGCAACTCGATGTCGACGGGTTCGCACAGATGGCAATAGCGTTCCCGATCCTCTTCCTATCAGCAGCAGGGATGGCGATATATGTGCTGCTGACAAGGACTGTGTTCTCCCAACGTGCGATCATTGGAACACTGCACGCCTCTGGCGTGCCACCAGCCAGTCTTCGGCGTCACTATCTCAGCTTCGGACTTTGGATCGGATCCGTCGCCGCGATACTCGGTGTGTCGCTTGGCGCACTATTCGGTGCTCTGATGACATCGGCCTACACAAGCGCTCTCAACATCCCAGACACCGTCGTGACTTTCAGACCGCTCACAATGGTCGCCGGCGTCATCTTCGGGGTCACCGCCGGTGCCCTTTCGGCACTCATCCCTGCTAGAGCTGCCTATCGGATCGCCCCGGCTGAAGCAATGCGAGGCCAGGCACCACTGATGTCGGGCGGTGCCAGCTTCGCGGAGAGGTTCATCCCTGGTCTGTCAGGCGTGTCGGTCCGCACGAGGATGATATTTCGCGGTATCGGTAGGGCGAAACGTCGAAGCCTCTCGACCGTGGTGGGCGTCACGTTCGCGCTCGTCCTGATCCTCGTGTCGGGGCTGATGATCGACTCGATGATCAACGTCGTCAACCGAGAGTTCGAAGAGATCTCCGTCCAAGACGCGACCGTCGTCACCTCCGAGCCGGTGAACGACCAACTTCTAGCGGCCGTGAGCAGCATTGCAGGGGTAACGCGAACCGAGAAAACGGCAACTCTCAGCGCCTCGATAACCAACAACGGCGACACGTTCGCTACGACGCTGCAAGCTTTCGAGGCGGGAACCCGCATGCACGGATGGACCAATCCCTCGGGCGATCTTCCCCCCTCCGGCGTGCTCACGGGCAGAGGTCTGGCGGATCGGCTAGGTGTATCGCCTGGAGATCAGCTGACGATCGACCTGCCAACGCTCGGCACGTCGATTGCTCTGGAACTCGTCGAGTTCGTCGACGAGCCTCTCGGCATCCCCCTTTACATCCGCTACGACGTGCTTACCAATGCCCTGTCTGACGCGGGAGTGGTTGACGCAGCGTCGGTGTTGGCCGAACCGTACATCACGACCGCGATGGTGACGTTCGACGAAGGAGCCAACCGTTCTCAAGTCATCACGACCATTGAGGGCACCGAAGGCGTGCTCGCCATTCAGGACGCACAAGGCCTCTACAAGCTTCTCCAGGAGTTTCTCTCCCTGTTCTACGTGTTCGGCGGGTTCATGCTCGTGTTCGGTGGCGTCATGGCCTATTCACTCATGTTCAACACGGTCTCGATGAACGTATCCGAGCGAACATCGGAGTTCGCCGCACTCAAGGCGAGCGGTATGTCAAACCGGTCGATCGCATGGATGGTCGCAGGAGAGAATCTCTTCCTCACCGCTATCGGCGTCATACCAGGCATAGCCATCGGGATGTGGGTGTCTGGAAGATTCATTGAATCGTTCAACAACGACGCCTTTACTTTCTCGCTGTCGATCAGACCACTCACGATCATGGCGGCTGTCGCATCCATGTTCGTTGTCGCCCTACTGTCGTTGATTCCTGGGATCCGGTCGGTGAGGCATCTCGACATCGGTGCGGTGATCAGAGAGCGAGCCGTTTGAGCGCGGCGCCTCGGGCTGCGCCTCTACGATGCTCGCGATATCTTCGAACGCTCCCTTTCGTTCAACCCGCCCCATATCCCGAGCCGCTCTTTCGTCACGAGTGCGTGATCGAGACAGTCGACTTGGACGGGACACATGGAGCAGATCACACGTGCCATGCGCTCTTCGTCCTTGGTCTGGGGGAAGAATGTGACATCGTACACATCCTTGCAAGCAGCAAACACTGCCCAGGGGCGCTCGTCGAGAACGGGAACATGGAGAATGTCGAATTCACACGTGTCATCCAGCGTGTCCATCGCGAACGGGCCTTTCGTGGTCTCTCTGGCTCTTTGACGTTCGACGCCGCGATTTGGTTCCCGAATCGATCAGTGTGTGCCGTAACCCCTCATCGACGCTGCACCAAGCGCCATGTCACGCTACCTTTGGCTACTGAGTTGGTAAGACGGTCGCGGCTGCCTAACGCAGCTGAGGAAAGTCCGGACTCCACAGGGCATGACGCTGGGTAACACCCAGGCGGGGCAACCCGATGGAAAGTGCAACAGAGAGCAGACTGCCGATGGCCCTCAAGGGGGTACAGGTGATGGTGAAACGGTGGGGTAAGAGCCCACCGCGCCTTCGGGTGACCGAGGTGGCTAGGTAAACCCCGTCAGGAGCAAGACCGAGCAGGAACAGGGCTGCCCGTCCGCTACGTTCCGGGTAGGTCGCTCGAGGCCGTGCGGTAACGCCGGTCCCAGATAGATGACCGTCCTCGACAGAATCCGGCTTATCAGCCAACTCACGAGCAACGTGGGGCTCACCGAGCTGTGGGCCCCACGTTGCGTCAGCACCGAGTCAGTCCTCGACGAGAACTGGCTCAAACCCAGATACGGGGGCCCGTCATGTCTCGTCGTAAACGGTCGATCATGATCAAGACATCGCTTGTGCCCACACATGGGGTCACGTTATGTCTCGTCGTCAATCTGATGCCTCGCCGCACGTAGAATCGTGTCGAACCGACAGGAGAGCCAATGTGGTACCTCGTGGGGACCGCGACACGATCGCGGTTCCAAGGATATGCCGAAGCAAGGGCTTGCACAATCGCCGCCGTCCGCTCAACGCCTCGCATGTGCGTTCGGAGCTTCCGGCAGGCGGTTCACAGTCGGTGAGAGAATTGAAGCCTCGAGTCTCTCGGGCTGACGTTTGAAGCAGAAAAGGAGATCCGTATGACCCCACGCCGCCTCACGACAGAATCTGGCGCACCAGTGGCCGACAATCAGAATTCTCAGACCGCTGGTTCACAGGGCCCTGTACTGATGCAGGACCATCACCTGATCGAGAAGCTCGCCAGATTCAATCGGGAACGGATTCCTGAGCGGATCGTCCATGCCCGCGGGTCTGGCGCATTCGGCTACTTCGAGGTGACACAGGACGTGACACAATGGACACGTGCCCGATTTCTCTCCGAGGTCGGTAAGAGGACGGAAGTACTCGTCCGGTTCTCCACGGTCGCCGGGAGTCGTGGCGCACCGGAGGCTGTTCGAGACCCGCGAGGGTTCGCCATCAAGTTTTACACCGAGGACGGCAATTACGACCTCACAGGAAATAACACTCCGATCTTCTTCATCCACGATCCGTTGAAGTTCCCTGATTTCATTCACTCACAAAAAGCGGATCCGTACACGAACAAGCAGGAACCGGACAACGTGTGGGATTTCTTCAGCCTGTCACCAGAGGCGACCCACATGTTCACTTGGTTGTTCGGTGACCGGGGCATCCCAGCCTCGTACCGCCACATGAACGGGTACGGATCGCACACGTTCCAATGGGTGAATGGTGAAGGCGAGGGAGTCTGGGTCAAATACCACTTCAAAACGGATCAGGGTGTCGAGTGCCTCACCAACGACGAAGCAGCCGAGCTCGCAGGCGAGAATCCCGAGTCGCACACCACCGACCTGATGACCGCAATCGACGGCAGCGACTTCCCATCTTGGACACTCAATGTGCAGATCATGCCGTTCGAAGACGCCACGACGTATGGGATCAACCCGTTCGATCTGACCAAAGTGTGGCCACACGCAGACTATCCACTCATTGAGGTTGGCAAGTTGGTGCTCGACCGCAACCCGGAGAACTACTTCGCTGAAGTTGAGCAGAGCGGATTCGATCCGGGACACTTCGTGCCTGGCATCGGACCTTCACCAGACAAGATGCTGCAAGGTCGGCTGTTTGCCTACGGCGACGCCCACCGGTACCGCCTCGGTGTCAACCACACACAACTGCCAGTCAACAGTCCCCACGCCACCGCGGCAGACAACTACGGCCGGGACGGGCTCATGCGATTCAACGACAACGCCGGACGTTCGAAGAACTACGAGCCGAACAGCTTCGACGGCCCGGTCCAAACAGGTGAACCTCTCTATGCGGGTGTCGACGTGAGCGGTACGACCGGTTCCTACGAGTGGAACGACCGAGAGTCTGACGACTTCCAACAGGCGGGGGCTCTCTATCGCGTGATGGATGGCGCCGCGCAGCAGCGGCTCATCGACACGATCGCCGGAAGCCTTTCGCAGGTATCGAAGGATGAAATCGTTGAGAAGTCGGTGTCGCATTTCCGCAATGCCGATCCCGAGTATGGCAGTCGACTCCAGACAGCAATCGACGCTCTCCGCAACTAGGAGTGTGCTCGTCCGCCCTCGACACTGAGTAGTGAATCGGCTTCCTAGGCTGATAGGTGCGACCGGCTTCGTAGTCTGACGCATACGACCACGGGAGACTCTATGACCACGTTTGCGTACTTTGCCGGCCACGAACAGTTCCAGCCAGAGGAACTGGTCCGTCACGCAGTGCTCGCCGAGGAAGCGGGTTTCGACGCCGTGCTCGTGTCTGAGCATTTCCATCCGTGGGTCGACGATGTTGGCGCGTCTGGTTTCGCCTTCGCGACAATCGCAGCTATGGCACAGGCCACGTCGAGGATCACGTTCACGACGGGAGTCACGACACCTCTCTGGCGGTACCACCCTGCAGTCGTCGCTCAGGCGGCCGCGACCCTCGACCGGCTCAGCGGAGGCCGGTTCACGCTCGGTGTCGGAACCGGCGAGAACCTCAACGAGGGCCCACTCGGATACGAGTTCCCGAAGTACGCAGAGCGTGCTGCCCGCATGGCGGAAGCGCTCGCGATCATGCGAAAACTCCTCGACGGCGAGAAGCTCACATACGCCGGGGAGTGGTACAGCACCGACCGTGCAAAGCTTTACAGCCCACCGATGCATGATCTCGACATCTACATGGCAGCAGGGGGCCCGAAATCAGCTGCCCTTGCCGCCCGGATGGCGGAGGGGATCATCACAAGTGTCAAGCAACCGGATGCGACCTTCGAGCGCGTCATCGACCCTGCACGCGCTGCAGCTGCCGACGCTGGTAGGAATCCACCCAAGATCCTGGCCTCCCGATGGAGCATCAGAGCCTCGAATAGTGACGACGCATGGACGACGCTCGGGGCATGGCGCGGCCTGCGGGCACCGGGAAGACTCGACGCGGTCGACCCGATGGATCTCAGGATCAGGGCAGATGACATGCCAAGGGAAGAGATCCTTGCGATGTACAGCGTCGTGGAGACGGCAGACGACTACGTCGAGGTGTACGCACCACTCATCACCCAGATTCACGCCGACACGGTGGCGATCCAAACCACATCCCTCAACCAGGCAGACACCATTGCCATGTTGGGCAACAAGGTGTTACCCGAGTTGCGACAGCTCGGGTGACTTAAGAACAATCCCCATGGTTTGTAGGTGGAATTGGGTGGAGCCGCATCGCTACGGTTCCACCCGGTCGATCACCGCGAGTGCGCTCCGGGCAAAGTCTTCACCGAAGGATCCATCTGCCATTGCTGCCCAAAGACTCGGCACGACCGTCTCTGCATACGCGTCCCGCACAATGTCGCCCGCTTCCCCATCGGGAAGGTCGACGTAGGCACTCAGCAGCAGATTGGCGAAGCCGTCGGCGAGTGAGGCGACCATATCGACTTCCCATGTCCCATCAGACCGCATCCGGGTGATGACGACCGATTCGGATGCCGGGCCGCCAGAAACCGGAACGCTTGCAAATTCGATCCCCTCGGAGGTGAACGCGGTGGCCTGCCCAACGGTGAGCGTCGAAATCGGTCTGGACGCAAAATCGGTGAAACCTTCAGCAAACGACTTCCAGTACCCGACCTGGAGATCAATTGGGACCCCCTCGGTGAGATACGACACCGTGGTCTCCGTTGGCAGGGCGTTCTCTATGCCGAGAATGAGTGCAAGAGATCTAGGCTCGATAGCGGCTGCTGCCCCTTCGGTGTCGCCAGCGTCGATCGCCTTGAACCATGCAACGACCGCGCGCTCGGGTGTGTCATGGCCCGGCGGTGGCGGCTCAGCACTCGAGCAGGCGGAGGCGAGCAGTGATGCTGCGAGCATGATTGTGAAGAATCGGAGCACGTTGAAAGGTTAGCTTCAGAGGTCTGCAACCGGCTCGTCGCACCGTGCCTCTGACTGTACGAACAGCTCAGCTTCTAGGGTACGCGCATGACATTTTCTTGGCCTAGGGCCGCTGCCGTTGGCATCGTCGCAGGCTTCCTCTCGGGTCTCCTCGGCATCGGAGGCGGCGTGATCGTCGTCCCAGGCCTCGTGCTCCTCGTCGGCCTCGACCAGTACAGCGCTGCTGCGACCTCCGTGGCGACCATTGTGTTCTCAGCCTCAGCGGCACTCGTAGCGTTTGGTGTCGGCGCTTCAGTGGGATGGACAACGGCCCTGATTGTTTTCGGTGGCGCTGCCGTTGGCTCCTGGGCAGGGGCACGGTACATGCACAAAGTTCCAGAGCACGTGCTCGCCGGTGTCTTCGCTCTCGTCCTGGCTGTAGCAGCAATACGGATGTGGTTTTAATGCTCGAAATCATCGGCCTCGTCATCTTGGGACTCTTCACCGGCGCGCTGGCTGCGACACTCGGCGTCGGCGGTGGCGTCATCTTCGTTCCGGTCCTCATCGCCGGCTTCGGCTTCGCTCAGCTCGGTGCCCAGGGAACATCGCTTGCGATTATCGTGCCGACAGCCATAGTGGGCATGATCACCCATGCACGCGCCGGCAGGGTCCGATGGAACGTTGTAGCAGTCGTTGGCACGGGAGGGATCATCGGCGCCCTCGGTGGCGCACGCCTCGCGCTCTCGGTCGATGAGGCGCTGCTCAGGCGTGTGTTCGCCATTGTGCTGATACTTCTAGCTGTCCGCATGGCTGCTCGAACGTGGAAGCTCTGGAAGGCATCAACGACGCCCAATTCCCGCTGACACGGTCCCGGAACGCAACAGCGTTCGCCTCACCGTGCGGTCCCTCAACCCTGCCTTCCGCCACAGAGCAACGAGATACGCAAGTCCGATGACCTCTCCGAGCCACACGATAGGGTTCGCCACCACATCTGACACGTAGCCGGCGAAGGTCTCGAAGCCCGTCGCCGTGAAGCCCCCTGTGAGAATCGGCCACCAGAGCGTCTCAGGCTGGTTCCACATCGCGTCGAGAAGAACATGCAACACCACACCAACAGCAAGCAGTATCCAGCGCTTGCGGACCGGCCCTCGACGTGTCGCTATGAGAACCGCGACGAAAACTATCGATCCGAAGGCGATGCTGTGGCTCCACAGTCGCACGGTTTGATAAGTCGGCCAACCGACTACACCGATCGGTGTGTCGATCAGGTCTGGCAGGATCGCTCCGAGTGCCAGGAACCGCAGGTCCATCGCCTGGTCACGAAACGTGTAACGCACGAAGGCAACCGTGGCGCCGACGTGCCAAAACAGCATCGATCACACGACAAGGATCGAACGACAATGGATACAACGCGGAGGGTCCTCCTTCTCGACCCTTGCCACCTCGGCTGCGGAGAGCTTTAGGTGACAGGTACCGCACACACCGTCAGTGAGGGAGCCAACGACGGGGCCCTTGCGCTTCTCCCGAAGCCCATCGTAGATCTCGAGAAGGTAGCCATCGACAAGGTCGATCACGTCCTTCTTCCGCTCCTCTTTGACAGCAAGCTCCCTGTCGATTCGCTGCCATTGGTCTGATATGGCCAGCCCCAGACGATCCTTGTCTGCCGTTTCGACTTCGAGTTCGCTTGTCAGCCGTTCAACATCCGCTTCTGCATGCTCTTTCTCTTCGATGTAGCCGAGGACCTCGTCCTCCATCTTCGAGACTTTCGCGTACAAGAGTTCTACCTCGCGACGCAGATAGTCGGCGTCTCTGGCAGACAAGCCGCCCGCGTACAGCCGATTCTGCTCAGATGCTGCCTTCTCGACAGCGATCTCGAGTTCGCCATTCGTCTTGTGTAGGTTTTGGTCGGCTTCAGCAAGACGGCTCCTCGCAACGTCGAGGGCCTTCGTCAATCTCGCGGCTTCCTCATGAGCCGACTTGTAGTCATCCAACTCGGGCAGCGAACTGCGGGTATCGAGAAGCTTGTCGATCTGAAGGTCGATGCCCTGGAGGTCCAGAAGATCGGCAAGGCTCTTGAGCTGTTCCACGTCAGTCCTTCCACGGATTGGGATCTATATCTATGCGTACGACGTCATCAGCGATCGTGCGTACCGCAGCGTACAACGCATTGATACCGGGCCGTTCGGTTGGGACATGCCCAGCATCAATGACCGCTAGCCCCCTGTCGAGTGCACGGGTCACCTCATGGTGCTTGACGTCACCTGTGACGAGTACGTTCGCCTTGTCGACCGCCGCGTCGATGAACGACCCGCCAGAACCTGGAACGACGGCCACCGTTGCGATTTGATGCGCTCTTCCACCTGCAAGGCGAACGGACGTGTCGAGACGTTGTGCTACCAAATCTGCGAATGCACCCAAGTCGGTCGGCGCGATGTTGCCGATCCGGCCGATACATCGTCCCTCGTCGTCGTCTTCACAGCCGAAACCGGTGACGTCGTCAACGCCGAGTGCGGCGGCGAGGGAGTCCGCCGTCCCTCCCTTGGTTGCGTCGAAGGCGGTGTGAACCACGATCAGGGAGACACCTGCGGTGGCGAGTTTGAGCGCACGACCTTCAGCGGTCGGTCCGTCGATGAACGTCGTGGTGGGTGCAAACAGCAGCGGGTGATACGCGATGAGTGTGGCAACACCCGCTGTGACGATCTCCGTGATCACAGCATCGGTAACTTCGTGACACACGCCGAGGCAACCTGCAGGTCGATGTAGTGATCCGACCTGGAGACCGACACGATCCCATGCCGCTGCCCTCGAGAGATCTATCCGACGGTCAAGCGCCTCGAGGAGGTCCAAAACGAGCATCGAGAGAGATGCTACCGGCTCATCGGATCGTCTTGGATGTATGGGTCAGTCCGTCGACGAGCAAAGGCTCCATGTACCCCAGCTCACGCAGCAGGGCTGCGACCGGTTTGTTGTCCGGCTGATACACGGCAACGAATGCTTCGATTCCTGCCGACACCGCTAATGGTTCGAGTTGTCGAAGTAGCACAGAGGCCACACCCCGGTGTCTCCACTGCGGGTGGACGACGATCGCAACCTCTGCCTCCGAGTCCCCTGCGCTCCCCTCGTAGCGAGCAATTCCGACGCTGTCACCTGATTCGTCCATAGCAACCACCGCCATACGCCATCTGTAGTCGACCGTGACGAGGTATCGGATCTGGCTAGGTCGACTTGGCGGGGTACCGGTGAGAAATCTACGACGAATCGTGTCGCCGTCGCCGAACTCGAATGCGTGCAGCATGCGGGCCTCATCCTGAGGGACGACGGGACGAATGAAGATCCTCGAGCCGTCACTCAGGCGTTCCCACGTCTCAACGGCTCGCGGATATCCATCTGGAGCCGTGTCGACGTGCATGGCTGAGAGATGCCTATCGGATGGTTCGGTCACGACTGTGGAAGGGTCAATGTCATCGAGCCGTCTTGTTCTGGAACGAAATGCATCTTGAAGAAGTAGTCACGTTGCTTCGGGTGCACATACGGTACGCGGAGATTGGTGATGCCGAGTTCCACGAAACGCTCACCTGAGTGACCATACAACGAGCTTCCAGATTTCAGGTCCCTGTAGGGAGGGGCGACATAGTCGAGCACGACGGTCATCGTGGCGTTATCTGATCGACGTCCCACAAACACACCAGCCGGGTTGGCATCGCGCAACATCAGAAACGTCACGTCAGCCGATGCCTCCGCTAGAGAGAAGCCAGGATGAAAGCGTTCGATGTCAACAGATTGGACACGCAAGAATGTGTCGAGGAAAGGATCCTCCTGGGAGACGGCTATAACCGTCAGCTGCTCGCGTGTCGTGAGTTCCCTGCGGAGGAACCAGATGTCGATACCTGCAATGATGACGTTGGTGAGCATGATCGGCACCGAGCCGATGAGCACGCCGTACAGAGCAAACGCGACAGCACCCACGAGGTTGATGACGCGAAGCTTGATGATCGAGCTCATTGCGAGCGACACCACGACGAGTAGCGACGCCGTGTAGCCAACGAGCTCGAAGAGCGTTTCCGTCGTGATGCCGATCTCCAACCTTGAGACGTTTCAGACCATTCGACCGTCTCCGTATCACGTTGGGCGTGACATACTTCGAGGAGAAGGCAGCCCCGCCCGTGCAACCTGAGGAGGCACCATGGAGGATATCGTCGAGGTCGCAACATTTGGCACGACGTTTGCAGCGAGAGCGGCCGCGGCCCACCTCACTGCTGAGGGCATTCGCTCGTCTGTGCTGACCGACAACGCAGGTGGCGCCATCCCGTCGATGTCCCTCCTCGATGGTGGCGTGCGACTCGTCGTCGCATCTGACGACCTGGAAGATGCCCGCCTGGTCCTCGAACAGATCGTTCTCGAGACCGACGAGACAACGAGCGCCTGACCGCGTCGGGAGCTCGCTGCAGTGCGCTTGGCAGCGGCAGCCATCTAAGTGCGCTCTACGTTCAATCGTGATGATCCGTGGAGCAGACGGTGACGGTCGTTCAAGGGCGAGAGCCGTCCTTGCTGCGAGCCTGTTGGAAGGATCGGCACAGGTCGGAATCGGTCTCTCTGCTGGTATCCGCCGTGGCCCGAACCATCTACTGCCGGGAGACAGGCACTACGAGTCGTGAGATGTTCATTTTGAGTTGACCGTTGTCCTCGGAGAGTGCCACTCCAGTTCTGTTCTTGCGTAACTGAGTCCCGCAACGGGGGACTCAG
>CAYWPC010000041.1:0-13897 GCA_964460075.1 uncultured Acidimicrobiaceae bacterium
GCTGGACCTTCGACGGCCCTTGACGCTGAGGTGTGCCGTGCAGCGATGAGGTACGAGCGGGATGAGGCGATCCAACGACTGAGAGGGAACAGCCATCAGACAGACGTGTCGACTTTCATCGAGTGGGCAGAGATTGCGACACCGCCCGGATCGGTTCGTCGGTCGCGGTGTCGCCGGTTGAGCTAGCGAGGCAGCGCTCCCATGATGTGAAGCGGTCGACGACTGTTGGTGCTTCGAAGATTCGGTAGCGCTGTCTGCCGACGTTGCGCTGTGTCAGGGTTCCCGCGTCGGCGAGGCAGCCGATGGCTGCTCCCGCAGCGACGTCGGAGCGGTCGATGAGTCCGGCGCCTGATTCCACGGTTAGGAGGGGGACTCCGGGGAGGGCGTCGACGAGCAGATCCACAGCAGATCCCTCTTGGACGGTGCCGAGGATCGACCGCCATTGGCGGACCAGCTCGTCGCTGTTCATGCTCTGTCATCAGGGAGTCCTCTCCCGAGAGCCCCGATGTAAGCAACCTCTGTCAGTTCTATCAGCGAATTCGTGCTGTATGCACTCGACCGTCTCATCAAGGAGAGCGTTGAGAGGATGTGGACTCAAATGGGGATCCGTGTCGGCATGACGACGAGGACGGCTGGTGTCGGGAAACCTCGTTCCACGTTGGGTTGAAGCTCGATTAGATCCAGGGGCTGCCTTGCAGGTCTCAGGCGGGAACGCCGATGTATGCTCGGCCCATGGAGCGTGGACGAACCACCGACGAAGTCATTGCCGAGCTGCGTGAGATCGCGGCCGGAGACGGGGCGTGGGGGTTTGGCCGGGCCTTCACCTACGTATTCGACGGGCCGGATCTCGCAGACCTCACGGCCGAGGCGATGCGTCTGTTTTCGGAATCCAACGGTCTCGATCCGACCGCGTTCCCGAGCTTTCTGCGCTTCGAGAACGATCTCGTGGCGTTTGCTCGTTCCATCCTCAGCGGTGACGAGAGAGTCGCAGGGACGGCGACGTCTGGTGGCACCGAGTCGATCATGCTTGCCACCAAGGCCGCCAGGGACGCACTCCGTGGCACAGGAGTGGAGGGACGGCTCAACGTGGTGTTGCCCATTACCGGGCACGCCGCTTTCCACAAGGCAGCCGCGTATCTCGACTTGGACATCCGAACGACCGCCGTCGATGAGGGATTCCGCGCTGTGCCGGAAGCCATAGCCGATGCCATCGACGAGCGGACCGCTCTCGTCGCCGCGTCGGCCCCGTCGTACGCCCACGGTGTCGTCGATCCCGTCGCCGAGGTTGGCCGGGTAGCCAAGGATGCCGGGCGCTGGTTCCACGTCGACGCATGCGTCGGGGGGATGGTGCTGCCGTTCCTCGACGATGCACCCGACTTCGACTTCTCCATCGAGACCGTCGACTCGATCTCTATGGACCTCCACAAGTACGGGTACACCCCGAAGGGTGCGTCGCTCGTCTTGTACCGCAGTCCGGAGCTGCGGGCCCACCAATACTTCGCCACAGCGTCATGGACCGGATACCCGGTCGCCAACCCGACGGTCCAGTCCACGAGATCTGCCACATCGCTCGCCGCGGCCTGGGCCACGGTGCTTCACCTCGGGGCTGATGGCTACCGGCGGCTTGCGACCGATTCGTGGCAGGCGACTTGCGGGCTGCTGGATGCTGTTCGATCTTGCGGGAAGGTAGACCTTGTTACAGAGCCCGACGCCCCGCTGTTTGCCGTGACGTCCCTCGACGTGTTCACCCATGCCCATGGGATGAAGGAGCGTGGCTGGATGGTCGGCGTCACCCCGTCATTCGGCCCATCACCTGCACATATGCACTTCACGATCACTGCCGCCCATCTCCCGCT
The DNA here is from genome assembly GCA_964460075.1 of uncultured Acidimicrobiaceae bacterium. Lineage (GTDB taxonomy): Bacteria > Actinomycetota > Acidimicrobiia > Spongiisociales > UBA5794 > JAMBLL01. Next base: position 1,857 of record CAYWPC010000041.1, read on the forward strand.
CGTCGACGAACTTGCACGCGACCTCATCGAAACCACTCCCGAGACTGCGGCATCGATCCTCGGTGATCTTGATCTGAGCGCTATCGACCCGACCCTCATCGGCAGCATCCTCGACTCGCTCGACCTCGACCGGGACCGTGCGATGATCGATGCTGCAATCGATTCACTCGATCCGCCCGCTCGGGCAGCGGTCATATCGGCGTTCCTCCAGCATCTGTACCGATGATCTTCGCTCTCGTCGGCACAGCGGTCCTCCTCGCCGTTGGATGGGTGCTGCGCCGCTTGGTGCCGGTGCGTGGCCCGTTGACGGCCGTCATCCCTGTGGCGATCATGGGCGGCTTCGTCGCACTGGTACTACGGGCGGCCGGTGTGTTGCCAGGGTCGCCGGAGGCCTGGCAGGACGTTGCCTACCACCTCTTCGGCATCTCGTTCCTCGCCATCGGCCTCACGCCGCTGGGTGGCACCAAGCTGAGGAAGGGTGCGCTGTGGATGGGTATGGGGCAGTGGGCGACCTTCACTCTCCAGGCCGCCGTAGGCGGGCTCATCGCCATCGCGATCGGCTCGCTCCATGCCGGCTTCGGCTTCCTGACGCCCATGGGCCTCAACGAGGGTCCCGGCCAGGCTCTCTCGATCGGCCGACTCTGGGAAGCGGACTACGGGTTCAGCGACGCGGCGTCGATCGGCGCGACGATCGCATCGGTCGGCTTCGTGATCGCATATGTCGGTGGCCTATTCGCCGTGCGAGGACGCCGGGGGAGGGTTGCCGTCGTAGGCGGCTTCTACCGCTTCAACCGGCGAGCCGCTGTCACGGGCGGAGTCATCGTGGTCGGATACATCGCCATCTACGAGGCTGTGCTCCGCGGCCTCGGGGCTGTGGCTCCCGACCTTGTCGACCTCGTCCTGGGTGTCCTCTTTTTCGTCACCCTGCTGGTTGGGATGGCGGCGCGCGGTGTGCTGGAGCGGGCCGGTGTGTCCATCGACGGTGGCCACACCCGGCAGGTGACGTTGCTGGCGGTCGACGGATTGACGGTCGCCATCCTCGGCTCGCTTACGTGGGAGGCGGTGAGCGGCGTGATCTGGCCGCTCGTCGCGGTGGTGGCGGGTGGCTTGGGCGCAACGCTCGTCGTCCTGGCAGTGGCGAGCCGGTGGATCGATGCCTGGCGCTTCGAGCGGTCGCTTGCCCTGTTCGGGACCGTCACTGGCACTGTGGCGTCGGGCCTTGCCCTCCTCGCACTCACCGATCCAGACCTCGAGTCGCCGGTCGCTGCCGAACTCGGCGCCATGGTGATTGTCTCAGCCCCCGTGGTCCTCGGTGGCATCGCCCTCGTGACGGCCGCCGCTTCGGGATCGATCTCCGAGATTGTTGCAACGGGGCTCTTCGCCGCGATCGGCGCCCTGTCACTCGGCGCGTTGGCTGTGGTGATGCGCCGTGTCTCTGAATCCCCGACAACGGTTTCGGAGGACTGAGACGGCTCCCAGATGTCCTGAGGTGTTCGGGTAGTCGGTGCCGGTCGCCATCGCCCACGGCCGCTCTGGGAGCCCAACGTGCGGGTATCTGTTCAGCCCAACGAAGGGCACATACGTAGCCATCCCACCCGAGTTCCGCTCTTGGGGGCATTGTCCTGGTCACCCGCCTCGTGGATCCGATGATGCACCGTCTCAGCCATGACTACTACGCGTGCCTCCTCCCAGCAGCCGAGATCCACGGTTTCTCCCATCAGCGTCCTCAAGCCTTCCAGGTGATGACGCCGGCAAGGTTTCGCGCTCGGACACACGGGCGGATCCGAATCGAATTCCTCGCCTCCGTGCTCGATCTCGCTCGGATCCGACGGTGGGTCGATGCCGCAACGCCGATCACTCGCCGGGTGCTCGGTGCTCTAGGTTCAAATCCTCCCGCACGACGACAAGAACCCTTGGGAATCCTGCATAGCTCGAGGGTTTCTTCGCGTCTGCGGATTGCTGCCTCTGCCTCGGGTCAAACGGCGTCAAACATAGACGGTCGTGTCGGTCGTGACCCCCTATCCGTGCGTTTGGTGCCGTGCGGCGAGTGTCTGGGGGTCTTCGTCGAGGAGGTCGAAGAGCTCGGTGGCCTCGAAGAATCTCGCGGGTCGACCTCTTCGTCCCTTGCGGAGCGGCCGCTCGACGGTGATTCCGCGTTGTGTGAGGCGATCGAGTGCATCGCGGGCCGCAACGGTGGACACGCTGAATTGCTCGGCGACGAGGTTGGCGTCCAGGACGGGGAGATCAATGAGTGTGGCAACGATCTTGTGGTCGACTGCGTTTCGCTTGATGTCGCTGATCCGCTCGCTCCACGACCGGGTGAGGCTCGTGAGGGATGCTGCAAGCAGCAGGCTGTAGGCGCAGCCGCCGTCGAGGGTTTGGATGAACGTGTCGATCCACGTTGATGGTTGCGCGTTTCTGTAGGCGCTAAGTCCGGCGAGGTAGGGCCTGCGGTCTCGAACGATGATGGGACTGATCGGTGGTGCGGCGTTGCGGATCGCACCGCGTGTGCCGAGTATCCGATATATGAGTGCGCGGCCGATGCGTCCGTTGCCGTCTGTATAGGCGTGGATCGTTTCGAACTGTGCGTGGACGATCGCTGCCTGGATGATCGGCGAGAGTGTGCGTTCGTTCGCGAAACGGAGAAGGTCATCCATGAGATCCGGTATCAGGTCCGGTGGGGGAGGCACGAACTCCGCGCCGACCGGGGTGTCGGTGCGACCTCCGATCCAGTTCTGCACGCTGCGGTATGCGCCGATCGTGTGTCGCGACTTGGGCTCAGGTTCCATGACCGCACGGTGCCACCGGTGAAGGTCGTCGTGAGTGAGGAGTTGATTGGTTGCTGCTGTTGACCTATATGTCACGTTAGTGATACAGTTATGTCAAGATCTCGTAGCGAGTACTAGACAAAATGACATTAGTTAGCAGTGGAACAATTGCGGCAGGGATTCGTGACGTCGTTCTCGCATCCCGGGATCGCTTCTGGAGACCCGAGGACTTCAAGGGATCCCCGTCGTCTGTTGCCAAGGCCCTCTCTCGGCTTGCGGCGACTGAAGATCTTCGCCGGATTCGCCGGGGCCTTTATTGGCGTGGCTCAGCAACGCCCTTGGGTATGGCCCCTCCATCGGTGAAGAGACTCACGAAGGAGCTCGTGGGGACTCGGGGAGTTGGCCCAGCCAAAGGAAGTGCTGCTCTGGCATTGGGTCTCTCTTCTCACGTACCCCGTGTGGACACTGTTGCCGTGTGTAGTCGAGTACCGGCAAGTCCGATCGACACCGTTCGATTCGTGAGCCGCAGCGGTTCCTCGAAGCGGCTAGAGGAGCGACTGAATACCTCCGAGATAGCCTTTCTCGAAGTCCTGCGTGATTGGGATCGCTACGTGGAAGCTGCCACACCCGACGCGCTCGACCGCATTTCTCGCCTGATCGACGAGGGGTTCATCCGTGTCGATCGAGTCGTGAACGCCTCTGCAACGGAGCCGGCGCGGAGTCGAGATCGCTTGAGGGTGATGCTTGGATCAATGTCACGAAACGACGATGCGAGACGAGTAGCGCCGTCTCGTCACCCCCACGCAGCCGCGTCTGTCGCTGCCTGACATGTTCAGGGATCAGAAAAGCTTTCAGGCAACGATCGAAGCGGCTGCAGAACAACTGGGGATAAGCGCGATAGCCGTAGAGAAGGACTACTGGGTGAGCCAGATTCTCAGGCACCTTGCTGATCGCTATCCGCTCGACTTCATATTCAAAGGGGGGACGAGCCTCTCCAAGGGCTATGGGCTGATTGAACGGTTTTCGGAGGACATCGATCTACTGATCGTCAAGGGCACCAAGGGGAGAGGAGCTGTTGATAGGTTGATGAAGGAAATGGGCGCCTCTGCCGGCGAGTATCTGGGTTCAACTCCCGAAACGGTGGAGTCTGGCGAAGGGAAGCACCGGAGATGCCGACTTGAGTATTCGACTGGCCGCGCTGGTACCACATCGATCGAAACGTCGGTTCTGCTAGAAATGGGCGTACGTGGTGGTCTCGAGCCTTCTCAGCTTGTCGAGATGCACATGTTGCTGGTCGACGCGTTGGAGGACGCAGGATCAGATGTGTCCGCATACTCGGACCTCCAATCTTTCAGCGTGAGGGTGCTTCACCCAGGTCGAACTCTTCTCGAGAAGCTGTATGTGATCCATGCCGAGGCGATGCGCCTATCTCGAGACAACACGGAGACCGTTAAGGCTCGGATGGGGCGGCACTTCTATGACGTTTCGAGACTGCTTGGAAGTGATGAAGTCCAACAATTCCTCTCAAACGGTGCCGCGGTCGATGTGTTCCTGAACGATATCGAGGCGATTTCGATTGAGCACTTTGGGGCCATGGAGGATCAGGAACTTCGTCCTGTCGGGGGTTTCCGGTTCAGTCCCGTGTTCGACACCGGTTCCGAGGTGTCGCGGCGAGTAGGAGCTGCGTATGAATCCGATATGGAGGATCTCTATTTCGGTTCGGATCCTCTGCCGCAGTGGGACGACATTTGCAGGCAAGTTTCTGCCAGTAGCGTCTGAGATCTGATTGAAACTGTTCACCTGTTCCGCGCGACGGCGGAACACCCGATCGGCTGGTGCCTGATGCAACCAATTCGCAGCCTTGCCAACGACGGTTGAAAACTGCGCGGTTTAGTGGTTGTCATTTGTGGTGGCCAGTTCGTCATGTTTGTCTTTGAGCCGGTAGGAGTCGCTTTTGTGGGTGAGGATGTGCGAGTGGTGGACGAGGCGGTCGATCATGGCTTCGACCGCAACGGCGTCGCCGAAGTGCCACAGCTCCTGTTCCATGGAAATGCTGGTGTGGCAATCAAGGAGGCAGAGGGTGCATGGTGTCGAGAGAACCTGTCGAACCTCGACGTCATCGATTTGGGTGACGCGATCCACTTCGTACAGGAAACCCACCCCGAGACGATTGGCGCCGAGCTATCCACATGGTTCGGAGGGCTCTGAACTCAACGATCGGCCACACACGAGATCGAAGGGACTGGATCATGAACGGGCCTACGCCAACCTTCCATGAAGGCTTCACCTCTGTGTCAACCCTGCCCTAGAACAGATGGCAGGAACCTCATAGGCATACCGGAGGTGTTGAGTGGTCGGCCACATCCAACGCGTTCCTCCACATGTGACTGCACCCACGTCAGAGCGGTTGGTTGGACGCGAGTATTCTTGCTGTGGGGTGTCCTCGTGGGCCGATCCTGTTCGTAGGGAGGGTGAGCGCGGCATCGGCCGGCACGAACGCAAGGAGCACGCATGAGCCAGTACCTGTTATCGACATACGGCGGAGAGGGTGCAACCCACGAGCCCATGACGCCTGAGGAGATGCAATCGATGATGGGGCGCATCATGGCGCTCGAAGCCGAGATGAAGGCGGGCGGCGCATTCGTCTTCACCGGACGGCTGCATGGCCCGGACACGGCCACGGTCGTCCGTTCCAACGACGGCGGCCTGGTTATGACCGACGGGCCGTACGCCGAGTCCAAGGAGCACATCGCTGGTTTCTACATCATCAACGCGGACGACCTCGACGCAGCGCTGGCCTGGGCCGGAAAGGTCGTGGACGTCATCAACCATCCCATCGAAGTCGTTCCGTTCTTCGAGATGCCCGGTTCGTGACGTGTGACCCGTCCCGTTCCGCCGAATCGGGATGCGACCACCGTTGAGCATGTGTTCAGGGAGGCCTACGGCCAAGCAGTGGCGACGCTCGTCCGCCTATTCGGCGACATCACGCTCGCCGAAGATGCTGTCCAGGACGCGTTCGTGGCGGCAACCGACCGGTGGGAGCGTCACGGCATCCCACCCAACCCGGCGGGATGGATCGTAACGACGGCAAGAAATCGAGCGATTGACGGCCTCCGCCGTTCCACCAGGGGTCGGGAGCTTTACACGCAGCTCGGTGTAGAACTCGACACGTCGGATGGGTCAGGGGCTCGAAGCTGGGGAGAGGACGGACCGGTGAGCGACGATCAACTCCGGCTGATCTTCACCTGCTGCCACCCTGCGCTGCGAACGGAGCATCGTGTGGCTTTGACCCTGCGACTGCTTGGCGGGCTGAGTATTGGCGAGGTTGCCAGCTCGTTTCTCGTAAGCGAGTCGACCATGGCGAAACGTCTCGTGCGTGCCAAATACAAGATCAAGGTGGCCAAGATCCCGTATCGAGTGCCGGAAGAGGTCGACCTACCCGAGCGCGTTCAGGCAGTTCTGTTGGTGCTGTATCTCATTTACAACACCGGTGTGGACGGTACAGAACGGGCCATGTTGCGGATCGAGGCGATTCGGCTCGCCCGGCTTCTCGTCGAACTGATGCCCACCGAACCGGAAGTAGCAGGGCTGCTCGCGCTGATGCTGCTCAACGAGTCACGAGCAACTGCCCGCACATCAGACGGCGACCTCGTGCTCCTAGCCGATCAGGACAGGACCACGTGGGACCGCGCAATGATCGAAGAGGGACACGGAATCGTTCGATCTTGTATTCGCCGTGACAAGCCGGGCCCGTTCCAGCTCCAGGCCGCGATCCAAGCAGTGCACTGTGGAGCCGGTACCTTCGAGGCCACGGATTGGCGCCAAATCGTCGCGCTCTACGACCATCTCTACTCGCTGATGGCCACGCCAGTGGTCGCACTCAACCGGGCCATTGCTGTCGGTGAGACCGAAGGACCGGGCGCCGCACTTGCTGTGCTTGACGGAATCGCCGTCGAGCTCGATAGCTATCACTTGATGCACGCAGCCCGCGGGGAGATGTTGCGTCGGCTCGGCAGGCGAAACGCAGCGAAGGCTGCCTACGAGCGGGCCTTCGACCTCGCGGTGAACGAGGCGGACCGGCGGTTTCTCATGCAACAGATCGAGGGAATCGATCTCCAGAGCGTCCCGTGAAGTCGGTACAGGACTGGCTGGATCTTCGTCGAAAACGTCGTTGCGCGCCGTAAAGACATGGCGCGCGCACAACCCGTGTCATGTCACGTCGGAGATGTGCCATGTGCGCTGCTCGATTCGACGACACCTCCACTCCGCCGCCATTCGGGGAGGCCGTCTTGGAGGCGACGGGCCGAGCGTCCGGTCGCGATCAGCCTACGGATCGCCTGGTCGGCATACACGCAGTAGGGGCCCCTGCAGTAGGCAACGATCTCGTGATCCGTTGGCACGTGGGTGAGCAGCTCGTCGAGCTGGTCGGGTGGCATAGGGATGGCACCGGGGATGTGTCCTGCGTTGTATTCGATCATTGGGCGAACGTCGATGAGCGTCGCCTCACCGCTCTCAAGGCGATCTCGGAGCTGGCTTCTGGTGATTGCGGCTATCTCGTCACGGTTCCCGAGGTAGGCGTTGGCGAGTTCCTCGATGTCTGCCAGATGTCGTGTCGTCACGTCACGCAGTGCAGCCCAAAGCTCGTATACGCGTTCGTCTGCAAGGCAGTAGTAAATGTGGGTGCCCTTCCGTCTGGTTGCGACGAGCCCGACGCGGGCGAGCACGCGAAGGTGGTGTGAGGTGTTCGCAACGCTCTGGTCGATAGCAGTCGAGACGCTCTCGACGCTTCTCTCTCCCTGAGAGAGCAATTCGATGATCTCTGTCCTTCGGCCGCTAGCCAGCGCGCCAGCGACCGCTGCAAAGCCGTCGAAGAGCGCGTTCTTGGCGCTGCGTTGCCCGATCGTTGACTCTGGGGTCACGGTGCCTCCTGGTTTCGTCGAAGACTAGTTGATATTCAAAGGAATGTTTGACAATAGGATCACGTTACCTATACGATTCTCAAAGCAACGTTTGAATAAAGGGAGGCTGTTCGTGGAAATCGTGCCGATCATCGATACAGGACTGGGGAATAGCAGCTACGTCGTGGACCTCGGCGACGGCGGCGCCCTTGTTGTCGACCCAGAACGCAACCCCGGCCCGTACCTGAGGGCAGTCGAAGAACGGAACCTGCAACCACGATTCACGATCGAGACCCATCTCCATGCCGACTTCGTCTCAGGCAGTCGTGAGCTCATGGTCGCAGGAGCGACCCTGATCGCCCCTGCGGGAAGCGATCTGTCGTATGACTATCACAGACTTGACGATGGCGACGAAATCGATCTTGGTGGACTGACACTGAGAGCCATTGCAACGCCAGGGCATACGCCTGAGCACCTCGCATACCTGTTATCAGACGGCGCAGTGCCGGTTGCGTTGTTCTCCGGTGGAACGCTCATGGCAGGGGGAGTTGCGCGTACCGACCTCCTGTCGCCAGATCTGACAGAACCGCTCGCACGGGCTGCATACCGTTCGATCCGCGACCGACTTCTCGTTCTTCCAGACGACCTTCGGGTGTATCCGACCCACGGAGCGGGGTCGTTCTGCTCTGCGGGACCCGCAGGAGAGCGGACGACGACGATAGGCAGGGAGCGGCAATCCAACCCGCTGTTACAAGCCCAAACTGAGGATGCCTTCGTTGCGACCCTCCTCGGCGGGTTGGGCTCGTACCCGACCTACTTCGGTCGCATGCGCGACATCAACCGTGCCGGACCAGCCGTATACGGTGCAGTGCCACCACAATTGCGGGCACTGTCGCCAATGGAGGTTGCATCGCTGCAGGCCGGTGGCGCCTTGGTCGTCGACGCCCGCCCAATCGATCAGTTCGCTTCCGGCCACATTCCGAACGCACTCTCGATCGAACTTCGGGATCAGTTCGGCACTTGGCTGGGATGGCTTGCCGACCCGAGCCAGCCGATAGTCATCGTCTCCGACGACGGCCAGGATGTCTCCAGCCTTGTATGGCAGATGCTCAACATCGGATTCGAGCCGCCGAGGGGACTGCTTGCAGGAGGGATCGACGCATGGCGATCCGCTGGGTTGAGAACCGTGCAAACGGGTCTCACGACTCCCGACGGTGTCGTACCCGAAAGGGCGATCCTTGATGTGCGGCAGAACTCGGAGTGGGTGACCGGCCACGTCCCTGGGGCGATCAGCATCGAACTCGGTGAGATCGCAGCGAGCAAACACGATTTCACAGGAGGCGTCCAGGTTCACTGCGGCCACGGACAGCGAGCCATGACCGCCGCCAGCCTCCTCGAGCAGAGAGGTGTCGAGTCGGTCACTGTCACCACAGGTGGACCGTCCGAGATCGCTGCGGTGGTTGCGGCCACGGACCCATCTCAATGACAGCTCCCAAGCAGCGCAGGATCCAGCTCGGCCTCCGCGCCAACCTGGCCCAGTTCACACTGCTCGTCGTTGTCAATGCTCTCGTCGGCGGCATGCTGGGTCAGGAACGCACGGTTCTCCCTCTGCTCGCCCGCGACGAATTCGGTCTAGCGGGAATCACCGTCGCCCTGACGTTCATCGTGGCCTTCGGACTGGTCAAGGCAGCCACAAACTTCGTAGCAGGCACACTCTCGGATCGGTTCGGTCGCAAGCCGATCCTGATCGTCGGTTGGCTGTTCGCCATCCCAGTCCCGCTCCTCCTCATCTGGGCCCCAGCGTGGGGTTGGGTGGTCTTCGCGAACGTGCTACTCGGGGTCAACCAGGGCCTGACGTGGTCGATAACCGTGATCATGAAAATCGACCTGGCTGGCCCCAAACAGCGCGGTCTTGCAATGGGGCTCAACGAGGCAGCAGGCTATCTGGCAGTTTCGGTGACAGCGCTCCTAACCGGATTCATCGCAGCCAACGCTGGGCTGCGCCCTGAGCCGTTCTACCTCGGAATCGCCTACGCGGCTTTGGGACTTGGACTATCGACACTTTCCGTGCGTGAGACGCTGCAATACGCCCACTTCGAGGCAGCAAACCACGAGGTGTCGCGAGCCGTGCGCAATGACCTGTCGACCAGAGAAGTGTTCACAGAGACAAGCTTCAAGGAGCCCTCTCTCTCGGCAGCGAGCCAGGCGGGACTCGTTAACAACCTCAACGACGGCATGGCCTGGGGACTGTTGCCACTGGTCTTTGCAGCTGCCGGCATCTCGATCGGTCGCATCGGCGTGCTCGCAGCCCTCTACCCAGCCGTGTGGGGACTCGGGCAGCTCGTCACCGGGGCGTGGTCGGACCGTGTCGGCAGAAAGCGTCTCATCGTTGCAGGCATGTGGATCCAGGCTGTCGCCATCTCGCTCATAGCCATTGGACAGGGATTCACGATATGGGCAGCAGCGATGATCCTGCTCGGGCTAGGGACCGCCCTTGTATATCCGACACTGCTTGCATCTATCGGTGATGTTGCACATCCTCTCTGGCGAGCGTCTGCCGTTGGCGTGTACCGGCTGTGGCGTGACGCCGGGTTCGCGGTCGGAGCACTCCTCACCGGCATCATCGCCGACCTCGCCAACCCCCAAGCTGCCATCTGGACCGTCGCCGTCCTCACCGCCGGATCCGGCGCGATTGTTGCAGTGAGGATGTGCGAGACGCACGACGGAGCATCAGCGCGACCCGTTGGTGTGGTGCCTCGATAGTTCCTGGTTCGGATCTTGACGGTTGACCATTGTGATCCGCGGGTGAGGGAGCGTGTGACCTCGCAAGCAGCGCTGCTTGGGTCGTCGTTGGCTCCCTGCGTGGATTCGCCGTGCATCTGCGGACGGCCCAGAGTGAATCATCAGGATTCGACCGGTGCGTCGTTTGACCCGGCTGGCGCTGGTAGTGTTGATGTACCGGGTGAGAACTGGATGTTGAACGGTTGAGTGCCACAGGGGGGACCAAGTGCTGCAAACCGCTTTCCGTTTCAGGTGGCTCCTTGTCGCTGCCGTCTTCGTTGCTGCTGGATGTGCAAGTGGGGGGACATCTCCCGAGGCAGGCCCCGGTACGTCGGTGAGCGTGGACAGTGGCGCAGCCGTGTCGCCTGACGGCCTTCTCACCGTCATCCCACCGGCCGGTTCTGCTCCCGTCACGATCACCGCAGGGGACCCAATCACCGAACTCGAAGGTCTAGGAGAGTCACTGCGTGCCTACGAACTTGGGCCTGACGGGGCGACCTTCGAGCAACCGGTGGAACTACGTTTCGAAGTCACAGAAGATGAGCTTGCCGGCGGCGCGCTCGTCACCGCCCGTTCATCAGACGGATCCCTCGAAGCCCTCGAAGCAACCGTGGACCAGTCGGGCGAATCCGCAGTGATAACAGCCGCCATCGACCACTTCACCGTCGTCGAGGTGCGCTTCGGGTTGTACGTCGCCATCACCGTGAAGGCTCCCACCAGAGCCAATGTCGGAGAACAGGTGCTGGCCAGCCTCAAGATCGAGCTGTCACCGAATCTCGTGCCCGAAGGCACCTCCCTGCCAGGCACACTCCAAGCTGACGCCCAATACCGGAGAGACGAAACCGAAGCCTCGCCGGGCTGGTCCAGTTCGGGCAGCATCTCGGGCCCTGATCCGAGCGACTTTTGGTGTGACTCTGCGGGTACCGGATCGATTTCGTACTCTGGGGTGGTGTACACCAGGTACACGGGCGCATACCTGTCCGAGAGGGACCGCGAATTTGGTTGGCAAGTGACCACTTCAGCGAGCGGCCTTTCGGCAACTGTCGAATGCGTTGAGGAAGGCGTCGAGGTCCCCCCAGAGGACGTGAAGTGCCGAGACCGCAACACTGGTGAGTACACCGACGGATGCACAGTTGCAGAGACCGTGACGGTCACTGACGGCGAGACGGTGAACTTCGGCATTGTCACAGACAAGACGCTCACCGCCGGTGTCGATCAGTCCGTGGTGCTTTCGCTCTTCGCCGAAACGGCCGACGGCGCGATCGTGGCGATTGAATGCGGATTGAACCAGGGCTGTGTCGGTTTCTACGGTGCCGGGTTTGCGAACTTCGACGCCGACTTTCCCATTGAATCCACCGTGACAGATGGTGTATGGACCTTCGCGAGCGTTCCGCTCACCGTTGCGGGGTCGAATGTCATGTTGGACGTCTCGCCAGGCGAACTGGTCGACGGCAGTGCAACGGTTGCTGGTGGTCCGGCTGTGCTCACAAGCGCAACGCTGTACATCCAGGACGGAGACCTCGAGAGTGTCACGCTGATGTCACTCGAAGGGATTCGTAGCGCTCTTACCCCGTAGCGGCTTGCACGCGTGGTC
>CAYWPC010000042.1:0-13132 GCA_964460075.1 uncultured Acidimicrobiaceae bacterium
GACGTAGCTCAGCTGGTAGAGCGCAACCTTGCCAAGGTTGAGGTCGCCGGTTCGAACCCGGTCGTCCGCTCCGATGAGGGCGGTCAGGAAGGCCGCCTTTCATTATGGCGACGTGGCCGAGTGGCTAGGCAAGGGTCTGCAAAACCCTCGACCCGGGTTCGATTCCCGGCGTCGCCTCGAATACGAGACCAAGCGAGGCGGTATTTTGCCATCGGCCACTATGTTGTGGTCTCGTCAACAGATTCGGGCGCTTAGCTCAGCGGCAGAGCACTGCCTCGACACGGCAGGGGTCACTGGTTCAAATCCAGTAGCGCCCACAAGATGAGACCTCCTGATCACAGCAGGTCTCATCGTTTTCTATGGCTGCTCATGAGCAAACTGGTGAGGGTGGCTACCGATCTCGGCTGTGTATCTACGGGAGGACCTTCCACAGCCAATCGTGTACTGGACGGCCCTGCAGGCGTCGCCCATCGTCGCATCCGGGACCGCTCCGACTTGGTGGGTGAGTGCGGATTGTCTAATCGTCTGGAGGCCATCACAGTTGATGACCGACGCAGACGCCACGTACTTTGCTGGAATGACAGATGGACATCCAATGGCACGACTGACATAGTATGACAATGACGGTAGCAGGAGCACCGATGAACACGCAGGGCCGGGTCGTGATTCCGGCCGTCATCCGCAGGGAGATGGGCCTTGAAGGAACAGTCGATCTGGTCTTCCGATACGAAGACGGAACCCTCACGGTTGAAACTATCAAGGACGCGGTGGCCTATGTTCAGAAGGTCGTTGCTCGGTACGGTGCATCGGACGGTTCGCTGGTCGATGATCTCATCGCGCAGCGGCGAGCCGAAGCTGCGGCCGAGTGATAGCGGTTCTTGACACCAGCGCTGTGCTCGCTCTGATCTTGAAGGAGCCAGGTGGGGCACGGGTTGTCGACTATCTCAACGGTTCGAAGATGTCAGCCGTGAACTATGCGGAAATCCTCCGTGTGCTTGGTCGATTGGGCATCGACATCGGGACAGCCCAAACACTGATGTCCGTTCTGCGCATCGACATCGTGCCGTTGACGGCGGACATAGCTGTTGGCGCAGCCAAGCTTGGCAATGCGGGGTCTCCATACGGCTTGTCATTGGGGGACCGGTCGTGCCTGGCCACCGCGGGAGCGCTTGGTGCGTCGGCAGTGACCGCCGATCGTGTGTGGAGTGATCTGGAGATAGATGTGGATGTGATCTCCGTTCGTTGAAGCCCAGAGGGCGTGCGGTATGACCGAGCAGCGGTTGCGTGCATCCCCTGCTCGGAACCCCATGTTCTCGATCCATGGCTTGAAGCCGGCCTAGGGCAGGCAGATGTCCGCGGTCTGGATATTCGGGTGCCCGAGCTGGTGTCGGATGACCAGGACGGAACTCCAGCTATCAGGAGCTCATACGGAATGTGTTGCGATACCGGTTGGGATGGACATCGATTCTGGTTGATGTCCAAGCAGTGACGAGCAGCGGCATCTCACAAGTTGTCGTGCGACACCGCGGTGCGGCAGAGAACGGGCACCTCACACGGGCCGCCGAGTCATAGCCGCAGTGAGGATCCCTGCGCCGGGGTCTAAGGCGATCTGATTCTTGTTGGATGTCGCTCTTGAGCGATGCAGGCTGCAACTTCAACGGGTTTTGGTGTCGATGTCCTCAGGTACGGCCTTGTTTGTTGATGAGGATCAGCAACTTTCTGAGATCGGCTGTCGCGGTGCTGCGATCCCTGGAAGGAGGCATCGAAACGCGACAAGAAGGATTCGACATCGTCGGCGTCGGCTGGTGTGCATGTACTGATCGTGTGGAGCGGAGATCGACGACTCACCAAGAGTTCTCATCGACTGTGTAATACGAGCCATTCACGGCCTATCGGTCACGCCTTGTTGGTCGTGAGCCAACGACGGCGAACTTCGACACGGCATGGCATTTCCTACGCACTGACCACGAAGCGACGAGCACTGCATGTACGCAACGTTGTCGTGGTCGGTGGCACATACGGGTCGTCGTAGGTTGTCGTGGTGCCGGTGCCGTACGATGGTGAGATGCGTATTGCAGCAGCTCAGACGGCACCGGTGTGGGGCGACGCCGAGGCAACCACATCGGTAGTTGACGATTGGATTCGGCGGGCAGCCAACGAGGATGTCGATCTCGTGGCTTTCGGGGAAACCTTCTTGTCGGGATACCCCTTCTGGATAGCGCTCACAGACGGTGCACGGTTCAACACCTCCGACCAGAAGGAGGCATACGCTCATTACCTCGCGAGTGCCGTGTATCTCGACGGTCCTGAACTCGGGGCCATCACGGATACCGTTCGTGCCACCGGCGTGTTCGCCTATGTGGGGATCACGGAGCGGTCAACTAGCAGTGGAACTGTGTACGCCACCCTTGTGGCGATCGACCCGGTGCTGGGCGTTGTGAGCGCGCACCGCAAGCTCATGCCGACGCACGAGGAGCGCATGGCTTGGGGAATCGGGGACGGGAACGGCCTACGGACTCACACCGTGCGGGACTTCAGGGTATCCGGGCTCAACTGCTGGGAGAATTGGGTACCAACGATTCGCCATACGCTGTATGCCCAAGGGACGACGCTCCACATCGCCGCATGGCCAGGTGCCGTGCGAAACACAATAGACATCACGCGGTTCATCGCACTCGAGGGACGTTGCTACGTCTTGTCGGCAGGCACACTCCTCAGAGATCAGGACATTCCTGAGGCCTTCCCGTTGCGTGACCAGGCGCTCACAGGAGCAAATCTCGGCTACAACGGTGGCTCAGCAATCGCGTCGCCGGACGGGACCTGGATTGTTGAACCTCTAGCGGACGTTGAGCGGTTAGTCGTCGCCGATATCGATGCCGCCGCTGTGCGTGGCGAGCGCCAGAATTTCGATCCGGCTGGCCATTACTTCCGTGCCGACGTTATCAAGGTCGAAGTCGACAGAACGCGCCTCGACCCATTGACCTTCACGTAGGGACCATTGCTTGGAGTCATTTGTCGAAAGTAGGATCCATCGTTGTTCTCGACGACTGTCACGCGATGTCTCGTTGCGTGGGAGGCGTCGGGTACGTTCGTTGTGATAGCGTGAGCGGCACTGTGAGGCTGCGTTGATCGACGACTCTGTGAACCAGGTGTATGGGTACCGGTGGGTGGTATTGGGGGTCTTTGCTGTCCTCAACGCGCTCGTGCAGATGAACTGGATCGCCTTCGCGTCGGTGACAGGCGACTCGGCGGATTTCTACGGCGTATCGGTGCTGAGTATTGGGTTGCTGTCGATGATCTACATGATTGTGTACATCGTCGTGTCGATCCCTGCGTCATATGTCATCGACGTGTACGGCGTGCGAATCGGGGTAGGGGTCGGGGCAACGCTCACCGGCGTCTTCGCGCTCATGAGAGGCGTGTTCCCCACTGACTACAGGCTTATGGTGATCGCCACCGTCGGACTCGCGATCGGGCAGCCATTCGTGTTGAACGCGATCACGAAGATTGGCGCCCGCTGGTTCGCCGTCACTGAGCGCGCCACAGCGGCCAGCATCCCAGCGCTCGCCCAGTTCATCGGAATTATCGTGGCCTTGGCTCTCAGTCCCTACCTCGTCACGAGCTTCGGTATCACAGGGATGCTCAGGATCTATGCGGCACTCTCGATCGTCGGGTGGCTTGCAACGGTGCTCCTACTGCGAGAGCGACCACCGACGCCACCGAGTCGAGCAGACCAGGCCGAACGATTCCGGGTCCTCGAAGGTATCCGGCACATATTCAGGCAACGCGACATGCTGATCCTCGTCGTGCTCTTCTTCATCGGTCTCGGCATGTTCAACGCGATTAGCACCTGGATCGAGCAGATCGTGGAACCTCGCGGCTTCGGATCCACAGATGCAGGCATCGTCGGTGCAGTCATGCTCGTCGGAGGTATTGCTGGTGCAGGCATCATCTCCGTGCTATCCGACCGAACCCGCCGCCGGAAGCCGTTTCTGGTGATCGCCCTGGTCGGTATGGTCCCTGGCCTCGTCGGCCTCGCATTCGCATCGACACTGACGCTTCTCGCCATCTCAAGCTTCGTCTTCGGGTTCTTCCTCATGAGTGCCTACCCGGTTGGAATCCAATACGGAGCCGAGGTGAGCTACCCAGCGCCTGAATCTACGTCCCAGGGGATCATCGTCCTAGCCGGCCAGGTGGCAGGCATCCTGTTCATATTCGGCATGGACGCGTTCCGTAGCGGACCGGACGCATCGATGAGCAGTTCCATGGTCGTGTTCGTTGTCCTCACGGTTGTGACGATCGGACTTACGCTGATGCTCAAGGAATCACCCATGATCATCGCGGAACGTGACACCGCCATGCCGACAGGGCGGTCGTGACGGGGGAGAACCCGATTCGACAGCGCGGCCACGGCACCTGCGGGGCCAGTCATCCGGGAACCTCGGAGACAGCACAAGGCAGCCAGGCCGAATTCGATAGGCACCCGCCGGTGACCCTCTGATCAATCTATGGACGGTTGTTTGGTGCGAACAGCAACATCGACGGTGTGCTCGGTTCGCAAGAACATGAAGAAGCACCAGGTTGCGAGTGCGGTGAGGAGATGCCACTGCGCGTGGGCCTGGAAGAGGGAATCGGGGTTGCACTGGGGGCTATCGCCTGTGCCTGTCGTCCAGATCGCATAGGCGACGAAGAACGAGAGGAACCCTGCCCAATACCACGGCGTGTAGACCCTGCGAGACGTCGAAGGGCGAGCAGCGAACACGGCAGGCAACCAGAACAGCACAACCCACCAGTACTGGAGCGGATCGTCCAGCATCACTAGAGGCGTGACACCGAACACGATGGCTACGGCGAATCCGATCAGACCCGAAAGGGGGCGCAACGCCCTAGACCAGAATCGGTACAAGATCTCTGAGATGATCCAGAGAGCAATCGAAACACCGAACAGGTCGAGACCGATCCCAAGACCCGACCCGAAAAGCCAGTATCCGCCAGCGAATCCAGCAAGCACGGTGACGTAGACAACACCGAACGTACGGTCCCTCCATCGGCCGAGGACGGTGAGGTTGAAGACCAGAGGCACCAAGATGTAGGCCACCATGGAGAGGTTGTCGAGCCACGCACCGAGGAACGTGTGGCTTCCGTGCATGAGCATCGAACCGGGTCCAAGGAAGAGCGTTGCTGCGGCGTACAAGAGCGCCATCGGCTGGTTGCCAATGAAACGATTCGTCCTCGGGACCTTTTGCACGGTCTCGCGGGCAAGGACGTAGAACATTGCGAGACCGGCAACCACGAAACCGAGATTGCCGAGCGTATTTGCCGGCTCGCGCAGTATCCCGCCGTTGACGCGCTCACACCAGCGCGACACCTCACCGATTGCCTGCTCGTTTCCTGCCGGCGCCCACCAGCCCGTAGCGCCGCCGAGGACGAAGAGGGCAGCGAAGCCAAAGAGCGCCGCGAAGGCGTACGTGATAGGTCGGTAGGAGGAGCGCATCGAGCAATACTACGTGTAGCACCCCGACGCCTGCCACAGCACAAAACAACGTGGAGCGAAACGTAATCGGGGCATGCCTTTCGAGATATGCTTGGTTCACTCGTCGTCGCCAGGAGATGATCATGGCCTACACATTTGGAACCACCGTTACCGGATCGATCGACACCGTGCGTGAGACCGTTACCGCCGCCCTAGCCGAAGAGGGATTCGGGATCCTCTCCACCATCGACGTCGCCGCGACTCTCAAGGCGAAACTCGACATCGACGGCGACCCGTACATCATTCTCGGTGCGTGCAACCCGAACCTTGCGCACTCCGCGATCGAAGCCGATAGCGACATTGGTGCGTTGCTGCCTTGCAACGTTGTGCTGCGCCAGGAAGGTGACAGTGTCGCGGTACGGTTCATGGATCCGGACGCCGTACTCGGTATCGTCGGCAACCCCTTGGTAGATGAAGCAGGGCGACAGGCGAAAGAGAAGCTGCAGAGAGTCGCAGGGTCACTTTCGTAGCAGCCATGAACGGTACGTCACGCTGCATGGGAGCTCGTGCGGCTTCCGTGACCTCA
The DNA here is from genome assembly GCA_964460075.1 of uncultured Acidimicrobiaceae bacterium. Taxonomy (GTDB): domain Bacteria; phylum Actinomycetota; class Acidimicrobiia; order Spongiisociales; family UBA5794; genus JAMBLL01. Next base: position 6,060 of record CAYWPC010000042.1, read on the forward strand.
CCCAGGGGTCAATGTGCTTGGGTCGTATCGGATGGATGACGCCCAGCGTGTAGGAAACGAAGTGCGCAGACTGCACCGATTCTTCGCCGGTTGGTTCGCAGGCGGCGGCGGCCTTGCCATCGAGGCATTCTCAGATTCACTCGACGAGCAGTTCTCCATCGTCGGGCCAAACGGATCCGTGTTGGGGAAGGCTGAAATCGTTCACGTTGTCGAGGAACGCTTCGGTGTCGACGAGATGTACATAGGGATCGAGAACGTCGACGTGCTCAGCAGTGGGGGCGTTGCCGTGTGTCGATACGAGGAGGTCCAGCGCACCGATGACAGCGAGACCCGACGACTATCGACCGCTGTGATGGTGGACGCTCAAGACGCTCCGGGAGGGTTCCGATGGCTCGCAGTCCATGAAACGTGGATACCCCTCAGTCGGTGACGGCCGTAACTCCGTTGAGTAAATAGCGGATCACATCTGAAGCCGAGTAGCCGGTCGCGCCCTCAGGGGCAAATCGTGCAACACCGGCAGCGTCGTCCCCTGAGGTGATAAGCATCGGTTCGATCTCGCCGTTCCGCTTGATCTGAGGCATGCCGACGTTGGACACGAGTGCGTTGCATAGGCACTTTCTGCCGACAGTGTCGGCGACATCGCCACCCTTGCGCACATAGTCCTCGATCGGCTCCGAAGGGCATCGCCAACCGATGGTGTGATCATCACGTTCGTAGGCGTGGCGAAGGTATCCCAAGTCGCAGATACGCTCACGCTTCTCGTACACCCGAGGGTTCGTCAACGTGTCCTCTAGCTCGATGACTTTGAAAGGGAAACCGGTCGGAGATGCAATGGCGTCGGTGAACACGCGCACATCGCTGCGTCTCGATTCGTGGATCACTTCGTCTTTGATCTCTCTGGTGAACCCCGACTCGTTGCAAAACGCAAACGCTGTTCCCACCTGGACACCTACAGCGCCGGCCTCGAGCGCTTCGTTTATTCGCTCAGGCTCTGCGTATCCTCCAGCGAGCCAGAACGGTTTGCCGAGGCGGGCGATCGTATCGAGATTCGGGACGTCGCGTTCGCCGTAGATCGGCTCGCCTGCAGCATTGAACTGTCCCTTCGTTCTCGGTGGTGCGTTGTGGCCACCTGCCACAGGGAGCTCAACAACGAAGCCGTTCACTTCGCCGCTTGCCTTCGTCGCGAGCATCTTGGCAAGTACATGGGATGAGACGATCGCGAGGAAGTCGGGCCGCGGGAGCCGCCCCACAAGACCTTTGGCAAACCGTTTTGGGGAAAACCGTACGAACGGGTCGCCGATGCTCGAAGCGTTCTTGACATCGATCTTCATCTGGACATCGAAACCGTCGGCGAGGCTGTCGAGAATCCCAGGAATGGCCCGAGGAATGCCTGCACCCATCAAGATATAGTCGACACCTGCGAGCATCGCCCCGTACAGAGATGGCAGAGTTGGGACCTGGATCTTCTCAAGGAAATTAATGCCGACGGGGTTGGCGTGGCCTTCCTTTGCGAGATAGACCTCGACGAAGTTCGATACGACGAGGAGCTCCTCGGCCTTCTTGGAACTCTTGTGGCTCACCATCGGTTTGGTTATGAATCGGCCGTCTGTCGTTTTGCCGCCATCGACGAAGTAGCGGTCGATGATCCGTTTCGCAACACCAGGGACAGGGAACGCTGCGAGGGCTCGACGCATGTGACCCCCAGGGTCTCCCAGTTGCAGGCGCCTCGCAAGGATTGCATCGAGTGCGGTGCCTGAAACGACGCCGAGCTGCCCGGTTGCAGACACTGCCTGGGCAAGCCTCCAGTCCGACACTGCGGCCCCCATGCCGCCTTGGATGATGACCGGGAGCTTCTTGTTCATGACGTTGGACCGCTTTTCGTTACGGAGTGGTACCGACTCGGTGGGGCTGGATCTGCCCGCACTCGCACGCTTCGACTCTTGAACGATAGAGGTAGTTTCGCGATTCGTATCCGATTCTTTGCACCCAGCGCGTACAGGCGAATGGAGATACGCGCAGCGGGTGCGGATTGCTACGATGCGTGCAGGGCTTGGGAAGGAGAACGAGTGACGTTCGAGTTGGTGGAATTCTGTGAGCCTGCCTCTCAGGCGGGTCAGCCGTTCTCTGGCACGTCAGAACGCGTGATCGCCACATACGGTGACGAGTCGGAGGCGATCACGATGGGAAGGTCGCTTCGGAAGGACGCCAAGGCGCTGGTGTCTAGTGATGTGATGTGGTGGATCGTGCGGGTTCGAGGGGAGGCACTGGCACGATGGATCGCCGACAAGGGAAGCGATGAGGAGCGGATATTGGATCTGACGACGAACGAATTGGTTCGTGTGCAGTAGGGCCGAACGTGTAGCTACAACCTCTCGGGGCGGTACTATCACCTGACGATGAGCGATACCACTACGACGATCGTTGAAATTACCGACTCGGCTCGTGACAAGATCGTTGCGTTGCGTGAGAGCGAAGGTCTTCCTGACTTACATCTCGGCCTTCGCATCACCGGTGTCGGCACACAAGGATTCGTATACGAGACGTCGTTCCTTCGACAAGAGGACGTATCTGCGACCGACATCGTTGAGGACCATCGGGGACTTCCCATCGCGATCGCTCTCGACTCCGTCGAGAACCTTCGAGGCGCTGTGCTGGATCTCACACAGGACGGCGCAGGGTCAGGTCTTGTGATGAGGAACCCGAATGTCCCGTCTCCAACGCTTCCTGGGGGAGACCTCGGAGATCTCGATCTGACGGGAACCCCGGAGGAGAAGGTCCGGAAGCTGTTGTCTGAGCGCATCAACCCGGCGATCGCCTCCCATGGTGGTGTCGCGAACCTCATCCGTGTAGAGGGAACAGTCGCTCAACTCGAACTCGGTGGCGGTTGCCAAGGGTGCGGCCTCGCCGCTGTGACGCTGCGACAAGGGATTGAGCGTGCGATCCTGGAAGCTATCCCTGAGATAGAAGAAGTCGTAGACGTGACCGACCATTCCATGGGTTCGAATCCGTTCTACGCCTGACAGGCAACTATTCAGTCGGCTTCCAGCTTACGTCTGATCGACTTTGTCATGTCGAGTGCATCTCGTCCTGCCGCCTCACCGATCCGTGGAAGACCAGCGGAGCGCCTGCTGTAGATAGATCGCGTACCTGAATCGTCTTCAGAGGCTCCTCGTACCGCAGCGGGGCTTGCCTGCTTGGAATCGACCGAAGGTGCGAAGTCGATCTGCTCAGGCACCTTGGGCGACGTCTCGTTTGTGCTGGCTGGCAGGGGTGTGGCGACCGATGGTTCTGATGCTGCGAGCGCTGCGAAGCGTCGTTCGAGTTGGTCGGCGAGCACACGGAGTGAGCCGACGCGTTTGGAGAGGTCATCGTGCTCGGCTTCAAGCAGAGCAGCTTCGGTGGGTGGCGGCGGCTCGACCGAGGGACGTTCTGCAACCTCAGAGGCGATTGCTGCAGCTCGCTTCTCGGCTTCGGTAATCATCGCGTCGGCACGTACTCGTGCGGCCTCCAGCTTCGACTCTGCAGCGATCTCGGCCGCCTTCCTCGTCCCTGCCGCTTCGGATCGGGCCTCGGTGAGAATCTGTTCGGCATCAGAGCGCGCCTCGGTAATCATTCGGAAGGCTTCGTATCGCGACCGTGCAACGAGGTCTTTCGCCTCTTGAGCGGCATCTGCACGCACACTGACGTTCTGCTCGGCGTGATCCACGGCCTTGGCGTCATGTGAAATATCGGTGGCCGCCATGGACCGAACTCCTTTGCTCAGCAACGTGCTCAGCTCCGATTGCTCTGTGACATATATCGGTTGTGCGGTAGGAAAGTTGAGATCATTGTGCGCCAAACACAGGGGCTGCCTCGTACGCGTCGATCTCATCGAGGATGTTGAGCACGACGTGCAGTGTTTCTTCGAACTCAAGTCGATCAGCGAACGGGGCATCGAGCAGTGACCTGTTCTCTGCAAGCTTGATACCGGACTCGAACAGCGACGTCGAAACCGCCTCAAACGTTGAAATGTCTCCGTGGTGGAGGAGTTGGTCTCCCATGTCGATGCATCGTGCCATGAGGTCGGCGGAGTCGACGGGTGCATCCGTGAGACTGGTCAGCGATCTGGCAACGACGAAATATGCCTCCAAGAAAGGTCTCAGAACGATCGGACTCTTCGCCGGGTACATTGCATCGAGATTGATCGCGACAGAACCAGAATCGGCATCGACGTGCCCGAAACGTTCGAGCTCTTCCCGAATCTCCTGCATGAACTCTTCGGTGGGGGAGAAGAAGAACTCGAACTTCAAGATGTCACGCAGTCCCAAAGCTCGCTCAACGATCGCTTCCTCGGTCATGGGCTCACTTGCGATGAGACCGATTCCTATGGCGAGTTCGGTGATCCCTGCGGTGACGAAGAAGTGAATGATCGTGTTGCGATAGTACGCGGCTGCGAGATGTTGATCCGGCCCGATGGAGTAGATGTGATCGGTGACGCCCTCGGTGCGTTGCACAACGTCGTTCTCGGTGAGCTGATCAAGGGCACGCTCAACATCCCCAGGAGAGTCGAACGGCAGGACGAACGTCGTAGGGAGGTCGCGGTCGGCTACGAAGTCGACGAAGGGCCCCAGAATCTCGATCGTCTCTAGGACGGTGTATCCGCGGTCCTCGTGCGATAGGAGTGCAAGCGTCACCAGGCTGATCTCTGTGATCGGCGTTGCAGCGTTAATCCGCTTGCAGACTTCGAACGCGACTTTGGGTAATGCAAGCCTACCTGTAGCCGTTGTGAGGTCTTCGTCTCGAGCAATGTGGGAACTCAGCGGGAGCGGCTCACCGAAGCGGATGTGGATGCTGCCGTTCTTGCGCCTCAGACTCGCGATGAGCTTCATCGCCCATACGAATGATTCACTCTCCTTGGCCTGCCCTCGCTGCTCGGCTGCATACGTCGAGACATCCGTGATTTGGTCGTACGCAATGGAGACCGGCACGAGGACGGCGTCGTCGGTGATACCTCGCTGGTAGGAGTCTGCAACGTAGGCAAGCAACCCAAGACGCGGTTCGCGGAGTTTTCCGCTTCTCGACCTTCCACCCTCGACATACCACTCAAGGGCGAATCGTTTCTCGAGGAGATAGTCGATGTATTGGCGGAGCACGAATTTGTACGGCTCGTTGTCTTTGAACTCGCGACGGATGAAAAAGATGCCGGCGCGCCGCAGGAGAGGCCCTATGAGAAAGAAGTTCATGTTGACGCCACCAGCGGTGTGGTTGAGCGGCAGTTCATTCTCGTAGAGCACATGTTGGAAGACGAGGTGATCGAAGTTCGATTTGTGTGACGGCAGAAATACGAGGGGAAAGTCCTGTGCTGCCTCATAGATGTTCGCCAGATCCTGGTTGGAATATTCGACGCTGTGATGCGCCGCCGAGATGAGGTTCGACGTGATGCCGTTGAGGAGGTCGATCACATACGGCGAGTGCTGCGCAGCGATCTCTTTGAGGTAGCGACTTGTACGGAGCCGCATCCTCTTGACGGGCCGCTTGGTCTGACGTGCAAGGCGTTCGATACCCGCCTGAAAGGGGCGACTCCAGAAGAGATCCTCGCTCAGGAACTTCGACACCTTGTATCGCTGCCCCCTGATACCTCGTTCTGCGCGTTCTAGGGAGAGCCAGGCTTGTAGTGCCACGAATTCGCCGAGTGTCGTCCCGTCTGCCGGACCGCGCCCAGCAGGTTGGCTCCATCGTTTCTCGAGGTCGCTCCGGCGCGCAGGTTCACCGACGACGATCCGGCAGCGGTCTCTGTGATGCTTGAAGATGTGGCGCTGGTACAGAGCGTTGGGATCCCGCGGATCGCCTGGCTTGAGTATGTCGACGAGTTGTACGCGCCTGACACCGTGCCGCTCAGGCGCCAACCAGGCCACACGAATCGGGATGCACAGCGGGTCATCCTCTCGTACGAGTCGCTCACCGATTGCAGGGTCCACCGAGGCGAATGGTCTGCGTCTTCGGCTTGGCGGGATACGAAACCGGTCGACAGGATCGTTGGACGCTGCGCTTGCATCGTCGATCCATGCGCCGATGATGGATGCTTCGACATCGCTCGACGCGTCGATAAGCGCGATAAACGGACCAAACGTATCTGGCCACTGCCCGCCTCGGAGTCTGGTTACCGATGCCAAGGATCGCTATTCGTCGTCGGAGGCGACGACCTGGCCAACCGTCTCGACAGCCCTAGAGACCACGGATGCTGTGGTGTCGACGAGTTTCTCGACAGCTCCGCTGGCGGCCTCGGTCACCGAAGCTGCAACGCTAGAGGCGATGCCTCCAGCGGAGGAAGCTGTATCTGAGGCCACACCTACCGCCCCGGCGAGGTATGTCGTGATTTGCTCGACGAGATCGTCGGGGAGGCGCTCTTTCAGGTACTCGGTCACGATGGTGACGACCTCGAGGACCTTGTCGGCTGGTAGGCCGGTCTTCTCTTGGATCTGAGCGATCAGGTCTTCCATGGTGCTCCTTGAGAGGCGACGCACTGCATCCTACCGATCCAACCGGCCGTCAAGCCCAGCCGAGCTCCCTGAGGCGTTCGTCCGTGATCCCTAGATGATGTCCAAGCTCGTGGAGGACGGTCGTACGAATCTCCTCGCGGAGGTCCTCACCGTCGAGTCCGAGAGCCATATGGGCTTCGTAGTAGATGACGATCCGATCCGGGGCGACGCCAAAATAGTCCAGTCCACGGTCATCGATCGACACGCCCTCGTAGATGCCGAGGAGGGTGCCTGCTCCGCAGCAGCCACGGCTTGGGGGGCGCCGCTCAACAACAACAAAGACGTTGTCCATCTTGTCTTTGATCCAGGAGGGCAAGCCGGCGAGAACCGCTTCGACCTCCGCTTCAAACTCATCGATGCGCACCCCGAAAGGCTACAGGCGCTGCCGAGCACACGAGAGCATCGAGCCGAAAAGGGCGACGACTGACGGCAGGAGCGAGACCACCATCGACCGTATACTCCCCTCACATCTCGGGCGCTTAGCTCAGCGGGAGAGCGCTGCCTTCACACGGCAGAGGTCACTGGTTCGATCCCAGTAGCGCCCACGACGAGCGC
>CAYWPC010000043.1:0-11235 GCA_964460075.1 uncultured Acidimicrobiaceae bacterium
CGTCGGGTCGCCTCAGAGCCCGGCGTACAAGTCGACATGGTTGCCGTCGGGATCCGCGATGGTCGCATATCGCTGGCCCCAGAAGGCGTCGAACGGTTCTCTGACACCGAAGTGTCCCGTCTCGACGATCCGGTCGTATGTGGCGTCTACCTCCTGAGGTGTGCCCAACTCCACAGCGAGGCTGACCCTGCCCGGCCCCTTTGGAGGCTGAAAGTTCTCGATGAAGGACGCCATCACAGCCTCAGAGTCGAGCATCAGCCTGATGCCACCACCAAGTTCTGCCTCGTAGTGGCCGGTATCGGTTTCGAAGCTATCGAATGCCACGCCCAGCATCGTGTAGAAGCCGAGCGAAGCTTTGAGGTCGCTGCTCGTGATACCGAAAGCATTGAGATGCATGTGCCGAGCGTACACGACCAACCGGTGACCCATACCGTCGTCGAACGCACGCGGTCTGTCCACATGTCACCGCATGCCGATCGCAGTGACGCGTAGTTCGGTCCGAATAGAGCGTCAGCAAAGACGAAAGCTGAAACTGTATGCCAAAGAACGCCAACAAAACCGTGAAGTGTCTCTCTATGATGCCGATAAACCTAGGCGGGCACGAACATCGACGCGACCAGTGAAAGGCACGGCCCATGCACTCTGCTACCTCTGGATCAGGAGAGGCCGATAGCTCGGCTTCTGGGTTCTTGAACGAACCTGATCCAGGGCGGCTGCATACGTTGCGGGTTCTCCTCATCGACGACGGTGCCGCGACGTCGCGGGCCTTTCAGCGGTTGTGTGATGGCGGCGAGGTGGGGCGCTACATTGTGGACAGGGCGACCGTCCCAGCCGACGGCTTCAAAGCCATCGCTGCCGACGAGCACGACGTGTATGTGGTAGATCACCATGTCGGGACTCGGACGGGCTTCGATCTTCTGTCGTGGGTGGACGCCGGGCGTCTCCGGGTGCCGATCGTGTTCGTTGCCGGGCCGGGCGATCATGGCTCTGGAGTAACGGCTGTCGGTGCGGGTGCTACGTGTTACATCCTCGAAGACACCATCGATTCGGGTGCCCTTGAACATGCCATCTGGCACGCCGTGGGGCAACTGCGGGCTCTCTCACACTTGAGCAACGCCGGTATCTCGGTCGATCTGGACAACTCGACGAAGACGAGGCTCCTCTCCGACGTTGCCGAGCGGCTACGAGATTCTGCTACTGCATTCTTGGAGGTGGTTCATCACTCGATGGAGTCCGACCTTCCAGCCAGCGCTCTTGAGTCGTTTGGATCGGTCGAGGACGGTGCGAACACACTTCTCACGATCGCGCATGACCTCGACGACTTGTCAATGCTTGAAACCGGCCACTTCCAGTTCAACACCGTGCCCTTCAGCCTGAGCGACCTCCTCTTCAACCTCAAGAGGGCTGCAGGGCGAGATTTTGGCACGTCGGGTATCGAGGTCGAGATCGCAGACGACGTACCTGACACGGTCTCGGGGGACCCTGGCCGTCTGCGGCTTGTCGTTGCGAGATTCGTCGAGATCGTCTTGGCGCGCTGCACCACCTCCCACATCCTGGTCAACGTCGGTGTCGAGCATTGGGGTCCTGGCGTTGTCACGCTGAAGTTCACGATCTCGGCCACCAACGGCAGCTCTCCTGGGGATGGCACAACGGTTCTGTCCGACGAAGTTGTCATACCGGAGCGTGTTCAAGGGGTCTCGTCAGATCCTGAGCTACTCGGAATGCCGATTGCACTCGAGACCGTGTCGCGAATGGGTGGAACTGTCACGGCAAACGCAGATTCCGATGGCGCCCCCACTGTTCTGTTCACAGTTCGCTTGGAGGTCGAAGACGAAGGGCATCCGTGTCGGTCGACCGGCACTACCGCAGCCTCGATGGAGGGGTTGATCCTGGTTGTAGCCGATTCGATCGACACCAGGCGTTCGATCGTGGAGACACTCGGAGGGGCAGGGCTCAGGCATCTCGTCGTGCCGAACGTAGAAGCATGGGAGGCCTCGATGCAGGCAAATGACGACGAGAAGTGTCTCCCGGCTATGGCGCTCATCGACTCTGCAGCGGACTCATTCGATGTCTGCGACCGCTTCAACAGGGCGACCGGCGCACAGGTGCCGATAGTCGTTGTGGTGTCTGTGGGACAGCGCGGCGATTCCGTCCGTTGCCGTGAGCGTGGCGTGATGGGCTACCTCGCTCGACCAATCGATCCAGCTGATCTCGTCGCTGTGATAACCGCCACGATGTCGCGTGTCGCCTCGGGAGACACGGCGACTCTCGTCACGCGGCACTGGCTCAGAGAAGGTCGTCCGAGCCTCCATGTGCTGGTTGCAGATGACAGCTCTACGAATCGCTTCCTGCTGACACGAATGCTCGAAAATCGGGGCCACACGGCCGAGACAGCGTGCGACGGAGGCGAAGCAGTAGAGGCATTCAGACAGGGATCGTTCGACGTTGTGCTCATGGATGTCATGATGCCGGTAATGGACGGCTTCGAAGCCACGCGACGGATCCGCGACATGCACGACGGCACTGGCGCCAGCCCCCTGATCGTTGCAGTGTCCGCGTTCTCCGACGAAGGCAGCATCGAGCGAGCCGGTCAAGCTGGGATGGATGGCTTCCTTGCGAAGCCAGTCGATCCGGACAACCTCTTCATCGTTGTTGAGCAGCAACGGTCGACAGAGTTGCTCCACGCCGAATAGGATCTGTGGCACTCGATGTTCGACCAGCCAGGTCGGATCGCCTGTCGGCGAACTTGTCGGCGTGTGCGCAATACCACGCCAGACACGCGCACACTTCGTCGGTGGACCTGTTTCGACCGAGGGTTCAAGGAGAGGATCTGTCGGGCCGAAACAAACTCGAGTGAGACAACGTCGCTGCTCCCCGAAGCCACCGAGGGCTCGGTTGGCAGATGACAGGGAAATTGTTTGATGGAGACCGAATCTTCACCGTCAGCGAGCATGCGCATCCCGTCCGAGTCGGGGGTTGCCTCTTCTGGGCAGCCGGAGGCTGGCCTGGACGGTAGTCGCCCCAGATCTGAGCATCCCCGTGAGAAGAACCTTCTCTCGGCTGCTCTACGAGTTCTCGCAGCCCTGGTGCGGTGGCTCCTGTTCGCATCGCTCGTCGTTGTGGCTCCGGGAGCACTGACGATATGGAGTGTCACACCACGAATCACGAGCCCGAGCCAGTTCGCCGATCAGGCGATCGAATCTGGCCTGACGCGCGTGATCAGGCTGGAGGTGATCGACCAGATCTCGACGACGTTGGCTCGCGAGGGAGCGATTGCACTCGCCGCCGGCGAACTCGACGCAGTAATAGGGCGGATGATCTCACAGGAGTGGTTCGATACCCAGATCGGTCTCATCGCGGGAGACTTCGACCGCTGGCTCAGGGCTTCGGGCGACTCCCCGCCGAATCTAGTGATCGATATCACCGCGGTGAAGAAGTCCCTGGTGGCAGATGACCAGGTTGTCGCCTTGCTCGATGTGGTCGATGGGGCTTGTGACGAGCTGCGCTGCCCATCTCCGGATGTTGTGCTATCGATGTTGGTTGCCCAATTGCCAGACGAGGTTGCAGTTCTCACGCTCGGGGATGAGTCCGACTCGGATCCCGGCCAGAGCCTTCGTGACGTCAGACACCGGCTCCAGATGGCTACGTCGCTCATTGCAATGGTCCCGTTCGTTCTCGGTGGTCTCCTCGTTGCAATGGTGCTTCTCGCGAGGCGTGGCTCCCGATTTCGCTGGCTGGGAGCGGTAGGTGTCGCTATCTCACTTCCGGTGCTCGCCGCGGCGTCACTGCTACCAGGTTGGGCCGCAGGGCGAGCGGCGGGATCACTTCCCCGTGACATCGCTATCGACCGCACCGTATTCGAGGACTTGTTCGCCTGGGTTGCCAGGCCGGCCGAGACGCTGGCATGGTGGATTCTGGCTGCTGGCGTGGCCGCTCTGATTGCTTCGACCGTTCTGTCTGTGCTTCGCCGCCGGCTGTGACCTGCTCTCGATGTGCCAGGTTGCACAGTCGCCACTTGTGGCGGAAGAGCGAGGCGACCGGGCCCTCTACACAGCCAGGGGGGAGCGGCTGTACAGAGAACCCGGTCAGGTATCGAACCCGACTCGTCGGAGGCCGCAGCGAGCCGGTCTAATTCGTTATATCTCCTTGTTGCGTGTGTGAAGCGACATCGGTTTCGACTGCCGACGTATTTGCCAGCGGAAACCGAACCGAGAAGGTCGTGCCGGCCTGTCTGGATGTCGTGAACGCAACGATGCCGCCGAGGTATTTCTCGGCGAACATTCGCACGCTGTACGTCCCGATCCCTCTTCCCTGTCCCTTCGTGGAGAACGATCGCTGAAAGATTTGCAGCTGCGCGTCTCGCGGGATCTCCCCATCATTGTGAACCCAGAACTCGACAGCTCCAGGGTGGTTGTTGACGCCAACGGTCACGGTTGCGTCTCGTTGGGAGGCCTCAAGTGCGTTCTTGATGAGGTTCCCGAGAATTCGGCGGATCAAGGTTGGGTCCGAGTCGAACTTGGTCTGCTCCGTTTCGACACGAACATCGATGGTGACGTTTCCGTCGGTGGCTGCGTCGAAGTTTCGATAGAAGTTGGCCATCTCCGCGGTGATTTCACCCGCGTTGATTGTTTCGCAATTCACCGTGAGGTCACCAACTTCTGCACTGATCAGGAGCCGTTGCGATTTGATCTCGTCGATTAGTTGTGTGGTTGCCGTGCCGAGGAGAGCGAGTAGCTCATCAGCCTCGTGTGGCTCGACAAAGGGAAGCATTGAAATGAGGCCCTGGACACCACCGGCGGTGTTGAGAACGTCGTGGAAGAAGGTGCGCTCCAACACCCGACGTCGCTGTTCGTGTTCGACGTTGATGATTGCCACAAGAACGGTCGGCTCAGGAGTACCCACCATCGGGCTTGCATGCACACGCACATCAACCGGCTGACCTCCCTCGAGTGTGAGGCGTGCCTCTCGAACAGTCGTCTGGCCACGGAGCGCTTCGAGGACCGCCGCCGTGACGCCACAGGTCCGGCACGCCTCAGATGTGCCGCACCCGTTTGGGCCAACGCCAGCGTTTACGCATTGGACGATCTCACCGAGTCGCTCTCCGTAGAACGACGACCGGTCACGATCGGTAAACGCTTTCAACGCTCGGTTGGCGAATACGACCTGGAGGCGTTCGTTCAACGCGACGTACGGATCGGGGACAGCGTCGAGCATCTGGTCGATGAACGTGTTCCCTTTGAAGAGGGTGCTCTGCCGCTCGATGGCCTCTGGAAGATCTCGCGCCTTCAATGCCTCGTATTCATTGGCTAGAGCCACGGCATCCCCCTCGAACTCCTTCATGTTGCCGGCGTACCAGTTCGGACGCCGACTGCGTCGATCATAGGCCGAGCGGCGAGCGATCTCGTGTCCTCGGAGCCCAACCCGAGATCGGCGATGATGGTGTCGCCGAACGGGTTGTGCTCTGCGAGAAGCGCCGTCGCCTCGGACGAGTCAACGGGGTGCCCAAGGAGGAAGCCTTGTGCTTCGTCACAATCGAGCATTCTCAGGTGCTCCACCTGGTCGCGATGTTCCACTCCCTCGGCGATCACGTCGAAGCCAAGGCCGCGAGCCATCCCGATGATCGAGCGGACGATGTCCGCGTTCGCGCTGCTAGTCGTCAATGCACCGACGAACGACTGGTCGATCTTCACGGCAGACACCGGTAGGCGTTGGAGATAGCTCAAGGATGAGAACCCCGTTCCGAAGTCGTCGATTACGATCCCGACGCCCGTTTCGGCGAGCTCGTTGAAGATACCGATCGCGACGTCTGGATCCTCGAGAAGTGCGCTCTCGGTCAGTTCGAGGCGCAGATGTGCGCCTTTGAGGTCGGCAGAACGCAGGGCTGACAATATGGAGATCGCCACGACGGGATCGACGAAGTGTCTGCTCGAGTAGTTGACCCCGACAGCGAGCGACGCGGCCTTTGGAAACGCATGGTGCCACTCTGCGAGCTGTTTGGTGGCGGTTTGCAATACGAATCGGTCGAGTGCGCACACCATGTCGGTCGCCTCGGCGAGGGGAATGAACTCGCATGGTGGCAGGAGGCCTCGTTGCGGATGTTGCCAGCGAACCAGGGCTTCGAAGGAAGTGATGTGGGAGGTTCGCAGCGACACGATCGGCTGGTAGTAGACAGTCAACGCTCCGTCGTTGATGGCTCTGCGCAGTTCGGCTTCAAGCTGCATACTCGCTACCGAGTGTGCGTGGAGTTGTGCGTCGAAGGTTCGGATGCGGTCGCCGCCCTCGGCTCGTGCCTGTGCGAGGGCTGCCATGGCCTGGCTCAGGAGGTCGTCCTCTGACGTTGTTCCCGTCGTCTCGGCGATTCCGATGGTGATCGTCGTTGTCACCTCACCATCTGAGATTGCGAGGGGAAGACGCATGGCGTCGCGTAGGCGCTCAGCAATGTGCATGGCGGAAGTGATGTCGTTGATGTCCGTGAGGAGGATGCCGAACTCGTCGTCACCGAGACGAGCGATCGTGTCTCCAGGGCGTACGCACTTTCGGAAGCGGCTCACCGCCTCGGCAATGAACCGGTCGGAGTCCTTCTGGCCGAGGTTGAGCCCAACGGATGTGGCTGCGTCGACGCGCAGTGCGAGCATCGCGCATTGCAGTTCGCTGGTTGCATCGGCGTGTTCCATGACCACAGCAGCGCGATCGAGTAGGAGGTTCCGATTGGGTAGCCCAGTCGGCTCGTCGAAGAACGAGTGAGCCAGCAGTTGCTGTTCAGCGTTGCGTAACTTCGTGACGTCCATGTGCGATCCGGCCATTCGGTATGCTTCACCGTCGTGGGTGCGCGCGGCAGATGCTCGCACGAGAACCCAGTGGTAGGTGCCGTCTGCGTGGCGTATCCGGTGGGTGTTCTCGAAGTGGTCGGTACGTCCGCGCACATGGTCCGCAATGGCAGCCTCTGTCTGTTCGCGGTCCTCTGGGTGTATGCGGCCGAGCCACTCACGAGGATCGTCTCCGATGTCGTCCTCGGCATAGCCGAAGATCGTCTTCCATCGTGGACTGAATGAGATCGTATTTGTGCGTAGGTTCCAGTCCCACAGCCCATCGTTGGCGCCCTGGGCGGCCAGAACGTAACGTTCTTCTGAGTCCCGAAGGGCTTGGGTGGTGTGAGCTGTCCTGACCGCATAGCGGATCGTGCGTTCGAGAACTTGGGCATCGATCTGGTCCTTTACGAGGTAGTCGACAGCTCCCAACTCTGACGCCTGGACGTCGAGGCTTCTGCATCCGCGGCCTGTGAGCATGACGACCGGTATGCGGTTCCCGCGCTGGCCCGCTTCGCGGAGAAGGTCGAGTCCGGTTCTGTGGTCGAGACGGTAGTCCAAGAGGAATACGTCGTGGCTCTCGCTGAGGAGCCGGTCCAGGGCTGCTTCATAGGTCGATACGCATTCGAGCTCGAAGCTGCCCTCGGCATCTTCGAGGAGATCACGCAGAATCACCTGGTCGTCAACATCGTCATCGACATACAGGACCCGTGTGGCTCCCTGTGTCATTAACTGCCTCCAACGATGCTTGCAAGACGGGCGACTATAGCGTACTCTAGCGTAGAATGGCATAGTATGGCAAGCAAATTGAGCGATGGTGCATGGGTTCGTACCGCATCGTGCTCGCCATGAAGCAACGGATGAGGCAGTGACGAACGTGTTGAGCGAGGTTGAATCGACGCAGCCTTCGATACCTGAAATCCGAGTGCTCCTGATAGACGACGATGAGGACGACTACGTCATCATTCGCGACCTCATCGAAGAGGCGAGACACACGCGGTACGCCCTGTCGTGGGAGAGCACGTACGTTGCTGGGTATGCCGCACTCGTGGGTGGTGGCTACGACGCGTGCCTCGTGGACTACCGTCTCGACCGGCACAACGGTATCGATCTGCTGCGAAGCGCCATCGAGCAAGGTTGCACCATTCCCATCGTGATGCTCACAGGTCGCGGAGACGACGAGATCGATACGGCGGCTATGAACGCAGGTGCAGCCGACTTTCTTGTGAAGGGAAAGATCGACCCAGATGATCTTGAGCGAGCGCTGCGTCACGCCATCGACCGAGCTGCAGGGTGGCGGAGCGTCCGTATGGCTGAAGCGAAGCAACGAGCCATGATGGCTGGTATCCCAGATACGGTGTTTCGCGTCTCTCCCGAGGGCACGATTCTCGATTATCGAGCTGGCATCGAAAGCGATCCAGCCATCGGCATCGTTGGTGACGAAGCAACGCTTTCGAGCGCTTTCGGCCCGAGCGTGGCGTCCACGCTGATGGACGCTGTGCGAGAGGCCATGGCGTCAGGGGTTGCCTGCTCTTGTGAGATGACGCGTGAGGGCATGATCAACGTGCGCCACTTCGAGGCGCGTGTGATTCCCGTCGAAGATGCGAACGAAGTTGTCGTGATCGCTCGTGACTTCACCGACGAGAAAGTGGCGTCACAACGCCTGGAAGACCTAGCCCAGGCGAAGGACCGATTCCTCGGGCGGATCAGTCATGACCTGCGGACTCCCCTTACGACTGTGCTCGGCTACACGGATTTACTGCGGACCGAGTGGAGTCAGTTCACATCGGAAGAGCACTTCGAGATGATCGACGCCGTTGGCAAAGGTGCGGCAAAGATTGGCCACTTGTTCGACGACACCCTCGTGATGGCGCGCTACGAGACCGATCGTCTCGTGCTCGCTCCAGCACGCGTCAACCTTGCCTGGCATGGGGCGAGGGCAGCGAAGATGTTCGCAGGCGATGCTGATGTCGAGATCATCGATGAAGGCTCGGCTGCCTTTGCTGTGGCGGATCCAATCCGTCTTGACCAGATACTGAGGCATCTCGTGTCGAATGCTGCCAGCCACGGCGGCCAGCACATCGAGATCGTGACGGGTCAGACACAAGGTCGGTCCTGGATTGAGGTACGTGACGATGGCGCGGGCATCCCCGAGAGTGAGCGACCTTGGGCCCAGGAGCCGTTGGACCGATCCGATCAGTCACTCGACACGTCGGTGTCTGTCGGAGTCGGCTTGACGGTTTCACACCGGCTCGCCCATCTGATGCAGGGTGACCTGACGTACCGGTATGAGTCTGGCTGGAGCAAGTTCCGGCTCGAGTTCGAAGCTGCAGACCAATTGGCCGAGTGTGCAACGCTTGAGAACGTTGATGCCCGTCAGCCGTCGGCGGGCCCGGGACGTGATGGGAGCGAGTCGCGCAGCGACAGCGTTCTGCCGTGGCTGCAATGAGTCAGATCCACCCTTCCCTCAGTTCGCGTTTTGGCGGAGGAGTCGACGCACTGTTGCTGGTGGCCGAGCCCGGTGTCATCGAGGCGGCTAACGCATCGGCGGAACGGCTTTTCGGCTACGAGCCACGCGGACTCGATGGCAAGGTCATCGAGTGTCTTGTCCCTGTATCCGTTCGCGATCGACACCCTGACCTTGTGGCTGGCTTCTTCGCCAACCCCACCATCCGACGCCTCGGTACGAGGCGCCTCACTGCTGTGCGTAGCGATGGATCCGAGTTTCAGGCGGACATCTTGCTGTTCCCTTTTACCAGGAGCGGGCGCACGGTGGTGCTGGTCGGCGTCATCGACCTCACAGCACAAGCAACCATCGAGGACGCTGCGCGCGACATTGGATCGATTCTGGCCGACATCGAGGGCGAGACCGGGCCCACGTCTCCTGAGGCGTACCGGACCGTGATACGCGAAATCGGCGATCGCTCCTTACGCGCGCTTGCTGAAGC
This sequence comes from uncultured Acidimicrobiaceae bacterium, assembly GCA_964460075.1. Classification (GTDB taxonomy): domain Bacteria; phylum Actinomycetota; class Acidimicrobiia; order Spongiisociales; family UBA5794; genus JAMBLL01. Next base: position 9,755 of record CAYWPC010000043.1, read on the forward strand.
CGTAGGTGCAAGACGAGGAAGCGATGACTTCCTCCTGGGATTCGTTGCTTCACAGAATGTGAGTCACGAGGAGCACTTCGGTCAACTCTTCGAGTCGATGCCCATGCCGATGTGGGAGTCGGATGCGCACGAGCTCGTACCGTTCTTCGAAAGCCTGAGGCAGCGCGGGGTTCGAGATCTTGACGCCCACTTCGTCGCTGAGCCCGAGAGTCTCAACGAGGCGATCTCCTTGATCACGATCACTCGGTTGAACAAGGCGGCTGAGCGAATCGCTGTCAAGCCAGGCGACCTTGGCATGGTCGGCCGCATCGATCCTGCACAGATCGGCTCGTTGACTCGACACATGATCCGTGAGCAAGTGCTCTCTCAATTCGACGGGCGGCGCTTCATCGACGTTGAGATTGTCGACGATGAAACCGACGCCGACAGGCGAGATCTGAGGATGGTCGCGTGGGCCGGCACGAGGGACGACGGCACGCTCGATCTTTCGACGGTGTTTACAACGGTGTACGATCTCCAACCCAGAAATCGGCTCAGTTTCGAGCGCAAGATCGCGCTCGAACAGTTCGAGCGGGTGTTCGACAACGCTGCAGCCGGTATCACCATCCTCGATCCAGACAGCGGTGTTCTCACCCGAGCGAACCGAGCGTTTACCGAGATGCTCGGGTACCCACAGGGTGGTCTCGATGGTGTGAAGTTGTCTGATATCACACCGAGCAGTGCCCTCGTGCATCTCGACGAGTACATCTCCCCGAGTCATAGAGACGATCGTGACGTTGCAACGTTCGAGCGTCCGTATCTTCATCGTGGTGGGGGAACGCGGTGGGGTCGAGTATCGAGCCGGGTCCCAGAACAGGTCGGTAATCGACCGATGCAGGCCATTGCGGTTGTTACCGATATCACGGATCTACGGGCCGAGCAGACAGCGAGGAGCCGAGCCGAGGAGAAGTTTCGACTCGCCATAGAGCACTCCCCGATCGGCATTGCCATTTGCACGCTCCGAGACGATGGACACACTTGGATCGGTGACGTCAACCCTGCGCTTGCCAGGCTGCTTGGTCGGACCCAGGAGAGCATTGTCGGCAGCAGGGCACGCGACATCATCCACACCGATGACTACCAAGGCATGCACGACGCCGCGGCTGCGTCCTTCGCAGGCAACGCCCCGTCCGAGTCGATGGTCAGGCGATGCGTTCGCCATGACGGCAGCACGCTGTGGGCGCGAATCTCGGTCGCCCCATTGCCGGAGGACGCTGACCACCTGAAGCGCTCCATTTTCATGTTCGAAGATCTAGCCGAATACGATGCGACCCATCGACGCATCAGCCAGTTGGCCGAAGCGCTCGAGCGCAAGAATGCCGATCTCCAGACGTTCGCTTGGACGGCAGCCCATGATTTGAGTGAGCCGTTGCGCAAGATCAGGACATTCGGTGAGCGGCTGGTCGATACTGCCGGTACGGGTCTCGATGAGCGGTCGTTGG
>CAYWPC010000044.1:0-10155 GCA_964460075.1 uncultured Acidimicrobiaceae bacterium
GCTGCCGTCTCGGGGGTGTCTGAGACACCTGTTTGGCCTTGTAGCCCTTGGTGCGTATGGGTTTTGTCGGTCATGACCGGTTCCTCCTCAAATTCTGGATCTGTGGCCGTTGGGACCACTGTGTGCCCGCAAACTGGCCACTATGTGCCCGCAGATCTGGGCGTCGCGTCCGTCAATGGTCACCATACGACCTGGGTGGGACAGATCAGGAATCCGATGGTGGAGCTGGTGTGATCGCGTCAGAAGCGCGAAGGACTCCTGGGCTAGCCGCAATCGCGCACCCCAACACCGCAACCACCCAACCCCCGTGAAGAATCGCGGCTAGTGGAGGAGAGATAGGACGGCTTCGGTGGCTGCGGCGAGGCTCGTGGCGGATGTGTCGATCGAGAGATCGGGGTTGGGTGGTTCTTCGTATGGGGCGCTGATCCCTGTGAAGTTCTCGATCTTACCGGCCCTTGCCTTGGCATATAGTCCCTTGGTGTCGCGTTCTTCGCACACATGGAGGGGTGTGCACACGTGCACCTCGTAGAACGGCAGCCCGCCTTGTGCATGTTGGGCTTTGATCCTGTCTCGATCCTCGGCGTAGGGGCTGATCACGGGGGCGAGCACGACGAGGCCTGCATCCGCCATGAGGCGAGCAACCTCGCCGACCCTTCGCACGTTCTCCTTGCGGTCCCGAGGCCCAAAGCCGAGGTCTGCGTTGAGGCCGTGCCGCAGGTTGTCGCCGTCGAGCGTGTAGGCGGCACGCCCGGATGCGACGAGAGTCGTCTCACAACGCTGAGCGATGGACGATTTCCCGCTGCCGGACAACCCGGTGAGCCACACGGTACAACCCGCGCCTTTCGTGATCTCTTCACGAGAGGCGCGGGTTACCTCGCAAGGATGCCATCGGATGTTGCCTGTTGCAGCGCCGTCTGTGGCAGCGCCATCTGATGCGGCGTCATCGGTCACAGTGCAGCGCCGCCGATGATCCCGGCCCCTACCGTGTCGTTGGTGTCTTCGTCGATGAGGATGAACGATCCGGTCTGGCGGTTCTTGCGGTACTCGTCGAAGAACAGCGGCGCTGTTGTGCGCAGCGTGACCCGTCCGATCTCGTTGAGGCCGAGTGCTGTTGCGTCATCGACCCGGTGCAGCGTCGACACGTCGAAGCGGTATTGGAGGTCCCTCACGAGCGCCCGTGCCGACTTGGTTGTGTGTTTGATCCCGAACTTTGAGCCTGGGTGCAGCTTCACCGTATCGGACATCCATGTGACGATGGCGTCGATGTCCTGGCCAACCTGGGGCTGGTTGTTGGGGCGGCAGATCATGTCGCCACGTGAGATGTCGATGTCGTCTTCGAGGCGGATGGCCACGGAAAGCCCTGCGGGGGCCTCCTCGAGCGGCCCGTTGCAGGTGTCGATCGATGCGATTCTCGATTCGAAGCCTGAGGGCAGCACCACGACGTCGTCTCCCTGGCGGAACACACCCGAGGCGATCTGGCCCGCATAGCCGCGGTAGTCCTGATGCTCCATGGTGTGTGGCCGGATCACGTACTGGACGGGGAACCTGGCGTCGATGAGGTTGCGGTCCGAGGCGACATGGATCGTCTCGATGATCCCGAGCAGCGGCGAGCCCGTGTACCAGGGCATGTTCATCGAAGCGTCAACGACGTTGTCGCCGACCAAGGCAGATACCGGTACGAAGCGGAGGTCTGGGATGTCGAGACGGGCGGCGAAGCTACGGAACTCGTTCGTGATGTCGTTGTACACGTTCTGGGCGTAGTCGACGAGGTCCATTTTGTTGACACACAGGACCAGGTGCGGCACCCGAAGCAGCGAAGCGATGAACGCGTGGCGGCGTGTCTGTTCCAGCACACCCAAGCGGGCGTCGACGAGCACGAGAGCGATGTCTGCGGTTGAGGCCCCCGTCACCATGTTGCGGGTGTACTGGACGTGGCCCGGCGTGTCGGCGAGGATGAACTTGCGCTTCGGTGTTGCGAAGTATCGGTAGGCAACGTCGATGGTGATGCCCTGTTCGCGTTCGGCCCGCAGCCCATCGGTGAGCAGTGCAAGGTCCACGTAGTCGGTGCCGCGCCGTTTCGATGCGTCCTCGATCGCTTCGAGCTGGTCCGTAAAGATCTGTTTCGTGTCGTACAGCATCCTCCCGATGAGGGTGCTCTTGCCGTCATCAACGGACCCCGTCGTTGCGAGACGGACGAGTTCTGTGTGCCCCATCAGAAGTAGCCCTCTCGCTTGCGGTCTTCCATTGCGGCCTCAGCGGTGCGGTCGTCCGCCCGTGACGCGCCACGTTCGGTGATGCGGGTCGCAGCCACCTCGGCGATGATCTCGTCCACAGTCGAGGCGGTGGATGAGAAAGCCCCGGTGCATGACATGTCTCCAACGGTGCGGAACCGCACGGTGGCTTCGAACACCTCTTCGCTCTCGAGGCGTGTGATGTAGTCCGAGTCTGCCATCAACAGGCCGTCACGTTCGAATACCATCCTGATGTGCGAGAAGTAGACGGATGGCAGGTCGATGCCCTCGGCTCCGATGTACTGCCACACATCCATCTCAGTCCAGTTCGAGATCGGGAACACACGCAGATGCTCACCGTTGCGATGCCGCCCGTTGTAGAGGCTCCACAGTTCCGGCCGCTGGTTCTTGGGGTCCCACTGGCCGAACTCGTCACGGAACGAGAACACCCGCTCCTTGGCCCGAGCTTTTTCCTCGTCCCGACGTGCACCGCCGAACACGGCGTCGAAACGGTTCTCCGTAATGGCCCGAAGAAGCGGCTCGATCTGGAGCCTGTTCCGCGACGTGTTCACACCGTCCTGCTCGGTGACCCTGCCCGCATCGATCGCTGCCTGAACGGAAGCAACGATCAGATCGACCCCCAGCTCGGACACCGTGGCATCTCTGAAGGCAAGCACCTCAGGGAAGTTGTGCCCCGTGTCGACATGCATCACAGGAAACGGAAGCCGTGCCGGGTGAAACGCCTTCACCGCAAGGCGCAGCAGTAGCGCCGAGTCCTTGCCGCCTGAAAACAGCAGCACAGGCCGCTCCGCCTCAGCAACCGCCTCCCGGATGATGTGAATCGATTCGGCTTCGAGCGCATCAAGATGGGTGATCTGATAGCTCACGTCTGGCGTCGTAGCTGGAGCCGATGGTGAGTGATCAGTGCTTATCAAGGAGGCTCCCACATTCGGTTCCACCATCGGCTCGACCTTTGCGAAAATGTCGTCGCCTTGGACGGGATGGGTACCAGTTCGGATACTCATGACTTCACCAGGCCAAGGGCCACCCCTTGGCTAACTGCACCGACGATCCATACCGCAGGAGACGAGACGACCGTGGTTCCCTCCGCCACTTCTCCGAGCGTCGAGCACACGTGACGTTCGGTACTCGTTGTTCCCCGTTCGATGAACATCGTTGACTCGGATCCAAGACGACCTGCCGCGATCAGGGCGGTGGCGATGCTGGCTCTGTTGCCGACACCCATCAAGATGACCAATGTGTCGATCGCCACATACTGTGCCCAATCAGTGTCGCCCGTGGCTCGCTGACCGGTGACGACGGCGAATCCGGCAGCCACGCCGCGGCTGGTCACGGGGACCCCGGCGCTGGTGGGCACTCCTAGTGCGGAGGTGATTCCTGGAACGATCTCCACGTTGATGCCGTGGGCGCGAAGATGGCTTGCCTCTTCGGCGCCGCGGCCGAAGACCAACGGGTCACCGCCTTTGAGACGCACAACGGAGTCGTGGTTCCTTGCTGCGGCGACCAACAGCTCGTTGATGGTGTCCTGGCGAGTTGCGATTTCACCTGGTTTCTTTCCAACGTCGATGACTCGGACTCCATGTCGAGGGAGTTCGAGGATGTCACTGGAAATGAGCCTGTCGTGGAACACCACATCGGCGGTGCCCAATAAGCGTCGTGCTTTTACCGTCAACAGCTCTGGGTCGCCTGGACCGGCGCCTACGAGATACACCGTGCCGCTCATGTCGGCTCAGGGCTTTGGATGTGGAGTCCACACTCGACCTTGGCCCCCTGCCAACGCCCTTCACGGTCGTCGGCGTTGGCAAACGTCGGGATGGTGCACGGGGCACATCCGATGCTGGTGTAGCCCTTGCTGTAGAGCGGGTGACGTGGAAGCCTGTGGTGGTCTGCGTAGCGCTCAACGGCGTCCCAGGACCATCCGAGCATCGGGTTCACCTTCGCAATGGTCTGGCCGCCTTCGAGCACGGAGCCGGTGACCGGCTGCAACGTCGAGCGGAGTGCAGACTGATCCCGGCGCACTGCGGCGAACCAGGTGTCGTACCCGCTGAGGGCTCGTCCGACGGGTGCCACCTTGCGCAGGTCGCAGCAAAGGTTCGGGTCGGTGTCGTGGAGAACGCCGTGGACCGCCTCATGGTCGATGACACTGTTGCGCGGCGAAACGATCTGCAGGTTGAGATCCCACGCCTGTCGCAATTCATCAATGAATCTGAGCGTCTCGGGGAAGTGATACCCGGTATCGGCAAACACGACCGGGATGGCGGGTGCCGTCTCCTTGATGAGATGGAGCAGGACCAAGCCACCAATCTGGCCTGACACGGTGATCACGGGAGCCTTGGACACGGTGAGCGCCCTGCCGATCAGGTTGCGAGCCTGGGCCACCGGATCACCCCACGAGAGTGGGAGGATCTGATCGAGATCTGTCCGCCCCGACGCATGTATCGCCTCATCGACGAGTCGTGCGGGTACCACAGACAGTTCGGGAATCACAGAGATCCCTGTCGGTGTCATCTTGCGAATCGTCTTCGCAAGCACATCAACTACCTTGCTCCCGAGGCGCTCAGCCGCGTCGTCGAGTTGTGTCTCTAGGAACACGAGAGCGACAGTGTCCTCGTATACCTGGACCTCTTGATCCGAGCCGAGCCGCTGCTTGCAGATGATCGACCGGACCCTGTCGACGGCACGATCGTTGTATCCCGCACGGATCAGGATCTCGGACGCAGCGTGGGCGTGGATCTGTGTGCGGTTGGCTCTCCAGGCGAGGTAGCCCACCCGTCCGTCAGGGTATTTCGACCGTGGCGCCTCCCACCGGCGCAGGTGGTGAGCCCTCGCAGCGAGAAGTAGCAACTCTGATGGGTGAATCGCCAGACGGCGGACCCACCGGGTAGCGGCCCTGCCCTGAGCCAACGCGAGCGGCTCCTCGACACCATTGATGATGACACGGTTCGGGTCCTTGGCGTTGGCGGCATCGATTGCGGCCACGACCGAGAGATAACGCTTGCTTGTCAGAGGCATTCGGCTTCACCCAATTTCACGTCGAAGGGGAGAACCTCATCGAAGTCGACGTAATGATTCGGGCTCTCCTCCGGTGGTGGAAGCGTGATGATGTCGCGCAGCTGCTCGACGATCACCGGCGCACCACCAATGCGGTCCAGCCACTCTCGAAACGGCTCACCGCTGTGACGTTCGGCCACGAATCGGCCCACGATGCGGGTCACCGTCTCGGGAACGGATTTCGCCGGCAGCCGCGCCGCTCGTACCCCGAAGTGCACCTGTTGCTGTCCGAGGTGGCCGCCGAGAAACATCTGATAGCCCGGCGCAGATCGGCCGTGTGCCCTTTGCTCTGCACCGTGGAAGCCGATGTCGGCCACATGATGCTGGCCACACGAGTTGGGGCATCCCGAGACGTTGATGCGCACACCACCCACCTCGGCAAGACCGTCAGCTTCCAGTTCCTCGTCAATGGCCTTCGCCAGGCCCCTCGACTGAGTCACACCGAGGTTGCAGGTGTCGGCACCGGGGCACGCGACGATGTCGCGAATCAGCTCCGCCCCTGGGCGGGCCATGTCAAGGGCCGCGAGTTGCTCATAGACGAACGGTAGATCGACGTCTTGGAGGTTTCGGAACACGAAGTTCTGACGGTTGGTGACCCGAACATCGGCGTCGAGGTCGCGTTGGAGAGCAGCAAGTCCCCTGAACTGGTCACCTGAGATGTCACCGAGCTTCGCCGTTGCATATGCCGACACGGAGCCGTTGGCAGCCCCGCGAATCACGTTGGCTGAAGTCCATCGGCTGTACGGATCTGTCGCCACGATGCGGATCGGGACGCCGTGACCGATCCGTGTCGGGTCCTGCCCCAAGTCGCGGCCGGCCGGCGCGTCGCCGGCTGCAAGGACCTCGCTGGGGATTCCGCCGGGGAACGTCGCCGACGCCGGCAAGAGGCGTCGGATGTTCGAAATCCGGTGCCGAATCTCAACGATTCCCAGCGTGTCGACCAGCCACTTCATCCGCGCCCGAGACTTGTTCTCCCTGTTCCCTGACTGGTCGAAGAACCGCAGCACCGCTTCGAGGGTCGGCAGCAGATCTTCCCGCCTGGTGAACTCCTCGAGAGCGAGCGCAGGGTGCGGATTCGCCCCCAAACCGCCGGCGACGAAGATGCGGAATCCGGATTCGATACATCCGTCGGGTTGCTTGCGAGTGGCGGCGATCACACCAACATCGTTGAACATGGCCTGTCCGCAATCTGTCGTGCACCCCGAGAAGTTGATCTTGAACTTCCGCGGCATCCGCTGCGACAACGGGTTGCGAATGAAGTATCGAGTGGTCGCCTCCGCCCAGGGTGAGACATCGAGTATCTCGAACGGGCACGCCCCAGCCAAGTGGCATCCTTGGATCGTGCGCACGGCGTCACCGCACGCCTCACGCGTCGCTAAGCCTGCCGCTCCCATCACCCTCATAGCCGCAGACACCCGTTCGAGTTGGACATAGTGGAACTGGATGTTCTGGCGCGTCGTGATGTGCCCCCAGCCACGCGAGAACTCGTCTGCAATGTACGCGAACATTTCGAGCTGGCCTGGGTGCAGCGCACCATAGGGGATCTTCACTCTGAGCATCTGGTTGTGCCCACCCTGGCGCTGCCCGTACACCCCACTCGTCAGGCGAAACACCTTGAAGGTTTCTTCGTCGACGTCACCGGCGAGATATCGCTCGAGCATCGACTCCCACCGTTCAATGTCGGCGGCGATGTCGGGATCGGTAACTATCGTGTCGGGTTGGGTCACTGTCATGTGAGATCCTCCACATGTCGAGAAATGATTGGATCTGGCTCGAGCCCGAATGCGCTGCGAAGCACGGAGCGGCCACTGTTGTTGTCGCCAGCAGATATGGCCTCGAAGGCACGATCGAGAGCTTCACCCCAGCCCGGCAGCTCGGACGTACCACTGATGAGCCGCATTTCTGATCGCGCTTCGGCAGCGATGTCGAGGAGTATGCGGTACCGCCAATCGAGCTCGGATTCGAGCCGCTCTCTCAGCCACCTCGCCACAGCAGGACTCCGGCTCCCGGTAGATACCGACACAGTGAAATCGCCCGCACGAGCAACAGCGGGCAGGATGAAGTCGCAGTTCGGTGGATCATCCGCCGAGTTCACCAACACGCCGAATCGGCGAGCATCGGCTGCCACTCGGGCATCGACAGCGGCGTTGCCCGTCGCGGTTACGATCAGGCGATGGCCCGATATGTCAGACGACCGGTACGGCCGCTTCTTCCAGACGATCGTGCTATCGGTGGCAAGCCCGATTGTTGCCTGCGGTGCCACCACAGTCACGTGAGCTTCTGCGTGCTGTAGACGGCGGACCTTGTGTTCCCCGACATGTCCACCGCCAACCACAAGGCACGGGTGACCGCGAACGATCACGTTGATCGGGTACGTCGGTGGAATCGGTGCCGGGGACCGGCTGTCGTCGGGGAAGGTCACGTTCAAGGCTCCTGTTGAGTCGCAAGGCGACGGTGTGAGGAAGGGCTGTCACAGTGGCGAGAACGGAATCGTTCAGAGCGCCAGTGGCTCCATACACATACAGGAACACATGCAGCGAGTTGTCAACGCACTGCTCAAACGCGCGGAATCGAAAGGAGTCAGACCAGCTTCTTGCCAGCTCATCATCGTTCCGCTTCCTTGCGTTCTTCGACATCTACTGTCTCTTCCGGAGCGAGGAGAGGAGACCCGAAGGCTCCCTCATCGATCTGGCATTGGCACCTTGCTTTCGGCAGGTTGCCGCGACCTATGCGGGCCAGTCCCTCGGTCGCTCTGGATGAGTTGATCTGGAACCCTAGCGTCCTGTCGTATGTTGGCAAATCCGTCTCTGAGTCAGACACGTTGGTTGCATATACCGCAACGACGGTGTGCGTCAGGAACCCGGCAGCGGCATGGGAAGCAGTTGATGGGAAGCTGCACGGTTGTCATCCGATATCATGGCTTTCGCTGTGTGCGTGTATGTGATCTCGGGCGGCCTATCCCGAGCGCCGGCACGACTCGCCACCAATGTTCCTGGCGACGCCGCAGCCCGAGAAGGACTCGTGGGATTCCATGCGCGTCGTACGTTCGAATCAACAACGACATCAGAATCGAAGGCCTTGACATGACCAACCACTCTCTCCGCATCTACGACTCGATACTCGATCTGATCCCAAACGTCGATAACCCGACGCCCCTCGTACGTCTGACACGGGTCACCCCGTTTGAGCACACACGGGTGTACGCAAAGTTGGAGTGGTACAACCCGTTCGGCGCCGTGAAGGACAGGGTTGCGTTCAACATGGTGCGCGACGCCGAGGAACGGGCCGTGATCGGGGAAGACCAGAACTTGGTGGAACCCACCTCCGGTAACACGGGTCTCGGCCTTGCTATGATCGCGAACGCCCACGGCTACTCCCTCACCACCCCAGTCTCCGACCAGATTCCACAGGAGAAACGGACGATGCTGCGCTTTTTCGGCGCCAGTGTGGTAGAGATGGAAGACGATCTTTGTCCCGCACCAGGTGCACCCGAGGGTGCCATCGCCAAGGCGGAGGAAATCGCCGAGCTCCCCAGCTTTCACATGCTCAATCAGTACGCCAATGAGGCCAACCCAGGAGCCCACTACGAGACCACCGGACCCGAGATATGGCATCAGACCGAGGGCACGGTGACCCATTTCGTTGCGGGTTTGGGAACTTGTGGCACGATCAGCGGCACGGGTCGGTTCCTAAAGGAGCGCAATGCCAAAGTCCAGGTGCTGGGTGTCCACCCGGCTGAGGGGCACAACATCCCAGGCGTGCGCAGCATCCGTCAGCTCCAGCAGACCAAGTTCTTCAACCGGGACGAATACGACGGGCTCGTCGAGATCCAGAACGAGGAGGCTTTCGAACTCTGCTGGCGCCTGAACCGCGACGAGAGCATCATCGCGGGACCGAGCTCCGGCCTTGCCCTGGCAGGCGCCTTCAAGCTGATAGCCGACGAACCTGGCAACCTCGTAGTAGTGGTTTTCCCTGACAGCGTCTTCAAGTATGCATCATCGGTTGCCAAGCAATTCTCGGGGCTCGCGTCGAAGCCTGCAACGTCGAAGAGTAAACGAGAGCGTCTACTCGATGAGATGATCGACAACGTCAGGGCGAACACAGATTTGATCATCGACGTTGACTCAGCCCACGAGCTGTGGCAGAACCACGATCCCCTTGTGTTAGATGTGCGGAATAGGGACGTCTATCGAGACACACACGTTCGCGGCGCCATGAACATTCCCCTCCACGAGCTTTCAGAGCATGTGTCCGATCTTCCTGAGGATCGGGACGCCCCTGTGCTCACTGTGTGTCAGCGAGGAAACATTTCGCTGCCAGCTGTTCTGTTCCTGACCAGCCTGGGCTACCGAAATGTGCGAAGCATCACCGGAGGGACCAACGCCTGGCAGGAGTCAGGTTTCGCCACTGAGTCGTCATAGAGATTCGTCGCCGGACCGGCAGATGATGCGGACGGATCCGATTCCGAGTACCTGACCTGGTAGCTCGCGGTACGAGTCGTGGCTGTATCCGCAGTGTCGCAGTCGCCAGCGATCAAGAACACATCCAAGGCTCCCCTCTGTGTTGGGTTCGCCGGTTAGGTGACTTTTTGGTGCATAAACGCCTCCCCTGAGCCGCTCAACGGTGGGGGTTCATATGCTGGAAACGTGCAGTGGTAGGCGAATGTCCGGCATCGCTGCCATCACCCGTTGTGACTGTCTGAGACGCTGAAACGCCCTAGGGACCGTCGTTGCGGCCGTCCGATGCACGTCGTCAGCGCTAACGAACCTATTTTGGCACCACAGAGAGTCACCTAACTGTGCTCTTCGGGGACGTTGTCCGTGATGATGCTGATGGGGGTTGCCCATTTGAG
>CAYWPC010000045.1:0-9394 GCA_964460075.1 uncultured Acidimicrobiaceae bacterium
AAGCTAGATCCGTTCCATACGTCGTGCACGTCCTCGTACCCACGATCCCGATGGCCGGACTGCTCGAGAGCCTGCCCATGAGAAACAGGAATCGCGGCGACCCGCAGTACCTCCTGAGCCGCTCAGGGAACCCGTCATCGCTTTCACATACGAACGTGATCCCGAGACGCTCCAGTTGGGCCGTACGCACATCTGCAGGCACCCGAACCGCCTCGACGACCCTGGCAGACGCCTTCGTGCGCCCACGCAACACCGCAGACACGACCGCATCGGGTGTGCCGTACCTCTCGAAGAGCCGGTCGAGTGTCGACGGCGCCATACCGCCATGAGCGAGCCGGATGAGCCCCTCGTTGACCATTGAGCCGTTCATGCCGAGCCACCTCTGAGATCCACAACCTCACCGACATGTTCACCCTCGATGGACTCACACGCTGAGAGACCAGCGATCGTGAACGAGGCAACTGATGAGTACATGGAACCAACATATGACACCGGTGTGACACGTCGCGTCGGAGAACAATCCGGCTCCGCCCGGTTCGATGTCTCCTATCTGCCCTTGGATTCGAAAGACCGCTTCTCGATGAACACGACAGCGCCTTCCACCGGATCCGCTGATCCCGGGAGAACCGCCTGTGTCTGCTCCTCGAAACCGAGAGCCAGCCCGAACACCGGATGTATCACGCGGTCCCACACAGCCGATTCAAGCGAGCTGACTCCGCCAAACCAGGGCAATGCCTAAATGGGACTCAGGTTTGGTGGTTTCGATGGATAGGGTCGATTGATCGTGCTTCCTGGAGGTGATCCGGTAATACACACCCGGGCGCTCCCGATCCTCAAGCTCGGCCTGAGCGACGGCTGACTTGAAATTAATGTCCCACAGGACCGCGCTTCCTGCAACTACGCTTCTCCGCGGGTTGGATTTCCCAGAAACGTCTTCTGGCTCGTGCGTTGTGAGCGCACCCATGCAGACGCCCGAGTTCAATCGCACAGCTAGTTCATGGCGATGTCCCACACTTCTCGGTCCATGTAACGAACCAACCGGCGTCAGTCAGGGTGACACCGACTCTCGCTGTGCGGTTGTCTTCCGTGTCCGTGAGCACGAAGATCACCTCATCAGTGGTCTCCTCCTCGACATCGGGGGAGCCGGGTTGGGGCGCAAACGCCAGATACGCATCTAGCGCCTCTGCCGGCTGATCCGATCCGACGGCTTCCGCCAAGTAATCGGGAGTCGAGTAAGCGATGAGTTCATCTGGACAGTTGAGGGTCCCTCCGGATCGCGTGGACACCTCGCTACGGACGCCACTACCGGTACATGCGGCCAACCACAACGACGCCGCCACCACCAGGGCGATCACACGAATAAGTCTCCCTTGCGAACCGCGCTTGATCCTTCGACCTCCGGTCTGCTGGTTCCGGGTCTCCGACGGCCGACTCCGGTGGTCGGAGACCCGATCCTCGTGATTCCTGAACATGGTAGTCATCGCTGGCTAGTAGCCAGCAGCGAAGAGGCTTTTCTCGTGGAACTCAAGTGTACGTTTGTATGTCGTGCCGGGAGAGATTCCCGAGCACATTGTGTGAATCGGAGAGCTGGTACACGCCGAATCGCTGGCCAGGAAATGACCGCTGTTTGGGCCGAAGAACCCGTTCGCGTGACCGAATTCGTGGATCGCAACGGATCGAAGATCGTATTGGCTGCCGGACGGTGTGCCCGAGAGGACATACCAGTTGGCGTCGTCATCCAATTGGATCGTCATATCCGTGATCGTTGTGCTGGTCGCACACACAGCAGTATTACCGATAAGCCCCAACGGAGAGACGTCATAGGTAATAACCCATGCATTCGGTGATGGCATCGTACAGACGTTGCCCGTGAAATTGACCGAGTTGTCACGACCCCCGTAGGAGAAGTCGAACCAGGCCCCCGACACGGCATTCCACGGGTCATCGGTGGCCGTGATGGAAGTCCAACCGCCCTGGTTGGCCACTGCTCCATAGGTATTGCCGATCTTCCACGTGTGGTCGCTCGGCCACTTAAATGTGTAGAAATCCGAGGTGGTGTGGGCGACGGCGATTCCACCCGTCGTCAGAGCGACTCCCAACAGGAATGCACCAACAACCTGGATTAGGAACCGTCTCGAGAGGGTGTGTTGCATCATGGGGTCACCTTTAGATTCTGTGCTGCTTTCTCGTATGCAGCCCACTTTGTGTCATCGGTCAGGGCTGAGGAGCAGATGTACTCCTCACTCGGAAAGTACCCATCTCCGATGCGCACGACAACGACCCGAGCATCAAGAAAGCCCGATACGGACGGACGATCGAAGTAGACCACTGTGTCCGATACTTTGGACCTGCGTGGGAGTACAAGCGAAGCTAGCGGTGCAAGTGCCTGTTGATAGAGGTCTTGCAGTTCCGCGGCCGCCTGATCACCTTGGGCGGGTACACGCCTCCACTTTAGGAAGGCATCTATCGCCGCATCTGGAGTTGAGAATCCAGGGGCCTTGGGATCAACAGTAGCAGTGGATATGCTGAGCGGTCCACCGTCCGAGCAGAACGTCTGGGCACCATCCTCGAATGCCAACACCAGAGGTGGCTCTGCTTGGATGCTGGCGCTAGCGACCGCTCCGAAAGCTAGGCCGCCGGCCAGCGCAAGCGCAAGGACAGTCAAGCGACCCAGGTTTGCCATTCTCATACACTCTCCCTTCATTTAATTCGACGCATCGTTCATTCGCTGAGCGTGATCCAACCAGCAGGAACCTCCCGTCGTTCGCCGTCATGCGATCCCCACATGCACGGCCGCATCTCCTGTCGACACCGTACGAGGACTCATAGGCGAAGACAGGCAATAGAATCCACGCCCGCGTCTTGAGCCACCTCAACATGGATGCACTGCTCTTCCTGGCAGTGTTTGCCCTGTATCCACCCATTCTCGTTCTCCTTGTCGTAGTCGACACGGATCTAGACACCGAGGCAGACGCCTTGCCTCTCTTTTGCTCGGCATTCGTTGTCGAGTTTGCCTGATGGGGGCTTGGTTGTTTGTTCGGCGTAGTTGCTTGTTGGCCAGTTGGAGCAGTTTCTGCACCAGTGTCAGGTAGCGCTGTCTCGTCTGCGTCGGTATTTGGCCACCGTCGGATCTCTCGTGTTGGTCACCCCTGTATTGGCGTCTGAGTGCGGAACGGTTCCCTGAATGTCCTCGGGAACCGGGTTTCGGTTTGACCGCGGCCATGAGAAACTCCTCGTAGGCGGCCACGAGTTCTCCCCGCGAACGGCCATCAGGATTCCTCGCGTACGGTCATGAAAGTTCCTCGCGAACGGTCATCGGTTTTCCTCACGGTGTTGGGGGTTTCTGGAACGGTTCTGGGGTTGGTGATTCTTCCTTGACTGTGACTGGTAACAGTCGGCGAGTTAGAGAGGGACGGCACCGATGTTGGTCGAGGAGAAGATCATGGAAGTGTTGGAGGCATACGATTTGACGAAGTCGCTGCGTTCTGCTGCGGCGTTGTGTGGGGTGGATCCTCACACGGTTCGGCGCTATGTCGCTGCGAGGGCTGCGGGGCTGGATCCGACCAAGACGGTGGTACGGGGCAGGGTGTCGGATCCGTACTGCGACAAGATCGTCGAGTGGATCGAGTTGTCTCAGGGCAGGGTGCGTGGCGATGTGGTGCATCGCAAACTTGAAGCGATGGGGTATGAGGGGTCTGAGCGTACGACCCGGCGGGTGGTTGCTGTTTTGAAGGAACGCTGGGTAGCTGATCATCGGCGGGGGTAGAAGCCGTGGATCCCTGAGCCGGGTTTGTGGCTGCAGTGGGACTACGGGGAAGGTCCCAGGATCGACGGTGTCAGGACGCATCTGTTTTGTGCATGGTTGGCGTGGTCACGGTTCCGGGTGATCCTCCCGTTGTGGGATAAGAAGCTGCCGTCGGTGATTGGGGCTCTGGATCGGTGTTTCCGGATCATTGATGGGATCCCGACGTATCTGTTGACGGATAACGAAAAGACGGTGACCGATACCCATATTGCACGTGTCGCGGTGCGCAACCCTCAGATCGTCGCCGCAGCGCACTATTACGGGGTGACGATCACGACATGTGTCCCGTTCGATCCTGAGTCCAAGGGCGGTTCGGAAGCCACCGTGAGGATCGTAAAAGCCGATCTGGTACCCACCGCGGCGAACCTGTTGGACGACTATGAAACGTTCGACCAGCTCGAAGACGCATGTGTGGCTGCGACTCTGCGGTTCAACACCAGGATCCACACGGTCACCAGGGAGAAACCGGTTGATCGTCTCGTCCGTGAGCTCGAGTTGCTTCATGCGGTGCCGGCTGTTCCGTATACCGCTGTGTTCGGCGAGACCAGGGCCGTGACGTGGTCATCAACGATCTCGTATCGTGGTGCACGCTACTCGGTGCCGCACACCTGGATGGGGGCACGGGTCTGGGTCCGGGTATCAGGCGACGAGATCGTGGTCACCGCCCAGGTCGATGATGCCGCTACCGAGATTGCAAGGCATGTCATTGTCGGTTCCGGTGAGGCATCCATTGTTGATGCTCATTACCCGCCCAGGCGTGACACCCCGATACGGGTCCCGAAAGCGACCAGCCGTTTCGAAGATGCGTTCCTCAAGATCGGTGAAGGCGCCCAGGTGTGGCTCATCGAAGCCGCAGGCCTTGGGATACGGGGCATCGAAACCAAGATGGGTGACGCTGTAGCCCTCACCCAGATACACGACCGGGCCGCTGTTGATAAGGCGTTAGGGGCAGCAGCACAGGCGGGCCGCTTCGGCGACGGTGACCTCGAATCGATCCTCACCTATCGTCACCGTGACCCGATACCGGCACCTGTAGGTTTCTCGCTCCAACCCGGCACCCGGGCCTGGTCACAGTACGGCAACAGCAACGGGAACGGTGAGAAGCGATGACGACGATCGCTGCACCGGTCCTCGACGAGCTTGTCGGTTTGTGTCGCCGGCTACGGCTCAAATATGTTCGTGAACAGATGCCCGAGGTGCTCTTGACCGCCAAGGCGCAACGCTGGGACCCGCCGAGACGTTGCGGGTCCTGTTGATCGCTGAAGCCGAGGGCAGAGACCGCGCCACCATCGAGCATCACCGCAAGAAAGCCAGGTTCCCTGCAGGGAAAACGTTCGACGTCTGGGACCCGGCCCGTAGCGTTATCCCGAAACCTACCCAAGATGCGCTCCGCAGCCTCGAGTGGGTCACGAGGGGTGAGAACCTGGTCGTGTGTGGACCGTCAGGGACAGGGAAAAGCCACTTCTGTGAAGCCCTCGGCCAACACGGCATCGAAACCGGACTCATCGTTGCGTGGTACTCCATAGAGGACCTCGGAGCGTTGATCCGTCGGCACCGCATTGACGACACCGTTGCTAGAGCGTTCACCCCGATCCTGAAAGCTGACCTCGTCATTGTGGACGACATCGGGCTCCTCCCCATATCCGCCGACGCTGCTGAGGGTCTCTACCGCCTTGTTGACATCTGTTACGAACAACGCTCCGTAGCCGTGTCATCAAACCTGCACCCCTCAGGATTCGATCAGCTCATCGACCACAACATCGCCTCGGCACTTGTAGACCGTCTCATGCATCACGCCCACGTCGTGGTCACCGAAGGCGAATCGATACGACTCGCCGACGCCACCCAAGGCAAAGGAGTGATACCGCTACCGAGTTGAAACGTTACGGGGAACTCTCGTGACCGTACGCGGGGAGAAACCGTGACCGTACGCGGGGAGAACTCGTGGCCGCCTATCGGGAGAAACCAATGGCCATTGACACTGGGTTCAAATCCCAGCAGGGTCACGTTGTAAGTGTCTGGTGTCCTGTCCCCTGGGACGCTGGCTGTGTTGTCAAGTGTGGGGGGTTTGCCTCGGTCGTGGTGATGGCGCTCACTGAAATTCCCCACCTCCTGGAGGATTTGTCAGAGGGACACACACGCACCGCTGGTCCGTCGCCGCCGACACCCGACGATTGCGAATCCGGGCAGCATCAGTCCCCCATTTGCCGAGTACGGCTTCGCTGGGAATGTGCAGGTACTCGATCACGCAGCATACGGAGTCATCGAAGCCTCCTGCGGGACGCCATTGATCGAGTTCCGTCAGGTAGCGTTCGATGCCGGTGCTCTCACAGACGAGGTACACCGTGAACCGCAGCGGTATGCCTACGGCGAGTGGTGGCTTGAGATGCGCTCCGATCAGCGCTCGGGCAGGACATGACCGAGCTTCACCATAAGTGACTGGCTGAGGATCGCAGGTCAGCTGAATATCACGGATTCAAGCCACGAGTGGCTATCGTGTGAAACACGGTGATCACCAACCGACCAAGATGAATCCTTCTATGTGTTTCTCGGGTTGCGTATCGGGAATCGTCAGCGGCGAACCCTACGTGGCTGCACGAGGACCACTCGATATGTGAGGATATGGGGTGGCTGAACCGGTCTCATATGATTCGTGCCATGGTTGTGACATTGGAACCGATGACAGAGTCAGAGTTCGATGTGTTCCTGAGATGGGTTATCGACGACTGTGCAACTGATCTATCTCGTGTGGACGACCAACCTCTCGATGACGCACAAGAGAAGCCCGAGCACGACGTCAATCAACTGCTACGGAAAGGCGCTGACTCGAAGAACCACACACTCTGCAACATCGTGAGCGTCGCTTCAGAGAATGTTAAATCGATATCGTGACGAATTCGATCGCATGAAGGATCATTCGGCGCTGTTCTTATATGAGACCGTAATCGACCGTGAGCATCGTCGCAAGGGATGCGCATTGGCGGCGCCTGAGCGACTTTATGAAGAAGGCCGAGTCGCCAACGTCGATGTTGCTGCGCTGCATGTGATCGACCGCGACGCCGCTGCAGAATCGCTCTATGACCGACACGGGTTTCATGTTGAGAGGACGGAACCGGGGCATGTCCTTATGGCGAAGTCTCTGTAGCGATCGGGAGCGGGGGATACTTTGAGAATGCCGCTGGATCCCGACAGACGCTGGAGGAATATTTGTGGCGGCATGACGCCGTCTGGCGAGGTTCGGGCAATGTCGCTCGAAGTACTAGAAGACCTCGCCGCCGACTGGGCAACCATCGTTGAGGGTGTTGAGCCGTTCGGTGGTACCGAGCTTCTTGGGAACGCGAGGTCGCTCGTTGTGCTGTCGTGGCTCGACTATGAGTTACTTGTGACGGCATGCTTGATTGGCTTCCAAGCGATCGAGGCGACCTTTCGACAAGTCGTATTTCCGGACGCAAAGCAGCGGGTTACGTTTCGACAGCTTGTCGATCGCTCCGAACGCGAGCGGCTCTTCGCCCTAGACAAGGTGGAGATGCTTCGAGCGGGCGTCGAGTTGCGGAACTCTCTCTCGCATCCCGCTGGGCGCAGCGCCTTCACGCTCGGGATGGCGGACTCGATGTTGCGCGTCTCGCACCTCGTCGTTCGCGATGCCTGCGCTATCCGGGCAACGACCCGAAACACGGAATGACCTGTGCCTTCCAAGAGGTCTGAGTGGGCGAAACATCACGGTGCGATCGAGGTTCCACGTAGCCAACGAACCCTCGAGATATCGCCAAATCGGAAACCACCCAACGAGGTCACCGCCCCATACGCACCCGAATTACCTGCTGCCTGACATGACAAACAACCGCTGAGAGGCACACCACAATTACACCACTCAACGGGACGCTGCCGGGCCGGACGTCAACAGGACGTGACACCCATGGTCGGAGACACACTGTCGACGACCGACGAGGTGTTTCACATCTGGCAGCCTATTCGCGACATCCGAGACGATTAGACAGCGTCCTGGTTGGAGCCTCCTCGACATCACTCCCTATCACTCTAAAGCTCATACCAGGTTGAGGCGAAACCGTGTAAGCCGCGAATTCGTCCCTTCTGGAATCCTGGGGAAATCGCGAGCTACCAAAGGTCCCAGCATTTCTACGAAGACCCTGATTGGGCAGGGGGCGCTGGCTTGCGGAAGCCATTGACCGGCCACGTAGGAGAGGAGCTACTCCTTCGTCGCGCAGATGCGCACGATCGGGACGGCCGTCACCGGTAGCAGCTTGCGAATCTCGCCGATCATCGCCGCCAGGACGCCTGGTCGTAGGTACGGATCGGCTGCCTCGACCGATGTGAGGTACCGGTGCTTGATGGCCATCACATGCTCTCCAAGTTCGATCACCGAGTCGGTGCTCTCAGCGATGCTCTCAGGGAGGCCGATGGGGAACGTGAACGGTTCGATCTCCTCGACGCTGTCGACGGTGAAGCCTTCACTGACGAACGAGTTGACCAGCATCGGGATCTTCAAGCCGAAGCCCGTCCGTCCGAAGGGACCCTCCCGCGGAGGCAGATCGAGGAAACGCACCAGCTCGATGAGACCAGCCGTCTCCTGTGCGATGCCGCGCGTAAAAGTGTGCTCGTCGTTGAGGAGTGGGAGAACACAGGCCTCGACTACGGCCAGGTGGTCGTCGACGCCGGAATGGTCGCCCTCGAATCGTGGAAGTGAGAAGAAGGAGTGTGTCGTGACGACGATAGAGCCTCCTTCACGCAGGACGCCGCGCATCCCTCGAAGGATCCCGTCGACATCGACGGCATCACATTCCACCGTCGGGAACTGGATCACCATACGGGCCAGGATCACATCGGTGGACGCCTCGGGTAGCACATCGGCGATCCGGCCGGCAACCACACCGGTCCTCCACTCGACCGAATCCGGCAACAACGATGGGCGCGGTGCACGCTGTTCCGGGGCTGTGGCGATCAGGCTCGACGGACCCAGCGACGAGACATAGATCGACAGATCGCCGAGGCCCGCCGAGTAGTCGATGACGTCGCGTCCCTCGACGAGACCCTCAGGGATGAAGTTTTCCCGCTGGTAGTAGACGAACGGGCGCATCACTGCCCAGTCTCTGGCACGTTCCCAAACCTTGGAGGAACGGTTCTCGCGCATCCAGAAAGGATACATGTCGCGTCACGCGAGCTGCCTTGGACGTCGATGCCCGGGTAGGCCATCAGGGGCCCACCGTCGCGGCCGCCCATGAGGGTCCACACCCCAAGTCGATCAAAGAGCTGATCGTGCGCGCCTCATGGAACCGAAGGTAGAGCGCATCGCGGTTTCGCGGTCCCATTGTGAACAGCTCGTCATCTCACCGGTACATGACCGGCTGGATTTCGCGGCTTCAAGTCACCAGTAGGTGACACGGTGGGCATCGTGTGAAACGGGGCCACCACCCGACCCCCTTTCCCGGTCACGGACCAGCCTCGACAGGGAGGCCAGTTCCTGCGAAGCCGGCATGCAAACCAACCGACCAGGTGAGCCTGCGATATGTTTGTATGGTTTCGTGTCGGGAATCTCCACGCCTCGGGTGGCGTGCCTGGTGGATACTCAGA
>CAYWPC010000046.1:0-8272 GCA_964460075.1 uncultured Acidimicrobiaceae bacterium
TTCACGATGTCTGTGAATCCGACCCCTCGCTCGACTGCCTCATCGTCTTCCCAGCCGTCCACGCGCTCGGGGAGGAGGCCGATCTGCCGTAAGCGGTCGTACAACCGTTGACCCAGACGACCTTGGTAGTAGTGGCCAGCCGCGACACTAACGGGAGCAGGGTTGATTCCAACGCACACGATCCTTGGTTTGATCGGGACGAGATCAGCGAGGGTTTCCACGGGTGACCCCATCCAGTCCTCAACAACGCGATGAGTCATGGCGCCACCGACAGGGCCAGGTAGCGGAACACCGTTGTTCTGAGGACTCCTTCCATGTCGATCATGCGAGCCACGCTAGTTGCCCGGCTCATCCCGACCGGAGACTTCTAACGGATCTTCTAACGGATGGGGCGGCATGAGGGGTTATCCACAGGTATCAGCCATCATGCGAGTTCCGCGAAACCCCAGGTAGTGAGGACTATTGAGCAACAACGAAAACTGGTGAAAGGCCCCGGCAAGCAACTCATAACCCGAAGGTCGCGGGTTCAAATCCCGCCCCCGCTACGAAGAAAACCGTTGGCAGTCCTACATCTGCTGGCGGTTTTCTCGCGTCCCCAGGGGATCTGAACTCGCGACCTTCTCCGAAGGTCGAAGTCTGGAGTCGATCGCTTCGCTCCCGTGTTCTTCTGCCTGTTGGCTAGACCCTGGCCCGGGTAGACGGTCAGTTCACTCGCTGAGGGTTCGGTGCCTTAGGTTCAAATCTCGCCCCCGCTACGAAAGAAACCCTTGAGAATGGGGCTGTCGCATGAATCGGGGGTTCTCGCGTTCTGTGACGGTTTCAGCGATCATGTGCACATGATGAATCTGCGTACTGTTGATCGGGATCAGTTGTTGTTGATGCCGCCGTCGTTGTCTGATTGGTTGCCTACAGATCATCTGGCTTGGTTCATTGTTGATGTGGTCGCCGAGCTGGATCTATCGGGCTTCTATCGGTCACTGCGCAGCGATGGGCGAGGTGGCGCCGCGTATGACCCGCAGTTGATGTTGGGGATACTTCTGTATTCGTATTGTGTGGGAGAGCGTTCGAGCCGCCGGATCGAGCAGCGTTTGTCTGACGATGTCGCGTTCCGGGTGATCGCAGCGAACCAGGCACCGGATCATGCCACGTTGGCTCGGTTCCGTCGTCGCCATCACGACGCCATTGCTGGCGTGTTCTCCCAGGTGGTGGCGTTGTGTATCACTGAAGGTCTGGTGCAGTCTGGGGTGGTTGCGATCGACGGCACAAAGATCGAAGCTGATGTGTCTGCCGAGTCGTCGGTGACACGGCGCCAGATCGTCGACGAGATCCTTGAAGAGGCTGAGGCGGTCGATGTTGCTGAGGATCTCGAGTACGGGGCACGCCGTGGCGACGAGCTACCCGAACGGTGGACGGATCGTCGTGACCGTCGGACCCGGCTGCGTGAGGCGTTGCGTCAACTCGACGCTGACGGGCCATCTGATGCCGAGTCGTATCACGCAGATCGCACAGCAAGAGAGACAGAGTTAGGTCACAAACTCGGTGGCCGTCGAGCAGACCCGGCAACGACGAGACACGCAAGTGTGGCCCGGACCCGCAGAATCAACGTCACGGACCCCGATAGCCGCACCCTCAAAAGCCGTCACCGGTTCATCTGGGGATACAACGCACAAGCTGCCGTCACCCAAGACCAGATTGTTGTCGCTGCTGAGGTCACGACCGCTGCTAGGGACTCAGTCGTTTTCGAAACCATGGTTGTTGCTACCGAAGAGAACCTTGTCGGTACCGGCGCCGATCGGGTGGAGACGTTCGTTGCCGATACCGGCTATTGGAGCGTCCCCAACGCCACACTCGATATCGATGCTGAGGTGTTGATCACTCCAATGCCCATGACTCAGGGCATCACCGACCCGAACGACCCGCGCCTCGCTCAACGCAGACAAGTTGTTGAACGCCTCGACCGAGGCGACATCACCGTGCGTGACGCATCCACCGAGATGGGGGTATCCACCACCACAGCCCGCAAACTCTTGAAGAACCATCGCAACGGTCTCCCCGATTCGATCGAGATCCGACAAGCGATGGTTGAACGTCTCGCCACCGAACACGGAGCAGCTGTCTACGCGAAACGTAAAACCACCGTCGAGACAGTCTTTGGGAACGTCAAAGCCAACCTCGGGTTCCGGAGATTCTCGACCAGAGGACTCGACGCCGCATCAAGTGAGTGGCGACTCGTGTGCACCGTCCACAACCTCCTCAAAATCCACCGGCAACAACTCGCAGCCACCTGAACCCGGAACCAGGATCAACGCGCCCCCACCACGGAAACGCTGAAAACCCTTGCCCGGAGACCATCTGTGCGACAGCCCCAGAATCCTACGTTTCTCAGGGGTTTCTTCGCGTCCCGGATCGGTCCGGAGTGGCCATGTCAAACGATGTCAAACATGGCCGAGCGTGACGTTTCGGGGGACTGTCGGTCGCGTCTGGGGCGTGATCCGTTGTGCATGGCGTTCCGATCGGTTCACGCCATCCGGTGGCAGGACCGCCGTTCCACCGGGTATCGATTGATGCGGCGAACCGGTAGCTGTGGGTGTGGGAAAGCGGTGTCGTGGAAGTGATGTCACGATACTGATCCCGCCTCGTTGATGAAGCGGTGCTCAAGACTGTGGTGATGGCGGCATCACGGGCTTCTGGTAACGGTGTGGTAGCCGGATGTCGTCGACGTAGCAGATCTCGCTCGGGTCTCGTAGATCGAGAACGTGTAGGTCTCGATAGGGGACGAATGTTGTATACGTGATAAGGGAATGTTATAGTCGTGCTATGTCTGAAATTGGAGTGCCTATCAACGATGTGGAGCATCTCCGTGACGCCCTGGGCTTGCTCGGGTCGTTGCTGGAAACCTCGGACGATGTGGTGGAGATCGCCGTGATCGGAGGATCCGCGCTGCTTCTCAACGGTACGGTGAGCAGGGTCACACGTGACGTCGATGTCGTGGCCTTCGTTGACGGCGAGGAACTGCGAAGGGACTCACCCGGGAGTGACCTGCTCGAGCGACGTGTGCGAGCGGTTGCCCTCGAGCTCGGACTTGAGCCCGGCTGGTTGAACCTTGGCCCTGTGAGCCTGCTGGATGCCGGGCTTCCCGCGGGGTTCCTCGCTCGATGCCGTAGCGAAGCGTTCGGCGGACTTCGTGTGCACATAGCCGACCGCTACGACCTCATCCACATGAAGCTGTTCGCCGCGGCCGACCAGGGGCCAAGAAGCAAGCACACGTCCGACCTGCTGGCACTCGAACCATCGGCCGACGAACTCGACGATGCTCGACGATGGTGCCTGATACACGATGTGTCGGCGCCATTTGCCGTTGAGGTCGATGCAACGGTCGCCTGGGCGAAACGACATGCCCATGAGTAGGCCGTTCCGTGAAGCCGCAGATCGCTTCGCGTGGTCGGCGTGGGGAGAGCTTGGTGTACCCAGTACCGAGCGGCGTGTCTTTGACCTTGCGATCGACATGGAAGCGCTCATCCACCTTACGGATGTCGTCGCGGACCAGGACCCCCGTCTCGTTTCACACGCAGCCGCATGGCGGCATGCCTTTCCCGGGCTCATCTCGAAAGCGAGGATGAAGCGCATCGGGGATGGGGATCCACCTTCGACGTCGGGGAACGACAGGACCCGAGCGATGTCGGGTCCACCGGCGGCGATCCTCTCGAGTGCACCCGCCGTCCAGTTGCGACTGCGAGCTGTGCTGGGTGTGAGCGCGCGGGCGGAACTCGTCCGACAGTTCGTACTGGACGCACCCGGTATGCGACGCTCGTCGTCGGATCTCGCGCAGTTGGCCGGTTACACCAAACGGAACACCGAAAAGGCGCTTCTGTCGCTGGAACAAGGCGGATGGGTCGTGCGAGTCGAAGGCAGGACGTCGCTGTTGTGGTCGCTGGCTGACCACGGTGCTCTCGCCGACCTCTTCGCCCCTCTCCCGACGAGCAACACGAGTTTCCTCTCCCTGGCCGAGATCATCGAGGAACTCCTGGTTCTCGACCAGTACACGTCGGACTCGCTTCCCGTCAGGTCTGCTGCGGCACGTGGCGTCCTTGCCGAGGTCCGGTCGGCAGCGGACTGGGGGAGTGTGGATCTCCCCCGATGCTCACCCGACAGCGATGCCTGGCAGGCAGCGCTGCAATGGATCGACGATCTGCCGGCCTCAGCGATCTAGCCGATGCCCCAGCCACGGAGGGCTCGAGAGCAGTGAGGGTGTGCTGTTCCAGGTGAACCATTGGCAGTCCTCCATCTGCCGGTGGCCTTCTCGCGTCCGGCGTTGGGCGCGGCGGGCCATGGCGTACGGTGCCGAACATGGGGACAAGGTCTGGTTCCACGGTGGTGTGGCTCGGATGGCAGCGAGCCCTGCGATCCGGCGTTGCTCCCGTCCGCTGAGGCGGTGTCGTCGATCTCTGTAATCAGGGCGTTCACACGATCGTGTTGCGTCCGTGAGACCGGTGACGGATCCGCATCTCGGTGTCGCGGCCGAAGAGTTGCCGGTTTCGTGCCGTGACGATCGCCTGCTCGACCAGGTGGCGCTGGAGGCCGTGGTGGGCCACATCGAGGGTCGCCCGTTGCGGTGTGGTGGTCGGGATGCCGTCGACGTGGTCGATCTCACCCGGGTCGAGGTGCTGGACCCAGATGCGATAGCGGTACCCGCCTCGCTTCCGTGGACGGTACGGAGGCGGAACACTCACATGGATCTGCAGAACCGTACTGAAACAGCACGGTTCTGGGTACCGCTGGCGATGGCCGGGACAACGGCATTGTCGGCCGGATCATGTGGCCGTGTCAAACCCGCGTCAAACGAACCGAGACGGATCGAGCGACACATACCGGGTGCACACCGGACGACCTGTTCGGAGACGGTGTACGGCACAGACCCAGGTCGGACACGCCGGCACCAGGACGGATGGACCTGTGATCCTCATAACCCGAAGGTCGAGTCTGGAGTCGGTCGCTTCGCTCCCGTGACCTTTTGCCCGCTGGCTAGACACTGGATTGTGTAGACGGTCAGCTCACTCGGTGAGTGTTCGGTTCCTTAGGTTCAAATCCCGCCCCCGCTACGAAGAAAACCGTTGGCAGTCCTACATCTGCTGGCGGTTTTCTCGCGTCCCCAGGGGATCTGAACTCGCGACCTTCTCCGAAGGTCGAAGTCTGGAGTCGATCGCTTCGCTCCCGTGTTCTTCTGCCTGTTGGCTAGACCCTGGCCCGGGTAGACGGTCAGTTCACTCGCTGAGGGTTCGGTGCCTTAGGTTCAAATCCTGCCCCCGCTACGAAGAAAACCCTTGGGATACCTACATTCCTAAGGGTTTTCTCGCGCTCGGGATCGTCGAGGTGGCACTCCATACCGCGTCCATACCGCGCGGCGTCAAGTTTCGTACTGTTTCGGGACCCTGTTGGTGCGCCGCGTCGGCGCCTCGGGTGGGCACCGACGAGGGTTTGGGTGTCGATGCTTTCGGTTCGTTCGGTGTCCGACGTGGGCTGTGGCCAGAGCGTGCACGCTCCGAAGCAGTACTCGGCGGAGTGGGCGCCTTCGAACATGGTGGATGATCGGCGTGCTGGCGGGGAAAGGGATTTCTGCGCGGTCAGTATCCGTTCTCGGAGTTCCAGAGACCGATCGAAGTCTCGAAGGCATCGACGATCTGCGCGACGACGCCGTCGAGGGCCGCTTCGACGGACTCTCTGTGAGGTGTTGCATGCTCGCGACTCCAGGTCAGGAGCATCTGCAGGCCGTCCGCGAGGGTGGGTTCGGTCTCAGCCCACCGGGCCGCTGCAGTGGCGCGGTCGGTCGTCCACGTGTCGTCGTGCACGCTGACCAATCCGGCGACAGCGAGCAGACTCTTGCGGGCCAGGCGACGACTCAACGGAGCCGGATCGCATCCGTCGTCAAGTTCCATCCGCCAACGTTGGGCGTTTTGGGCGATGTCGCCATTGAACCCTCGTGCAGCTCGGACGTCGGCGGCGAAGTCAGGCAATGCCGAGTGCAGGTCAGGACCCACCAGGTGAACGCAGTAGTGCCGCAAGAACACGCGGCCGCCATACGCTTCATCGCTATCACCTGAGAAGTCGCTGCGTTGGGCAGCGGCTACCTCTACCGCTCTGCAGAGCTCTGAGAACCGCACAGACAAGGCCCGTGCAACGTCGGCAGCCTCAGCCGACGGGAGTCCCACGGTGAGCAGGTCTATGTCGGACCTAGCAGGTTGTGCCATGCCGGTTGCCACCGACCCGTATACGTACACCGACGCGTCGCCGTCGGCGACACGGACTGCGACGACAGCGGCGTCCAGAACCGGCTCAAACAGGACCGAAATCCGATCTCTACTTGCTCCGGTCTGAACCGTCCCGAGCGATGTGACACCCTCAAGCGGATCATGCATCCGAATCGCCTCTCAACCGTCTTCTCTCCGACACGTTACATGGAGCATCCTGCTGGCTCCTGCTCTCAACCCGACAGCAGCGGCCAACAAGACAACGAGTGGAGTCGGTTGGCGTCCCTACAAGCTCGAACGCCAGGCAGTCCGGTGAAGTCGGCTGACGGTGGCCCGCTGCACCGACCGTTGGTCATAGCCCTGTTCGCGGAGGCCGTCGCGCTATGGTTTAGGGAGTCGACGACGCCGAAGGAGGTGCGATGTGAAGAGCCAGAATCCGTACGTCGTGCCCTCCGACCGCTTCGCCTGACCTTCCCTGAGTCCAGGCCGAATAGAGGGCACTCCGCAATCTCTATCGCGAGGAGTGTTCAGAATGCCATCAACCCATCCTCCCACCGCGCTCGAGTGGCGAGGTGTGTTCACCAACGAAGAGGTCAACGAGTTACACGCCGAGGCCTTCGGGACCCGAGTCTTCGACGGTTCCGAGTGGAACTGGGAACGACTCACGGCTGATCACAGTCTGGGCTGGGTCACTGCGCGTCGCGAGGGGAACCTCGTGGGCTTCGCCAATGTCCTTTGGGACGGTCTCGTGCACGCCTGGATCCAAGACGTCATGGTCGCAGTCCGAGCCCGCCATCAGCGCGTTGGCGTCGGGCTCGTGATGGCCGCCAGAGAGGGTGCCAGCGACACCGGGTGCGAGTGGCTTCACGTCGACTTCGACGACGGCCTGCGCGCCTTCTACTACGACGCGTGCGGCTTCGCGCCGACCAACGGTGGACTCATGGGGCTGCAGTGATAGGGAGGACGCTGAGCCTCGGCGCGCGTCGTCTCCCGCCACGTCGACGCGAGCGGGATGCCGTAGCTCGACAGAGGCGAAGATAGGAGCCGACACACAGGCTTCAAGACTGGCACAAGCAGGCACGAGAGGCAGGTGTAGGAACGATTCCGGCGCCTACTTAGCCTGTTGTGGAGAGGTCCGGGAGCGAATTGAACCAGGTACTCGGTTGGGGCAAGTGGTGCGGGATGAAGGTCGAGGGTGTGAGGAGCGGGCGCGACAACGAGGTCCACTGCTCGTTTCTATCACATGGTAGACGTTGTATTTGAACACGTCCGGCTTGTCCTTCGCGTCTAGCCGTTCGGACACCAGTCGGTTCCTCGTCGGATCGAACGCAGTACGCTGGAACCTGGTGCTGTCTTGCATGAACCGCGGCTGCAACGACGACGGCAGAAGTACGGCCGAGGTTGTTGGCGGGATTGAGAAGTCGCTCAGTCCACTACTCGCCGCAGGTCTTCGAGGGCCTCGTCGGTGGCATTCTCGCCTCGGTGGAACCCGGCAATTTCGCCATCGGGATCCAATACGACAACACCGATGTCCTCTCCCATGTCTGAGAACCCGAACCCCTGCGTCGCTGATCCGTCCCAATCCGGAAGGATGACGACGTAGTCCTCCGCGCGCTTCCCTTCGGAAAGCCCCTCTTCTGCTCGTGCATAGGACTTGCGCATGGAGGTCTCGGCGAACTTACGGAACAGCTTTGGCACCGACTGAAGATCGACCACATTCGCAACGGTGACGCTCGCCGCGTCCTCGTGCACGGATCGGACTGCGATGACTGCCGCTGCTCCTGCCTTGACCGAGTCTTGATCGTGGAACACGAGCACGGTGGGCAATCCAGGGCTCGCGAAGTCGATCTCCCTGCCGCTCACGGCTGCGGTGAGGGTGTGGCTCGATCGGGGCGTGGGCGCTGTCGTAGCTGCTGGCGTCGATAGCCGCCGCTCATCCTCAAGGATCACAAGTTCGTCGGCGGCGTCTGGCTCGAGATCAGGGGCGAACAGATTGTCTGCTGACCCTCCTACGAAGTAGCTGTCCG
>CAYWPC010000047.1:0-7857 GCA_964460075.1 uncultured Acidimicrobiaceae bacterium
GCACCGAAGCAGGTCAAGTTCCTTGGCAAGGCCATCACGATCATGATGTTGATCATCATGCCGATCGCGGTTTCGGTACACACCGTCGTGTCATGGATCTTCTCTATGACGCTGCGCTCTGGGTGGAACACGAGCATCTTCGGCGTGCTCTTCGTCGCTGGGGCGATCTTTAGCGGCGTAGCAACGCTCATCCTCGTCATGGCTGTACTCAGACGGGTCTACCACTGGGAGGAGTACCTTCGCGAGAAGCACTTCTTGTACCTGGGGTACCTGCTTGCGGCCTTCGGGGCGTTCATGGTCTACGTGAACATCAACGAGTACCTGACAGAGGGCTTCAAGCTCGAAGAAGCCGGAGAGTTCGCCTTCCGGCAACTCTTCGTCGAAGACTTCGCCGTCATGTTCTGGTTCTACATCATCGGGGGCCTCATCGGACCCATCGTCTTGATGTTGATTCCCAAGACCCGCAACATAAAGGGCGTGATCGCAGCTGCGATTCTCGTCGACATCGCGATGTTCCTCGAGCGATACTTCATCGTTGTCACGGGCCTGCGCGTACCGCTGCTTCCGTACGAACCTGCGAGCTACTCACCAACATTCGTGGAATGGTCGATCTTCGTGGCAGGTCTGGCGTTCTTTGCCTTACTTGTGACGGTCGCAGTCAAGATATTCCCGATGTTCGCTATCTGGGAAATGACAGAGGAGCACGAACAGATGCTCGCTCGTGAACATCCAGGCGAAATGTTGGAGCATGAGCCAGAAGTTGCCTTGTCTGGGGCACCGGCAAAGGTCTCACCTCCCATGGAGCATCTCCACGGGGGACCAGAACCAGGACCTCTCGATGACGGAGGTGCATCATGACGAACCGCCGCATCATGTCCATGATTCGTGCGACCGTATCCGTCTTTGCGGTATCGGCCGTGCTGCTGGCCGCCGCACCGGCCCTCGCAGCGGGCGTCGAGATCAGCATCGGAGCACCCGAACAGGTAGTCGTCGGCCAAGACGTCGAGGTTAAGGCTGTGCTGTCCGAGGACGGGGTTCCTGTGGAGGGTGCCGAGGTCGCTCTGACCTACCAGGCATCGCTCGGCGGAGAGACCGCACGGGTCGAGATCGCATCGGCCGTCACCGACGAAGCAGGCATCGCTGTGATGGTGTATCAGCAGCGGGCAGACAACAACCGCGAAATGCAGGTCGTGTATCTCGGCCCAGGCACGGACCCGGTAAAACCTTATGTGTTCACGATTGAGGTTCAAGAGGGTGGCGAGCAGCTGTACGTGAATGAATCAGGCGTCGAGATCCCATTCGTGAACGGCACGCTGGTGATCCTCGTGATCGCAACGGTGTGGTTCCTGATCGCTCTCGCAGCGATCTACCTCGTGCGCGTCGGCAGAGCCGGACAGCTCATCGAGGCGTCGGTCGGCGAGGAAGGCTCGATGTGGATCAGTGTTCTGCTTGCGTCGGTCGCCGTCGTCACTGCTATTGGTATGGTGATCGTGTTTGTCAGGGCGCCGGTGTCGAACGCAGACGTCACGGATCCGGCGCGGTTCGACCGCACCCCGATCGCGTATCTCGGCAAGGAGATTCCGTACGAAGGATTCGGGCTCAACGACGCATCACTCGCCCAGACCGGTGACCCTGTCAAGGATGGCGACGCGCTCTTCTTCGCATACGGATGTGCGGCATGTCACGGACTCAACGGGCAGGGAGCAACCGTTGGGCCAGCCCTTGTCGACGAGATCGGATCCTTTGGGAGCTTCGCCGAGGATGTGAGAGAAGGCCCAAGGGAGATGCCTGCATACAACGAGGTGACACTCTCAGACACGAACCTTGAGAAGATCTACGCGTTCCTGGACAGTTCTGGCTGACGGGGCGAACGTCCGCCATCGAACTATCGGGTGACGTCAAGGAACTGTGAACCCCCTTCCATGAAGGGGGTTCACAGTTTTCCTGACCTCCTACCTCAGATCTGCAGGAACAGGGATCCGCACCTCGATAGACGTCCCCCCCTCCTCACCGGACACGACGTGAAGCTCACCACCGGCTCGCCTTGCCCTCGTCTGCATGTTCGCAAGACCGAGACCTCGAGGCGAGCGACGCACATCGAATCCGCGACCGTCGTCGACGATCGCTAGGAACAGCGACCGTTCCCCCGTCGAAATCACGACCGAGATCGACGATCCTCCCGAGTGGCGTAACGCATTCGAGACGGCTTCCCTGACGATCTGCAGCAGATCGTCGATGACAGCGCCATCGAGCACAGGTATGTCGCTCTCGGTGAGCCTGACCGCTATGGGAATGTCATGCAGATCCCCAAGGCGATCAACCAACTCTTCGACCTCTTCAGCAAGCGACGACCTCCGAGGCACGTCACCGTGCAGGTCATATATCAGTCTTCGCAGCTCAGCGATCGAAGCATCGATCGCCCCGGACGCGCCATCCAGCGTGGCTTGGAGATCAGGATCAGCGCTCCGGGTCGATAACACCTCAAGCCCAAGGCCCACAGCGAAAAGGTTCTGGATGATCGTGTCGTGAACATCGCGAGCAATCCTCTCGCGATCCTCGACAATCGCTCGGTCTCTCAACTCCCGACCCATGCGTATCGCGTGTATGCCCGCACCCGCCGCAACAGCGAGCGCCGACACCACCGCCTCATCTTGCTCGTTGAATCCGCCGCTTTTCTCGGTGACATATAGATTGCCGAAGATCTTGTCTCTCACCTTTACTGGTACGCCGAGGAACGACGACATTTCCGGATGATCCAACGGCATGCCCGTGTAGCCGACATGGAGACCAATGTCCTCGGAGCGAACCACAACGCCATGGCGCGTGATGTCTCCGAGTATCCCGCGGCCAACCGGCAAGTCGCCTATGCGATGTGCCTCCTGTGCGGACACGCCTTTGTGGTGGAATTCGACCAGGCGACCATATTCATTTACGACTCCGAGCGCACCGAACCGCGCATCGGTGAGTTCAACAGCGGCATCGATCGTTGCTTCGAGCAGAGCCTGAAGATCGACCTGCTCAACGATTGAGGACACACGCTCAATCACAAGCAGCAGATCATCCTGGCGATCGTCGTGCATTGGCATTCTTCGCACGATAGAGGAGGGATTGGGGAAAGGGCTCATGCGGCCACACCGATATGCTTGTTGTCATGGATGAACAGAGGTTCCGCGTTGTGCTCGTCGACGATCACGACGTCGTGCGTGAAGGCCTCAGATCACTCATCGACACGGAAGATGACTTGGAAGTGGTCGGCGAGGCGGCAACAGCAGTCGAAGCGGTACGCCGAGTCGGCCTGATGGATCCCGACATCGTCGTCATGGATGTGCGGCTTCCGGACGGCTCAGGCATCGATGCGTGCCGTGAGATCAAGAGTCGGTGGCCTGCAACACGGGTACTTATCTTGACGTCCTATGCCGATGACAACGCCCTGATCGAGGCGTTCGATGCCGGTGCCTCCGGCTATGTCCTGAAGCGTGTCGATGCTGTGGGTCTGGTCGCAGCGGTTCGAGGCGTTGGCAACGGCGATCACGTCTTCGGAGATGTCCTCGATTCGGCCCTCGCCGCGAAGATCCGGTCGAACGGACACGACGGCAACAAGGTCGACCGATTGAGCCGTCAGGAGCAGAGAGTGCTCGACCTGCTCGCCGAGGGGAAGGCGAACAAGCAGATCGCGAAGGAGATGTTCCTTTCAGAC
The DNA here is from genome assembly GCA_964460075.1 of uncultured Acidimicrobiaceae bacterium. Taxonomy (GTDB): domain Bacteria; phylum Actinomycetota; class Acidimicrobiia; order Spongiisociales; family UBA5794; genus JAMBLL01. The sequence continues at coordinate 3,698 of CAYWPC010000047.1, forward strand.
AAGACGGTCAAGAACTATGTGTCACACATCCTCGCGAAGCTCGAAATGTCCTCACGAACTGAAGCCGCTGCCTATGCAGCTTCGCTCAAGGCCAAACTGACAGCCACGTATCCTGCCGAGGATTGGACCGCCGACTGATCGCCAGCCAACGCCGTCACGCAAGTTCGTCGATCAGAGCCCACAGGCGCTCCACGTGAGACTTCTCCGTGTACGTCTGGCCTATCGAGACCCGGATGAACCAGCGTCCATCGATGACTGAAGGGGTAACTGCAACCTTGCCTGTGGCGTTGAGCGCTGCAGCAAGATCCTTGGTAGCGTCGTTGCCTTCAAGGTGGGTGAAGCACACGAGAGCGAAGGGGTGAGGAGCAACGAGCTCGAAGCGCGCGTCCATTGCAACCCACGACGCGAAGTCGCTCGCAAGACGGACATGTCTGCGAATCATCGCCTGGATCCCCTCGACACCATACGACCGAATCACCCACCACAACTTCAACGCCCTAAACCGGCGTCCAAGTGGCACATGCCAATCGCGATAATCGATGACCGTCCCTGCATTGGAAGCCTCATTCTGCAGATACGGAGGCAGAATGCTCATTGTGGCAATGAGTGGGGCACGGTCAGCGACCCACAACACGTTGCAATCGAAATTGACCATCATCCACTTGTGCGGGTTGAACGTGTAACTATCGACGAGTTCGACACCATCTTGGAGGTGTCGGAACTCCTCACACACCATCGCCGTCCCCGCGTACGCGGCATCGACATGGTGCCAGAGACCGTGCCGCTTCGCTATGGCATCGATAGCGCGGATCGGGTCGACAGCAGTCGTCGCCGTTGTCCCCACAGCAGAAACGATGGCGATCGGCACAAGGCCGGACTCGAGGTCCGCAATGATGAGATCTTCCAGCTGAGCATGATTCATCGCGAAATCGATATCGGTCGCGACCTTGCGACAGTGCCCTATCCCGGCGACAGTACACCCCTTCTCAACAGAGGAGTGTGCCTGGTCCGACACGTAGACGACCATATCGTGCGATCGGGCATCTGTCCGTCGACGGTGACGGGCAACAACGAGGATGACGTGCGTTGCGTCAGACGCGCTCATCTGGATCACGCCACCACCCTGCCCTGTCGTCTTCCACGACTCGGGCAGACCGAGCATGCCGACCAGCCAGTCGAGGACGCGTGACTCCACCTCGCTCGCCGCAGGCGAAGTAGACCAGAGCATCCCTTGCACACCGAGGCCTGCTGAGACGAACTCTGCGAGTATCGATGGCGGCGACGTGTTCGCAGGGAAATAGGCGAACCAGCTGGGAGATTGCCAGTGTGAGATCCCAGGCATGACAACACGATCGAGGTCCGAGAGGAGCGCACCGAAAGCTTCTGGAGTTTCAGGCGCATGCTCCGGCATCAGAGCAGCGATGTCACCAGGGTCGACGCGAGAGAGCACCGGATACTCCTCGACATGTTCGAGATACCTGGCGATCCAGTCCACGACCGCGTAGCCGTTCTCGCGGAATTCGTCTGGGGTCATGTGTGCTGGCATCCCTACATGGTCCCACAGACTCGCTGTTTAGCGTTCCCCTCGGAGTCGTCCGAGCAATTCCCTGACCATGAACGCCGTGGCACCCCACAATATGCCTTCGTCGAACTCGAAAAACCACAAGGCGTGTCCGAACCACGGACGTTTCGTCCACCTCGTTTCGTCGAGGAGCTCGCAGAGAGTCGGTTCGATGATGACATCGACCTCGCGGCGCTGCAGGACGAGTTCGGCAGGCCTCTCGATCCTCGCGACGACAGGAACGATCGGTTTGCTGCGGTCCCTCGTGGTAACAGGAGTCAATCCTCCGAATATCTCAACGACATTCTCCGGTGGAAGGCCGACCTCTTCCCATGCCTCTCGGAGCGCGGTGGCGACCGGACCCTCGCCATCTTCACGATGCCCGCCAGGGAATACAACATCACCTGGATGTGTCGGCATGTCGTCTGGTCGACGGGTGAGGATGATGCGGATCGATCCATCGGCGTCCTCGTACAGAGCCACGAGCACGGCGTATTCGGTACCTGGTGGGTCTGCCACTGGCGGAAGCGAACGAAGTATCGTCCATGGGTCCATTCACCGAGCTTATCCCGATAGGCTGGCCGACATGGCGACGCATGTCCACAATCACCCTCGATACACGAAGCGGTTGATGCTTCGTCCGTTTCGCCGGCGCGATGTCGCACCTCTGCACGAAGCCGTCGTAGCTTCGCTTGCGGATCTTCAGCCGTGGTTGCCGTGGATCGAGGACTATGACCGAGGGGCTTCCCAGCGGTTCGTCCGCGAGTCGGTGAGCGCCTGGGCCGAGGGTCGTGCATTCGATTTCACGATCCGCGCCGTCGACGACCTCGACCGTCACGTTGGAAACGTTTCGATTTGGGTGGTGTCCCGCCAGAACAGCATCGGTGAGGTCGGCTATTGGATCCGCTCCGACGAAACGGGCAATGGCTACGCCACGGAGGCGACAACCCGCGCGGTCCAGATCGGATTCGAAGAAATGGGCCTCCACAAGGTGCAGCTGCGGATCGCCGTTGGCAACACCCGATCTGAGAAGATTGCAAGGCGGCTCGACTTCGCTCACGAAGGAACGCTGCGTGACGAAGTGAAGGTCGGGAATCAATGGTTGGATCACACCGTGTGGTCGATGCTCGAACGCGAGTGGTGGTCCCAACGCGACCGACACAGGGCAGAGGGCACCATCGTCTGACCAGAACCTGCTTGCTGAGTCGAGCAGACACGAGAGAGGGGCACCGCTCAGGGTGCCCCTCTTGCATTATCGACCCGGAATTGGGCCTGTGATGGTCTGGACCTAGAAGTCCATGCCACCACCGTGCTCGTGCCCGCCGCCCGGCATCGCTGGAGCGTCCGCTGGCGCCTCAGCAACAAGTGCTTCGGTCGTGATCAGCAGCGCTGCAATCGATGCAGCGTTCTGCACGGTTGAACGAGTCACCTTCGCAGGATCGATGATGCCTGCGTCGAGGAGGTTCTCATACACGCCTGTGGCTGCATTGAAACCCTCGTTCCCTTCGTGCTCTGTCTTCACCTTGTCGACGACAACTCCACCTTCGAAGCCGGCATTGACCGCAATCTGGCGAATCGGAGCTTCAAGAGCGCGACGGACTATCTGACGACCAGCCTTCCAGTCGTCACTCTTGCCACGAAGCTTGTCGATCGCCGCCTGGCTGCGGAGCAGAGCCACACCACCGCCTGGGACGATTCCCTCGTCAACGGCAGCACGGGTCGCCTGAATGGCGTCCTCGATGCGGTGCTTCTTCTCCTTGAGCTCGACCTCGGTCGCAGCGCCAACCTTGATGATCGCAACGCCACCGCTGAGCTTGGCAAGACGCTCTGAGAGCTTCTCTCTGTCCCAGTCCGAATCGGAGTTCTCGATCTCCTGACGGATCTGCTTGACACGGGCCTCCACATCGGCCTGCGATCCTGCACCCTCGACGATCGTCGTGTCGTCCTTGGAGATGACAACCTTGCGAGCGGTGCCGAGCATGTCGATCGTCACACCATCGAGCTTCAGGCCGACCTCCTCTGAGATGACCGTTGCACCCGTGAGAATGGCGACGTCCTGCAGCTGAGCCTTGCGACGCTCACCGAAACCTGGAGCCTTGACAGCCACCGAGTTGAACGTGCCACGGATCTTGTTGACGACGAGCGTTGCGAGCGCCTCACCCTCAACGTCCTCAGCGATGATCAGAACAGGCTTGCTCGTCTGCATGACCTTCTCGAGCACAGGAACGAGGTCCTGAACCGATCCAATCTTCTGGTTGGCGATCAGGATGTACGGATCGTCAAGAACAGCTTCCTGGCGATCGGCATCCGTGATGAAGTACGGAGAGATGTAGCCCTTGTCGAACTGCATGCCCTCTGTGAAGTCAAGATCGACACCGAATGTCTGGGAGTCCTCGACGGTGATCACACCCTCGTTACCGACCTTACGCATCGCGTCTGCGATCGGGTGACCGATGGACGTGTCCGCCGCAGAGTTCGAAGCCACGTACGCGATCTGATCGCGGTCGTCCGAGCTGACGGGGGTTGCAAGCGCTTCGATCGACGCGACAACAGCGTTGACCGCTTCTTCGATACCACGACGCATCTCCATCGGGTTCGC
>CAYWPC010000048.1:0-7716 GCA_964460075.1 uncultured Acidimicrobiaceae bacterium
GCGCCTTCGGCGATGAGGAGCGTGACGTGGCTATGTCTAAGGTCGTGGAACGCATGGGTTGGCTGACGGAGTCGGCGACGGCTGGGAGCCAGATTCGGGATCGGAAGGCGTTGCGTAGGATGCGGTCGCCTTCGCGGGGCGGTGAAGATGAGTCCGTCGGGTCCGGGCGGGTAGCCGACGAGGTGCCGGTCGATGACATAGGGGAGCTAGGTGGAGAGGGTGACGGTGCGGCGGGTGGCTGCGGCCTTGGGCTGTCCGAACCGCAGGTGGCCGCGGACGTTCCTTCTGTCGAGCGAGGCGTTCATGGTGTCATTAGGGCGTTTCTTCGTTCTTATCGACCGAGGCGCCGGTGTCCGCATCCGGACGGGCCTCCCAGAGGAGATCCCCCTGCGGGCACTCGGGATGTCCGCGCTCCTTTTAGCGGCGCTGGATGTCTGGCGCATACTCGCCGGTAGGTTCGGATCCACCGGACTCATCCGCCAAACCCCTCGGACAGCGGCGGCGTCTTCCGTCTCTGCGGTAGTCGTGTGGGGTCTCGATATGGGCCTCCCTGTGACCACCGATCGGGCTATCGCCCTCCCGTTCCGGGGCATCGCCGGCGTCGCGGTAGGCTTCGGGAGCCGTGGTTCGGACTGCTATATGCTGGCGGGTTCCTCGGTGCCGTCGGCTTGCTCGCGACCCGGTCGGCCAGGATCGGAGGGATCTCCTATGACTGCACCGCCATGGCCATCGGGCTCCAGCGCCTCAGCGACCGACGCCGAACAGTCGGCGTCGGGATCCGCACGGCCAATGCCCTATGGACCCTGGCAATCTGACCCCACACAGCCGAGTGCCACAGGCCGAGAGGAGAACCGGCAATGCGCCAGGGGATGACCTTCCATCGGTTGGAGAGACTGGGGGTTCTGGCCGTGGTGGTGTCCCTCGTCGCAGCGGCCTGCACCGCCGGGTCGGTCGCCACGCCCACCACGACGATGGCGCCCGCCACTCGCGTGGACTGCGCCAGCCTCATCGACACGATCGACACGGATGCAGTGACCGGGAGGTACCCTCGCCGGGTCCTCGAGGTCACCGCATTCTCCAACCGTATTCTCGACCTCGGCCGCGACGGGGAGCCGGGGACGCCCTATGAGGGGTTCCGTTTCGCCAAGTTTGGCCTGGTGATCCGTGCCGACCGGACGCTGAACCTCGAGATTGTGAAGGCCGAGCCGGGAATCGCTGTCATGGAATGGGGAGCGATCCGGGATCCAGGGTGGCCCACGACCCTTCTCCAGGTCGGTCCCTGTCCCGGCGACGGAGCGGAGTGGCTCGTCTTCGCCGGCGGCCTGTGGGTGTCCGACGAGCCCACCTGCGTCACCCTCGCCATCACCGCCGACGGCCGCACCGAACAGGTCCGCCTCGGAATCGAAGCCCCCTGCCTGTGAGAATCGTTGCACACAATCTCCTCCCGCCGGCGCTGCGCCGATGTGCTTCTGAACGACGAGAGCCGATCCGACGAGCGAAGGAAACGCCACAGGTGTAGTAGGTATTTGGCTGTTGGTCTCCGGTCCTGGGTCTCGTCCGTGGACGTGACCTCGACCGGCCGGGTCCCCAGCCCGCGACCACATCGCGTCCACATGACACCGGAAAACGTCGAGAGGTAACGCGAAGTGATGAGACACGAGAACTGGTGCGCTGATACGACCTCGCCCAGATGAACACCGGACGTACCTCACGCAGATACTCCTTCAAGATGGTGATCCCACCTGAATGATCCTCAAGACGCAACCGATCGATGATCACCGTTGCGGGTGCTGTTGCATCCGCAACGAGCATCATCAGGATCGACGCCCTGAACGGATCCAACTTCGAACCCGTCGTCGCCCGCACGTAACGAGGCGGTTCAGACAAAGCGAGGAGCCGATCCGCCGTGTTGCGCGACATCCCCAACTCACCGGCGATCTTCGTCTTCGACCAGCCCTCCCGCTCAAACAGACGGTGAACCTCAACCCAATCCCGCACCCGACACATCCTGTCCTCCTCAAATCCGATACGAACCCAAGGATCGCCGCCAACCACACACTCCGCGCAGTTTTCGACCGGCGCCAGATGCTCAGTATTCACCCGCCGTCGATATCCCACAGCATGAGAAGGGCTGCCCGTTCCAGTGCCGGTAGTGTGGCCTTACACAGTGGGGCCTTGTGATCCGGGTTTCGTATCGAAATCACCGATACAGGGCGAGCCAGGGAGAGGTTGATTCATGACGAGAGCTGCGTTCATCGATCTGGCATTTGCACCCCCAGAGGTTGACACCAGACCGTCCGGTGACGGTGGTGTCGTCCTTTCATCGCCGTTGCAGTTGGAGACATCGCCAGAGAGCATCGGCTCGGTTCTAGAGCAGTGGGCGACGACAGAGCCTGAACGAGCATTCCTCGTTGAGCGCACCCCAGATGACACATGGCAGACACTCACCTATGCCGAGACCAGGCGCGCAGTACGATCGATCGCCCAAGCATTGCTCGATCGTGGTCTTGATTCCGAGCATCCCGTCATGATCTTGTCTGGTAACTCGATAGACAACGCGCTCATTCAACTCGCCGCCATGGAGGTCGGAATACCTGCCGCACCGATATCGCCGGCATACTCCCTGATGTCGCAGGATCACTCGAAGATCCGCTACATCTACGACCTTCTCACCGCTGGTCTCGTGTATGCAGCCGATGGTGCCGTTTTTGATCGTGCGCTGCGTGTCCTCGACCCGGAGTGCGTCGTCGTGAGCACCAATCCCAGAGACGGCGACAACACCCTGAGCGACATGCTCGCCACACGTCCCGAAGGTGCAGTGGAAGACGCTGCTGCATCGGTTGGACCAGACACGGTTGCGAAGGTTCTCTTCACCTCCGGCTCGACCGGGATGCCGAAAGGCGTCAAGAACACACAGCGGATGTTGTGCTCCAACCAGCAGGCCATCGCGCAGGTGTGGCCGTTCCTCAGGGACCGACCACCAAGAATCGTCGACTGGCTGCCGTGGAGCCACACCTTTGGAGCCAACCACAACTTCAACATGATCCTGTTCAACGGAGGCACCCTCCACATCGACGGTGGGAGGCCCGCACCCGGACTGTTCGAGACCTCGGTCAAGAACCTCAGCGAGATCTCTGCAACGATGCATTTCAACGTTCCCGCCGGTTACGCACTGCTCGTGCCATACCTCCAGCGTGATGCGAAGTTACGCGAGACGTTCTTTCGTGACCTCGATGTGCTTTTCTACGCGGCAGCGGCGCTGCCACAGAACCTGTGGGAACAACTAGAAGACCTATCGATCATGGCGACCGGTGCAAGAGTGCGGATGCTCTCCGCATGGGGATCCACAGAGACGGCGCCCATGTCGACCACGGTGCACTTCACAATCGAGCGGGCAGGGGTCATCGGCCTTCCCGCTCCAGGCACCCACATCAAGTTAGCTCCTGTTGGCTCGAAGATGGAGCTGCGCGTCAAAGGACCGAACGTGACGCCGGGGTACTGGCGACAGGACGATTTGACGTCGACGGCGTTCGACGACGATGGCTATTTCAAGATGGGGGACGCTGGCAGGCTCGCCGACCCGGATGACCCCTCGAAGGGCCTCACGTTCGACGGCAGAATCGCTGAGAACTTCAAGCTGATGTCCGGTACGTGGGTTCACGTGGGGGAGTTGCGCGTCGCCGTCGTGGAAGCTTGCGGCGAGGTTGTACATGACGCCGTCGTTACCGGTCACGATCGTGACGAGATCGGTCTCCTGATCTTTCCCGACTTCACAGCATGCAGGAGCATCGTTCCCGGTGCGACGGAAGCCACGCCTCCTGAGGATCTGGTCGTGCACGACGCGGTACATGATGCACTTGCTGGTGCGTTGCGGGTGTACAACGAACAGAACTCGTTCGGGAGCAGGCGCATAGCCAGGGCTCTGCTCATGATGGAACTCCCAAACATCGATGCGAACGAGATCACGGACAAGGGCTATCTGAACCAACGCGCAGTACTCGATGCGAGGGCAGATCTCGTGGAACGCCTGTACGCCGATGGTGGGCCAGACGTAGTCGTTGTTTGAACACCAAGATGTGGTTCGTCCCTGCCGGCATGGATGACGTGAGGATCGTTTGAAGCCCTGAAGCCGTACCGGCCTTTAGTGGGCAACGGCCCGGAAACGAAAGCGGCCCTTGATTGCCTCAACGAGTACGTCACGGAACCCTGCCGCCTCTAGACGATCCGGAAGACCAACCGGATCCACCGGGTTGTGCACGTCGAAGAGGTGGAACATCCGGAATCTGAAACTGGTACGGCTGTCACTCCCAACGAGCACGCCACCTGGACGCAGGACCCGCTGTGACTCTGCGAGCACCCTGTCCTGGCCTTGGCGTGTCGGCACGTGGTGGAGCATCGTGCAGCAGACCACGACTGCGAACGAATCGTCAGGGAGAGGCATCGCTGCAGCATCTGCCGTCTGCACCCGCACCCTGGACCCGTACCGGTAGCGGAGCCTCTCAGCTGCCTGTGGGTCGATCTCGAGCATGGTGAGGTCGATGTCGTCCAAGCGAAGAAGAGCGTCAGTGACGATCCCTGGCCCAGGTCCGATTTCGAGGGTTGGCCCGCTGACTTCGACATCCTTGAGGACCCACGGCAGTATCTCTCCACCCATCAGGTCACGCCACTTCTCTGACTTGCAGTACCGTCGGTGGATCCGGTTCATGCACGAGAGCATACGGGACTCAGCATCGCGCTACACCAAGGATTGCACGAGGGTTATGCGTTTCCTGACTCACGCTACGGACCGGGTTGGGCTAAATGAGAGCGAACTGCTCTTCGGTTGGCTCAGCTCAGCAGTACCACGGCTCGGTGAGGTACGGGACGCTCGCGAGCGGAGGGACGTCATCGACGACAGGTTCCGGGATGGGTGGAGCGTCGACATCCCTTGCTGCGAGTACAGCGTTCCACACCTCGTCGAAGATCTCACGCCTGGTCGTATCGGATCTTTGGCTGTCGGTGACGATTCGACGGACATCGTCGAAGAGCCGATCAACGGCAGGATCCGGATGTGTCCATGGGTAGAAGAGACTTTGAGAGTCGAAGTCAGACACAAGATCGGCAACGTCTGACAGCTCAAGCAGCTTGCTGCCCGCTGGAATTAGCAGGCGGATGGCGTACTGAACCGGAGACATGTTCTCGACTAAGCCGAAATGTGCCAGAGACCGCATGAACTCGGCGTATCCGTCGACCGAGGTCCAGGGGGTGAACGTTACGAACGTCGGGTTCAACGCCAGACCAACCCCATCGAGGGTGGCGATGACCATCCGTAGATCCTCGGTTGCGTGTTGCTTGTCGAAGCGGTCGAGGATTGACTCGTCGAAGGACTCGATCGCACTCGTTACCAATACGCATCCGGTCGCTTTGAGGTCTGCAAGGAGATGTGCGTGCCTTCGTAGGTGCTCGATCTTGATCGTGACGTCGTAAGAGAGCTCGGGGAACTCCTCGTGCATGCGTCGAACAATCCGGAGCGCATGCTTTGGGCCGTTGAAAAAGTCCGGGTCACCAAAGGTGATGTGCTCGGCGCCAGCACGAACCTGGCGGCGCACATCCTCGAGCACGACATCTGGCTGTACAACGACGAACCTGCCGTTGTACACAGGGACCACAGGGCAATGTCGGCACAGGTGCTGACAGCCGCGCGACGCCTCTGTGTAGCCCACGACGCGTTCGATCCCAGGAGAGACCTGAAGGCGGGCGTACTCGCCAAGCTCAGGGAGGCCAGAACGATCCGGGACCAGGAACTGCTGCCTGTTGAGGGAGACGGTCGGCTCAGTCTGGGTGTACGCTCGATGGCCGACGCCGACAACGCGTCGGTATGTGCTTACGAGTCCCTCTTCGAACTCGCCGCCTATGACCGTGTCGACGCCGAGCGATCGCACATGGGATTCGTTCATCGGCGCATACAGCCCGAAGAAGCAGATATGAGCGTCGCTGTTGATCTGCTTGACTTGGACAAGCACCGACTCCGCGAGACGGGTAGCGGTGTGCATCGGGACGTAGAATGCAATGAGGTCAGCTTCGAGAAGCGGGTCGGGCTTCAGACTCGTGACGGACAGATCTTGGACGGATACGCTGGCGCCAGCCGTTTTCAGCCAAGCGGCAACAGACGCGAGGCCAAAGGGCTGACGACCTAACTCGTAGGTCGAGATGAGAACGACGTTGCCTTGCATGAGCCTCCCAGTGCGGCAAGGTTAGGGGTTCGATGTGCTTGCGCATGCAGCAAGCGAAAGGGGCGAACGGGATGCAATATGTGTGGCGATCCGGTAACACGAGATCTGTGACGCTCGGGATCGTTGTTGTGGTTGCGGGTCTGATCGCGACCGGCTGCGCGGCAACCGACTCCGCGGTATCGACGTCGACCAGCGCAGCGGTGGCTGCAACCTCGACGTCGGCCACAACAACCGTCGCTCCTCCTGAGACGGTCACGGCTCCCGCCTCCGAGGTGCAGACCGCGCCTACGCGTTGGGGCTTCGTTCCCTTTCCTGCCGCAGCGGATGGACGGTCGATCGGACAGGCGTTCCAATTCGTGGCCGTAGAGGGCGACTTGGTAGCGTTCCACTTCGATGAAGGCATCCCCTGGGATGGCCTCCTGACCGATGCCGATCTCCCTGTTGATCTCGTCGAGGAGATGGCTTCCTTGCGTGCATTCAGCCTCGGGAGCCCACAGCTCGGTGTGTACGTTGCCACAGCTATCACCAATGAGAAGCGGAACGCCATCCCAGGCACATGGAGGGCGGGTGGCCCGCCAGAGAGGTTGCAAGGACGAAACTTCGACGATCCCGATGTCCGCGAGGGTATTCGCCGTTGGGTACGGTATTTGGTCGAGGAATTGGAACCGGCGTGGCTGAACGTCGCTGTGGAGATCAACATGTACGAGACGGCGAATCCGGATGACTACCCAAATCTCGTCTCCCTGTACCGAGAGTTGTACGAGGAAGCCAAGGCGGCGAACCCGGACATCGTTGTGTTCGCTTCCTTCCAGGTGGAACTCGCCGATCCGTTGGCTGCGAAGGAGCTCGTCGATTCCCTCGACCTTGTCGGTATCTCGACGTACCCCTATATCAACGGTGCCGCGTTCCCCCCTGAGGACTACTTGGCCGCCATTGCCGATCTGGGCCTTCCTATGGCCATTGCAGAGACCGGGTACCCGGCTTCGGCAATGCCTACCTTGTCGGGGGAGAGAACCTTTACGGAATCGCAGCAAGCTGCGTACGTGGAATGGCTCGGACGGCGAGCCGAGTCGCTCAATCTGGTTTTCGTGACCTGGTTCTTCCCCAGCGATATTACCGGGTGGATCGAGCCGCTCTCGGGCGACGACGATGCTGTGGCGCGACTCTTCGAGTTCCTCGGTATGCGCACGTCGGATGGCACAACGCGGCCAGCGCTCGACGTGTGGAGATCATTGCTGAAGCGCTGAGCTGCCCCCCGCTCACATCAAACCATCGTGAGTGCCGGTGCGGGGGCGGATGACGGGCGGCCGGAGTGCCTTGTGCGGTCTCAGACGCGAAGGAGGTCCCTTGCGGGACCTCCTCGTCCACCCCTTGGCGGCGCTAGTCGTCGTCGCCGTGGTCGCCGTCTTTCTTCTTCTCGTCCTTCTTCTTCTCGTCCTTCTTCTTCTTGTCCTTCTTCTTCTTGTCCTTCTTGTCCTTCTTATCACCGTCGTGGTCGTCATCG
>CAYWPC010000049.1:0-7090 GCA_964460075.1 uncultured Acidimicrobiaceae bacterium
TCTAGCGGTCACAGATCCTGGTTTTCGATATAGCCTGGCATTGGTTGTCGGACTCGCCGTCGTCGGCTTGGTTGTCTGCTCCACGTAGTTGGATGTTGGCCGGTTGGAACACTCGACCCCGGTTTACTTCCCAATCGGCTGTGCAACGCGGACCGGTTCCCCCGGTTCCGTCAGATAGCCTCGGCTACGGTTGGTAGCGGTGCACGCCGCCCCGCCAGCCATGAAGAACGCGGCCCGAAGAGTCGTCCACTGCATTTGTCTGAACGAATGGGTGCGCTTCTCGCGAACGACCCGATGGATGGCAAGGCCATAGCGGGAATCGAACCCGTTGCCTCTACCGATACACGACGACTCAGGTTCTGCATATTCGCGATCGCTGCTTGGCTCTGCATTCCTTGTCGAGTTCACCGGTGGTTGGCTCGCTGGTGCGTTCTTCGTAGTCGCGGGTCGGCCAGTTGGAGCAGTTCCTGCACCAGTGCCAAGTGTTGCTTCCTGTCTTGCGCCTGTATCTGGTCATTCCGAATACTCCCCTGTTTGTACTCACCTGTTTGCTCTAGGGAGGAATTGACTGGGACGGGGCGATCGGTTCCACGTATTGGCGTTCAAGGAACCGGTTAGGGGAGTTGCGCGAATATGGAGGTAGACCAGGTTTCTATCGACCCAAGGAGGCTCGAAATGAGGCTCGAAATGGTTCGATCGTTCGCGTTCACGATGCTGATAGGGATGCTGGTGGCAGTGTCTCCAGCCCAAGCCGCTGAGACCGTCGGTGGCGATGAGAGGCACTGCGTCGTACAGACAATGGGTGTCGAGGCAGACGGGCGACTCATCATCGGAGCACAAGACTGCTATGGCACGTTCTCCGAAGCCATGTTCGCCCTGTCGGCCGGCTCCATTCGGCTGCCGCATGATGCTCCGGTGACCGTTCTCGAGTCCTCACCGGATGCCAGGGCCGCGGCAGCGTCGTTCACGCTGGGGATCCACTACGACTACTCGAATGGTGGTGGATCGTCGATCAGTGTCGTTGGCAGTTCATGTACTGGTGGTTGGTGGAATACACCGTCATGGTTCGACAACCGCGAATCGTCGTCGTACAACGGCTGCTACCGACTCAAGCACTGGGACTACGCCGGTGCCGCAGGTTCGTACCAATCAACACTCACGGTCGGCCAGACAGACAACCTGACATACATGTCGAATCGGGTCGAGTCTGTCTCCTACCACAGCTCGTAACGCAGATTCGGCTCCTTCTCGTAGGCTTTATGGCAATGGCTCAGGAACCCAATCACGACAGCACCGATGCCGAGATCATCGAGTCGTCGTGGACGAAGCCGGAGCTGTTCGGAATCATCTTCGAACGTCACTATGACCAGATCTTCCGATACCTCGTCCGCCGGTCCGGTAGGGAGGCAGGGCCTGAACTCGCATCCGACACCTTTGTTGCGGCGTTCGCGCAACGACAGGCATATCGGCTTGGGTATCCATCAGCGACCCCGTGGCTGTTCGGCATCGCCACGAACCTGCTGCGCGGTCACACTCGACGAGTTGTTGCTCGCCGCGGCAAGTCGCTGCGGGCAATCGCGGACACCGGCGAGTTCGTTGACGATGTTGCCTGGCGTACCGACGCAGAAGCACTGGTCCGAGAATCGGGCCTCGTCCAAGCCATCAACGAGTTGCGAGACGACGAACGCGAAGTACTCTTCCTGTTCGCGTTCGGCGACCTGCACTACACCGAGATTGCTGACTACCTCGACATCCCCGTTGGCACTGTGCGGTCTCGCCTGTCGCGTCTGAGGAGCAAACTCTTCCCAGTGTTACTCGATGCGCTCGGAGAGGGGGAACCGGTATGAAGCCCCCCCCAATGAACCTATTGACATGCTAAAACGACTCCAAGAACTCGCCATAGACGCAGAGCCCACAACTGAGGACCGGGACGCCGCTCTCGTGGCGCTCAGTGACGCTATTGCTGATGAGCAGATGGCTTTCAGACTCCGGTCACTCGTGCAATCCGGTGCCCCAAGTATGCAACGCGCTGATGCAGCCGCACACCTTCAAGCGGCGATCGGCGTGCCAACAGCTCGTCGCCGCGGTCTTCGTTCCGTGGCTGCGATCGCTGCAGCCCTCGTTCTCGTAGTCGGCACGGTTGCCATCGTTTCGACACTGCGACCCACACCGGTCACCGCACTCGGATCCATCGCCGAAGCAACCAGCGTCCTGCCCGCCAACGAATTCGGCAACGCGACGATCGAGCGACGTACATTCGATGAACGACTCGTTGTGCCAGTTGTCGATGACACGCCCATTCCAGTCATTCACCCTGTCAACCGAGTCGACCGAATCGACGCTCGCGGCAGGGTTGAGCGAACTGAGACGTCTCGAGAACCGATGCTGCTGAACCCACAGGACTCCCCGTTCCTTGACGCTGTTCGAGCCGAACTCAGTCCTGGAACCACCACTGTGATGGTGTTCGACACGCCTCTCACCGATGAAGCAGCAATCCTCACCGACACCCCTGAGGAACTGGGAATCCGCATGCGGAGCGAGTATGACCGTTGGGGAGACCCAGCCACACCGTACGAGGCCTTCGCCCTCGAACGCATCACCAACATCTACCTCAACACGCTCCCAACACCACAGCAGCGAGCCGCGATACTGGAGTTCCTCAACAGTCTTCCCGAACTCACGCAGGTCACACTCCCCGACGGTGCCGCAGTTCACCTCCGCTACGACGGGCTGGCCGGGAGCGAACGTCGAGACCTCAAGTTCGACGACACCGGATGGCTCACATCAAGCGCACTCACTCTCATCGACGGTAACGACATAGACCGGATTCCTCCGAAGACGAAAGCGACGATCCGTCTCTTGAAGCCCGAGGTCAGCAGCTCGACGTCGGGGCTCTGAACAGCTAGGCATACGTCAAGCCGAGGAATTGACGCCGCCGCGGCCTGAGTCTACGGATTCGGTTCGACGTTCAGGCCATGGCGGCAAGCCAGCGCACTCTGGGACGACCATCACGTTCCGCGTTGGACAGATGTTCTCCGTCGTGACTGGTGAATGCGGTTGTCTTCGCTAAGGGACGCGCAAGGCGCGGATTGGGTCCCGGTAGGCGGCAATGATGGCGGGTGGTAGTGACGCGATTGCAATAGCGCCGAGTGTGAAGATCGCTATGCCCGTCGGGAAGCCCCATCGGGGAAGTGTCCCGACGCTTAGGGTCAACACTGCGAGCCCAATCGGGGTTCCGACGGCTAGGCCGGCGAGTGCTGCCCACAGACTCTGAACAACGACCAAGGCGACCAGTTGTCCGCGGCTTGCTCCCAGCACACGTCTCCGTCCGAAGTCGCGGCGTCGAGCGGCAACGCCAGTGAAGACGGTGAGGCTACACAGGATGAGTGCTCCGTAGAGTGCGCCGAGCACGACCTGTCGGCCCCAGCTGCCGATCTTGCCTTCCACGACCTGGCGGGCGTCGAGTAGCGCTTGGGGTTCAGCGACGGTCGAACCAGCTGTTGCAGCTGTTCCGAGTGCGTGCGGGATTGCCGACGACACAGAATTCACTACTCCTATGTCTGTTACTTCCAGCACAAGCCGGTCGAGTAGGTCGGGTGCATTGTCGTCTTTGACCACAATGAACTGGTTCATGTCTTCCAGAGGCGGTGTTCCGGTGAATGTGCCGTATACGGTGAGTGATTGTCCGAAGGGTGTCCCTACGCTGCCAGCTCCGGCAGTGAGCCCGATCCTGGCTCCGCTGATCGGTGAAACAAACAGAGCGGGTTGACTCCATTGGGGCGGTACGGCCAACGCGGGTGATTCCCCGACGACCCGAATCGATGGTGCGCGAAGGTCCGGGCTGGCCGTGCTCCGCAGATCGGTTGGTCGAGAGAGCCCGATGACCCACTCGACGCCAGAGATTGCTGCGACGCGTGCGACAGCAGCTGGAGGAATCGCTGCGATGCCGTCGACTGACCGCACTTCTACCGTGCGTGCACCGGTGTCGTCCAGTGCGCTGAGGAGTTGCTGTTCGGCAACGACTGTGCGTCCGGTCGTGGCGAGCACACCGAGACTGGTCACGGCGGCAACGATCACTATCAGCGCGGTTGTGATGGGTTGCGCTCGGCACATGCGAGCGCTTTCGCTTGCCACCTTTGCGGTGCCGATGACTGCGTTCTGGATGACGGTCATAGGGCGATCACCTGGTCACATTGATCGACGATGCCCTTGTCGTGGGTGGCTATCACCACGATCCGACCTCGGTCGGCTTCATCGCGCAGGCTCGCAATCAGGTGGTGCGCTGCTGCGTCGTCGAGGTTGCCGGTGGGTTCGTCAGCAAGGATCGCGACTGGGTCGTTCACAAGGGCGCGGCAGAACGCCACGCGTTGAGCTTGCCCACCTGACAGGTTGGCGGCGCTGCGGGCGGGGTCGATATCGGGTATGAACGTGGTGAGCAACATGGATGCCGAGTGTTCCCACTGCTTTCGGGGGCCGGTTCCGTAGGTTGCTCCTTCAATGATGTTGTCAGCAATGGACCGCGACGTGTCCAAGGCAGCGTCTTGGAGCACAAATCCGATGTGGCTCGATCGAATGCGCGATCGTGTGCGGTCGGAAGCGTGGACGACGTCGCTGCCGTTGATGAATACGTGGCCAGCTTGGGGTTGAACCAGGAGACCGAGCAAGTACAGCAGGGTTGACTTTCCGGCTCCAGACTTCCCGGTAACGGCGGTCATGGTGCCTGCTTGAAAGCTGGCGGAAAAGCTCGACAGGATCGTCTCGCTGGTTTCGTAGCTGAAGGTGATGTTGTCGAGCACGAGGGATGGGAGGGGTGCGTCCATCAGCTCTGTGCGCCACGTAGGGGTTCGGACGCAGTTTTCGTATCAAGACTCGTGATCGCGACCCGGTCGCCTTCTTGTACTCCAGAGAGGACCACGAGGCCGTCGGCGGAAGCTAGAACCGATACTTCGACCCGGCCACGGGTGCGTTCCGTTACGAATGTCGAGCCGTCGGGGGATACGCGAATAGCACCTGCGGGCGCCACAGGGCCTGTGGTATCGGGTACGAGGACTACCTCGCCCACGAGTCGGGTCTTTCCTTGCACCGGTAGGAGGTTGCAGCGCTCGCCACAGATGGTCTGTCGGCTTCCGAGCAGCACTTCGACTTCGTCTCCGCCGAGGTCGCGGACCGGACCCAGCGATGCGGCCCATTCAGTGCTACGGGGACCCTCGATAATGACGATGCTGTCAGGTGGCAATCCCGCGAGGACGGCGCGGCGTAGTTGGATCGTGAAGGTGGGTTCGTTCTCGAGTAGCGCCAGTATATCGCTGTCTTCTGAAATGCGGTCTCCAACTTTCGCTTGCCAGGCGATCGCCGCAGGTAGGCTGTCGACGAAGAGCAGAGTGCCGAGCGGGATTCGGCCGTCCGGGTCCAATCCGATGACCGCTTGCCAGCTTTTGACGGCCGTTGTCGTGGCGCCCCCCCATCTCCCATCGACCGGCCCGTCGTACAGTCCCGCTCGGGCCAGGAACGCCTGAAGTTGTGCAATGTCTTTGCCCTGTTGGCCCGCTCGCAGGTCTCGGAACGCTGGGATAGCACCTTCTGCGACGACGAGGGGTTGTAGGTCGACAGTTCCGACGATGTCACCGTCGTCAACGACCGCGCCGTCAGATGCCATTTGCTCAGTGAGGATGCCGGGTCGCGTGTGGGCAAGTGTGGTTCTCGGCTGCCATTGTGCGTATACGGTCATTTGTACGCTGTCGCTGATGGTGCCTGTACGGATCTCGTACCAGGTTGTGGCAGGGCCTGATGTGACGTCGGCCCGCGGCGTCGATACTTGACCGGCTGCCCACCATCCGACGGCCACAAGCACCAGTCCTGCACCGGCCCAAGCGGCCGTCCGGAGAAGGCGTCCCACAATCGACGCGCTTTTTGGTGGGGGATGCATTGCGTCAGCCACGTGCGTACATGTCAAGTCCACAGGCCTTCTTCGCTGCTGCATATGCTTCGGGTGACCAGTTGGGCGCGTCGACGCCGTCGATCGGCATCCAAGGACCGTCGGCCCGCCAGTCCGCCGCGAACGTCTCGAAGGTTGGGACGGGGTCAGGGTGGTAGCCGAGTCCGCGTAGGCAGTCGGCGTCGTCTAGCCATTGGTCGTAGATCTCCTTCAACTCGGAGTCACTCTTCTGGGCAGGATTCCACAGCTTTGCGCATTCGCGCCCCGTCAAGCCTGGGTCCTCAACTCCCGACATGTCGAACTCGTACCCACCCTCAACTTCAATGACCGTCGCGCCTGCCTCGAGCATGCATTCAACACCCGGCGGGTACAGCGTGTCCGAAACAGCGATCTTGCCATTGCTGGCGGGGTCGCCGGGGTTACCCGTGGATCCCGCCGGGCCTGCGCATGCACTGGCAGTGATGGCGATGACTACCAGAGCGGCGCATCGGCGGATCGATACTATTCGGGCTGTGGGTCGCGTTCGCGCCCCCATGCATCCACCGCTCCGAGTTATCCGTAGTTGCGGCATCCCGCCCACGTTGCGTTCGTGTCAAGGTGCGGCGTCCCGAACGCCTCCCAATTCCCAGAGTAGTTGCCGTTCTTCTCACGCACATTCCATCCGGACAGGAACCACCATGTTGGGGTGCTTATCCCTGGAGGCTCGATTGCTCCCGTGTCCTGGAATCGCGCGTGGGTATACGCGATCGTGGCACCACAGTTCTTGTAGCCGGTTTCCAACCCGGCAGCGAACGCGGGTGCCGCCATCGCGACAACAAGCACGCCAACGAGAATCCCTAGCGTGATGAGTCGCATTGTTTCTCCTTGATGGACGACTTCATGCTTCTATTGGCTCAACCCTCGACATCAGTTCCAGTTGTGCCCGGGCTAGCACGGGCGTTCCACGAGCCGGTGACGCAGGGACGCTGAGGAAGGCAAGCGTGTGCGTCTCCAGGCGAGAAGGCAAGGTCGGACTGCCCGAGCGGAAGTGCTCAGACGTGCAGAAGCAACCGACTCTTGAATAGGTCAAGATTTCGACCTATGATACTTCTACATGAGTGACACCCTTCCGTTCTCTGAAGTCAAGGCCCACCTCTCTGAGCTTGCCGACCGGGT
>CAYWPC010000050.1:0-5871 GCA_964460075.1 uncultured Acidimicrobiaceae bacterium
CTAGGCTGCCGAAACCAGGAGGTAGGACCAGTGACAAAGACGACCGGCGGTGAGCTGATCGCATCAATGCTTGCAGCGGAGGGCGTCGAGACAGTCTTCGGTCTCCCTGACGGAACATACCAAGGCATCATCAACGGCCTCGACGCGAACAACATTCGCCTCGTCACACCTCGACATGAATCGTCCGCCATGCACATGGCAGGAGCGTACGCACGACTGACCGGACGACTCGGCGTCGTGATTGCATCAAATGGGCCAGGCGTCGCCAACGCACTCCCAGGCGTCGCCGTCGAGAACGCAGAGGGCAACCGGGTCCTCTTGATCACCTCCTCACGCCGATCGGGGATCACCTACCCGGATCGAGGAGGGACGTACCAGTACTTCGACCAGGTAGCGGTCATCGGCCCAATGGCGAAGTGGTCCACATCCGCGACGACGGCGGAGCGGATACCCGAGCTCCTCCGTGCTGCACTGCGGCGATCTTTCATGGGAAGACCCGGTGTCGTGCATTTCGACGCACCCGAGTCGGTCATCAACTCGAAGAGCTCCGAGGTGGCTGTCCGCTCTCCTGGAACGTATCGCAGGACTGATGCAGTTCGTCCGAACGGCAGTGACGTAGATAAGGCAGCTGCGATGCTGATCCGGGGGAAGTTGCCGGCTATCCACGTTGGAGGTGGCATCGTCCACGCCCGCGCATTCGATCAACTCATCGCTGTCGCTGAACGGTTGCACACGCCGATCACGACCTCGTGGAGTGCATCGGGATCTGCTCCGCACACCAATGCTCTTGTATGGCCAATCTCAGCCATCGAAGGAACGAACGAAGTCCATAACCGTGCCGACGTCGTACTTGTCGTCGGGTCGCGGCTCGGCGAGACGGACTGGTGGGGCAAGGCACCGAACTGGCGGATCGACCAGAACGTCATACAGGTCGATGTCGACGAAGCCGTTTTCGGGATGAACAAGCCCGTCGACCTCGCGATCGTCGCAGACGCGGGCAGCTTCCTCGATGCCCTCATCCTCGCGCTCGACGATGCGCCACAACCGCCGCCCGAGCGGCGAGCCGCCGTCGCGCAACTCCAGGCGAGCCGTGACGCGAAGGTGGAGAAACTTGCAGCCAACCATCTCGGAAGCCAATCAAAACCGATGGCAACTGGTGATGTCCCACACATCGCGAGGACGATCTTCGACGATGACGCGATCTTCGTCGCCGACGGCGGGAACACGGCCGTGTGGAGTTCCTTCTTCTGGCAGGTTCGTCAAGCAGGTACGACGCTCGGCACGCCACATTTTGGACATCTCGGCGCAGGTGTCGGGCAGGCGCTTGGTGCCGCCGAGGCATTCCCCGACAGGCAGGTGTGCTGCATCATCGGAGATGGGGCGTTCGGCATGCACCCTCAGGAGATCGAGACGGCGGTTCGAAGCGGGTACAGGGTGGTGTTCCTCGTGATCTCAGATCGACAGTGGGGCATGGTAAAGATGTCCCAGTCCATGGCAAGACATCCCGTCAAGATGATGGTGAAGAAGCGACTCGACCCCCAAGAGACCACCGGAACGGATCTTGGTGAGATCGCATACGACGTACTCGCCCAGTCGATGGGAGCACACGGAGAGCGAGTCTCAGACGCCGATCAGCTTCCGGGCGCTATCAGGCGCAGCATCGCTTCTGGAACCTGCGCAGTGATCCATGTCGACGTAGACCCAACGAAGCACCTTTGGGCACCTGGCCTCTTGCACTTCAAGAAAATGCACACAGAGCCGGAAGGAAAGTGATGGTCACAGGGGTCGTCTCGTTCGCTGTTGAGAACATCGATGGCGCCGTTCTCAACTTCAACTCAAGTTCACTCGTTGCGCTCAACGTCCTCATTGGGTTGATGATGTTCGGCGTAGCGCTCGGCATCGACCTCAGCGACTTCAAGGCACTGATCCAAACGCCGAAGCCCGCAGCAATCGGACTCGGCGCACAGTTCATACTGCTTCCACTCGCCACATTCCTCCTGACCCTCGTGCTGAACCTCGCACCGTCGGTTGAGCTTGGCATGATCCTCGTAGCGTCATGCCCAGGTGGGAACCTCTCGAACATCATGACGTATCTCGGGCGCGGCAACGCTCCGCTATCGGTCGGCATGACTGCCGTTTCCACCGCGGTGGCAGTCGTGATGACCCCAGTCAACTTCTCTATCTGGGGCGGCCTCAACCCAGCGACCAGACCGATCCTCGAATCGGTGACCGTCAGCCCTATAACGTTGCTTGCAACGATCTTTTTGATCCTCGGGCTTCCGCTCACGCTTGGGATCTTCCTTGCACAGTGGAAGCCTCAGACGGCATCCCGCCTCGAAAGACCCTTCAAGATATTCTCTGTCGTTGTGTTCATCGGGTTCGTCGCGGCAGCCCTCGGGGCGAACTGGAAGAACTTCGTAACCTACATTGGGTTCCTGATTGGAATCGTGGCGCTTCAGAACGCCCTCGCTCTCGGCCTGGGATACGGCTCGGCTCTCCTGGCAAGGCTGTCGATCCCCGATCGACGTGCCGTGACGTTCGAGGTGGGCCTGCAGAACTCGGCGCTGGCTCTGGTACTCGTCTTCACGTTCTTCGACGGACTCGGTGGCATGGCGCTCATCGCCGCCTGGTGGGGCGTGTGGCACATCATCTCGGGCCTCTCGCTCGCCTGGTTTTGGGCACGCCGGCCTGTGGCCGTGCCACTCGACGCAGCGACATGACGCGCTCGGTCCTTGTTACCGGTGCCGCCGGTTACCTCGGAAGCTTGCTCGTCGAGAACCTCGCAGCTCAGCCAGGGAAGATCGACACGATCATCGCTACAGATATCCGCCAGCCAATCGCGACCTACGAGGCCGTCACATTCGTATCGATGGACGTCCGCGATCCGCACCTCGTCGACGCACTCAAAGAACACGGGATCAACGTGGTGGTCCACCTCGCCGCGATCGTGTCGCCAGGCCGAAAGCCGGACAGGGAACTCGAGTACTCGATCGACGTCGAAGGCACACGCAACGTACTCGAAGCGAGCCTCGAAGCCGGTGTGTCGAAAGTGATTGTCTCATCATCTGGGGCTGCATACGGCTACCACGCAGACAACCCTGATTGGCTCGATGAGGACGCTGCGCTTCGAGGCAATCCAGTCTTCGCCTACGCCGATCACAAGCGGCAGGTCGAAGAAATGCTCGCAGAGTGGCGAGCGACATATCCAGCGCTCAAGCAACTGATCTTCCGTCCCTGCACGATCCTCGGTGCACGCACCCGCAATCAGATCACCGACCTGTTCGACCGGTCGATCATTCTTGGCATCAGAGGCTCCCAATCGCTCTTCGTGTTCATATGGGACGTCGATGTTGTGGCATGCATTCGTCGCGGCATCGAGACCGACGCCGTTGGTGTCTACAACCTCTCTGGCGACGGCACGATGTCGCTGCGTTCGATCGCTGACGCAATGAAGAAGCGGTACGTTGAAGTGCCAGCCTCGGTCGTTCGCACGTCACTCGGTGTCATGCAGCGACTCGGTGTCTCCCAATACGGTCCAGAGCAGGTCGACTTCCTCAGATATCGTCCTGTTCTCTCAAACCGTCGGCTGAAGGAGTCGTTTGGCTACACGCCATCCAAGACGAGCCAAGAAACGTTCTCCTTCTTCCTGAAAGCACGCCGTGGCGAAGCGTGACCTAACAGAGGTAGTCGTACTGGTCACCGGTGCCGCCGGTGGCCTCGGTGCGGCGGTCGCTACACGATTTGCCAAGGACGGAGCACGACTCGCTCTGCTCGACATCGACCAAGCCCGCCTCGACGATGTTGCAGCATCTCTCCCTAACGCACTGGCGATCGTGTGTGATCTCACCGATCCGGCAATGTGCGAGCGGGCGGTTGCCACCGTCGTCAACCGGTTCGGTGCCATCGACATACTCATCAACAACGCCGGTCTGACGCACCGCTCGGCATTCGTCGACACCGAGCCCGAGGTCATCAAGAAGGTCATGCAGGTGAACTATTTCGGTACCGTCAATATCACGAAGGCTGCGCTCCCTTCGCTGATCGAGCGACGCGGAGCGATCGCCGTCGTAACGTCGATCGCGGGGCTAGCCCCCGTACTTGGCCGGACCGGATATGTGGGATCCAAACATGCGCTCCACGGCTTGTTCGACACACTGCGAGCCGAGCTCCGCCCATCAGGGGTCGATGTCACCATCGTCGCACCGACGTTCATCGATACCGGCATGCAAGAGCGAGCCCTCGGGGGCAACGGCGAGATCACCAAACGCACCCAGTCCCGAGTTGGCAAGCAGGTCACATCTGAAGCCGTGGCCCATCGGGTGTACCTGGCGATCCAACGACGCCGACGGTCCGTCATCATTGGATCTGTCGGGCATCTCGCACGAGTCATGACGGTGGTAACGCCAGGGCTCTACGAACGGATGATGGCTCGATCTCTCCGTTCAGAACTCGACCGATAAGAGCCGACTCTTTCAGATCGCACACGCCTCAGGTGCCCCTCGTCCGCGAACCACCTGCACAACTAATCTCCCAGAGCGAAACGGGGAGTCTAGAAGTCGAAATTGCCCGGATCTGGACCGACACGATCGTCGCGGTTCATGGCATCGATGGCCACCATGTCGCCATCTGCGAGCTCGAACGTGTAGAGGTCGGCGTTCTGATCGATCCGAGCAGGAGTGACACTCTTGGGAATCGTCACGATGCCTCGCTGGAGCATCCAGCGAAGCACGACCTGAGGCACGCTCACACTGTACGACGCCGCGATTGTTGCCAAACCAGGGTCGTTAACGATCTGGCCCTGCTTCAGGGGACTCCACGCCTCGACGACGATGTCTCGATCGCGGCAGTACGAGACCAACCCAGGGCTTTGAAGATGCGGGTGGAATTCGATCTGGTTGATTGAGGGCATCACGTTTGCATGTTCAGCGAGTTGGTCGAGATGCTGGGGGAGAAAATTGGAAACACCAATAGCGCGAGCTCTGCCATCTGTCAGGAGCTTCTCCATGGCGCGCCAGGTCGCCCGAGTGTGCTTCGGCTTCGGCCAGTGGACGAGGTAGAGGTCTACATACGTCATGCCTAGCCGCTTGAGACTGTCGTCTATTGCGGCGAGCGTCGAATCGTATCCCTGGTCGGAGTTCCAGACCTTCGTCGTGACGAAGATCTCTGACCGGTCGATTCCCGAGGCGGCGATGGCCCGGCCGACCCCCTCTTCGTTCTTGTAGATCGAGGCGGTGTCGACGTGCCGATAGCCACAGTCGAGGGCTGCTGCGACCGCGTTCTCGACCTCAGAACCGGCTGCAGATTTGAAGACACCAAAGCCGAGCCGGGGAATCTCGACCGAGCCGCCGAGACGAGCCGTGCTGTGTATTGAGAGATCCATGGGATAAGCCTTGCACGTTGGCTGCGCAATCAGCAGCCGAGATGGCCGTCAGTGGCCGCGATCATCCCAAGATCCCTCACGACACAAGTCGGTTCACGAGCCGATCCCGCGAATCGCAGGCGATGCAGAGTCTCTACGAAGAGGTGCAGCATCTCACAGACAGGGACGTTGCGCCCCGAACGTGTATCTACTGGATGGCCATGCGCACCGATACGCAGAGAGAGAGTCGACCCCAACAAGGTTGACTCTCAACGCATCGAGCGCTGCAGATGACTACCGCGTTTCTCTGTGTGATGTTGTCTCACGGCACCACTTGCAGAACTTTCGGAGCTCGAGGCGTTCCCTCGTGTTCGTCTTGTTCTTCGTGGTGACGTAGTTACGCCTCTTACACGACTCGCATGCGAGCGTGATAGGCGGTCGCTTGTCACTCATGCTTACTCACTTCGTTCGTGGTAGTACGTACTACGTCTTCTACTTGATGATCTTCGTCA
>CAYWPC010000051.1:0-2741 GCA_964460075.1 uncultured Acidimicrobiaceae bacterium
CGGACTGTTAATCCGTTTGTCGTGGGTTCAAGTCCCACCCCCGGAGCCATGGGACCCAAGTGGGGCAAGGGTTTCGAGCGCGATGGGGGAGACTCGTATCTTTTTGGGGGACGCGCTCAGGACGCGTTTCGGATACAGGTACCGGAACTTGACATCCGCGCAACAGCTCGTCGTGCTGTTTCGGTTCACGATGGCTGCGCCATGTTCCCCAGTTCCGCAGAATCGGGGTAAGGCGGCTGACTCGGAAATCGCTACGTCCGAGTCAGCGTTCTTGCGTCCTTGGCGGCATCATGTTCGAAGGCGAGTTCCATGGAGTCCATCTCACTGGTGGAGAGTCCGGTGTGTTTCGCTACGGTCCGCCATCGGCTGACGGCTCGTTCGACGTCAGAGATCACTTCGATCGCGGCGTCTTGTCCGAGGCGGAAGTAGGGAGCGACTTCCAGCAGGAGATCGACGCTCGCCTCCGTTTCGACTTCGTTGATTGCTGTGCTGAGATCCTTCGGTCCTGGGGCCGGGTCTGGGTTGATGTCGAATGCCGGGGATAGTCGCCACGCCCCGCTCCCGACGTATAGGAAGGCGTGGTTTCTGAGATGGTCATCAGTGTTCGAGATCAGTACATAGAACACGATGCGGCGCCACAGTTGGTGGAGGTCGTTGGTGGCATGAGGTGATCGCTCTTCAATGGTCTCGGCGATATCGAGGTAGCTGCGCTCATCGCCCTCACGCGCTTCAAGCATGGTGAGCGCACTGGCATAGCCGATACGTTGTCCAGTGAGTGTTCGATCGAAACGGTCTACGATTAGTACAGATCGGTTTGCGACTTTGATCAGTTCTGAGCGTGGCACCTCGACCCCTGCGTCCGCGGCCAGGCGGAGGGCTACGCGTTCCCATGCCATGACGTTCCAGGTGTCGGCGCTCGTTGCAGGGAACTTCGCAATAGCGACCCGACCGTCAGGAGCGATGATGTGCGTCTTGGGACGCGCCCCACCCAGAGAGCTGCCAGCTCGGACGAGTCGCCTCAGCTCGGATGCTGCTGCTGTATCTGTCGCAACGCTTGCCGCAACGTCGAGAAGCTCCGGAAGATCCGTCACCGCCGGTATGCCGACATCGTCATCTTCTAGGTAGCTGCCCGTTTGTGCATCGCGGAATCGCAGGGCTCCTTGGCGAAGGTCGTCGCGAACTCCGAGGAGGAACGCGAACTCCGAAGGGCTTCGAGGAGTATCTCCAGCAGACGATGCGCGCTGTCGTTCTCTACGCACGATCAGGTTGCGCCCCCATCGATCTGGAGCCGAGTCGCGGAAGGCGTTGAATAGTCCTAGACCCACTGGCGTGTGAAGCGCACCTGTGACCAGGGGAAGTGCGGGATCCAACGCGTACGCGTCAGGACGTACCAGGTACGCCTGGTCGTAGTAGAACGTAGCGGACTCAGTCGAGCGACGGCGATGCGAATGAAGTCGTCCGGCGAGTACATCGGCGCCGGCGAGCGAGGCAACGACATCGACTTCTGATATCACGCGCCCGGTGCCTTTTTGTGGCGCACGCGCTTGGGCAAAGCCTCGTCGGCGCGGAGCCGACCCACATCTGACTCATACGGGTCGAGTGACGTGACAAGCTGATCAAGAACACCCAGAGCGCGCGCGACGCGCAGCAACGTCCCAAGGTTCGCACCATCTCCCGCCTCGAGACGCAAGACCGTTGTCCGTCCAACACCGGCACGGTCTGCCACTTCTTCCACAGTGAGGTGTTGGAGCAGACGCCAGGTTCTCAGATCTTCGCCAACTTGAAGCTGCGCTCGCCGGATTCTTCTCGGCGTCGGGGTGTTCACTGTTGATATCCTCCTCTAAAAGCTCAGTTATACAACGCTAACACATATAAGATCACAATTATAGGATGTTAAGGTTCATAAGGGGTGGATTATGCGGGTCGATCAGTACATCCTGCTCCTCACACGCACCTGCTCGCCTGTGGCAGATGGGAGGAGGGGCGGTCGTACCGTGATCACGAGCGTCAGGGTGAGGTGGCGCATCCATCAATGATGGCTCCGGACCCCGATGTGCGACGGCACGAGAATGGCTCCGCGATTGGACGGTGCTGTGGTCTGGGGTGGTTGCGATTGCGGTGCAGGGCACGGTTCCTGCCGACGGTGCCGGGCTCGGAACCTACTGGTTCACCAACGGCGACTCTATGTCCGATGCGGTCGGATTCTTCCTGCTCAACGACTTCTTCACGCGAGCCTTCGGAATGATGTTGATCGGTGTCTCGGTGTATCGCCTCGGTGCGCTCCAAGGTACCGCGCCGGCCGCTGACTATTGGAAGATGGTTCGCTGGGGCCTTGGGATCGGCTTGCCGGTCGCCGTTCTTGGCTTAGTGATCCAGGCGGCGAACGGATTCTCTCCGAGCATCGCGGTCATCGGCGAAATTCCCAACACGATCGCCACCATCCCGGTCGTCGTGGGCTACGTTGGGCTCATCTCCCTATGGAATCGACGTACCACGACGTGGCTCCACGAACGGGTTCGAGCAGCTGGGCGGATGGCACTGACCAACTACCTCACGCAGACCCTTATTGGGGTTCTTGCGCTGCGCGGCGTCCTGGGGAATCACGACTTCGATCGAGCCGAGATCGCGCTATTCGTCATAGCAGTGTGGGCGATCCAGATCCTGTGGTCCAAGGTATGGCTGGACCATTTCGCCTACGGGCCAGCCGAATGGGCATGGCGATCCGCTACCTATCGCAGGTA
>CAYWPC010000051.1:2841-5558 GCA_964460075.1 uncultured Acidimicrobiaceae bacterium
CCTGCCGTACCACAGGCCGGGAACCTGAATCAGCAGTGGTAGCGTCGAAGGGTCATGAAACGGATTGCGCTGGTGGTTGTGCTCGTGTTGGTCGCCTCGGCGTGTGCTCGCGAGACAACCAACACTCCCGGTACCGACGGAGGCCAGACGGTCACCGGCCCGGTCCAAGGATCGACGGTCGGATATGAGAGGCCCCCGGACCTGGTCATCACCACAGGTGGCAAAGAACTCGCCCTCGGTGCCTACAGCTACTGCTGGTCGAGCCAGAGCGGAGACGACAGACAGGTGGTGTGTGCCGACGGGGTACCCCAGGATCCGCTTCCGAGTATCACGCTTCCGAAAGCCGGTGATCTCACCATGACCTTCCCACTGCTGTGGAACCTCGAGGCATGGCTCTATCCGGATGGCGACTTCTGCAATGGAGGCTTCGTGCTACAGGTAGAACCCAACGGTCGACCGATCGATCTGCTTGGGCCGCAGGGATCGTACCGCGTCGAGTTGTTCGGTCGTGGTGAGGAAGGCGACGCCGTATGGGCATTCGAGCTGACGACGAATCGCGACGCACGAGTGCCGGAACCCTACGGCCAGGTGTTCTGGTATCCATCAGGACGCGACCTTGAGGCTGGAAGTCCCTTCGCTGCCCTCATCGGCAACCTGGTCACACCACCAGGTGATGTCTCCGCGACGGTGTCGGTCGCAGCAGGCAACGGGGACGTGCAGGAATTCCCTCTCTCGCCCACCGAGATCGGGACGTGCTGGCAGGGCACTGTCGCCTTCGATGCAGGGGCAGGCTTCACGGAGAGTGTCCTGACTCTCGGGCCTGCGCCATACGATCTGATGGTCAAGGCATTGATCGATGGGTCGACGGTCATCGTCGAACCGCTGCGTTGGCCAGACGATTTTCCAGCGAACAGCAACGAATCCCCCCGACTGACCGCTACGGGTACTGGAGACTTCGAAGGTTCGAGTGAGTAAGAGCCAGCCACCGGGTCGATGCGTTTGGACCTGGGCGATGGAATCCAACGTCACCCATCCGCTCGCCTCACCACAGCGAATATTGGGGCCGTCGCCCTGGAGCCATTCGCCTCTTGCGGCGGTGACAGCTCCGAAGGGCTGTCGGCGGAGATGACACCTCAAGCATCGAGCGGTCGATCGGATCGCTGGGCCCTTGGACGCACGTGCTACCCCGGATCCGCGACGCGGTAGAGATTGCGAAAGGTTTTGGTCTGGCGCTATTGCGTGGGCGTATCACCCAACACGACGGTGGCCAGCAGCTCGTCTGCCATGTCGAGGAAACCTTCAAGGCCTGAATTGCCTGGGAATATGGCCATGATCGCAAGTACGCCACTGTCGATGGGGACCAGCGTGAATCTGATTTGGCGACCGTTGCTCAACCTGCGAGCAGCGCTGCCGCTTCAAGACCGATCGTCGCGCCATCGGGAGCTGATGTCGTCGACTGGGTAGTCGCTTGGTGGCCGGAGACAGCTGATCGGGCGTCGTGGTGTTGCTGCATGCGGTGAGAACGAGCACCAGCGCCGCAATGAACACCACCTTCGCGATCATCGTGGCTCTCCTTTTCGATCCAACGCGACACGTACCGCAGGATCCACAGGTGGGTGAGTCAATGTGTGTGACCTTGCTTGTCCGTCCGCCCGGCACACCCACACACGTCTCTGTCGAAGGTTCACACGAGGTACCTGGCACGTCCAGGCCACTGTTGTCGTCGTGACGATTGACGATATGGCGTTTCTCTGCCTCCTTGCTCAAGTGGCCGACAGGCTGAACCACGCGTGAGGGTTCAGTGGAAGAGCATCACGCATGTCTCGATTCGGCTACTCGGCTGTCGCGATGCGCTCGCTCTCTCGTCGGAGACCTTTGGCCAACCCGACGATCCCCTTGCGCATCTGCTTGTCCGTGTAGCTCTTTGCGAGCCGACCCACCCGGTTGGGTGTGTAGGTGTAGTGAATGATTAGCTCCGTGCCTTCCTTGTCTGGCTCGATGTTGAAATCGGCCACGGCACCCGAGATCGGCAGCTTGAAGGTCTCGTAGAGATTCACGGTCAAACGCTTGTTCGGTTCGTGTCGGTCGATGCGCTCGTTGACGCTGCCGAAGGGAGAGAAATTGCAGTGCCGCGTGGAACCCTGGCTCACGGGTCCTTCGGACGTCAGCTCTGAGGTGGTGACGCCAGGGCTCCACCGTTGGATATCTCCGAAGTCGTGGAGAACGGTCCACACCGCCTCGACAGGCGCCTCGATGTGGTGAGTAATCGTGAATTCTGGCAAACGCGTGTCCTTCCGTCGCAGTATCGCCAACCGGGTTCGAACGGTGCTCATTCCATAAAGGCCACCCATCGGGGGCGGGAGCGATTCGACTTTGTGGCAACGTCACAGTGGTCGTCGGTACCGACCCGGACGATGTGGCAGCGACTGTTGGCTCCTCGCTCAGGGATGTGGTCGATATCTGGAAGGCGGGACCCCGACTAAGCGACGAAAGGTGGAACTGAACGCAGCGATATCCGTGTAGCCGGCAGCCATTGCCGCTTCTCCGATCGTTGTGGCAGGATCGGTGGCAACGTCCTTGGCGTGTTCGAAGCGAAGACGTTGCAGATATCGCGATGGCGGCTCTCCGGTTGCCGCGCTGAAGCGCCGTGTGATGGGTCCCGAGAATGGCCTGGGCGTCACGCTGTAGGACCTGGTGGGGGCTGTAGAGCGCCTGGT
>CAYWPC010000052.1:0-5152 GCA_964460075.1 uncultured Acidimicrobiaceae bacterium
ACGACAGCGTCCGAGCCTGACGCCGCGGAGATCGCATCTCGGGCACGTGTTGCTGGGAGCCCTTCTGGGAGGGACTGCACCGAAGGGTCATACACGACGACTTCGATGCCACGCTCAGCGAGCCCATCAACGAGGTCGATCGAGGGGCTGTCACGCAGATCGTCCGTATCTGCCTTGAAGGTGAGACCCCACACGGCGACGCGTCCAGGCGTATGCCCAACTGCCGCAATGACACGATCGGCCAGTGTTGCCCTGCGATGCTGGTTCGCCTCAACCGCAGCAGACACCATGTGGCTTCTCGCCCCCGAAGTGGTGAACGTGCGCAACAAGGCCTGGGTGTCCTTTGGGAGGCACGACCCACCGAAGCCTGGCCCGGCGGTCATGTAGCTGGAAGAAATCCGCTCGTCGAGCCCGACCGCAAACGTCACGTCGTCGATCGACGCTCCGACGGCCTCGCACAGGTCCGCCATTTCGTTGACATAGGCAAGCTTCGTCGCAAGGAACGCGTTTGCCGCGTACTTGATGATCTCTGCCGTTTTGACATTCGTCCTGATCACGGGGACGCCATCGCCGAGGGGGGCGTAGATGGAGGCCACCGTCTGAAGCGTCTCTGGCTCATCTGCACCGACGACTACTCGGTCAGGGTGAAGGAAGTCGTGCACGGCGTGACCCTGACGCAGGAACTCGGGGTTTGAAGCGACGCAGACATCGTGACGCTCGGCATCGGTGAGGATGTCCCTCACGGCGTCACCCGTCCCTGCCGGGACCGTGGACTTCGTCACGACGACGGCGCCGGGTTTGAGATGCGGCGCTGCGGCGCGAACCACGGAGAACACGGCAGAGAGATCTGCCTCACCGTTCTTGCTCTGGGGTGTCCCGACCGCGACGATGAGGACGTCCACGCCGGAAACGGCACCGATATCGGTCGAGAACGAGACCCTGCCCGTGTCGAGCTCTGCTCGGAGGAGATCGTCGAGGTCTTGTTCGAGGATGCCTGGGTCTCCTGCACTTATCGCCGCCACCTTGTCAGCGTCGACGTCGATACCGATAACGTCGTGACCAAGTGACGCGAGACAGACGCTTGAGACCAGTCCGACGTACCCCGTTCCGACAACAGCGATCTTCATTGTTCGCCCTACCCGATCTTCGTTACGCCATCAGCGGGACCCTGGCGAGGCTCAAACCCGAGGATCCGGACCGTGGGGCGCCCCGAGAGCATCCGCCACCACATTCCCACACCGTATGCAACATGCATCGTCGCAGCAACGATAGCCGCACGGATACGTGTCGAACGGGCCCGCGCCGCAACGACACCGAGAACAGCGAGCCACGAACCGCCAAGCGCGGCAAGCGGAATCCACGTCGAAAGTACAGCGAGGACGCCAGCCACTACGAACCCTGCTACCAGCAGCACAGGTGCGAGCGGCCGAAGCGACGGCAGGCGGCCGTTGACCCACAGCAGCTCCGCTTTCCCCGCGCCGTAGCGGACGTACTGGATGGCGAGACCCCGCCACGTATCTCGTGGGTGATACCAGCTCTTGATTGCAGGATCGACGACCACCGTCCCACCGTTGGCTCGCCACCGTGTGTAGAAGTCCGTGTCTTCGACCGTTCCGCTCGGAAACGTGCGGTAGCCACCAATAGCGAGGAAGCGATCGCGTTCGAACGTCCCCAGATACACCGTGTCGACCGTCTCGACGTCGCTCGCGTGGTGAAACCGTGCCGGCCCGATGGCGAGCGGGTCGACCATCGCTGCGGCGGTAGCTGCAGCCCATTTGGTCGATCCCTCCGCGTGCATGGGGCCACCAACCGCGACGCCGGGCTTCGACGCTGCAAGCGAGGCAGCAACGTAGTCCTCTGCGTAGCGGGTGTGAGCATCGAGCCGTACGAGGAGCGTCCCCGAAGCGAGCGCTGCTGCCCTGTTGAGACCCGCTGCCTGAAGCTGATGAGGGTTGTGCACGAGGCGGATCCGTTGATCGGCTGCTGCACGGGACCACACGTACTCGATGGTTGCGTCCAGCGATCCACCATCGGCGATGATCACCTCGATCACGGCATCGTCACTGAGCGCTATATCGATTACGTGGTCGATGTTCGCTGCTTCATTGAGGGTCGCAACGATCACCGATGCTGTGACAAGAGTCATCGTTGACGAGAATACTCCCACCCGGCGAGCCGGTCGCCGTGTATTAGCGATCCGACGATAGATTGTGCACCGACCCCAACGATGTGCACAGCGCTTTCGCTCGTGAGGCGAACCGAACGCCGCCACAGGGGGACGATGCCGACGTACGGCCAGGAGGATGACCGGTGGCTCGCCCATTTCGACCTATTCAGAAAAATCGGCTTCGTGCCGACAACCAATCAATGATGACGATCCTCGACTCCCGCATCACGAGATTCGTGGCGCTGCTGTTCCTCGTAGCGAGCTTCGGTGAGATAGTCCCGATACCTGCCGTTGCGGCAACGAACACGACAGCGAACGCACCAGAGTGGATCTTCCCCGTCGTGGGAACAGACGGCGTCGACTTCGTGTACAGCGACACCTTCGGTGCGTGCCGGGGCGGATGGCCGTCGTGCCCGAGGAGCCACGAGGGGATCGACATCATGACGTACGGCGTCAAGGGCGTACCCGTCGTGGCCCCGGCGGATGGAACCGTCCGATATGTGAACTGGTCATCGGATCCCAACGACCTCAACCCCGAACGGTGCTGCACACTTGCCATAACGCACGGCAACGGCTGGGAGACGCGTTACATCCACCTCAACAACGACACGCCAGGCACAGACGACGGCCTCGGCTGGGGTATCGCTCCAGGCATCGTGCCTGGGGCAACCGTCACGGCAGGCCAACTCATCGGTTGGGTCGGCGACTCGGGCAACGCCGAACGCACCGCGCCCCACGTCCAGTGGGAAGTCCGCAAAGACGGCGTCCCCCTGAACCCGACCCCGTACGCAGATGCGGCTCCACGCATATCGGCGCCAGGCAACGTTCCCCCGCAGCCCATCCCCCTCGACCCGCCGTGCCCGCAGGGTGCAGCGTGCGACTCGGTTGTCGCTGTCGACAGTGGAGGCATTTGGGGACTGCGAGGAGGGCTTGTGCAAGGCACAACCGTGAACTCGTTCTACTACGGCGACCCAGGCGACGTGCCGTTCATGGGTGACTGGGACGGCGACGGTATCGCAACACCAGGCCTGTACCGCCAATCCGACGGCTACGTATATGTGCGTTTCACGAACACGCAGGGCATTGCTGATACGGAGTTCTACTTCGGTGACCCAGGTGACGTCCCCCTCGTTGGCGACTTCAATGGGGACGGGCGGGACACGGTCTCGATATGGCGAGTTGCGGAAGCCAGGGTGTACGTGATCAACAAGCTCGGCGAACAGGGCAAGGGCCTCGGCGCCGCGGAGTACTTCTACGACTTCGGAAAATCCGAAGATATCCCGTTCGTCGGTGATTTCGACGGTGATGGCATCGACACCGTCGGCCTGTACTCCAAGTCCACCGGAACGGTGTATTTCCGCAATACGAACTCGGCAGGTGACCCGGACCAGTCGTTCCAGTTCGGCCAAGCCGGTGACCAGGTCCTCGTGGGGGACTGGGACGGCGACGGTGACGACTCGGTCGCTGCGTACCGTCCGTCGAACGGTCGGCTGTATGTGAACGTCGAGAACCAGCCAGGTCAGGGCGACTGGATCCAGAACATCGGTTCGTTCCCGCACGTGCTCGCCGCTGGCCGCTCGAGCTGAGTGATCGACCCATCGCTGCACCCGAGTAAGTATCTTGTTGGGATGACGACTTGTACCACGGCCGCGTCTCTTGGCAAGAAGCTCGGGCTAATCGGCGCGATCGTCGTAACGATCGTGATGTTCGGGGGTGCGGTTGCAAACGCAGGCGAACCGACGCCGGAGGCTGTCATCGTCGACAACAGCGGCGAGGTCGTGGTCGAGGTCGCCAACAGGGCGGACGCCGCCGTTGCGTTCGAAGAAGCCGTGACATCGCAACGGGGAGGCGAACTCAGCCTCCAATACATATATCAGAGTCAGGGATCCATCTCGGCGACACCGAACGATCCCCGGTTCTCTAGGCAATGGAACCTCCACAAGATCGGCGTGTCGAGCGCTTGGACACAGACCGACGGTGAGGGAATCGTCGTTGCCGTGCTCGACACGGAGATCAACTTCACCGGTACAGACGGTATCTGTGCAGCGGTCGTCGATCCCTACGACGCCATGACGCAGACGCAGGGGCTTGCGGCGCTCAACACGACGAGAACGTTCGGCCATGGAACGCACGTCACTGGAACGATCGCCGCGTGCACGAACAACGGCATCGGCGTTGCAGGCATCGCACCAGGCGTATCGATCATGCCGGTGCAAGTTCTAGGAGACGATGGGGGGACAACCGATCAGCTTGCGCGAGGTATCGACTGGGCCGTGACCCACGGCGCCGACGTCATCAACATGTCGCTCGGCAGCGAATGCAACGACGTATGGCCGGCTTGCACCGACTCGGTTGTCGACGCTGCAATAGCTCGCGCCACGGCGGCCGGCGTCATACTCGTCGCGTCGTCCGGCAACTATCAGCAGCCGTATCTGGCGTACCCAGCCAACAACCCGGACGTCATCGCCGTTGGCGCGGTGGCATCCGCCGACGTGCGGTGGGCCAAGAGCGACACGGGAGCAGATCTCGACCTCGTCGCCCCCGGCGTGGATGTACTGCAAGAAACCACGAACCTTGGCGTGTACGGGTACTACTTGGGGACCGGGACGTCGATGGCTTCGCCTCACGTCGCAGCAGCCGCAGCCAGCATCCTTGCCATCAATCCTGCCCTGTCGGCCGGCGAAGTGCGCACAATCCTGCAAGACACAGCTGTAGACATCGCCGCGCCGGGCTTCGACGTGGACACCGGCTGGGGTCGACTCGATCTCGCCGCAGCCGTAGACGCAGCGTTGGCGACGCTCGGTCCTGTGGTACCTCCAACAGCGACGCAACCAGGGATTCTTTGTCAGAGCACGTCGTGCGACACGCTGGTGCGGGTCGATCCTGGTGGGGAATGGGGTTTGTGGGACGGCCTCGGTGACGCACCTGAGGTGTCGACGTTCTACTTCGGCAACCCCGGTGATCTGCCATTCATGGGGGACTGGA
>CAYWPC010000053.1:0-5086 GCA_964460075.1 uncultured Acidimicrobiaceae bacterium
ACACCGACGGCTCCCAGATGTGGCTCTGGATCGAGCCGACGGAGAATCGCTCCGAATATCGGATCATCTTTTACGACGAGGGGGCGTCCGGATGCGATGAGCGCATGACGGTCCCCGCGCTGATGGACGATGTGGGAAGACCTGTAGGTGGGGGGGAAATCAAAGTGGTCGGCGCGACCATCTCGTGTGTCCAACCAGATGGGTCGTTGACCGAGATCATCTCTGGCGTTGAGACCGCCTATCGATACGATCCGGTCAAAGAAGCAATCGTGGACTCCTTCGACAAGCTCGTGTGGAGTCGGACCGATGCGACCACGTTCGAGATATTCGGTAGGTGACATGGCTACCGAGGATCTCCCGCTCATCTGTACTCGATGCGATGCTTCCAACCGTCAAGGCATTCGGTTCTGCGAGAGCTGCGGGTCGCGACTCACCGTCGCCTGCGGTATCTGCAACCACACCAACCCCATCGACTACACCTACTGCGAAGAATGCGGCCACCACCTCACCCAAGACGAGACCACCCCAGCAGCCCAAACCCCGGCAGCCCAGACCCCTGCCGACGTCGAACCCCAACCACTCCCCATCGCCACAACCACAGCCGCAACCACCACAGACGAACCAGCACAACTACAAACCTGTGACGACTGCGGACACAGCAACCCCATCGACTACACCTACTGCGAAGAATGCGGCCACCACCTCACCCAAGACGAGACCACCCCAGCAGCCCAAACCCCGGCAGCCCAGACCCCTGCCGACGTCGAACCCCAACCACTCCCGGTCGCCGCAGCCACCACCAGCAGCACTGATGCTGCCATGCCTCGAACGCGCACAGAGGATCACAGGCGTCGCAGGTGGCTGCCCGCCGCTGTCGCGGCTGCGGTGGTTGCCACGGTCGCCGTGGCCGCAGCCATCGGTGTCGGTGTGTGGAGGTCCGATACCGGTCCTGCCGGTAACACCGTCCAGCCTGGTACGGCCTTGGCTGGACCTGCATTCGCTGTTGCCGAGCTCGACAGCCTCATCGACAGCGAGGATTTCTCTTCAGACCCGAATCTCGGTGTAGCCGTTTCGGATTCGGCTGGCACGCGGTACGAGTTCGACGCCGGTCTCTGGGCGGCCACCACTACCGACGAGAACGGTACGACGCTGTCGCGTCCAGGAGAGGTGGTTGCTCGCTCTCGTGTCACAGGGTCGTCGATCGAGGTATACATCGAGGATGCCAACCACCGGGACTGGGCGGAAGGCGTCTTCGCCGGGACGGCAGGTCTCATCGACACGGGATCGGGTTGGCTCATCGAGGGCCCAGAGGCCTTCCTGTCGGTGCTTTCGAGCGAGCCGACCGGAGGTTTCTGGTCGACCGACGCCGAAGGGCTGCCCACACTGGTACGAAACCAGGAGACTCGCTTCCTTTTCGGCGTACCTGGAGATTCCTGGTCTTGGGCCTATGACAGTGTTGAAGACGCTGCGCTCCTGATCGTCGAGGACGGCGGAGAAACCGTCGTGGCAGGCATCGCACGTGACGACGCAGGCGCTGTCCAATACTTCCCTGTCTTCAGCATCGAATCCTCCACACAAGCCACCGTCGATGCTGCTCTCGCCGACCTCGGGCAGGACGTGACCGTCATCTCAGCCGGCCCACGGGGTGATCGGGTCGTTGCAGCACCCATGTTCCCAAGCGCCGACGGCATCGTCGCGGCGGGACTCTCCCCTCCCCTCAGCTTCGGAATCGGTGGACTGCTCAAAGACAAGTGGAACGATGTGAAGAACGCCGGCGAATCCCTCATAAACAAGGGCTGGCAGCAGGTACGCAAGGGCAGTAGCAGGACGTGGAACGAAGTCCTCGTGCCGGGGTACCGGTCTGTGAGGAGTTGGGACTACCTCGGGACTCTCGGGAAGTGGGAGACCTACATCTTCGAGAAGAACTGCAAAACCAAGGGTCCAGGTCCCCCAGGGAACACGGATCGTCTGCCAATCTTCGTCGGATCGTTCGTACCGCCTCCTGCACGCACCGTGGAGCCGCCACCGGGTGCACCAAGCATCGCTCAACAGCAGCAACTGTACGACCTCGCCCGAATCTGGATGCCTGGGGTGAAGCTCTCGCGCAACGAGCAGTGCGGCGAGGTCTTGCGACTCGTCGCCAAGGTGTTCCCGTACGACGGGGATGGGCTCCTAACCAACGACCTCGCCCAGGCAGCCAGAGTCGAGATCACCTACACCGTGTTCTTCAAGGAGGACGGCGGTCGGTTCCGGGTAGCACCTCACCCTGGTGACAACGAAGGCTTCTCGATAGGCCTCGTGAGAACCAGCCGAACCGACGGACGGTGCGGTCTTGCGCCCCCGCTCAACTTCCAACTCTATGCAGCGCAGTCAGCAGCACACAAAGACGTCAATATGCCCCTCACCGACTGGAAGGTATTGGAGCGAGAAAACGATGACATTTCAGCGTCGGCGTGGGCGGGTGAATGCCCCCCGCCGGGGACGGCGAACGATTATTTCGTGTGGGTATCGGAGAACAAGCACGGCATCTACTTCGACAAGACCAAGTGCGACATCGCAACGAAGCGGTCCGAGGAGTGCGAGGACGGCAGGGCGCCGTACGACTTATCGTCGAACGTTGAGCTCTTCGTGAGCTCGAATCCCTACGAGCCATGTATGAAGGTCGAGTTTCAACCGGCCGACTGGTGTTCCGGATTCGAACTGTGGCCACTCTGCCGAAACGGTGACAGAAGCACCGATCCGGACAGCTTCAACCTCTCTGGGAAGTTGCAGACATACGCATGCGCCGCTCGGGGAGCTCCGCGCCACACCGGTCCTCTCGAGATCAACAACCGGATCTCGTGGACACCGGCCAAGTACGTCGACTACTGGGTTGGGTACGGCTTCTATCCACACACAACGGGTGGCACGAGAAATGTGCCAGGGCCGCCGACCACCGAGCCGCCGACGACGAGCACGATGAGTGGGCTTGTCAAGGTTCCCGACCTCTCCAGGATGACTGCTTCCCAGGCGGAGGCTGCACTCGCAGCGGTGAACCTGACTCTCCAGGTCGCCGGCTATCAAGACGTTAGTGACGCCAACCTCGTCGAACGTGTCGTCCGCCAGGACATCCCAGAAGGCGGACGCGTCGAGCGAGGCCGACAAATCGCCGTGTGGCTCGGCCAGACGGTGCTCGTCGAGGTTCCCGACCTCTCCAGGATGACTGCTTCCCAGGCGGAGGCTGCACTCGCAGCGGTGAACCTGACTCTCCAGGTCGCCGGCTATCAAGACGTTAGTGACGCCAACCTCGTCGAACGTGTCGTCCGCCAGGACATCCCAGAAGGCGGACGCGTCGAGCGAGGCCGACAAATCGCCGTGTGGCTCGGCCAGACGGTGCTCGTCGAGGTTCCCGATATCGGAGGTGTCGATCTCCAGACTGCCCGAGAGTGGGTACGCGACGTCGGCCTCGTCCTCGAGGTGGTAGGCACGCTGCCGGTAGACCCTGAAGATGTGGGACAAGTCATGGACCAGGATCCGATCGGTGGGTCCGTACCGGCTGGAGCGGTGATCCGCGTGTGGGTTGGGGTAGCTGAGGCATCTCCACCGCCGCCGACTGGTGGCGTGCTACGCCATGACGGCATCGGTGGCGTTGACGCGTTCTGCAGCTCTTCCACATGCCCCGGCGGTGTGTTGCCGTTCGGTGTTTCGGCGAGCGTGCCACTCGACGTCCTTGGCAGCGCGTTCGGACCTCCAGACGAGTACACCAATTGGACCGACGCGTGGGGCCGGTTCGGAGCCTGCCCTGGGACACAGATTCTTGGCATCAGGTGGGGTGCCCTCTGGGTGCTCATGACCGATGGTGCGACCGAATACTCCTCCTCACCGCACTTCTTCAACTGGATTTACAGCGACGGCTACTACGAAACTGCGCGACTCCGTAACGAGTATGACGTTGGGCTCGGAGATCTCCTTGGGGATGTGCCATCCGGATGGTTCCGTCTAGACCAGGATCCGGTTTTCGGTGGATGGTTCATGAACTTCGGTCCAGATCGCAGCGACCCACGGCTGGTCGCATGGACCACCGGCCCCAATGACTCCGATGCCGCGACCTACATGACTGGTGGGGTCGTCTGTGGCGAATGAAAGGACATCGAGCGTGAACTGCGGCAACTGCAACGAGGAGATCCCAGATACCGCGAAGGTATGCGGCTTCTGTGGCCACAAGGTGCAGGATCAGCACCGATTCGCCTCGGCTGCCCAAACCCCTGAGGCTCCGGCTGCCGAGGCCGAGCAGCCACCGATCCCACTGGCCATTGGCGACGATCCAGAGCAACCACCGAGTGCCACACCAGGTGTACACCGACCGATGGGATCCGTTCCGTCACGACGCCGCGACACCACAGCCGAGTCAGCGGCCGTCGCTGGTCCCCTGACCGTGCGAATCTGGAGCAGACGCGCAGCACTCGGCTCCCTGCTCATCTTGTTTTCCCTCGCCCTGCCGTGGATCGGATTCGACCAGAACCGCAATGCACCATCGAGTATCGTGAGGCGGTTCTTGCACACTCCACCGGCGTCACCATTCGGCCCGGGTGCAAGCCTCCGTGTCTATGTGCCTCGTGGCTCGGCCTGGAACACCGTCACGTCCGTCACAAGCCAGATCGACCTCGGCTATGTCCTCCTGATACTCGGCGTCCTCGGGATCGTCGCGGCACTCTCCACGAAGCGAGCGAGGCTTGCAAAGACGGTCGGACTCGTGTCCATCGTCCTTGCAAGCGCGTACCTGTGGCGATGGGCCGATATTCTGCGACTCCGCGATGTGTCGGTCGTGCACGCACCTGCAGCCGGATCCGTGCTCGCCATCATCGGCGGTATCTTGTTGCTCACCCCCCGCTACTCAAAGGCCGAAGGGGAGATCTGAGACGCATCGCCGCATGCAAACACTCCGTCCGGTGAGTGAACTCGCCTCTGTTGCCGCGACATAAACCGCCGTCGTGGGCCATGTGCTCGCACCCAGGACCGGGCTATCTGCCACCGAGTCCGTGAAATCGCTCTGACCACGCGTGCAAGCCGCTACGGGGTAAGAGCGCTACGAATCCCTTCGAGTGAC
>CAYWPC010000054.1:0-4530 GCA_964460075.1 uncultured Acidimicrobiaceae bacterium
GTCCTCGACTTGTCCTGCTTTCAGAAGCCTTTCGAAGGCCAAGCGGAGATTGTCGTGATCGGCCTCAAGCCGGTCGAGCCACTCCCGCTGATGAACACCTCTCAGCTCGGTCTCTGCGTCGACGGCGAGCGCTAAGAACCTCACGGCGTGGCGGGCAGCGATTTCTTCATCGTCGCCTGCCACAGCAGCAACTTCCGCAGCAAAGCCCCGCAAGGTCTCGAGCATCGAATATCGAGTCATAGGATGCTCGGCCGTATGCGCCATAACCAGTGACTTGTCAACGAGCCGAGTGAGCACGTCGAACACCCGCTCCTTTGGCAGACGGTCATCAACACAAATGAACTCGACATCATCGAGCAGGAACCTTCCAGTGAATACCGACAGCCGCCCAAAGAGCGTGCCCTCCTCATCGTCGAGAAGCTCGTAGCTCCACCGAACTGCAGCCGTAAGCGTTGCGTGCCTCATTGGTTGGATTCGTGAACATCGATCGAGAAGAGAGAAGTTCTGACTGAGCCGATCCTCGATGTCAGACAAGCTGAGAACGTCGACCCTGGCAGCCGCCAACTCGATCGCGAGTGGGAGTCCATCCAGCCGTCGGCAGATTGCTGCGACACACGACTGGTTGGATGCCGTCACCTCGAACCCTGGGTCGACGAGGCGAGCACGCTCGACGAACAGGTCAACGGCCTCGTGGCCACTCCCACCGAGAGCGACCACACCCGGTGCTGGGAACGTCAGTGGAGGAACCGTCCATGTCATCTCCCCTTCGATCCCGAGCCGCTCTCTGCTCGTCGCAAGGATCGTGAGCAGTGGGGCGGATGCGAGCAGGGAACGCACCAATTCAGCAGTCGGGGCGAGCAGATGTTCACAGTTATCGAGGATGAGGAGCAGCGACCGATGATGAAGAAACCGGTGCACGACATCGACCATGGGCAGGTCAGGCTTCTCCACAACACCCAATGTCTCAGCGATCGTGAAGAGGATCTGGCTCGGGTCACGAATCGAGGACAGGTCGACGAACCAGACACCGTCTGGGCACAACGGCAACACGCCACTACCGATCTCGCGAGCAAGCCTCGTCTTCCCCGCGCCTCCTGGTCCCGTAAGCGTTACCAGTGGCTGCATCTCGACGAGGTCGATAAGTCGCTCGATCTCGGGTTGACGACCAATGAAGCTGGTCACGGCGCGCTCGAGGTTCGTCCGAGATGTCGCATCGTCATCGACGAGCATCAGCGCTGGGTCCTGGAGAAGTATCCGTTCCTCGAGGTTGTAGAGGTCAGGGCCAGGTTCGATGCCGAGCTCGTCCCCGAGTATCGTGGC
Source organism: uncultured Acidimicrobiaceae bacterium (assembly GCA_964460075.1). Taxonomy (GTDB): domain Bacteria; phylum Actinomycetota; class Acidimicrobiia; order Spongiisociales; family UBA5794; genus JAMBLL01. The sequence continues at coordinate 1,321 of CAYWPC010000054.1, forward strand.
TACACGCTGGTATGCGCGCATCGCGTCACTCTGGCGCCCTCCCCTGTACAAAGCGAGCATGAGCTGAGCCCAGCGACGCTCCCGGAGAGGGTCATCCTCCACAAGCCCCTCGAGTTGAGGGATCATTTCGACGTGATGGCCGAGTGCGAGCTCGGCATCGATGAGTGTCCCAATCGCCTGGCATCGCATCTCCTCAAGGCGGGTGACCTCGACGCGGACACCCTCCAGGTGGCGAACATCAGATAGTGCATCTCCCCGCCAAAGATCCAGGGCGGAGCGGAGCGTCTCTGACGCCGTGCGTGTCGACCCCGCAACGAGCGCGCTGTGGCCACGTCTGGCCATCTCCTCGAAGCGAAATGAGTCGATCACCGACTCCTCAGCATCGAGGCGATATCCGTCGGCCACGGTGATGATCCTGGCCGCGGAATACCCATTGATGATGGCTCGGAGTTTGGCGATGTACACCTGGAGCGCAGCCATCGCCGTCGCTGGCGGTGCTCCCTGCCACAGCCGGTCGATGAGCCGGCCGCTCGACACCGCCATGTTGGCGTCCAGGAGCAAGAGAGCGAGAAGATCCCTCTGGCGGGCGCTCGTCGGAACGATGCTGCCACAGCTCGCGACAACATCGATCGTGCCCAGCAGCCGGAACTCCAAGTCGGGCGCCACCTCCCTCCTTTCTGCTGACCATCGTACCTGTTCCATCGACGCGTCAAGATTCTCAAGAGCTTCCTGCGAGTCAGTCGCGTCCTTTGGCGATGCTTTGGCGCCGTCGTACATATTGTGAGGGGCGATTTCGCGCGCCAGTAGGTGCAGAGACCGTCGGCCAGGACGGCGACCGTATGTCAAGGAGGATCGGGAAGATGAAACGGCTCGTACTTGTGATGGCTCTTGCACTGATCGTGGCTGCATGTGGGGGAACCAACGACCTATCCGATGCTGTGGCCAATGATGTCATCGATCAGATCGCTGGCGACAACGTGGACATCAGCACCAGCGATGGCGGATCCATCACCCTCTCGGTCGACGACGCCGAGGGAAGCGGTCAGGCGAGTTTCGGCGACAAGCTTCCCTCCGACTTCCCGCTCCCGCTCCCCGACGGGTACGAAGTTGGTGTGTCGATGCAGTTCGAGGAGGAGAGCGGCACCTCCTACACCGCCGTCATCCAGGTGAGTGCGGACGCGTTCGATGCCACGAAGGCGATGTATGCAGCGTGGTTCGAGGCTGAGGACTTCACCGTCGACCTGAGTGAGTTCCAAGGGTCAGAAGGCCAAGCGGCATTCTTCATCGCTGACCGCGACGACGTGTCCGCCTCGGTCAGCATGACCGTCGAGGGAGTATCGAACGATGCTGCCGGAAACATCACATACGCTACGGCTATCACTCTGACGTGGACACCGCTCGGCTAATGTCTCAGCGCGTCACATCGAGACGGTTCGTCTAGAGCAGAGCGTCGTCCACGGATTTGTCGAGCTGGCTCTGATTCACTCGGACCAGATCAGATCGTCCCAGTTACTCGCCAGCCCAGATTCGGATCGATTGGAGGAATTCATCACCATAGGTTTCGAGTTTCTTCGCACCCACGCCGCTGACGGCGAGGAACTGCTCGTAGGTCACCGGCCTTGAGACAGACATGTCCTTCAAGGTCGCATCGGTGAACACCATGTAGGCAGGCACTCCACGCTGTACAGCTAGGCGCTTGCGCAGCGCCCTGAGCTCGTCGAAGAGTTCCTGTGCATCACCCGTCAACACCGGCGCATCGGTCCGCTCGGTCATGTCAGTGACGTGAACGCCGTCAAGATCTACACCGAGATCGGTGCAACGATCACACGACACCTCACATGGCTCGATACGCTCGCCGAAATACCACGCAAGCGCTGCATGATGGCAACTCTCCGATTCCGCATGTTCATACATCCGCCGAATGTGCCGGCGCTGTGCGGGCGCACTGTCGCTTCTCGATACCATCCGCTCGAGCTGCAACACATCCGCCCACGAATAGAAAAGGAAGCAGTGACTATCGAGACTGTCACGGCCCGCACGACCAATCTCCTGGTAGTACCCCTCGAGGGATTTGGGCATGTCGCGGTGGATCACGAACCGCACATTCGACTTGTCGATCCCCATGCCGAACGCCACTGTGGCACACACGACATGGAGGTCGTCGCGGATGAAATCATCCTGGACGGCTGTGCGGGTCTCTGCATCTAGGCCCGCGTGATAGGCGGCAGCCCTGATCCCGAGAGACCGCAAGTACCGAGCCGCGGACTCCGCCGACTTTCGCGAAAGTGTGTAAACAATGCCGCTCTCACCGCGCCTCTGCACGCAAATCTTTCCGATGTAATCCTTCGCCTTGATCTCGACACTGCCGTGCTTCCCTTTCTTGTACACGTGCAGCTTGAGGTTTGGCCTAAAGAACGACGTCTGAACCAAGATAGGATCGACGAGATCGAGCTGGCTCGCGATGTCATCGCGCACCTGCTGAGTTGCTGTGGCTGTGAGGGCCAACACAGGAACTTCGAAGCGGTCCTTCAGATGAACGAGCTGGCGATACGCAGGCCTGAAGTCATGGCCCCACTGGCTGATGCAGTGCGCCTCATCAACAGCGATCAGTCGCACATCGGCCGCGTCGAGCACCGACCCTACCGAAGTGCCGAGCCCTTCGGGGGCCACGTACACGAGTTCGTATGCACCTCTCTTGAGTCGTGCCATCCGCATGGACCGTTCGTCGGGATCGATGCTGGAATTGATGAACGTGGCACGGATTCCCAGCTCAACTGCTGCGTCTACCTGATCCTTCATCAACGCAATCAAGGGTGACACCACGAGCGTCGTACCGCCGATGAGCCTCGCAGCGAGCTGATACGTCAGCGACTTTCCTGAGCCCGTCGGCATCACAGCGAGGCAATCAACGCGATCTAGAACAGCCTCGACTACTCGCTGCTGACCGGGCCGAAAGGCATCGAACCCGAACGTATCGGCGAGCTCTCGAAAGAGCTCGTCAACGTCTGCTGGGGAGGACGCCCGGGAGGCCTTGGACCTAGGGATCGATGGCCGAGACGGCTCGGGACCGCCACTCTGCGATAGCCGATCCCGATGTTCGAGCTCTCCAGTGGACTCACCAGCCAGCATCTCCCAATAGCCATCGTCCCGTTCGGATCTGTCTTCGACGTTGTTGCCGTTCACAGAGGAAGCATACGACCCGCCACCGAC
>CAYWPC010000055.1:0-3860 GCA_964460075.1 uncultured Acidimicrobiaceae bacterium
GAGCGCGGTACGGCGGGAGCCCCGACGGGACAAGCGAGTCTTCGAGCGAGGGGGGTTCTTGGGGTTGCTACAGGTCGCCGAGGCCGATGGCTTCCAGCAGCCGGAGGGCTGCGGTGTCGAAGCTGCGCTCCTTTATATACGTGTGTGCTCCGGCGCTCAGCGTTGAGCGCAGCGCCGCATCGGCGATGAGGTTGCTGATCTGTGCAGCGAGCGCCGATGCGTCCGCACCCCCGGCCACCTTCGCCACGACGTCGTGGGGGAGGTCGGCTGCCGGCCCGAGTGCGGTGACGATGGTCGGTATGGCAAACCGGAGACAGTCTCCAACGGCTGCGGACACTTCCCCGTTGGTGACCCGTCGTAGCTGCACGGCAACGTCGGTGCGTTCCAGCCACTGCGCGTATTCCTCTTCGGTTGTTCGCTGGGTGACGACGACACGGTCTCCCAGCCCACGGTCCTTGATGAGCCCTTCAATGACGGGTGCGTATTCGGGTGCGACCTGGCCGACGATCCCGAGGCGCAGTTGCGGGTGTTCGTCGGCGAGGAGTGCGAATGCTTCGACGATGACGTCGGTTGCTTTGATGTCGTGCTGGTATCCGAAGGTTGCGATCCACGTCACGTCGCCGCTGCGTTGCGTTGCCACGGGCGGTGGGTAGCCGAACCCGATGTTGGTGATGGTGTCGCTGCGGCCTGGCCGTTGCAGCCTCCCGAGTTCGGCTGTGAACTCGCTTGTGGTGAGCACGCGGTCTGCCATGTCGATGAGTGGGCCTGCAAGGTACAGCCCTTCGGCTGCTGCCTCCTGGTAGGTGAGCCATCCGACTTCGCCGAGTGTCGGTTCGACGCCTTCGTACTCCTGGCGCAGGAACCAGCGGAACCAGCCGGGGTCGTAGTCGAGTGACCGTCCGTACCACTCGAAGAAGCCGGTGAAGCGGGCTTCGTGGATCATCAGCGCCCCGCGCCGCTGCTCCATGAGGTTGTACGCCTTTGCGTGATGGGAACTGTTCCCCATCACATAGATCACGTCGTCGTATGGGGCGATGTCGTCTCGCAGCAGGAGGCCAGGCCCGGAGATGAGTTCTATGTTCGCGGTGCGGGGTGTGGGCTGTGCGTCTGGGTCCTCGGCGACGATGTCGACGTCGACGTGTGCCGCGAGTGCGTGTGCGAGGCGCCACGAGTAGTCCGCTATGCCCGACTGTGCGGGAGGTACGGGTGTCACCAGTGCAATCCGCCCTCGGCGCCTGATGCGGCGTGCAGGTGACCTGGGTGCAAGCGCGTCGATTGCCTCGACGGCGCGGCTCGCTACGCCTTCCCAGTTGAAGTGCTCTGTCACATAGGCGTGTTGGCGGGTCCTATGCGCCTCGGCGTTCGGGGTTTCGAGTGCGTTGGTGATGCAACGCGCAATGTCGCTTGGGTCTCTCGGGTCGAAGCGGAGGTCTGGGTCGGTGACGACTTCGACCATCGAAGACGAATCCGATGCAATGGCGAGGGTCCCTGAGAGCACGGCTTCAGCTATTGGGAGCCCGAAGCCTTCGTAGATGGAGGGGAACACGAACAGGTCTGCGCTCTGATACAGATAGCTGAGCGTCGTGTCAGACACGAACCCTGTGAGGAGGATGTCGTCGGCAAGGCCGAGGCTGCTGGCCTGTGCCATGAGCACGTCGCGTTCGGCGTCGAGGACGCGGCACACGATCACGAGTTGCTCGTCCCGGCGGGTGCGTTCGTCGAGGAGCGCGTACGCTTCGAGGAGGCCTGGGAGGTTCTTGCGAAAGTCGATGCCTCCTGTGTACATCAAGAAGCCCGCTCTGAGGCCAGGGACGGCTTCGCGTGCCTTTGCAATGGCCTCGGTGCGCTCACCTGCGGGGGAGAAGTGGTCAGAGACCCCCGTCCCGATGTTGGTGACACGGTGGGGTGCCACACCGAGATGCTCGAGTGCGTCTGAGGCCGTTGCCTGGGATATGCACACCAGCAGGTCGGCTTGTTTCACGAACTCGAGGCGGGCCCAGTGCAACGCCTGCCAGATCGGCTCTTTGAGGTATTCGTCTGGGAAGAGCGTCGGGATGAGGTCGTACAGTGTCACGACCGTGTCGATCGTTGGTTCCCTCGCCCATCTGGGCCAGATCTCGTCGAGGGTGAGGTCGAGTTCGAACGGTGACGTCACGTAGTAGACGTCCGGTGCGTGCCCGTCGAGGATTGGGGCGTCATGCGAGTGTGCCCGTACGAGGCCGGTCGGTAGGAACCGTTCGATCTCTGGGGGTATGCCTCGTCGAGGGTTGACGAGGAGCGAGTGGATGTGTTCTGGGTGGTTCTCGACGATCGCTGTGACGAGTTCGAGGACGTAGCGCCCGATGCCTCTTCGCCGGGATGAGTATCCCTGGAGAGGTTGAAGATCGATCGCGATGGAGCGGCGGTCAGGCATCCGGATGTGCGGTGATGAGCGCTACCTGGAGGGTGACGGGCGGGTTCCCTGTAGGTGCAGGGTCGGGGACTGTATCTCTGATAACCCATCCCTGCGCTGCGGGCTCGGCAACCACAAACGTGTCGATGGTCCAACCCGTAAGGAGCCGGTCGATGTCGTCCCTTGTGTACATCCGCTGAACAGGTGTCTCGTCTGTCTCGCCGTACGGGATCGTCATGACGAGCAGGCCTTTGGGTGCGACCCGTTCCAGCAGGCTCTTCATTGCTGCGTGGTCGAGGCGGTCGTCTGCCACTGCTTCGCCGTAGGTGCCGAGCCCGAAGTGCTCGATCGATGACAGGCACACGACGACGTCGAAGGTTGCGTCTGTGTCCCAGTCTTCGAGCGGTGTGGCGAGGGTGGTGAGGTTCGGGTGCTCGAGTGGGTATTCGCGAAGGTCGATCCCTGTCACGTCGTATCCGAGGGATGCCAGTTCGAACGGCACGAGGCTCTCTGCACACCCGACGTCGAGGACGCTTGCGCCTTGCGCCCCAAGGGCGGTGACGGTTGCGATCACGAACGGCACCTCGACGGATCGCTCCGTCATCACGGACAGTTCAACGCCCCCTGGCTGGTAGCGCACGACGTCTGGGGGGTTGAACCACAGGCCGGCCTGGGAGCGGAAGCCGAGGTGGCTCTCAGCGTAGTTGAGCAGGTCCGCGTCGCCTCCGCTGATGTCGTCTGGTGTGGTTGGCATGGTGAGGTTTCGCGGGAGGTTCTCCACTGCTGGTCGTATGGCGCTCACGTCGGCGAGGAGGAAGTCGAGCTTTGCCTGGGCGTCCTGGAGGTAGGCCTCTATGTGGTTCATGCGTGTGTTGGTGAGGGTTATGGCGTCCCGCACGCCGACGTCTCGAACGTGCACAGCTTCGAGGGCTTTGCTCGATTTCGTGATCTCTGTTTCGAGTGCCGCAAAGCGCGGGTCGAAGAACTTTCGGAACACCTTTGCGAACGGTTCGAGCAGGAACCTGGCGACTCTCTTCAGCATGCTGTGCCCCTCACAGGTGGCAGGTATGGACGCCACAGCGTACCGGCCCGCAACCGCCTGTGGGTCTCGAATGGTGCACGCCGGGTCCGTTGGTCCGCGAGCCGAAGGCGTCACCGGTTCGTTCAGTCGCGGCGATGCCGTCGAAGGTTGCCCAATTGCGCAGACAAGAGCTATGCTTGCAACGGTTCGTGGTAACAATCGAACACTGGGGCAGACCAAAGGGTTAGGCTTCTATCGCTGGCTACGCGTGAGTCGGGCCAGGAAGTTGTACATGTAAGCGAGTAAGAAAAGGAGGGTGTCTCGTATGAGCACTCTTTCCGTACGGCGACCGTTGTCGGTCCTTGCGGTGCTAGCGATGGTTGCGACGATGCTGTTCGCGGTTGTTGGCACGGCATCGGCAGCGGTAGTTACGCCGAATAATCAAGC
>CAYWPC010000056.1:0-3840 GCA_964460075.1 uncultured Acidimicrobiaceae bacterium
CGGTGCTTTCGACGTCTCGCGCATTCCTTCGCGATCAACAGCTTCCAGACGTGACAACTCTGCTGCCAGTCAACGAAACCCATCCCGAGTGATCTCTACCCATAACCCGCCACCTGGGAAAGCCTTGTGCCCATTGGGTTCTCCTCCCGTTGCGTCCTAAAGCGTACGGTTGTGTTCTTCCTGGTTTCCGGGACGATAGGCGCCGAATAGGCGCCGTTCATCTTCCAACAACAGCGGACGGTAGGGAGGCATCGCCCCTTGACGGCCCTTGTCAACTCGAGCGCTTCGGCGCATCATCTGACCCGACGGCGAAGCCGTCTACTCATTCAACACCCGACCTCGACAAGCCCTCGGATGGATGACACCGTCAGACAAACTCGCCGAGAGTGTTGCAACGATCACCTGACATCACAGCTCCTTGGCACGCCTGCGCGAACCTTCCCGCGGTGAGGTCAGCAATCGAGGTTGCTGTGTAGCGGCATCCAGGACAAGGACACAGCCAAGCCGAGCTGGACAGCCGGATCACGGTTCTCGAGTGCACGGCTGCGTTGCTGAGGTGGGCCACGGAGAAGTTCGGCGATGGGTGGGTTAGGACGACGAGGCGATGTCAATTACCCCCTGGAATCCGACGTTGGTAACTTCAGCAAAGAGCCACTCCTCGGGAAGTTCTGGTGCCCTGTCGTGGGAGGGCCCGATCATCGCCACTGGGGTCGTGGCGCTCCCGTCGGCCACTTCAGCGACGAGGCCCATCGAGTTCACCAGTCGGTACGGCTGGCCACCTTCGAACAGAACTTCTGCTGGCGCGAGTTCTGAGCCCAGGTCGTGGCGGAGCCTGAGAAACCAAACCGCCCGGGCCCTGGGAATCGCCGCAAATGTGCCATCGTCAATTCCAAGCCCTTGGTCGGTCAGGGACTCTCGGAGCGTGTCCGGCAGGAAGGACATCACTTCGCGTTCGACGGAAACGACATCGGTCACTCCGGCGATCAGCTTTCCGTTCAATACCTCATCGATCTTGACCTGGAGCACGAGCGACACCAAACGGTCCGTCGGATCTTCTGATCCCCAGGTTCGGCCGAGGCCGATCGATTCGATCGACCCGAGAACAACGAGATCAGCGGACGCAGCCATCTCCTCGACGGAACCGTACTGCTCGACCTCGGTAGCGGCGAACTGTAAGACCGACCAGAAGGCGTCATCATCGTCGGCGTTCGACACTGCCGTACAGGCCGAGGCCGCTAGAACCACGGCAACCGTGAGCAGCCACGTCTTGCAGATTGTGAGTCGCATAGTCTCGACCCCCTAGTCGTAGAAGTAGAGATGGTCGTAATTGTGTGAACCGAAGTAGTAGGAAACGCCGGATGTGGACAGGCAGCCCCCGGCATCGTGGAACAGGCCGAGGGTGTGGCCGAGTTCGTGACACGAGAAGTGGCGCCGCTCAGCTTGGGTGTTGAACGCGCTCGGGTAGGTTCCACGGTTGTATCTGACCTGGCGCGGCTTGCAGTAGGTGCCCTGGCCGCTCCCTCCCTCAGAGCCAACGCAGGGTCCAGACGCTGCGTACCAGCCTGTGCCGTAGGTGCCGTCATAGACGCGGACATCGTTGAGCGACCGGTAGGTGCGGGTGAGGTAGCTGTAGATGTCGGGGTGCGGGTTGAGGGCATAGGTCATCGATAGCTGTGTGTCGCTTGCCAGATCGGAGTCGAGGTAGATGGAGAAGTAGATCTCGTGGTTTCCGTTGTTTGCCGCGTAGTTGCCCGGATAGCCGAAGCTGTTGGCGTCGGCGGGTGTACGCAGTCCAAAGGCTACAAGCACCGTCACAAGCGCGGCTAGCAGCGAGCCGAGCACGATCCCGGCCCAAGGGCGTGAGGCGCCCCGCGTGGTTTGCCGATTCGGATCCACAGTGGCCTCCCTCCCGGAGTCCGTTCCCGCACTCTCCGAGGAATCGCTCTCTCGGTGCGAACAGTCAATTCTCCTTCTATGTGGATATTGTCCGGAGTAGGTCATTCGGTTCCATCGAAGCCACTGACGCGACACGCCCATCGATTGGGCTGTTGCCCTCCCTCCTTGGTCTCTTCAGTAAGAAGACATCGATTCGAGAAAGGCATGACCCGGTACTCCGACCGGTAGACGATGCTGTTCAGCGTCCCGGTTGGATTGCGGCCGCTTCCGTACGGATCTCGAGAACCCCACCGGGTACCGGGCAGGTGTGCAGCACCAGAGGCTGGACTGATGGCAGCTTTGTGAGCAACGGGGCTGACGCACGTCCCGCGTTTGCTCCGACAACGACACGTCCGCGTCGCTGTGGAAGGACCCGGCCCGACCGGAGGATGAACGCCTCGGCGCCACTCATCTGGGGCTCCGCAAAAGGACATTGGGATGAGTTCGATAGTGCCCTCTGTCATTCGTCGAACTGAACGGAAGTACATCCAGCTGGAGCTATAACCGATTGTTGTGGATGAGCGGATTCGGGGAGAAGGGCGGCGTACCCTTCCAAACCTAAGTAACGGTTCCGCCGGTTGTCGCCGGTGGGGAAGGAGTACGCCTGATGTTGAAGATAGTCACTGGTGACGCCGAGCGCGACGACCTGGCTGCCAGTCTCGATGAGTTGGTTGCTGAGGGAGCGCGCAGGATGTTGATGGCCGGTCTCGAGACCGAGGTCGCTGATTACATTGCACGTCATCAAGAGTTGGTTGACGAGGCAGGTCACCGTGTGGTGGTGCGCAACGGGAGGGCCGCTGAGCGGAGCCTGATGACGGGTGCCGGAGCGTTGAAGATTCGGGCTCCTCGTGTCAACGACCGCCGGGAAGGGCATCGGTTCTCGTCGTACATCTTGCCGAAGTATGCGCGAAGGTCACCCAAGGTTGGTGACGTGTTGCCTGTCCTGTATCTGCGGGGCCTGTCGACGGGTGATTTCGCACCGGCACTCGCCGAGTTCTTCGGTGCCGATGCCGGCCTGTCGGCGACGTCGATCGGCCGGCTCGTTGAGACGTGGGGTGATGATTACACGGCGTTCGAGTCCCGGGACCTGTCGGGGTCGGACTTCGTGTATGTGTGGGCCGACGGTGTCCATTTCCGCATCCGCCTCGAGGAGGACCGGTTGTGTTGTCTTGTGGTGATCGGTGTGAAAGCCGATGGCACCAAAGAACTCCTGGCCTGTTGCGACGGGTACCGCGAGTCAACCGAGTCGTGGGCCGACGTCCTACGAGACCTCAAGGATCGGGGAATGACCGCTCCTGCAGTGGCGGTCGGTGACGGTGCATTGGGGTTCTGGTCCGCACTCGGTGATGTCTTCCCTGAAACGGCTGAGCAGCGTTGCTGGGTGCACGCAACCGCGAACATCCTCGACGTCCTCCCGAAGCGGCTGCACCGCTCAGCGAAGGCGGCGATCCACGAGATCTACCTGGCTGAGACAAGGGCCGACGCCAACGACGGGATCGACGACTTCGTCCGCCAGTTCGGCGATAAGTATCCCAAAGCAGCAGCGAAGCTCACCCGGAACCGGGACGTGTTGTTGACGTTCTACGACTACCCGGCAGCGCATTGGGTGCACCTGCGGACCACGAACCCGATCGAGTCGACGTTCGCGACGGTGCGGGCAAGAACCAGGGTCACGAAAGGTGCTGGGAACAGGAGGCGCGGTCTGGTGATGGCCTACAAGCTCCTTGACGCCGCTCAAGATCGGTGGCGGAAAGTCAACAGCCCCGAACTCGTCGCCCAGGTGCGAGATGGTATCGAATTCAAAGACGGAAACCGAGTCGAAAGGAGAACTGACCAGTCAAGGGACGCCGCCTAATGGGGGTTGATCGGCCTGTTTGTGGCAGGCTGGTTGCCGAGCCGCTGACC
>CAYWPC010000057.1:0-3424 GCA_964460075.1 uncultured Acidimicrobiaceae bacterium
GGCTCGCACCTTCTTCTCGTACCCGGAGTACGAGTGAATCACGTACCAGGCGCCGGGCAGGTCGTATGGACTCAGCGGCTTTTGCAGCTCAGCCTCCGGCGCCTCAGCCGCCGGGGCGTCGGCCTCCGGCGCGTGCTCGACGGCTATGTCGTGACCGGTCTCAGTCATCACGTGATCGCATTCAAGACATTGATGATCATCTTGCTGAACGCCCAGTCCAAACCGAACACAACAAGGGTGAGCACGGTGGTAACACCGAACACAACGATGGTGTAGGTCGTCAGTTCCTCGCGCGAAGGCCACGCGACCTTCTTGAGCTCTTGTCGAACTTCGCGAAAATACTTTGTCATTCGCTGGAAGAAACTGAGACCAGGATCCTGCTGAGACTTCTTCGCCGGGCGCGATCCTTCGTCACGCTTCTTCTTTGCGCGTTCTTCTTCCTTCGCCTGAAGGCGTCGCATCTCACGGTTCAACTACGTACTCCTCAGTAGTTCGCAGGGGTGGCGGGACTCGAACCCACAACATCCGGTTTTGGAGACCGGCGCTCTGCCAATTGGAGCTACACCCCTCCGGCCTGTTGGGGGCCCGGCTGGGCAGTATATGTACCCCTCATCGGAAGTGTAAACCGGTGACAGCGTTCCTGAAACCGCTTATGCGGCGCGATGCCGATACAGCCGGAAGAGTACAGCAGTACCCGCAGCGGCAGTTGCGATGGCCGCTGCGGCCGCCACTGGAACGCGATGCTCTCTTCGCTCCTCAAAGCTCGGCACCGCGACGGGACCGAGGGATGCCATCACTCGATGCTCAAGACTGGAGGGAGCTAATTCAACATGGTCACGCAACGCAGCCAACGTCGCGTACATCTGCTCGTAGGTCGCCATCTCCCTGCAACAGTGGTCACACGTGGCTGCATGCAACGCGAGCGGACCATCGAAGGTGCCGGCACCAGCCGTCGCCAACGCTACCGATACAGCAGAACAAAGAACGCTCATTGAGCACCGTCCTGCAATCCGACTAATTTGGATCGAAGATCCTTTCGGCCGCGGTGCAGTCGAACCTTGGCAGCCGTTACCGAGATGCCGAGGTACTCGGCGATCTCACTGTGACTCCAGTCATACACGTCTTTGAGAACGACCACGGCGCGTATGGACTCGCTCAGCTCCATGAGCGCTTGCTCGATCTGGGGTCCTGCCGAGGCCGACTCTCCAGCTCGGATCGGGTCAAGGGTGACTGCCTCCGGATCTGACGGGAGGGCGTCGAGGGAGTCGAGTCGAACACGATTCTGCCGTGAGCGGTGGGTCCATGCAGTGTTGACCGTTATCCGATGTATCCACGTCGAAAACTTTGCGTCACCCCTGAATTCCGGCATGGCCCGCCACGCCCGAACGAACGCGTCCTGAGCAACATCGGACGCCTGGTCCCTGTCTCTGACTAGCCGTACTGCCAAGGTGTACACCCCGTGTTGATGGATACGCACGAGTTCCCCGAACGCGTCTCTGTCCCCATCCCTGGCCCGTTGCACCAGGTCTCGGGACCGTAACGGTTCGACCCGTTCTCGTTCCATGTCGTTACTCCGAGTCTCCGACGACCGTAAAGCTTCCCGTGACGAGGCGCACCCCGCGACACTCAAGCACGATGTTCACCACATCCCCGTCAACGGTAGCCGCTATCTGCGCCTGCTCCGCTGGATGGAGTGCAGCGCGAAATCGAACCTTTGCCTCAGAGATAGCGCGACCGCCCGCGGCGGTAGACGCCTCCTGGGTTAGCCAGGCGTACATCAACAAACCGTGCACAACAATGCCGGACAGGCCGGCCTCCATGGCAGAGTCATGATCCCAGTGAAGCGGGTTGAAGTCCCTCGTAGCTGCGGCATATCGCACGAGGTCGTGCCGACTCGCCGAACGCTGCATGCCTGTGTTCTCCGCCCGATCCCTCACAGGTGGCTCTTGTCTGGTGTGCTCCGACGGAGGAACATGCTGATCGGAGAGCACGAACGTCGACCGAAACTCCATGATCGCCGTCTCGCCATCACGTGCTACAGCCTCGAACGTGACGAAGAAGGATCCCGACCGTTCCCTGACTCGGACAACGGTACCAATCACCGTGACCGTCGACCCGATCCGCAACGGCGCCAGGTATCTGAAGGTCTGGTCGAGATGCAGAAGGGTCGCCGTGAACTTGACCATCCTCGGGTGGTACAAGAACTTGTCGGCCACGGCGAACAGCAAGACCGATCCGAACCCTGGTGGCGCGTTCTCGGTCCAGCGACCTGAGCGGTCACCCGTAGCCTCGACGTACAAAGCGACGCGTTCAGCGGTAACCGCAATTTCGACTGGACCGATCGGTTGACCCTCTAAGTCGGCCGGTGTCTCGGCGGAATCCATCGACGAAACGGTAGGTGACACATATCCCATATCTGACTCCGTTTCGAGATCAACCCGCAAAGAATGCGGGAAGGATCGCGTCATTTCCTGTCATGAACAAGAGGCCGACACCGATGCTCATCGCCGCCGTGAAAATACCGAAACCTATCTGCACCGACTGGCGCTTGGAAGCAAGCGCAAAGCCGAAGACCGAGGCGGTCGTGATAGCCGAGTTCGCAATGACAAGACCGAGAACGAAAATGAGGAGCACACCAATCCCCGCCGGTACGCCACCGGCCGAAGCCGCCGCGAGGAATACCACGACCTGCGTTGGGGTCTCAGCACCGACGCCGTGGATCATGCCGATGCCGACAACGGTCTTGTTCGTGTACTCGTCGTCACCCAAGTGGGTGTGCTCGTGGGAGTGGCGGGGTGCAGCCAGCCTCGACTCGCCATCTTCCAAATACTCAGCGCCACCGTGATGCCCTCCCTGTGCCGCGACGTGTTCATGGGTGTGGGATACGGCTCGGCGACCTCGCGCGAACAGTCCTCGAGTCAGCCCAAACAAGATCATCCACCTGCTGCGTGCTCGGAAGGAGCCGCGCTCCAAGATAAGGCTGATGAGCACGACAAGTCCGAGTGCGATCAGTGTCACACCGACAATCCGGCTAGCCGCCGCGTCGAGCCATTCTGGAACATTGGCACCGAGGGCGATGGCGCCGATGCCGAGCAGAATCACAACCGACGCGTGTCCGAGCACATAGAGTGTTCCCACGAAGAAGCCGCGACGCTTCGATTCCTGTGTGGCCGCGATGTCGCTGATCGCCACGATGTGGTCCCAGTCGATCCCGTGCCGTAAACCCAAAAGGAACGCAGCAACCAGCAATCCAAGAGTAAATCCGGTGGGCGCATCCATCAGACAAGACTACATGAGCCCGACGGGCACGCACCCGCGGAGAAGAGGATCGGCCATCCTCACGACCTAGGTGAGCGGCGTGCGGAGGCACTAGGCTGCCGAAACCAGGAGGTAGGACCAGTGACAAAGACGACCGGCGGTGAGC
>CAYWPC010000058.1:0-3343 GCA_964460075.1 uncultured Acidimicrobiaceae bacterium
CTGTCCCCCTTTCAAGGGGGACGGCAGAGGAGCGCAGCGACGATGCAGGGGGATCACACAACACCTCGCTCGAAGCCCGCAGGACTCCCGTCGTACCGCGCTCGCAGGCTCGCAGGCCCCCCTCGCTCGAAGACTCGCTTGTCCCCCCTGAAGGGGGGACGGGGTTGGCGGGCTTGTTGCTGGCGGGGTTCCTAACCTGGGTGATCCGCAAGCACGGTGCGAGCATGTCCACACTGATCACCCTCGACGTCGTAGCTGCCCTCGCCTTGTTGCTGGCGATCCCAGGGATCCCTGCCGCAATTCTCATGGGCCCCAGACGCGCGCTCCACGTTGCACCCACCGTCGTTACAGGGCTATTCGTCGGCCTCGGCATCGAACTCGTTGTCGTCTTAAGCCTCGTGCACCTGAACCTGTACACGACGCCGATCTTCCTCGCCGTGATCGCCACGGTGAGCATCGCACTGTGGGCCGGTGCGGCCAGAACCCGCCCAACAATGCACACACCAACGCTCACACCGCCAGGCACAGCGGTGGCAGCCATCCTCGGCGCTGCGATGTTCTTGCGAACCGACCCGATCTACTTCATCTACCAGACAGCGGACTTCGGATCGTACGTCAACCGGGCCAACGAGGTAGCGGGAGGCGGCTCCTTCGGTGCATGGTTCCTCAACCTGTTCTCTGCAGCACTGTCCGTGCCGAGTCTGCTCTTCGGCGGCGCCCACACCGTCGACGCCATGCCGATGCTCGGATTGCTCCTCGTCGTAGGAATCGCAGCCGTCTCCCACAAGCTCGACTTCTCGCCGTGGGTAACGGTCGTGGCAACATTCATCGCAGCGTTCCACATCGTGCCTGTGTGGTTCTCCGAGTTCCCTGCCTCAGAGACACTCTCTGCAGCCCTCCTCCTCGGGATGCTCTTGCTCCTCGTCACCGCCATCACCCAACGGTCGACCACAGCGGCCATCGTTGCGGGAAGCTTCGGGTTCCTGCTCGCCACCGCCAGGGCGAACGCGATACTCCTCGCACCGATCGTCGTTCTTGCAGGCATCGCGGCGATCATGATTATCGACACGGACGCGGTGAAGGTCACAACCCGTTTCGTATGGGCGTTCTTCGTTGCATCACTCGTCGGGTTCTTCTACGACATCACCTTCAACTCCCCCTACTTCGTCGACTTCCAACTCGGCCTCTTCTTTCCTCAGTCGGTGACAGACGCTGTTGGGCGGCTCGACAGCCCACTGCTCGCCCTAGGCGCCGGGGCCGCTGCCGGTGCGTTCGTGTGGGGCCTCATCGCCGTAGCACGCGTCGTGGCTGGCAGACAGAACCTTGCACGGTGGCTGTCGAGCGTGCTGCCGACAGGCCTGCTCGCAGGCCTCCTCGTGTTCATCGGCGTTCGCGCAGCCTCAGGGAGCTACGCGTCGCCAGGCGGCCAGGTGCTGATCCTCGGCCCCGTACTCATCGCACTCGCCGCAGCAGGGATCGTGATGGGCGCCATCACACGCCGCAAAGTACCGCCGGAGCGGATCGTCGTGTACTGGATCGCTACGGTCGGTGCCGTTGCGTTCATCGCCCTCCAAGCGGTTCGGCTTGCGCTCCCAGCCAACAACGTCGCCCCGTACTATCTGTACTGGCAGCGCTACTACATCAGCGAGATCTTCCCCCTAGCGATCCTGCTCGCACTCTGGCCGCTCGAAACGCTGATCACCCGTGCAGGGGACCTTGTAAGCACAGACCGGCTGCGACGCATAGCTCCACAAGCCGCAGCCCTGGTGATCATGGCCGCTGTCGGGCTCGAAGCTCTCGGACCGAACGTCGCTGTCGCCTCAGGGAGCATGTTCGAGGACGCCTACGAGACGATTGCACACCTCGACGAACTCACATCGAACCCAGAGGTTGCCCCCATCGTGTACATCGGATCCAACGAACTCCCGGAAGGCTGGTTTTGGACCAACACGTCACGGCTCGTCGCCCTGCCACTCGCGCAAACCTTCGGGCGGCAAGTGGTGGGCCTGCGAAACCCGAGAGAGCCAGACCTCGAAGCGGAGGAACCCGAGCTGATCCGGATCTTCAACAGCTTCAACGTCGATACCGTGTACCTGATAACGGACCTGGCAGCAACCCCCGACAAGGCGCTGCTGTCTGCAGGTGGATGGGAGATGCGAAATGCCGGTGAAGTGGACGTCACCATTGAACGACTCCCATGGGACCCAGGCAAGACAGCAAGCGAACAGCGCTACGTATCGACAACCCTCGAACTCCACGTGTATGAGGTGACCCGATGACATCGCGGCGTTCCGTCCTCGTGTCCGGATGGGTAGGGGCAGACAACACGGGTGACGAGCTCATCTTCCGCTCCCTCACAGAGAAGCTCCGCACACGCGGCGTCGACGTGCACGTGATGTCGAGAAACCCTGACGCAACCCGTCGGCTCCACGACGTCGAAGCTGTCGGCTGGTACGACGCTGTGGGGGTTGTCCGTGCCGTTGCTCGGAGCGACGGGGTCATCCTCGGACCAGGCGGCCTGCTCCAAGACGAGACGTCGATGTGGAACCTGCCAGCGCACCTGCACCGCGTCTTGGGTGCGAAACTTGCTCGCACACCGGTGCTCGGGCTCGGCCTCGGCGTCGGACCGCTCCGTTCGAGATTCGGCAGGACGCTGGTGCGCACCGCGTTGGGATCGACACCGATCACCGTACGAGACGAAGAGTCCGCGGTGCTCGCCACGGAGGTAGGCCTGCGGGATGTGACCGTCACCGCAGACGTCGCCTACGGGCTTGGACCCGTCGAGGTCGAACCGGCCGACCGCATCGTTGCGTCGTTCCGGCCGTTCACCGGAGGGGGAGGCATCGTGCCGGCCCGCCGAACCGACCTGCGATCGGTCACCACGAACGACCGTGTCCTTGCAGCAGCCAGAGCGCTCGACGAACTCTCCGGGCGCACGTCGCTGCCCGTGCATCTCCTCAGCTTCGAACCTGAGCGAGACGCCGGCCATCACCAACTCATCGCCGAAGCCATGACCGCCACCGTGACAACCGCTGGAGCTACCGTCGACACCGTGTTCGAAGAGGTTGCCCGCAGCCGCCTCGTCGTAGCAATGCGGTACCACGCGGTCGTGGCGGCCGTCATGGCAGGCCGCCCCGCAGTCATCGTTGCGTACTCCGACAAGGTCCGCTCCGTGGCACGGGCCATGGGACACGCAGGGCTGGTCGTTGCAAACGACCCCGATGCGTACCGGGAGATCCCAGCCGGGGCAAAGCTCATCGGCAGAGACGACGCCGTAGCCGCGGTGCGCGACGAACAACGCAAAGCCGAACGCGGCAACGACGAAGCCCTCGACCGCTTCCTC
>CAYWPC010000059.1:0-3170 GCA_964460075.1 uncultured Acidimicrobiaceae bacterium
TGGGGAGCCAGGTGGGGAGGGTGACGGCGCGTCGGGCAGCAGCGGTCTTGGGTTGTCCGAAGCGGAGGTGGCCGCGGACTTCGGCGAGGGACCGTTCGATGCGGAAGATGCGGTTGTCTGGTTGGTAGCGGTCGGTGTCGAGGGCGATGAGTTCCCCGATCCGGCACCCGGTGTACGCCGCGGTGATCACCAACGTTCGGTATCGGGGGTCGATGGTGTTGGCGAGGTGCGCGATCTCTGTGGGGGTGAGGAACCGTTTCTCGGTCTGTTCGATCTTGGGAAGGTCGATGTCCCGGCAGGGGGTACGGGCGATGAGTCCGCCGTTGACGGCGTCGTTACAGATCCGTCCTAACAGTTGGTAGGCCTTGCGGATCGTGGCCGGCGCGTAGCCGTCGGCATCGAGATCTGAGACCCACTCTTGAACGTCGAAGACACCGATCGCTCCGATCGGCATGTCGGCGAAGCACGGCAAGACGAGACTGCGCAGATACGACTCGTCACGGGCCTTGGTCGAGTCACGACGGTTCACCCAGCGAGCAGTCGCCTGTTCGGCGAAGTCGCCGAGGCGAATCCGTCCGGCCCTCGGGTCGATGTAGGTGCCGGCGAGTTTGCGGGCCTCGATGGTGACGAGGAACCGCTCGGCGTCGATCCGACGAGGGAAGTTCTTCGACCGCTGCTTGCCGGCCGGGTCTCGCCATCGGGCCTGCCACGAGATCCGACCCGAACGATGTGTGACTTTGCGGATCGACGCCACCAGCACCTCCTTTCGACGGGTTCTCCTGTGGAGACGATGCCGCATGACCCTGTCGCGAAAGTTTCAGAAACCCTCCAACTCGACGGTCCCCTTGTTCGAGACCGGCGTCGGTGGGCGGCGGATCGAGATGCCCGGAAACCGTTGCCCTGCAAGGAGGTGGAGGGTTCTTGACAGGGTTTCTGTCAGGGTTGTCGACACTCCAACGAAAGGGTTGGGCGCGAGATTCACGCGAAGAACCCTGCCGGAGCCGGTGGACCCCCCGGCCCCTGTGGAGCCCGAGATCCGGCGAGAGCGGCCGTCTGTGGCCCCTTGAGGCGTCCTCCGGACTCGAGAGGGCGTAAGGGAGGCTACGAAGCCGGTGGCGTCGCTGGGAGCAGCGCTCGCAGCGGTACCGAAGCCGAAAGGGAATCCCGACACAGGGGAGTCGCCGTGCAGGACCAGCGATACGAACCCGAAGGAGGATACCCGATGTCAGATACGCCAACCGCACCAACACGAGGTCACCGAACCGCAGACCAGGTCCCGCTTCGCCGCGAACGCGACGGGCGCCGAACCCTCTCAACCACCACACGCACGTGCAACACAGTTGCCGATGTGTACATGTACACATCGAAGGCGAACACTGCTCTTGACGGACAACCCCCCTGATACCGTTGTGACTCAAGCGGATTCGAAGGGGGGACTATGAAGCAGCGAGCCTTGTTTGTGGCCGCGCTCACGGTGCTGATAGCCGTCGTGGCGATACCGACAGCGCTGGGACACTACTGGGGTTCTACTAACGGCGGTTGGGCGGACTCAGCGACACACACATGGTGGGATGGCGCGGCCCGCTCGTACGATGTGCCTATCTGGGGGCCAATCAACTCGGATGTGATGTACAACGAGATCGAGACGAAGACGGTGATCGATACGGTCAAGGTGGCGTACCACTACAAGTCGTCTCTGACCTACAAGTACGTCGATATCTCCTGGTGGGCAGCCGACCTTGTGATTGGAGTCGGCGGAAGCTCGACATGCAACAAGGCGCTGTCTTCGAACCGATGCGACCACTTCCATGTCATCTACGACGACGATCCGGGGCAGTCATCGAACGAGAAAAGGCAAAAGGTGTGCCATGAACTGATGCATACTCTTGGCTCCGATGATGGTGGAAGTTCTGGAGGATGCCAGGGCGGCGGATCCAATGGCACCATGAACTCGCACGATATCGGCCACATCAATGACTACTACGCACACTGAGGTATGACATGAAGATTCGACTCATAACACTCATGGTGGTTGCAGGGGTCATCCTGGCGGCGTGTGCGACATCAGCGGGCAGCGATGGTGAGGGTGGTGAGTACAACGAGCTGTCGGCTGCCGAGATCGAAGAACTCGGCTACGACCCGGCAATCGAAGCACTGGTCTACCCGTCGGAGACGAACTTCTACGGGACTGTCGAGGAGATGGCGGGAGATGCTGACCTCGTCGTCCGCGGACGCGTGACCGGGCTGAAAGAGGGGCGCATCACCGATGGGGGCGAAACCAGGACCGAGATCATGTCCGTCGAGTTGCGCATCACAGACGTAGTGGTGGGCGACGTTCGAACCGGTGATCTTGTGTCGTTTCCTTGGATGACGCGTGAACTGGCGAACTCCGATGACACGGTCACGCGCGATTTGCTCGTGGCCGGCATTCGGGCACCCAAGGAAGGGCAGGAGGTTGTTGTGTTCCTCATCGACATGCCCGCGGACCAGGAGCTCGACATGAAGAACAGGCCGACCCACTACCTGGCGTCGTTCGACGGCATACTTGACACCGATGGGCGGCAGATGCGCTCCGAGTTGCGGGACACGACTCAGGAGGGCGAAGCGCCGCGACTTGGTCTGCGTATTGCTGCGCTCACATACGACGAACTCGTCGGGTTGATCGGGAATTGACCGATCGAGATGGTTCGAACCATGCTCGATGTCGACCTTACCCCCCACACACAGAGGCTCTCGATCGGTTGTCGGCCGGCATGCGGGCACTGGAGAGTTGGCAGCCGAGCCACACTTGAGCCACACGCCTACGAGGAACAACGAGAGAGGTCGAGCACCAACGAGACACCTGCGGAGTGGAGAGTGGCCGGAAACACGGCATTCGCGGGATTTCGTCCTGGAGTGTTGTGCTTGCATACACGAAGGGAAGCTCCTGCTGAACCTTCATGGCAAGGCAGCAACCAGGTTGAGGCTTGAGCTCATGTCTACAGAGATACCAGGACGCGCATAGGACGCGTTCTGCTGAGGATCGTCGCGAATGGCCGAACACCAATGAATCGCATCATCTCCGGCCAGAGCATGTTTGTGGTCGTTCTCGCAGGTCACGAACACCCCCTGAAGGGCCTTCACACGGCAGAGGTCACTGGTTCGATCCCAGTAGCGCCCACGACGAGCGC
>CAYWPC010000060.1:0-3082 GCA_964460075.1 uncultured Acidimicrobiaceae bacterium
GGATTCCGGCTTGTAGCCCCGATGGGATTTGAACCCACGCTACCGCCTTGAGAGGAAGGTTCGGGGTGGAGCCGCAATAGGCTGATCGCCTGCGCCTCGTGCAGAAGCGCCGACAGGTACACGGTTTCCGGTCGTCCTCCTCAGAACACGATTCGCACCAGTTCGCACCAAATCACGTCGTTTCTCAGCCTGATGCGGCCCAAGCGCGGCCCAAAGACCACGGACACAGGGCGCAGCGAGCGATCATCTTCAGACTCGCTTCGCCATCTGCGTGAACGACCGCCCCATCAACCCTCTGCTGATTGTCGCCACGAAACAGGCATAACTCCGAAGGCTCGGGGGCGATAACAACCGACCGATCCGTAGTCAGTGCGGTCAGTGCGCGGCACACGGCATGATCCGCCGAATCCCCCTGCGGCTGCGGTTTCGGTTCTCAGTGGTTCCCGTCGGTTCACATCGATTCTCGACCTCCCGCGGCCCAGCCGCGGGCCAGGCCGCCTCGACCGGCCCGGGCAGCAGACAGAGAATGACTGTGAGGTGAAGAGGTGGTTCGCGTCGGAGAAGCGTCGCCGGCTGCCGACTACAGGGGAGGAGGCGCTCGTACGTGTGTTTCTAGCGACATCACTTCTTGTTTCACCTTCTCTGCGGAGAGCGAACACGATGCCTGAGAACGGTCACAAAGACACCAATCACGGACAGCCCCGCAGCAGCCAAAAACAGTGACCTCGCCGCAAGATCGGGAGGCCTATGCACAAGCCGGATTCCGGCACCCGCCATCCCCACAAACAGGATGGCAGAACCCAACACAACAACCGCGAATCGACGACCTTCACGCACTATACGACACGTCGCGACGCCCGCTAGAGCTACGGCCCCGAGGGCGGCTGCACGAGTGGCGGCGCTTGGATAGACGCGAGGATCGAGTATTGAAGCGCTGCCCCGACCAGGCGTCAACAGGCGCCTCAGCAGGTCGTACGTCACTCGGTTCATGCTCAGCAATGCGACGAGTGCAACCACGACTCCGCACAGGAGATGGCGGGCTGGCACAGGAGTCCTCAGAGGAGCGTCCAGCCAGATCCCGACAGCTGATCATCGAGAGCTAGATACATACAAGTCCTGTCGGAATTCCTCGATGCCTCGATCGTCCCCGCAGGAGTACTCGGTGAGCCTGGTCTCCACACAGGGCCTCCGCTGTCACCCGCGATGCATGTCTTGTCTGTCTGCTGAAGCGACGTATACACGGTGTACCCTTGATCAGTTACCGGCACGTTCACCTGCTGTATCGTCCCACATTGCTGAACATTCGAACGCGAGCCGTAGTGACAGTAGTAGGTGCCCTTGTAGATATGCGTAGCCGTCGCTGCCATATCCTGAGTCGTTGAGGAGCTCGTCTTAGTCAGCCAGCTGGCACCGGCGGCCTGGAAAACGATGCGATCCTTGTAGCCGCCAAAAGACTGGTTGTAGTAGGCATTGACCGTCTTGTCACCGGAAGGGTGCGCGATCTTCCAGCCGGTACCGCCAAGAACCTTGCAGTGTGCCGCAGTCAGGTAGCCGCCAGTCAAAGAGCCTCCGATTGACTTCACAACGCCGAACGCCGATGTGCATTGACCCGATGTCCAGTGGAACCATAGGAAACTCGAGGTCTTGAACTCCTTTAACCCTCCATAGTTGTAGCTCGTAGATGGTGCAACATCTACGCGGATCGATGTAGCATCAAAAGATGAGGGCAGGGATTGCCGCAGCGCGTCGACGATCGTCGGTGTGTCGGTTTGAGCTCTAGCGGAGTCACTAGAGGACACCCAAGCGATCACCGTGTCCTGGAACGGGTCGTATGTGACTCCTTCCACTACTGACTGCAGATCCCCCTGATTGACCGTGGCAGTCATCGCCGCGCTGAACGATGGAATTGAGCTTTCGGGAAGTGTGGCCGGAATAACGGTTACCAGGAGATCCGCCGGCACCTCGATGGTGCTCGGATCCAACACGGCGAGTACGCCCCGCGCTTCACCCGTAGGCGTCATGGTGACCTTGAATCCTGCATAGCCGGGAACGGAGGAACGTATGCCGTCGGCGTAGTCCGTCAGTTTGGCCTGTTGGGTCAATGCTGCCCAAGCGCGGTCGAGAGTGAGCCCGTAGTCTTGGGCGAATTGTTCCACGGCGGGGAGTTGCTCTTCGGGTATCTGGGACAGGGCACTCTGGTCCGGGCGGGGGGGCACCGTCGTGGTTGTGACAGAGCTGGCCAAGTCACTCTCGGCATCGGCGGCACTGGGTCCGTAGGCGGCCGCAGCCGACGCAAGCATCACGACCACAACGACGATCGCAGATGCACGGCTTCGCATCATGGCGTACTTCCTTCCTGTACGAGCCGGTCGTTCTCCGCGCCCTTCACTCGTGTTTGTGTCCAGCAGAGACGGTTCGTCGCGCGAGTCTCAGGGATTCTTTCCGCGACCTTGGAGGGGGTGGATGCGGCTACGGGCCGGTGCGGTCGATGGGGTTGTGCATTGGGACGACGATGCCGCCACCTTCGAAGGTCCCAGATCTCATGCGGTAGCCACCCCGCCGCGCTGACCAATGGCCTTCGAGCTGCCAAGAAACCACGCGACCTACCCGTTCGGCTGGACACTATACGAACGAAGCGCGGCAGCAGAAGAAGGAGGAGCAAGAGATGCAAAGAATCAAGCGAACAACCTATACGGGACGTCACCGACCGGCTGCACAGCCCGGGGCTCTGA
Organism: uncultured Acidimicrobiaceae bacterium; assembly: GCA_964460075.1. Classification (GTDB taxonomy): domain Bacteria; phylum Actinomycetota; class Acidimicrobiia; order Spongiisociales; family UBA5794; genus JAMBLL01. The sequence goes on from CAYWPC010000060.1 coordinate 2,733, forward strand.
AGGTAACGTTCATTCTGGTCGCTCTTGTTTCGCTCTCCCTGGTTCTCGCACCAGGGCCGAGCTCCGCACAGCAGCTGCAGTGGCAATACGGCACCGGAACCTACACAGTGACGGATTCTGTCGGATCAGTCACAAGGTCCGTCGAAGCGTGGGTCGCGCCAGACGGCACATATCGGGTGCTGACGACAAGCCTCAACAGATCGAACGCGAGTGAGGAGGTAGTCTTCGACGGAGTGAAGCAGTTCGCGTACATCACAGACGACGCCGGCATTCTCTGAGGTTCCCCCCGTTTGCCGGTCACCAAAACTCATTCCCGCCCCCACGTGTCGAACGACAACCCGTACTCAGAA
>CAYWPC010000061.1:0-2971 GCA_964460075.1 uncultured Acidimicrobiaceae bacterium
TGCCGTCGTTGAATGTTGACCAGGTTGTGCCGTTGTCTGCGGAGTACTCAACTACATAGTCCGATATTGCTGCACCACCGTCACTCGCCGGTGCTGTCCATGTGAGGGCGACTTGTGTATTGCCAGTTGTGCCTGCCACGTTGGTGGGGGCATCCGGTACCGTCGGTGCGGGTGTTACTGCTGTTGAGGTGGCCGATGCTCCTGTGCCGGTGCTGTTGGTTGCGCTGACACGGAACAGGTACGGGGTGCCGTTTGTCAACCCGGTCACGGTCGTAGACGCCGTGGTTGAGGTGCCGTCGTTGAATGTTGACCAGGTTGTGCCGTTGTCTGCGGAGTACTCAACTACGTAGTCCGATATTGCTGCACCACCGTCACTCGCCGGTGCTGTCCACGACAAGGCGACCTGGGTGTTTCCTCCGACAACTTGAATGCCATGTGGGGTTCCGGGAACCGGTGTCGCTCCGATCGTGTAGGAGAAGGCCGTACCGTAGGTGAAGTAGCTGGATGTGTCGTACCATGGGATGCTCCTGGAGTAGGGTTGCGCCGTGTAGGTGCCAGCCACCGTCGGTGCGGTGAAGGTGACAGTCCAGGTCGCCGTCTTGAAGTCAGATGAAAGAGCAGCACCGGTACAGGTGTAAATGCCGGTGACCGCGGATGTGTTCAAGGAGTAGTACATATCGGGTATCCGTAGATTGCCGCTGTCGCCCGTCAGCACGCAGGGATTTCCCGTATAGGCGTACATTGGGGAGTCCCATTCCAGCGTAACAATCGCCTGGAGCTGTGCGCCGGCAGTGATCGGGCCACCTGACGATGCCTTGACGGCAATCGTGACGTTACGTCCAGTACCAGCGTTGAACGCGGCGGAGGCTGGGGGTGGAACCGTTCCCAGAATGAGGCCGATGGAGCTGAGAACCACAAGTAGAACTGTGCGGAGTCTGTGGTGACGGGCGATGCCGCCAGATGATTTGAGTAGTTTCGTCATCGTCTCGTCCTTCTCGTAACGGTCCTCGATGTTCGTTCGCCGACTGCGGCGATCTCGGGCGCTGACAGCGTTCTGACGGCGCGTACTGTCACAGATCGGCAAATGGAGACGTGCCTTGAGCCGAAATTCGCGTGCACGCTCGAGTCGGAACGTCGTCACTTGCGGGTGGTCCACTCAGGTATTCCGCGTCATTCACCATCTTCGTGTTGTGTTTCACTATGGTGCTCAGTGGTGAACTTTCGGAGGTCAGGCATCTCGATTCGATCGACGTTCATGTGGCTGTCGGCAGCGCTCGTGGCACTCCTGGTCGGTCTCTTCGTCATCCTTGGACTGCTCGTGACAACTCAAGACAGTATCAAGGACGCACAGGAGCGACGTTCTAACTCGGTCATGCTCGCCGATGGTCTGCGTCAGAGCTCAGACGATCTGACTCGGATGGCTCGCTTGTACGTCTCGACAGGGGAGCCCCGATACCGAGAATGGTTCGACGAAATCATCGCAATCAGGGATGGGACAGCACCGAGGCCCGAACGCTACGACCTCGTGTACTGGGACCTCGTGGGCCCTGACGATCAGCGACCTCGCGCTTCGGGCGAACCGAGGTCCCTCGTCGACCTGATGGAAGATGCAGGTTTCACCGCTGAAGAACTCGACTTACTGCACGTGGCGGAAGACCGCTCGGACGCCCTCACCATCATGGAGAACATGGCGATGAACGCCGTCGAGGGCAGATTCGGTGGTGGCGAAGGCCAACAAGCCGTTAACGGTACTCCTGATCTCGAGATGGCGAAACAGCTCGTGTTCGGCGACGAATACATGGCAGAGAAGACGGCCATCATGGAGCCGATCAACGAGTTTCTCGTCACTATTGATCGGCGAACAGCGAAGGAAGTGTCTTCTCTCAATCGCCGTGTTCAACAATTCGGCTGGCTTGCGCTCATCGTGAGCGCGCTTGCAATCTCACTTTCATGGCTTGCAGTGACGGTCGTGCGTCGCCGAGTGCTCACACCTCTCAAGACGTTCGAAGCCGGCGTCACGGCCATTGGAAGCGGCGATTACTCCCAGAAGGTGGAGTACGCAGGAGATGACGAGTTCGGTGATCTCGTGGGTGCCTTCGACAACATGCAGGTGCGCCTAAACGAGACAATGAGCACACTCGATGAGGAGCGTCGCGTGCTCGAAGCAGAAGTGCTCGCGAGGACGGCTGAGCTACGCCTGACCGTCAACGCACTCGAACACAGCAACCGTGATCTTGAGCGGCTGGCGGTCGTCGGTGCGCACGATCTGAGCGAGCCGTTGAGGAAGATCAGGATCTTCGGGGAGCGCCTGGCCGATACGGTACGTGAAGGTCTCGATGAGCGGTCACGCGACTATCTGGACCGAATGACGTCTGCTGCCGCACGGATGCAGGACCTCATAGATGGATTGCTCGAATTCTCACGGATAACGGCCCGCGCCGAACCGGCAGTATGGGTCGACCTTGGTAGCGTGGCACGTGACGTCGTAGCTGACCTAGAGATCCTGGTTCATGACACCGGGGCTACGATCGAGATCGGTGACCTTCCGAATATCTGGGGCAAGCCGACCCTGCTGCGGCAACTCGTGCAGAACCTTGTCGCCAACGCGGTTACCTTCCATGAGCCAGGCGTTGCACCGTGGATACGTGTCTCATCGGAGGTGAGAGACGACCTTGACGAAGGACACGTAGCGTTCGTCGTGGAAGATCACGGGATAGGGATATCGGCAGACGACGCCGAGACCGCGTTTGACTTGTTCGCCCGTCTTCAAAGTCGTGCCGACTATCAGGGATCAGGCATTGGCTTGACGATATGCAGGCGAATCGTCGAGCATCACCGAGGAACAATCACGATCGAAACGAACACACCGTCAGGTACGAGGGTGGTCGTTGCGCTGCCTATCGATGGGCGAAGCTCGTGAGTTGGTACACAATGCATCGTTCTGTTCTTGCGTAACTGAGTCCCCCGTTGC
>CAYWPC010000062.1:0-2624 GCA_964460075.1 uncultured Acidimicrobiaceae bacterium
CGTGGTCAACTCGGCGTAGTCGACGCAACCAATCCCGTCTCGAATGCTGCATCGAGGGCGTCCTGGACACGTTCGGTATCTGATGGGGCCGAATCAGACGAGCGCGGTGAGGCCAAATCAAGTTGACACTCCCAGCGATAGCTACAGGGCCACGATCCGGTGAACGGCGGTGCACACGAAGACGCGATCGTACCGGCGTCCTGTCACCTCTTCGATGAGACCGGCCTCCACCAATCTGGAGACAGCGTTGTTGGCCGCGACGTAGGACACGCCGTAACGAGTCTTGATGGCAGCAGACCAAACCACCGGATTCGCGATGAGGTCCTCCGCGACCTTTCGCCCCGTACCGCGGATGTCTCTCGCAGTGATGGTGCTCCGCACATGCTCGGCGAACTCCATGAGCGCCTCGATCCTGGCAACGGTCTGCTGAGCCTGATCCCTCAGCCCCTGGGCGAAGAACCGTACCCACGTGTCGTAGTCACCCGTCTGACTCACACGCAGGAGCTGTTCCTGGTACTCGGCTCTTCGATCCTCGAACCATGGCGACACAGTCAAGAGGGCCTCGCGGATGACTCCAGCCTTGAGGAGTTGCAGAAGAATCACCAGACGCCCGAGCCGACCATTTCCGTCGGCATACGGATGGAGAGTCTCGAACTGATAGTGACCGAGGGCCGTCCTGACCACGGCCGACATCGCCACCCTCTCGTCATTCATCCAATCCGTCCACGCTCGATAGCCAGACTCGACGAGATCACCGGTGGGAGCCGGAACGAATCGTGCATCGACAACGCGGGCGTTTCGAGGACCAATGAACACCTGCTTCGTACGGATCCTGCCGGAGTCGGGGCCATCGGACTCGGTACCGGCTACCAACTCCGACTGCAGTTCGTTGAGGAACCCGATCGTGATACGACGCTCATCAATCTGGTTCACGGCCGACACGGCGATACGGACGTAGTTGAGGACCTCTCGCATCTCAGGATCGACAGTGAGAAGTTCTTCCATCTCCGCCTCGACGATCTCCGTGAACGCAACATGAGTGCCCTCGAGAGCTGAGGTGCTCTGCGCCTCCCGGATGATCTGGGGCCGCCGCACGACCTCGGGGTCCGGCAGGCGGTGGCCGGCTTCGTCAAGCCGCCCCAGCTGGCGTTCCGCCTCCACGACCATCATCCACGTGTCATCAGACAGCTGCAGGGATTGGGGAAGCGGATCCGGCACGAAGGCGAAATGATTGAACGACTCGTCGAAACGCGCGTCGTAGCCCTCGATCGGTACCAGCCTTCCGATCGGGCTTTCTTCGATGTCGGCGATAATCATAATTAAAGGTTAGCAGGACAAACATTGCATTTGAAGCCACACGCGCAAGGGAGGGTTGTCAACCATCGCCAGATAGACAGCTTTGCCGCCAGAACCTTTAATTGCGCGGGTGTAATTCAAAGGTTCTCCGAATGTCACGAGATTCGCATCGTCCGCGACAGCTTCAAGCCCCGGTCTGCATCTGGTCAGCTTCCGATTCGACACTCGGGGCAGTCGACCCAACCAACCCCGTCTCGAATGCTGCATCGAGGGCGTCCTGGACACGTTCGCTATCTGATGGGTACAGGTGCCCATAGCGGTCCATCGTGACAACGATGCTCGAGTGCCCAAGGTGCTGCTGGACGATGTTCGGGTGCAGCCCCTGATTGATGGAGTATCGACGCTGCTGTGTGACGCAAGTCGTGGATTCTCACACCTTCGAGGTCTGTGCCCTTGAGCGCTGGCGACCAGACCCGACGCCGGAAGTTCGATAGCCGAAGTGCTCCGCCCTGAGGCGATCCGAATACGAGCGCATCGGGGTCTTGTGCCACGTAGCTGTCGAGGTGCTCCTCGATGCGTTTCATCAGGAACTTGGGGACGGTGACGTTCCGGTTGCGTCGATTCTTCGTGGCGCCGAACTCGATGCGTCCGTTGATCTCGGTCGCGGATTCCATGATGCGAAGTTCGCTTCGTACGATGTTCACGTTCTTGCGTCTCAGCGCTACGGCTTCCCCGGCACGGATAGCGCAGTACGCAAGGACGCAGACAAGCGTCTCGTATTGGTCATCTACTCGGCTCGCAATGAACTCGACCTCGGCAGGTGTGAGGTGACGCATCTCGTTGATCTTGATCTTCGGAAGCTTCGCTCCGGCTGGAGGGTTTCCCATCTCAGACGAGTCGAGCCCCACCCCGAGAAGTTGGTCTACAAACGGCTCGGCCGCTCGCCACGTGTCCACGGCCGCCTCGGCTGGGAGATGGCGTAGGAAACACATGATCAGCCCGCAATGGAGTGGACCCGCCAATTCCACGTCGACGCCCCGGCAGAAAGACCATCGACGACCTCGGATCGGGTCACTACGGCGTTCGTTTCCACATTGAGCACCTCGAGGTCGATCGCCACTGCCGCTTCGTCCTCGTTGCGTATTTCTCATCGAACGACTGCCGAACCATTGAGGATGCAGAAGTAGACGTTCGCCGGATGCTTGACAGTCGCGGCTTCCAAGATTGGCATATAGCAGCCTCCTCAGCCGCCCCGGACCGACCGTGCGCCAGCTTCGGACTCGACGCCCCCAACCAAACCGTCCATCTGATCGCGATCCCTCGGCCTG
>CAYWPC010000063.1:0-1868 GCA_964460075.1 uncultured Acidimicrobiaceae bacterium
GGGGGTCTGCGAGCCTGCGAGCCCGGTGCGGTGGGAGTCCGACGGGACAAGCGAGGCTTCGAGCGAGGGGGTGTGGCACGCTGGTCGCTCTTTCGTTCTTTGTTTGGTCGTACCAAGGTGGTTGGATGGTAGCATTGGTGGCGGTTGGATGGTAACAGTACTAGTGGTTGGATGGTAGCATAGGGTGTCGTGGTCGGAATGTTGGAGGTTTGATGCGACGCTTCGGCGGCCAATATGTGGAGCGGGTGGTTGATCGGACGCTTGATGAGATGTTGGGTCAGTTGCCAGCGCTGCTCCTTGATGGACCGAGAGGTGTGGGGAAGACCACGACTGCTATGCAGCGGGCTCAACGTGTGATTCGTCTTGATGATGCTGCTGAGCGTGCCGTGGTGGAGGCCGATCCGTCTCGTGTTGCGGCTGGTCCGTATCCGGTGCTCATTGACGAGTGGCAGCGTGTTCCAGAAGTGTGGGATGTGGTGCGTCGGGCTGTTGACGACGACTATTCGGCGGGTCGGTTCCTGTTGACCGGTTCGGAGCCGGGGATCGAAACGCATTCGGGTGCAGGCCGGATCGCAACGTTGCGGATGCGTCCGCTGACGTTACCCGAGCGGGGCGTCTCCACAGCATTGGTCAGTCTTGCAGATCTGGTGGAGGGTGGAACACCTTCGGGCCTGGCTGAGATGGGGCTCGACGAATATGTCGCGGCGATGCTCCAGTCGGGGTTTCCTGGCCTTCAGGAACTATCCGGTACCGGGCTTCGATCCCAGCTTGACAGTTACGTTGACCGAATCGTGGAACACGATATGGCTCAGTTCGGTCATGCGATACGGCGACCAGCAACGGTGCGTTCCTGGTTGGCTGCCTACGCGGCAGCTTCGGCGTCACCAACGTCGTGGGACAAGATCCGTGACGCCGCAACACCTGGCGATGACTCGAAACCCGCAAAGAGGACGCTCATCGGGTATCGCGATGCACTCACCGCCCTCCGCATCCTTGATGACGTTGAAGCCTGGATACCGAGCCACAACCATCTGAGACGTCTCACGCACGCTCCGAAGCATCATCTGGCCGACGCGGCATTAGCGGCACGTCTCACCCGTGTAACTGCCACGACACTTCTCGAGGGGGCGTCTCCGTCTGGCTGGATTGTGAGGGACGGGACGTTCCTTGGCGCCCTGTTCGAGACCATGGTGGTTCAGTCCGTCCGCGTGTTCTCCCAGCCGCTGGGTGCACGGGTGTACCACCTTCGCACACAAGACACCCGTCATGAAGTGGACGCAATCATCGAGCTTCCTGAGGGCGGCATCGTCGCTGTCGAAACGAAGTTGGCACGCACGATCACCGATGACGACACGAAACACCTGATCTGGCTGCGGGACAAGATCCGCGATGATCTGGTCGCCGCGATCGTTGTGCATACCGGACCGGAGGCCTACACACGCAGAGACGGGGTACACGTTGTGCCGCTCGCCCTGCTCGGACCGTGACTACACATCGGCCGTCTGAACGTCATGAGCCTTCTGAACGTCATGAGGCCAGTGCGGCTGCAGAGGCATTGCAGTACCGGATCACGGTCGTTGAGCACTCGGCGGCACAGGCTCACCTCGGGGCCGTGCGAGCCTGCGGGCTCGGTGCTACGTGATCCCCCTGCATCGTCGCTCCGCTCCTCTGCCGTCCCCCTTTCAAGGGGGACAGGGTTCCGTTTCCGACCGTCCCCCCTTCAGGGGGGACAAGCGAGTCTTCGAGTGAGGGGGGCCTGTGAGCCTGCGAGCCCGGTTCGTCGGAGAGCCCGACGGCACAAGCGAGTCTTCGAGTGAGGTGCTGCGCGATCCCCCTGCATCGTCGCTGCGCTCCTCTGCCGTCCCCCT
>CAYWPC010000064.1:0-1848 GCA_964460075.1 uncultured Acidimicrobiaceae bacterium
TCGTTCAGGTGAACGACTTCCTGTCGTGACTCTCTCTGGTCAAAGATCCGATGCGGTCGCCGAATTCTCTGTGAGTGACAACGGGCTTGGATTCGATCAGGATCAGAGCGAGCGCATCTTTGGGTTGTTCGAACGTCTGCACGGAAGAAGTGAGATACCGGGCGACGGCATGGGTCTTGCCATAGTGGACAAGATTGTCGAGCACCACGGAGGATCGATCTCTGCTGCGTCGACACCAGGCGAAGGAGCCATCTTCACGATTCGACTGCCGGCACATCAGCCAGAGGATGTAGGTGAACGTGCGTGAGCTGAGTCGATCGTGCCGTTGAACGCAGCAACCGGTCAATTACTGCCCTATGATGCCGAATCCCCTTGCCGGGGATGGAGGCAGAGCAGGCAATGACCGTCCAACCACTCGCAGTGATGCTTGTTGACGACGATGAAGACGAGTACGTCATCATCCAGGATCTTGCCGCGACCATCCGGACCATGGAAATCCAGGTCGATCATGTCGCCACGTATGAGGATGCGTTGCGGGCAATCGGCCGGGACGGTCACGATGTGTACCTGATCGACTACCGCCTCGGAGACCGATCAGGATTGGATCTCGTGCGTGAGGCGATCCGCATGGGGTGTCGGCGTCCTCTGTTCATACTCACAGGAAAGGGAGACCACCAGATCGATGTTGAGGCGAGCGAGTCTGGTGCTTCGGGTTACCTCGAAAAAGGGAAACTCGACAGCGTGTCGCTCGAACGGTCGATCCGGTTCGGGCTTCGGTCCCATCGTGCGGCGCTCACACGACAGCAATCGGTCACACGGCCGGGCGATCTGCAACTTCAAATCGCCCTCGCACGCGGCGCAACGGTTCGTGACGCCGCCAAAGCGGCCGGTGTTGCAGAGCGGACTGCGCATCGCCGACTTGCCGATCCCGTGTTTCAAGCCGAAGTTGATCGGCTCAGGGAGGAGTTGCGGCTCAAGATCGTTGAACAAGTGGCTGCGCAGCTCTCCGGCGAACAATTCACCGCCTCAGATCGCGAAGGAACCCAACAGGGAGAGTGAGCTCTCTCATGGTGACGGCAGTCATCGCTCCGGCGGGGGGGTCACGGTCGAGAGCCAGTACTGGTCGATGCCGGTCAGGACACTCACCAGCTCGTGGTACGACGATGGCTTGGTGACGAACCCTGCTGCCTGGAGGTCGTATGCATCCCGAACGTGCTCGGGAACTGACGACGTCGTGAACACGATGACCGGAACAGATCTGAGTGTCGCGTCTTGTTTGAGTGCTGCAAGGGTGGCCCAGCCATCCATGAGCGGCATGTTGAGATCGAGGAGAACTACTGCAGGCAACGTGCCGTCGACAGCGGTTATCGTGTTGAGGAAGTCGAGAAGTTCGCGCCCGTTTGCGACGCATCTCGTGTTGATGTCCCCTCGAATCTCGGTCCAAGCGTCCACGACGAGCGTACAGTCGTCATGATCGTCATCTGCGATGACAACTAATACAGATGGTGGCTGTTGCCCAGTTGTCATGCGATGCCAGCCGATGCCGTGGTTGTTGGAAGTGTGACGATCATTCTAGTACCGGCAGGCGTGTTCGGTTCTACCGTGATAGATCCACCGTGGTACTCGACGATTCGGCGACAGACGGGGAGGCCGAGGCCTGAACCAGGGTATTTGTCCCGGTTCTGGAGGTGCGTGAAGAGCTCGAAGACGGATTCGACGTGCTCTTGTGGCAGGCCGATACCGTGGTCCTCGACGACGACTCGGCAGAGGCTCGTGTACTCGCCACGATCCGCTTTGCCCGTTGGCTCAGCGTGTACTCGCACCCACGGTGCGTGATCAGGAGCGTGG
>CAYWPC010000065.1:0-1750 GCA_964460075.1 uncultured Acidimicrobiaceae bacterium
CCGGCTGTGTCGTCGACGGGGAACAACAGTGCCGCAGCCGCTGACAAGTGAGCGTCATCGGCGTTCCAGTTGTAGTCGTCTTCAACGATGAACAGCGCGTAGACGTTTTCGTCATCATGCGCCATCTTGATGGTGATGTCCTTGTCCTCGATCGGTTCGCCCATCTCGGCTTCGATCGGGTACAGCGTGGTGTCAAGACCAGGAATCGCTTGCCAGTCTGACGGGTTGCCGTCGACCGTGATCGCAGCAGCAGGAGCATCAAATGAACGCTCCGGGGCCTCTTCGGGCTCCTCTGTCCCCTCCGTTGATCCCTCGGTCGTCGTAGGCGCCTCGGTCGTAGGCGGCGCCACGGTCGTCGTCGATCCAAGGGTTGTTGATGTCGTCGTGGGCGCCAGCGTCGTCGCGGTGTCACCGGAATCTGTTCCGGTGCACGCCGCGGCTACGAGGGCGAATACGAAAACGACCACGAGCCATCTGCTCTTGGTCCCCATGTAGTTGACCTCCTCGGTCATTGCGCCACCATCTCGATGGCGCGTGTTTCCCATGCTCACAATGTATGTCGTGGCACCCCAGCGGATTAGTGGCGTCTGGACCCTTCCGTGTGTCGTTCGGGTCGACGTCAGGGATACTTTCGGCCATCGAAAAAGTGACGTATGGCTCTATGGCGTCACGAGTCGCTTCCGAACCACTCAAGATCAGGAGCTTCGGGATCGGATCGCTGTGATGTTTTGTTGGAGAGAATGAGGAAAGTGCTCAGTCACCGAGGCCTAAGCCGAGCGGAGCGTGGGTGTGCTCGTCGCCAACTGGCGAGGTGCGTATTTATGTGATGAGCCCGAGGCGCATCGCCACGGCGACTGCCTCGGAGCGACGCTGCACGCCAAGGGATCCGTAGATTGCTCTCAGCTTCGCCTTCGCTGTTGCCTCGCTCACGGAAAGGCTCTCTGCGATCGCTGCGTTGTCTGCACCCTCGGCGAGGAGTTGGAGGATTCTGAGTTGCTCGACCGTCATGTCTCCGACCCTGCCCGGCGGGTCGCTGCCGACCATTCTGGCGACCAGCGGGCCGCTGACGTCTGCGTGAAAGTACTGCCGGCCATCGGCGACCGCCTCGATAGCGCGGATGAGCTCGTCCCGCCCGACGCTCTTGAGGAGATACCCGGATGCCCCGAGTTCGATTGCTCTGCTCACATACACGGGGTCTCCGTACATACTCAGCATCACCACGGCGACCGCTATATCGAGTTCCCGAATTCGCCTGAGCACGTCGAGTCCCGTCATCGTCGGCATACGCACGTCGAGAAGTACTACATCGATGTCTGTCGATGTGAGAATGTCAATGAGTTCATGTCCGTCGGAGGCGTGGGCTGCGATTTCGATGCTGTCGGACTCGGCGAGAAGAAGATCGAGTCCCTCACGGATGATCCGATGGTCGTCCGCAATGGCCACTGTGATCATCGTTCCACCGTACGCTCTATCGGCACCCAGGCGAGGAAGCGAGTTCCACCACCCTTCGCGTCAGACACGACGATGCCACCACCGATGGCCTCGAGGCGATCTCTCGTGGTGGTGAGCCCGAGTCCCGGCTGTCCCGTTGAGCCGGTTCCGTCGTCGATCACTTCGATCATCGTCGAATCCCTCCCCTCCTCCAAGCGCACGGTGACATGGTCTGCAAAGGCATGTTTGTCGATGTTTGCCAGGGCCTCCTTGGTTGCACGGTACAGCGTTGCGCGGTGTGTGAGCGGAAGTTCCGTCT